>NZ_JAANQB010000022.1:0-367446 GCF_011605445.1 Cronobacter sp. HA18006 | reverse complement strand
TGTTAGGCCTGCCGCCAGCGTTCAATCTGAGCCATGATCAAACTCTTCAATTAAAAGTCTGATGCTCAAAGAATTAAACTGTTAGTTCGTAATGAATTAACTGTTGTTCACTTGAGACTTGATATTCATTTATCGTCCGAAGACGTTAAGATATCAGTGCCCCGAGTGCCCACACAGATTGTCTGATAAATTGTTAAAGAGCGGTGCGACGCGGCACTCAGCCTGCTGTCGCGAGGTGGCGTATATTACGCTTTCCTCTTTCAGAGTCAAGCGTTTATTTTCGCTTTCGTCTGCCTGACGGGCCGGCTCGTTTGCCGTTGTGCCGTGTCAGTGGAGGCGCATTATAGGGAGTTCTTCTCAGCTGACAAGAGGAAATTTTAAAAAAAATTCCGATCGTTCATTTTCCAGGCAGAACGACTGAAGAATCACCATCATTGCCTGGTTTATAAACAAAAACGAGCCTCGCAGGGCCCGTTTTTCATTTTTTGCGAGTTACTGCACAGCGACAATATGGTTGTCGCGCACGATAAGCTCGATAGTTTTACCGGGCACCAACTCACCGGAGAGGATTTGCTGGGCCAGCGGGTTTTCAATCTGCTGCTGAATCGCACGTTTCAACGGACGCGCGCCATAAACCGGGTCGTAGCCGTTCTCACCAAGCAACTGCAGCGCGTCATCCGAGATATGCACCGCGTACCCCCGGTCTTCCAGACGCTGATAAAGCCGCTGCAACTGGATCTGCGCAATAGAGGCAATGTGTTTCTGTCCTAACGGATGGAATACCACCACTTCATCAATACGGTTGATGAATTCCGGGCGGAAGCTCTGCCCGACCACGCCCATCACCAGCTCTTTCATGCTCGCGTAATCCAGCGCGCCGAAACGCTCCTGAATCAGATCGGAACCCAGGTTAGACGTCATGATGACCACAGTATTACGGAAATCGACCGTTCTGCCCTGCCCGTCCGTCAGACGTCCATCATCCAGCACCTGCAGAAGAATGTTGAACACATCAGGGTGCGCTTTTTCCACTTCATCCAGCAGAATGACGGAATAAGGACGGCGGCGAACCGCTTCGGTCAGATAACCGCCCTCTTCATAGCCGACATATCCCGGAGGTGCGCCAACCAGACGCGACACCGAGTGTTTCTCCATAAACTCGGACATATCGATACGCACCATCGCATCGTCGCTGTCGAACATAAAGTTAGCCAGCGCTTTGCAGAGTTCAGTTTTCCCCACCCCGGTCGGCCCGAGGAACAGGAACGACCCAATCGGACGGTTCGGATCGGAAAGCCCGGCGCGGCTACGGCGAATAGCATTCGACACCGCTTCGACCGCCTCATCCTGGCCGATCACACGCTGATGCAGATCCTGCTCCATACGCAGAAGCTTATCGCGCTCGCTCTCCATCATGCGGGAGACCGGAATACCGGTCCAGCGCGCCAGCACTTCGGCGATTTCCGCGTCAGTGACTTTATTTCGCAGCAGCCGCATCGTTTTGCCTTCCGACTGCGTAGCGGCGGCGAGCTGTTTCTCAAGCTCCGGGATTTTGCCGTACTGCAGTTCAGACATTCGTGCCAGGTCACCCACGCGGCGCGCCTGCTCAATGGCGATTTTCGCCTGCTCCAGCTCTGCTTTAATGGTCTGCGTACCGGAGAGTGAGGCTTTTTCCGCTTTCCACTCTTCTTCCAGTTCAGAATACTGACGCTCTTTATCCGACAGCTCATCGTTCAGCATATCGAGGCGTTTTTTACTGGCCTCGTCAGACTCTTTCATCAGCGCCTGCTGTTCCAGCTTGAGCTGAATAATGCGGCGGTCGAGGCGGTCAAGTTCCTCTGGCTTCGAGTCAATCTGCATACGAATGCTGGACGCTGCTTCATCGATAAGGTCAATGGCTTTATCCGGCAACTGGCGGTCGGCAATATAACGGTGCGACAGCGTCGCCGCCGCGACAATCGCCGGGTCGGTTATCTGCACATGGTGATGCAGCTCATAGCGCTCTTTCAGGCCACGCAGAATCGCAATGGTATCTTCCACCGACGGCTGGGCGACAAACACTTTCTGGAAACGGCGCTCCAGCGCGGCGTCTTTTTCAATGTACTGGCGATATTCATCAAGCGTCGTGGCACCTACGCAGTGCAGCTCACCGCGCGCCAGCGCCGGTTTGAGCATGTTGCCCGCATCCATCGCGCCATCGGCTTTACCCGCGCCGACCATAGTATGCAGCTCATCGATAAACAGGATGACGTTGCCTTCCTGTTTCGACAGATCGTTCAGTACGCCTTTCAGACGCTCTTCGAATTCGCCGCGGTATTTCGCACCGGCCACCAGCGCGCCCATATCGAGCGCCAGCACCCGACGCCCTTTCAGGCCTTCCGGCACTTCGCCATTAACGATACGCTGCGCCAGCCCTTCGACTATCGCGGTTTTACCGACGCCAGGCTCACCAATCAGTACCGGGTTGTTTTTGGTACGACGTTGCAGTACCTGAATCGTACGACGGATTTCTTCATCGCGGCCAATGACCGGATCGAGCTTGCCCTGCTCGGCACGCTCGGTCAGATCGACGGTATATTTTTTCAGTGCCTGCCGCTGATCTTCGGCACCCTGATCGTTCACGGTTTCGCCTCCGCGCATATTTTCAATCGCTTGTGTGACGTTCGCGGTCGTGGCGCCCGCGGCTTTAAGTAAATCCGCAAGCGTTCCGCGCGACTCCAGCGCCGCCAGAACAAACAGCTCTGAGGAAATAAAATTGTCGCCCCGTTTCTGCGCCAGCTTGTCGCAGAGATTCAGTGCCCGCACAAGATCCTGCGACGGCTGAACGTCGCCGCCGGTGCCTTCCACCTGCGGCAGGCGGCTCAGCGCCTGGTCGAGATCGGTGCGTAACTTCCCGGCATTAACGCCTGCGGATGTCAGCAAAGGACGAACGGAACCGCCTTCCTGATTTAGCAGGGCGCTCATGAGGTGAAGGGGTTCGATAAACTGGTTGTCGTGCCCCAGTGCGAGTGACTGGGCATCGGCAAGAGCAAGCTGGAATTTATTGGTAAGACGATCCAGACGCATAACTCCTCCCATAACAGGTCAAAATTGCTACTGGAGATTAAATGAGGTCATCCCTCAATTATTCAAGGTTAATGACCTTAATTATGTAGAGCGTCAGTTATCCGTACCGGATCGTCTTGATTCAATAGGTTATATCAGCCAAATGAAACTTGCCATACGACCTGTCGTTCTGTCGCGGCGATACGAGAAAAAATCGTGGCTTTCGCTATGCGTACAGCGCTCACCGCCATAAACGGCGGTCACGCCCATCTTCGCGAGACGCTGGCGCGCCAGCAGATAGATATCGGCGAAATATTTCTCGCCGTGCGGGCGAAAAGCAGCTGCAGCCGCTGGATCTTTAGCGATAAACGCCTCGCGCACTTCCGGACCAACTTCAAAAGCCTGCGGGCCAATCGCCGGGCCAAGCCAGGCCTGAATAGTAGCGGGCGGCGCGCGAAAACAGGCGACGGTCTCTTCGAGCACGCCTTCGCACAGCCCACGCCAGCCTGCATGCGCTGCGGCCACTTCCGTGCCGGACGCCTCGCAAAACAGCACCGGCAGGCAGTCGGCGGTCATCACCGCGCAGACCGTTCCCCGCTCACGGGTATAAGAGGCATCTGCGCGCTTAGAGGCATACGGCCCGCCGTCGAGATGAAGGACATCCTTACCGTGAACCTGCTCAAGCCAGACGGGCGATGAAGGGAAATTCGCCGCCTGATAAAAGCGGCGACGGTTTTCTTCGACATGTTCAGGATTATCCCCGCAGTGTGCGCCCAGATTTAAGGCGTCGTAAGGCGGCAGGCTGACGCCGCCGTGGCGGGTTGAGCTACAGGCCGCAACGCCCGAAGGCAGCGGCCACTGCGGAGTAATCAGTTTCATAACCAGTCCAAGTCGTCTTTATGGGCTTCGAAATCAGCGCGCAGCGCGTCGATAAGATCAACCATGTCCTGCGGAATAGGCGCATGCCACTCCATCAGAATACCGCTGATGGGGTGATAAAGACGCAGCATGGTCGCGTGCAGCGCCTGGCGATCGAACTTACGCAGCGCCTGAATAAATGCTTCACTCGCGCCTTTCGGCGGACGCGGACGGCCGCCGTACAGCTGATCGCCCACCAGCGGATGGGTGATGTGCGCCATATGTACGCGGATCTGGTGCGTACGGCCGGTTTCCAGACGCAAACGCAGGCGGGTGTGAATCCGAAAATGCTCCATGATGCGGTAGTGCGTTACCGCCGGTTTACCCATCGGATGCACCGACATATGGGTGCGTTTGGTCGGGTGGCGGCTGATGGGCTCGCTGACCGTACCGCCCGCCGTCATATGTCCAATCGCCACCGCTTCATATTCGCGGGTGATTTCACGCAGCTGCAGCGCTTCAACCAGACGAGTCTGCGCCGGAACGGTTTTCGCGACAACCATCAGGCCGGTCGTGTCTTTATCCAGACGATGCACGATACCCGCGCGCGGCACATCCGCGATAGGCGGATAATAGTGCAGCAGCGCGTTAAGCACAGTGCCGTCCGGGTTGCCGGCGCCCGGATGAACCACCAGATCGCGCGGTTTGTTGATAACCAGAATATCGTCATCTTCATAAACGATATCGAGCGGGATATCCTGCGGCTCAAAGCGCGCTTCTTCTTCGATTTCAGCATTGATGGCGACACGTTCCCCACCCAACACTTTCTCTTTCGGCGTATCGCACATCTGGCCGTTTACCAGCACGCGCTGGTCGAGGATCCATTCTTTTATGCGTGAACGTGAATAATCCGGGAACAATTCGGCCAAAGCCTGATCTAAGCGTTGACCGAGTTGTGACTCGGACACCGTTGCGGTGAGTTGTACTCGTTGTGCCATATACAGCTTCTTCGTTAACGTTGGGTTTTACGGCTTTGCCGTTTAATATAGTGTGCTATTGTAGCTGGTCTTAATCGGGAGCTGGAACAGTGAAACTCCCGCATAACATCTGAGGAAAGTCAAAACGTCATGACGCGCATGAAATATCTGGTGGCAGCCGCCACGTTGAGCCTGGCTTTGGCGGGCTGCTCCGGTTCTAAGGAAGAGGTGCCCGATAATCCGCCTTCAGAGATCTACGCGACTGCGCAGCAAAAGCTGCAGGACGGTAACTGGAAAGCGGCAATAACGCAACTGGAAGCGTTAGATAACCGTTATCCGTTTGGCCCATATTCTCAGCAGGTACAGCTGGATCTGATCTACGCCTATTATAAAAACGCCGATCTGCCGCTGGCCCAGGCCGCTATTGACCGCTTTATTCGCCTTAACCCGACCCACCCGAATATCGACTACGTTATCTACATGCGCGGCCTGACCAATATGGCGCTGGATGACAGTGCGCTGCAGGGCTTCTTCGGCGTCGATCGCAGCGACCGCGATCCGCAGCATGCGCGCGACGCGTTCCGCGACTTCTCGAAGCTGGTTCGTGGTTACCCGCAGAGCCAGTACGCTACCGACGCCACCAAACGTCTGGTCTACCTGAAAGACCGTCTGTCGAAATATGAGCTTTCCGTTGCGCAATATTACACCAAACGCGGCGCGTGGGTGGCCGTTGTGAACCGTGTGGAAGGTATGCTGCGTGATTATCCGGATACCCAGGCGACCCATGAAGGGCTGGGCCTGATGGAAAACGCCTATCGCGAGCTGCAGCTCAACGCGCAGGCGGATAAAGTGGCGAAAATTATCGCCGCGAATAACACCGGTTCCTGATCCTTACATCAGCGTAAAAAGCCAGCCCGGCGGGCTGGCTTTTTTTATGACGTTACTCACCGGTCCACGTCGATCCGTCAATAAAGGTAACGCGGTCATCCAGCCACTCGCGGACGATGTTATCTGCCGCTTTACGGGCGTTTTCGGGCGTAAAGCCGCGATCGTTTTGCAACCACTGTGCCGTTGCCTGACGCGCAGGCTCAAGCGCCGCCAGCACTTTTTCACGCTGCGCTTTTGGCCAGGCCGCTTCGTCTTTCCACTCGCGGATCTCTTTTTCCGACTCCCGCGGTTTTTGAGCCGGTTCGGAAGGGTTGAGGTAATCCTCCGGCTTAACGGTCACGTGCAGCTCAAAAATACGCCAGTCCGCATAGCTGGCATGCTGAATCGTCCCGGCACCTTCACTCGCTTTGCTCAGCGCATCGGAAAACGCATCGTCGAGCGCTTTCCAGGCGGGCGTACTGAAAATTGCAGCCTGAGGGGCACAAACTGGCGCTGCGCCATCGCGTGATGAACCATACAGCGCCCCAAACGCTTCATAAGCGGCCTGCCCCTGCGCCGGGAAAATAAAGCAGTGGACGTACGGGCGATCGCTATCGTTTTCGTAATCCAGCCTTTCGATATTCATACGCAGCAGCGTCAGCACCGCCCGGTCTTTGCCCTCTTTCGGGTCGCTGTCGATATCTTTCATCACCGACCAGGCGAAATCATCATCCTTAAGCCCGTCCAGCGCCATCTGATGACGCTTACTGGCCTCCTGCGCCGTCACGCCGCTGGCGGGTACGAAACGGTTGAGATAGACCAGCCATGCGGAGGCGAGCGGCGTCTGATACTGGCGCAGCTTATCCGCGGCGGTCGCCGGTGAAGCAGGGATAAGACTGACCGCGGCATCGAAATCGTGGGTGGCGCGGCGCGCGATACGCTCAAGCTGTTCAGCGCGGGGTTTCATGGTCGCCATAAGACACGCGTTAAGTTCACTCGCGTTACCCGCACAGGCGTTGCGCGTTTTAAGCCACGCGCGCTGCTCCGTGCGTAACGCCGCGGCGTCCTGTGCGGTCATGCTGCTTGTCGCGCGCAGGTAGCTGTCGCTGATTTTGCTGTCGAGTTCGCCGAGCGACGTTTGCTGGCAGATGGCGTGTTCAACAGGCGTGCCCGCTTTATCACAGTCAAATGACGCGCCGATGGCAGGTGCAGCGCCACAGGCGAGCGTCACACAGAGCGCGAGACGACGAAGCGCCGTCAGCCGAAAGGTGGCTTTCATAACAATCCTTTTTACGTAAAGAGCCGTGCATTTAGGCAGGTATGAGTGACGCATTATTGCCGAAGCTGCGCCTTTCGAGGAGCTCTTAAAAAAGGTATACGGACCAAAAAAGAGGCATAAAAACGGATTTGATGAAGGTTTAAACAGAGAAGGCGGTGGAGTTAACTCATCAACTATGACCGCTTTTAACGAGGCCGACAAGCGAAATCCGCCCTCTTCCTGTCCTGACTCACAAAAACGTTTTATTGACAAAAAGTGACAAAATAAAGTGATCTGAATCACGCAAATTGACGCTGGGGCGGTTATGCTGAAGTTACCAAGACGGGAAAGACAAGAGGTAACATTTATGACAATGAACATTACCAGCAAACAGATGGAAATCACCCCCGCTATCCGCCAGCACGTCGCCGACCGTCTCGCCAAACTTGAAAAATGGCAAACTCATCTGATTAATCCGCATATCATTTTATCTAAAGAGCCCCAGGGGTTCGTCGCGGACGCCACCATCAATACGCCTAACGGCCATCTGGTCGCCAGCGCCAAACATGAAGATATGTACACGGCCATTAACGAACTCATTAACAAGCTGGAAAGGCAACTGAACAAGGTGCAACACAAAGGCGAGGCCCGCCGCACCACAGGCTCCGTTAAAGACGCCAACTTCGCCGAAGTCGAAGAAGAAGAGTAAAAACATCAGCGTCATCTTTTATCACGCGCCTTCGGGCGCGTTTTTTATTGACAGAACAAAAAGGGTGCGGGTACTTTACCGGTATGCTTATTAAGGAATCTCTCATGAAGCAACACGCGTTTTTCTTCGCTTTCTTTTTTACCTTCCCCTGAACGGGAGGCGTGTCGTCGTACAGAAAGCAAGCGAAGACGAACTAACAGGCCTCCCACTCCGGGGGGCCTTTTTTATGGCTATACACAAGGTGGCGTTATGACTGCGGAAAACCCGTTGCTGGCCCTGCGCGATAAAATCAGCGCGCTGGATGAACAATTACTCGCCCTGCTGGCGCAACGCCGGGCGCTGGCGGTTGAGGTAGGCAAAGCGAAACTCGCCACCCATCGTCCGGTCAGGGATATCGATCGCGAGCGAGATTTACTGGAGCGGTTAATTAGCCTTGGCAAAACTCACCATCTCGACGCGCACTACATCACCCGGCTTTTTCAGCTGATCATCGAAGACTCCGTTCTTACCCAGCAAGCGCTACTCCAGCAGCATCTTAACCAGACCAACCCGCACTCCGCCCGCATCGCGTTTCTCGGCCCGAAAGGCTCTTACTCGCACCTGGCCGCCCGCCAGTACGCGGCTCGCCATTTCGATCACTTCATCGAAAGCGGCTGCGCAAAATTTCACGATATCTTTAATCAGGTGGAGACAGGCCAGGCCGATTACGCCGTCGTGCCGATTGAAAACACCAGCTCCGGCGCGATTAACGATGTCTACGATCTGCTGCAACACACCAGCCTGTCGATTGTCGGCGAGCTGACACTGCCTATCGATCACTGCGTGCTGGTCTCCACCTCCACCACGCTTGAGAAAATCGAAACCGTCTACAGCCATCCGCAGCCGTTCCAGCAGTGCAGCCAGTTCCTCAAGCGCTACCCGAACTGGAAAATCGAATATTGCGAAAGCACCGCCGCCGCGATGGAAAAAGTGGCGCACGCCAGCTCTCCGTATGTTGCCGCGCTCGGCAGTGAAGCGGGCGGTGCGCTCTACGGTTTACAGGTGCTGGAGCGCAATCTCGCCAACCAGACGCAAAACATCACCCGCTTTGTGGTGCTGGCCCGCAAGGCTATCAACGTATCCGATCAGGTACCGGCGAAAACCACGCTGTTAATCGCCACCGGGCAGCAGGCTGGCGCGCTGGTTGAGGCATTGCTGGTGCTGCGTAATCACAATCTGATTATGACGAAGCTCGAATCGCGCCCGATTAACGGCAACCCGTGGGAAGAGATGTTCTATCTGGATATCCAGGCGAACCTCCACGATGCGGCGATGCAGCAGGCGCTGAAAGAGCTTGTGGAGATCACCCGGTCGATGAAAGTGCTGGGCTGTTACCCGAGTGAAAATGTGGTGCCGGTCAACCCGGCATAATCAGAAGCGGCCGGGCATCCGGCCGTTTTTTTATCCTTTGAATCGCGGCTTCGGCAGGCCTGCGACGCTGACCTCAAGCGTAAAGAGCGCGCCTGAAAGCGGAAACTTCTCCAGCTCCTCCAGATCCATATTTTCCCGCGTGGTGGTGATATAGAGCGTTTTCATCTCCGGGCCGCCAAAACAGACCATCGTCGGGCAGCGCACCGGCAGGCGATACTCCTCAAGCTGCTCGCCATCTGGCGAAAACCGCGCGATACGGTGACCGTCATACATCGCCGTCCAGTAGCAGCCTTCCACATCCAGCGCCGCGCCATCAGGAATGCCTTCGCCTTCGCCAAAGGTTTTAAAAATCTCGCGTTTGCCCGGCTCGCCGAGCTCATCAAGCGGCGTGCGGTAAATCACGCCTTTCGGCGTATCGGAGGTATACATCCAGCGTCTGTCAGGGCTGAAGGCAAGGCCATTCGCGCCGTGAATATCGCTCTGGATCACATGCGCGCTCAAATCATTATCTACACGCACCAGCAGCGCGCCTTTATAATCACCGGGAGCCCAGAAGGTGCCCGCGTAAAAGCGTCCGTCGTGGTCGGTGCCGCCGTCGTTAAAGCGCGCCAGCGCCGGGTTATTGGGGTTATCGCAAATCTTCTGCCCCAGAATGCCCCGCTCGTCAGCAAGCCAGATGCCGCTGCGCAGCGCGACGATAAAGCCGCCCTTCTCACGCAGCGCGAAGCATCCCACCTCTTCCGGGAATTGCCAGACGCGGTGTTCGCCGCTTTGCGGCTGGTAGCGATGGATCTCCTGCTCCAGGATATCGGCCCAGTAGAGCGCCTGCTCCTGCGCGTCCCAGGTCGGGCATTCCGGCAGATGGCCGGTGTAATCAAACAACAGCTGCGGTTGCGCCATTTCGTTCATCCTTTTTCGCCATAAAAAAAGCCAGCGGAACTGGCCTGCTGGCTTTTGAGTATAAGCGGATTTTGCGTTACTGGCGGCTGTCGTTTGCCTGGCGCAACAGCGCGCGGCTCTCCTGCTGGAATCGTTTCGCATAATCGCCGAACCAGTGTTCAACTTTCCGGAAGCTGTCGATAAACGCACGCTTATCGCCCTGCTCCAGCAGGCCAATCGCCTCGCCAAACCGCTGGTAGTAACGCTTAATCAGCGCCAGATTGCCCGGCGACGACATAATAATGTCGGCGTAGAGCTGCGGGTCCTGCGCAAACAGGCGGCCCACCATCGCCAGTTCCAGCCGGTAAATCGGCGAGGAGAGCGCCAGCAGTTGCTCCAGCTGTACGTTTTCTTCGGCCAGATGCAGGCCGTAGGCAAACGTCGCAAAATGGCGCAGCGCCTGAATAAACGCCATGTTTTGATCGTGCTCGACCGCGCTGATGCGGTGCAGCCGCGCGCCCCAGACCTGAATTTGCTCAAGGAACCACTGGTACGCCTCCGGCATGCGGCCATCGCAGTAGACCACCACCTGTTTAGCGAGGCTGCCGCTGTCCGGCCCGAACATCGGGTGCAGGCCCAGTACCGGGCCTGAGTGCGCTTCCAGCATCGCCTGCAGCGGTACGTTTTTCACCGAGGTTAAATCGACCAGCACGCAATCCTGCGGCAGCACGGGCAGCTTGCGGATAATCGCTTCGGTCAGGTGCACCGGCACACTGACAATCACCATTCCGGCGTCAGCACACAGCGTCTGCGCCTGTGGCCAGTCCTGCTGCTCCAGAATGCGCACCCGGTAGCCGGAAAGCGTGAGCATTTTTTCAAACAGCTGGCCCATCTGGCCGCCGCCGCCGACAATCACCACCGGGCGCAGCGCCGGGTTAAGCGTTTTAAAGCCTTTATCGTTCTCGCTGGAGTACGATTCCCGCATCACGCGCCGCAACACATCTTCAATAAGATCCGGCGGCACGCCGAGCGTTTCGGCCTCATGACGACGCGACGCCAGCATAGATGCTTCGCGCTCCGGCACATAAATCGGCAGCCCGTAGCGGCTTTTTACTTCGCCCACTTCCGCCACCAGCTCCAGACGGCGCGCCAGCAGCCCCAGCAGCGCCTTATCCACTTCATCAATTTGATCGCGCAGCGCGGTCAGTTCAGCCACCATCGTTAAACCCCTTACGCCAGGCGCGCCGCCAGCGCCCCTCGCAAATCCTGATGAAGCTCGCGCAGGAGCGCCTCGGTGGTTTCCCAGCTAATGCAGGCGTCGGTAACCGATACGCCGTATTTCATGGCGCTGCGCGGCTGTTCGGAAGACTGATTGCCTTCGTGAAGGTGGCTTTCAATCATCAGACCAATAATAGAACGGTTGCCGTCTTTAATCTGCGCCACCGCGGATTCCGCGACGCCCGGCTGGCGGCGGTAGTCTTTGTTCGAGTTGCCGTGGCTGCAGTCAATCATCAGCGCCGGACGCAGACCCGCCTGCGCCATCTCTTTTTCACACTGCGCGACATCCGCCGGGCTGTAGTTCGGCGCTTTGCCGCCGCGCAGGATCACGTGGCCATCCGGGTTGCCCTGGGTTTGCAACAGGCACACCTGGCCTGCCTGGTTGATGCCGACAAAGCGGTGCGGCATCGCGGCGGCGCGCATCGCGTTAATCGCAGTCGCAAGGCTGCCGTCCGTACCGTTTTTAAAACCGACCGGCATTGAGAGGCCGGACGCCATTTCGCGGTGCGTCTGCGATTCCGTGGTACGCGCGCCAATCGCGGACCAGCTAAAGAGATCGCCTAAGTATTGCGGACTGTTCGGATCGAGCGCTTCGGTCGCGAGCGGCAGGCCAAGGCTCACCAGATCCACCAGCAGGCGGCGCGCGATCTTCAGCCCCGCTTCCACATCAAACGAGCCATCCATATGCGGATCGTTAATCAGCCCTTTCCAGCCAACCGTGGTACGGGGCTTTTCAAAATAGACGCGCATGACAAGGTAAAGACTATCGCTGACCTGTTCAGACAGGGCTTTAAATCGACGAGCATACTCCATCGCGGCTTCAGGATCGTGGATCGAGCAAGGTCCACACACCACCAGCAGGCGCGGATCGCGACCAGCGATAATATCGGAAATGGTCTGGCGAGAGCGCGCAATCTGCGCCTCCTGTTCAACGGTCAGCGGGAACTGGGCTTTGAGTTGATCCGGAGTGATTAATACCTGTTCATCGGCGATATGAACGTTATTCAGCGCGTCTTTTTGCATGATGGCGATCCTGTAAGTTTGCTCGTTGCGATAGTTTTCCTCTGCGAGGAGGATTTAACAATATCACAGATGGTAAAGATTTCAATCCATAAAACGTACCGATAAGTTTACAATAAGAAAATAAATGGCGAGCAACGGGCATGAGCGTGTAATGATTACTTTCCATAATAAGAAAAGGCGGGTTTCCCCGCCCTGTTATTATTGCCCTTTCTCAACGACCGGTTCGCTACGCCCCTGCCGCCAGCGCCAGTAGTCCATCAACAATATTATAACGAGGCTAATGCCCATGACCGGCAGCGCCAGCCCCAGCAGTATGACTACCGCGAGCGTCACCACGCGCCAGACAACAGGCAGATTCAGCCAGCCCTGGCTTAGCGTCGCTGCCGGGCTAACCAACGGCCCCTGCGGGCGACGCAACCACCAGAGCCGGTAGCCAAGCACAATTGCCACGCACAGCGCGATGCCAAAGGTGATAAGCAGCAACTGGTTTGGCAGGCCGAACAGAATGCCCATATGAAAATCGACGCCCCAGCGTGTGAGCTTCGCCATCAGCGGGTAATCCGCGAAGCGTGTGATATCGATTACCTGGAGCGTGGCGCCGTCCACTGCAACGGCATCGACCTGCGTGGGCCAGGTCCGGTCTATCTCAGTTACCGTCCAGGCACGCCCCGCCTCGCGCGGCGGACGAATCTCCAGCCTGCGGGCGTCGATCCCGGCGGTTCTCGCCGCCTGCAATACCTGGTCATACTGATGCGCATCAATGTGCAGCGCTGGCATGTCCATCGTGCCGTGATGCATATGGTGCTCCGCATGCGGATCGTGTTCCTGCGCCCCGCCATGCAGTTGCGTATTGACCTGCGGCGTCAGCCAGCCAAACGCGGCGCGCATTTTATCGACGTTCGCGCCTGCCCACTGCGACCAGGTGAGCCCGGTTGCGGAAAACAGCAGCATACCGGCGAGCAGCGCCCAGCCGAGGCCCGTATGCAGGCGGCGTGTATTCTGAAACGCGTTTTTCATGCGCCTTTTCGGGCGGGTCAGGCACCAGAGCGCGATACCGCCGAGCGCCGCCACCCACATCCATGAGGCCGCCAGTTCGCTGTAGACACGCCCGACGTCGCCAAGCAGCAGCGAGCGGTGCATATAGTCTATCCACTGGCGCAGGGGCAGAATGCCGCTGGTGCCATAGACGGTCATGTCACCTTTTACCGCAAGCGTCACCGGATCGATAAATATGGCGCGCGACTCCGACTCACCAAGCGACGGGTCAGCAAACATCACCCGCGTCGTCTCGCCAGGCGTTAATGCCGGACGCACCGCAGAGAGGCGCAACTTACCGCCGGTCTGTTGCTCCGCCACCGCGATTTGCTGCGCCAGCGGCAGAGGCGTGCCCGACGTAGCGCCGGACAGCGCCTCGCGATAGATCCAGTTTTCCAGCTGCGGGGTTGCGACATAGAGCGTGCCCGTCAGCGCGGCGATGAAGATAAACGGCCCGATAAACAGACCAATATAGAAATGAAGGCGTCGCAGCAGGTTGAGCCATGCCGCGCGCGGGGTGCAGGAAGTCATACTTTTCCTTTTTTAAAAGCAAGTGTTATCGCTGCGCCAGGGCGCAGGGGTTTTTAGCAGGAAAAAGCAGACAGACGCGGCGGTGCGCGGGTATCGGGCCAGAGACGCGGGTAAAAACGCCAGTGCCTGGCCACCGGGCGAGGAACCGGCAACCGCACGCGTTGGAGAATAAAGGAGATGAGCAGTACAAGCGCCAGCAGCAGGCCAGGCACGTGCGCCAGCAAAACGCAGTAGCCGCACGCTTCGGCATGATCGACCGGCATGGGCATCGGTTCAGGGGCAGCCCTCTCGTGGTGCATGTCCTGATGCATATCGGCCATATCACCCATATCCGCCATCGGCATCTCATGATGCATGCCGGGCATCGCGCTCATCGGGTCTTTTTGCAGGCTGACAGAAATAAGCGGCGCCACCACAATCAGCAGGATCGCGAACAGCGCAAGCATGGCTGCGCGATAACGAAACACGGACTGATAAAAGATGTTGCTGCCCACTGCACCTCCAGAAAGGGAGGCTTATTGTAAATGATTTGGATGCAAAAGGTTAACGCATGGGAAGGGAAACAGCTGCTCTTTACACTCAGTTTAAGCGATAAAGCGACAAAAAAAGGGCCAGCCCGTAGGCCAGCCCTTTTTATATCGGATGTCGCTTAAGCGAATCTTAGTTAAGACGCTCTTTGATACGAGCAGACTTACCAGTGCGCTCACGCAGGTAGTACAGTTTAGCTTTACGTACAGCACCACGACGTTTAACAGCAATGCTGTCAACTACCGGAGAGTGAGTCTGGAAGACACGCTCAACGCCTTCGCCGTTGGAGATTTTGCGAACAGTGAATGCAGAGTGCAGACCGCGGTTACGGATAGCGATAACCACGCCCTCGAATGCCTGCAGACGTTTTTTGGAACCTTCAACAACCCATACTTTCACTTCCACGGTATCACCCGGACGGAAGGAAGGTACGTCCTGCTTCATCTGCTCTTGTTCAAGTTGCTTAATAATGTTGCTCATAATTTAATCTCTTATCCTGGGTAAACTGATGTTTCGGGTAGCGGCTTACGCGTCGCCAGTCCCATCATGTCTATGTTGCTGTTGTGCGTGTTCAGTTTTGAACTCCGCCAGCAACTTTGCTTGCTCTTCAGTCAGAGCCAGGTTTTCCAGAAGTTCAGGTCTTCTAAGCCAGGTACGGCCCAGCGACTGCTTCAGGCGCCAGCGTCTGATTTCGGCATGGTTCCCCGACAGTAAAACTGGCGGTACTTCCATCCCTTCTAACACTTCAGGCCGGGTATAGTGCGGGCAATCCAGCAACCCGTCGGCAAAGGAATCTTCCGTTGCCGACGCTTCGTGACCGAGTACGCCCGGAATAAACCTGGCGACCGAATCAATCAGCGTCATGGCGGGTAGTTCGCCGCCGCTGAGAACGTAATCGCCGATTGACCATTCTTCGTCAATTTCGGTCTGAATTACGCGCTCATCTATCCCTTCGTAGCGGCCACAAACCAGAATCAACTTCTCGTTCGTCGCCAGCTCACTGACGCCCGCTTGATCAAGCTTGCGTCCCTGAGGTGAAAGGTAAATCACCTTTGCGCCCTCGCCTGCCGCGGCTTTCGCTGCGTGAATGGCGTCCCGCAAGGGTTGCACCATCATTAGCATCCCCGGTCCGCCGCCGTAGGGCCTGTCGTCCACGGTACGGTGCCGGTCGTGCGTGAAGTCGCGAGGACTCCAGCTGTCGATGCTCAGCAGGCCATTTTTTACTGCCCGGCCAGTTACCCCGTAATCGGTAATCGCGCGGAACATCTCAGGAAACAGGCTGATTATGCCAATCCACATAGCGCCGTTTATTACCGTTTGTCCGGAGGTTTAAAAACCAGGATCCCAATCTACTTCAATGGTTTGAGTAGCGAGATCGACTTTCTTGATAACCTGCCCATCGAGGAACGGAAGTAACCGCTCCTTGATACCGAACGCATCTTTCAGGTTTGCCTTAACGACGAGAACGTCGTTCGACCCGGTTTCCATCATGTCGATGACTTTACCGAGGCTGTACCCTTCCGTCGTGACTACCTGGCAACCGATAAGGTCTTTCCAGTAGTAGTCGCCTTCTTCGAGGTCCGGCAACTGCGAGGAATCCACGACAATTTCGCAATTGGTCAACAGATTCGCGGCATCACGATCGTCAACGCCTTTCAGCTTAATGATCATGTCCTGATTGTGGTGCTTCCAGCTTTCCAGCTGTACTTGCTGCCACTGACCCGCCTGCTGGATAAACCAGGGCTGATAGTCAAAAATGCTTTCAGCGTCTTCGGTGGAGGAAAACACTCTGAGCCAACCACGAATGCCGTAAGAAGAACCCATTTTCCCGAGAACAATCGGGTTAACAGGGGCTTTAGCGGCGTCTTGCTTGCTCATCATGACCACCGTGACAGATTAAGCTGCTTTTTTTGCTGCTTTGATCAGCGCGGAAACGCGATCGGAAACGGTAGCGCCCTGGCCAACCCAGTGCTCGATACGATCCAGATCCAGGCGGGTGCCTTCTTCTTTCTCGTTCGCGATCGGGTTGAAGAAACCAACGCGCTCAATGAAGCGACCGTTGCGTGCATTGCGGCTATCAGTAACGACAACCTGGTAGAACGGACGCTTTTTAGCGCCGTGACGTGCTAAACGAATAGTTACCATAACATCCTCTTGTGTGAATAAAACACCGGGCCCCATCGAGGAACGGAGCCCGGCGTCATATTAAAAGCCCGAAAATTTTACTGATTTCTGAGGAAAAAGCAATCTGCAGTTGATACACCCACTGTAAAAGGCCGTCGGCGGTGCAGTCAGTTCGGTGCCGGCGTGCGCACAGCCACCGGAGCGTACACGTAGTACGTGAGGATGGCGAGCACACCCCGGTGCCGAAATGGCAAACAAGCCAGGCCGTTTAGCGGCCAGGGAATCCTGGCGGCATCATCCCCTTCATATTCCGCATCATCTTCGCCATCCCGCCCTTCTTCATCTTCTTCATCATGCGCTGCATGTCGTCGAACTGTTTCAGAAGGCGGTTAACGTCCTGCACTTGCATCCCGCAGCCTGCCGCGATACGACGCTTGCGAGAGCCTTTGATGATTTCTGGCTTCGCGCGCTCTTTCATCGTCATCGAATTAATGATGGCTTCCATACGCACCAGGATTTTGTCATCCATCTGCGATTTCACGTTATCCGGCAGTTGTCCCATGCCCGGCAGCTTGCCCATCAGGCTCGCCATGCCGCCCATGTTTTTCATCTGCTTGAGCTGCTCGAGGAAATCGTTCAGATCGAAGCCGTCGCCTTTTTTCAGCTTGGAGGCGAGTTTCTCCGCCTGCGCGCGATCGACTTTGCTTTCGATATCTTCGATAAGCGACAGCACATCGCCCATACCGAGAATACGCGACGCGATACGATCCGGGTGGAACGGCTCCAGCGCTTCGGTTTTCTCGCCGACGCCGAGGAATTTAATCGGTTTGCCGGTGATGTGACGAATCGAGAGCGCCGCACCGCCGCGGGCGTCGCCATCCACTTTGGTCAGCACCACGCCGGTCAGCGGCAGCGCTTCGTTGAAGGCTTTCGCGGTATTGGCGGCGTCCTGGCCGGTCATCGCATCGACCACAAACAGCGTTTCCACCGGTTTGATAAAGGCGTGAACCTGCTTGATTTCGTCCATCATCGCTTCATCGACGTGCAGACGACCGGCGGTATCCACCAGCAGCACGTCGTAGAATTTCAGCTTCGCTTCTTTCAGCGCCGCGTTAACGATGTCGACCGGCTTTTGCGCGACGTCAGACGGGAAGAAATCCACGCCGACCTGCTGCGCCAGCGTTTCGAGCTGTTTAATCGCCGCCGGGCGATACACGTCCGCGGAAACCACCAGCACTTTTTTCTTGTGCTTTTCGCGCAGGAACTTACCGAGCTTGCCGACGCTTGTCGTTTTACCGGCCCCCTGCAGGCCCGCCATCAGCACCACGGCGGGCGGCTGCGCGGCCAGATTCAGGCTCTGGTTTTCTTCGCCCATCGCCGCCACCAGTTCGTTACGAACAATCTTCACGAACTCCTGGCCTGGCGTCAGGCTTTTGTTAACTTCATGCCCTACCGCTTTCTCTTTTACGCGGTTGATGAAGTCACGCACCACCGGCAGCGCGACGTCGGCTTCCAGCAGCGCCATGCGCACTTCGCGCAGCGTCTCTTTAATGTTGTCTTCAGTCAGGCGCCCACGGCCGCTGATATTGCGCAGCGTGCGCGACAAACGGTCAGTTAAATTATCAAACATGATCTCTTGCCCAAGGGTAACTTTAGGCCGCCGCAGCGACACCGAGTAAGAATGAGGCGCAGTATAACATGAAGCCGCCCTGGTTGTGATGCAACGGTTGGAGCAGGCGGCGCGTAACGCTATACTGCTTCTCTTTCTCTTCTGGCTAATCCGACATCCTATATGCCTGTTTTTTCACTGCTGGCGCTTGTCGCCTACTCGGTAAGCCTGGCGCTTATCATTCCCGGTCTGCTTCGCAAGAACAGCGCGTGGCGTCGTCTTGCGATAATTTCGGCGGTGATAGCGCTCGTCTGTCACGCCGTGGCGCTGGAAGGTCGACTATTCCCGGACGACAGCAGCGGCGGCCAGAATCTCAGCCTGCTGAACGTCGGTTCGCTGGTCAGCCTGATGATCTGCACCGTGATGACTATTGTGGCCTCGAAAAACCGCGGCTGGCTGCTGTTGCCGATTGTTTACGCGTTTGCGCTGATCAACCTGGCCTTCGCGACCTTCGTGCCGAACGAATACATCACGCATCTGGAAACCACGCCCGGCATGATGGTGCATATCGGCCTGTCGCTCTTTTCCTACGCGACGCTGATTATCGCCGCGCTCTACGCGCTGCAACTGGCGTGGATAGACTATCTGCTGAAAAACAAAAAGCTGGTGTTCAGCGCCGACATGCCGCCGCTGATGGGTATCGAGCGCAAGATGTTCCATATCACCCAGGTGGGCGTCGTGCTGCTGACGCTGACGCTCTGCACCGGTCTGTTCTATCTTCACAACATGTTCAGCATGGAGAATATCGACAAAGCGGTGCTGTCCATCGTCGCATGGTTTGTCTATATCATCCTGCTCTGGGGACACTATCATGAAGGCTGGCGCGGCCGCCGCGTAGTGTGGTTTAACGTCGCAGGCGCCGCCTTGCTGACGCTGGCCTACTTCGGCAGCCGGGTTATCCAGCAGTTCGCTGGCTAAACTTCAAAGGACAATACGTTGGAACATATCTCAACCACCACACTCATCGTAACGCTTATCGTGATGGTGGTGGTCTCCGCCTACTTCTCCGGCTCCGAAACCGGGATGATGACCCTCAACCGTTACCGTCTGCGCCACCTGTCAAAGCAGGGCAACCGCGCGGCAAAACGGGTAGAACGCCTGCTGCGTAAGCCCGACCGGCTGATAAGCCTGGTGTTAATCGGCAACAACCTGGTCAATATTCTCGCGTCGTCGCTTGCCACTATCGTTGGTATGCGTCTGTATGGCGACGCGGGTGTGGCGATCGCCACCGGCGTGCTGACGTTCGTGGTGCTGGTTTTCGCCGAAGTCCTGCCGAAAACCGTCGCGGCGCTCTACCCCGAGAAAGTGGCCTTCCCGAGTAGCTTTTTACTCGGCCCGCTGCAAATCATCATGATGCCGCTGGTCTGGCTGCTGAATATGATCACACGCGTGCTGATGCGTATGGTTGGCATTAAAGCGGATAACGTAGTGAGCGCCGCGCTTAGCAAAGATGAGCTGCGCACCATTGTGCATGAGTCGCGCTCGCAGATTTCGCGCCGCAATCAGGACATGCTCCTCTCCGTGTTGGATCTCGAAAAAGTGAGCGTCAGCGACATCATGGTGCCGCGTAACGATATCGTCGGCATTGATATTAACGACGACTGGAAATCCATCGTCCGCCAGCTGACCCACTCGCCGCACGGACGCATCGTGCTGTATCGCGAATCCCTTGACGACGCTATCGGCATGCTGCGCATCCGCGAGGCCTGGCGGCAGATGAACGAGAAAAAAGAGTTCACCAAAGAGGTGATGCTGCGCGCCGCCGATGAAATTTACTACGTGCCGGAAGGCACGCCGCTCAGCGTCCAGCTGGTGAAATTCCAGCGCAATAAAAAGAAAGTGGGCCTGGTGGTTAATGAATATGGCGATATTCAGGGGCTGGTGACGGTAGAAGATATTCTTGAAGAGATTGTCGGCGACTTCACCACGTCGATGTCGCCCACGCTTGCTGAGGAAGTCACGCCGCAAAACGACGGCTCGGTCATCATCGAAGGCAGCGCCAACGTGCGCGAGCTTAACAAAGCGTTCAACTGGCGCTTACCGGAAGAAGAAGCCCGCACCGTCAACGGCATGATCCTCGAAGCCCTGGAGGAGATCCCCTCCGCCGGCATTCGCCTGCGTCTGCACCAGTACGATATCGATATTCTCGATGTGCAGGAAAATATGATTAAACAGGTACGGATTACGCCGGTAAAACCGCTGCGGGAAAGCGTGGAAGGCAACTAACCGTTACCCCATTAAAAAAGGCCAGTCGATGACTGGCCTTTTTTGTTACTACGTTCATTACGACGCGGCTTACGCCTTCGCTTTCGCGACGGTCACCATCGCGGCGCGAATGGTGCGGCCGTTCAGGGTATAGCCTTTCTGCATCACCGCCAGCACGTGGTTCGGCGCAACGTCTTCCGATTCCACCATGGCGATAGCCTGATGCACGTTCGGATCCAGCGGCACGTTAGTGTCGGCAATCACTTCCACACCGAACTTACGCACCACGTCCAGCATCGATTTCAGGGTCAGTTCAATCCCTTCCACCATCGCGGCCATATCCTGGTTTTCTTTGTTCGCCACTTCGAGCGCGCGATCGAGGCTGTCGATAACCGGCAGCAGCTCGTTGATGAATTTCTCCAGCGCGAATTTATGCGCCTTCTCGATATCCTGCTCGGTACGGCGACGCAGGTTTTCCATCTCCGCTTTCATGCGCAGCACTGTGTCGCGCTCGCGGTTCTGGGCCTGCGTTAACTCCGACTGCAACCGGGCAATCTCTTCATCGCGCGGATCCACCTGCTCAGCAGATTCGGCAGATTCTACAGCCTCAACCTCTTCATGCTGCTCCGTGACGATCTCTTCCGGGGCTTGCCCGTCAGGCGTTTTCTGTTCTTTACTACTCATGAAATTCTCCGCGTTTATGCATTCGTATCGCTAACCTGGATTATTATGGGGATCAGTTTGCGGGTTTCAAGGGAAGCAGACAGATTGTCCCCCTTTCCACGCCTATAAGGACGACCAGGAAAATGAATAACCATTTCAACTGCATCGGTATTGTCGGACATCCACGCCACCCTACCGCGCTGACGACGCATGAAATGCTCTGGCGCTGGCTCTTAGATTGCGGCTACGACGTCATTATCGAGCAGCAGATAGCCGAGGAGTTAAAACTCACGGATGCCCGCACCGGGACGCTGGCGGAAATCGGCCAGCAGGCGGATCTGGCGGTCGTGGTCGGCGGGGACGGCAATATGCTCGGTGCCGCGCGCGTTCTGGCGCGCTACGATATCAGCGTCATCGGCATCAACCGCGGTAATCTCGGTTTCCTCACCGATCTCGACCCGGACAACGCCCAGCAGCAGCTGGCGGACGTGCTTGAAGGTCATTACATCCGCGAGCAGCGCTTTTTGCTGGAGGCGCAGGTGTGCCAGAAAAATTGCCAGAAGCGCATCAGCACCGCCATCAATGAAGTGGTTTTACACCCCGGAAAAGTAGCGCACATGATTGAATTTGAAGTCTATATTGATGAAAAATTCGCATTTTCTCAGCGCTCTGACGGCCTGATTATCTCCACGCCGACCGGCTCCACCGCCTATTCGCTCTCGGCAGGCGGCCCGATTCTCACGCCGTCGCTCGATGCCATCACGCTGGTGCCCATGTTCCCGCATACGCTCTCGGCACGTCCGCTGGTGATTAACAGCAGCAGCACCATTCGCCTGCGTTTTTCCAACATGCGCAGCGATCTCGAAATCAGCTGCGACAGCCAGATAGCGCTGCCTATCCAGGAAGGCGAAGATGTGTTTATACGCCGCTGCGACTACCCGCTGAACCTCATTCACCCGAAGGATTACAGCTATTTCAATACGTTAAGCTCAAAACTCGGCTGGTCAAAAAAATTATTCTGAAACCGGCATCAGCCACTTTACTGTATATAAAACCAGTTTATACTGTATGCAATTACAGCTCTGTGAGTTTATACAGGAAGGCGGCTATGCTGGCACAATTAACCATCAGTAATTTCGCTATTGTTCGTGAACTGGAAATCGACTTTAACGCCGGGATGACCGCCATCACCGGCGAAACCGGCGCCGGTAAATCCATTGCGATCGATGCGCTGGGTTTGTGCCTGGGTGGCCGCGCGGAGGGCGATATGGTGCGCGCCGGTGCCAGCCGCGCGGATCTCTGCGCCCGCTTTGCATTGAAAGACACGCCCGCCGCACTGCGCTGGCTGGAAGAAAACCAGCTTGAAGATGGCAGCGAGTGTCTGCTGCGCCGCGTTATCAGCAGCGATGGCCGCTCGCGCGGCTTTATCAACGGTACCGCCGTGCCGCTCTCGCAGTTACGTGAGCTCGGCCAGTTGCTGATTCAAATCCACGGTCAGCACGCCCACCAGCTTCTGCTTAAACCCGAGCATCAGAAACGCCTGCTGGATGGCTATGCGGGCGAAGGCGAGTTGATGGCACAGATGGCGCAGAGCTACCGCCAGTGGCATCAAAGCTGTCGCGATCTCGCCCTGCATCAGCAGCAGAGCCAGGAGCGCGCCGCGCGTGCTGAGTTGCTGCATTACCAGTTAAAAGAGCTCAATGAATTCAACCCGCAGCCGGGTGAGTTCGAGCAAATCGATGAAGAGTACAAACGCTTAGCCAACAGCGGGCAGCTGCTTTCTACCAGCCAGCAGGCGTTAAACCTGCTGGCCGACGCGGAAGATGCCAATCTGCAAAGCCAGCTCTACAGCGCACGTAATCTGGTGACCGATCTCGTCGGCATGGATGACAAACTCTCTGGCGTGCTGAACATGCTTGAAGAGGCCGCCATCCAGCTGAGCGAAGCCAGCGACGAACTGCGTCACTACTGCGAACGCCTGGATCTCGACCCGAACCGTCTGTATGAGCTGGAACAGCGCATCTCCCGTCAAATCACGCTTGCGCGCAAGCACCATATCGCCCCGGAAGAGCTGCCCGCGTTCCACCAGAAGCTGCTTGAAGAGCAACAGCTTCTGGACGACCAGGCCGATTGCCTGGAAACGTTGACTCTGGCGGTCAACAAACATCACCAGCAGGCGCTGGCGGTAGCGCACGCGCTGCATGAAAGTCGCGTGGTGTATGCGCGCGAACTGACGCAGCTTATTACCGACAGTATGCATTCGCTGTCGATGCCGCACGGCCAGTTCACCATTGACGTGCTGTTTGAAGAGCATCACCTGACGGCGGAAGGCGCGGATCGCATCGATTTCCGCGTCTCCACAAACCCAGGCCAGCCGTTGCAGCCGCTCGCGAAAGTGGCCTCCGGCGGCGAGCTTTCTCGTATCGCGCTGGCGATTCAGGTGATCACCGCCCGTAAGATGGAAACCCCGGCGCTGATTTTCGATGAAGTGGATGTAGGTATCAGCGGCCCGACCGCCGCCGTGGTGGGTAAACTGCTGCGCCAACTGGGCGAATCCACTCAGGTAATGTGCGTCACCCACCTGCCGCAGGTCGCGGGCTGCGGGCATCACCACTTCTTTGTCAGCAAAGAGACCGATGGCGCGATGACCGAAACCCATATGCAGCCGCTGGATAAAAAAGCGCGCCTGCAGGAGCTGGCCCGTCTGCTGGGTGGCAGCGAAGTGACGCGCAATACGCTGGCGAATGCTAAAGAGCTGCTGGCTGCATAATTTTCTCTCCGGCGGGGCTCTGCGCCCCGCGCTTTCGCTCAGAAAAGCAGCAACAGAAACGCATGGCGTGCTTTAATCGCTTTTTGCGCTAACTTTTTTCCTCCGCTACGGTCATAGTGAAGCGCCTTAAGGTTTTAAACTGACTGAAGGTTTATTATCATCGGCTAATTATGTATGAGCCGCGTGTTGCTCGGGCCCGAAAAGGAATCTAATCACTATGCGCTGTAAAACGCTGACTGCTGCCGCAGCGGTCCTTCTCATGTTGACCGCAGGCTGTTCTACTCTGGAGCGAGTGGTTTACCGCCCCGACATAAACCAGGGTAACTACCTGACGTCTACCGACATTGCTAAAGTCCGTATTGGCATGACGCAACAGCAGGTTGCTTACGCGCTGGGCACGCCGATGATGACGGACCCGTTCGGCAGCAATACGTGGTTCTACGTTTTCCGCCAGCAGCCGGGTCACGAAGATGTCACGCAGCAAACGCTGACGCTGACCTTCAACAGCAACGGTGTGTTGACCAATATGGATAACAAGCCGAAGCTCGACGCGAAGCGTTAATCGCAGCGGATGCTGAAACGAAAAAAGGTGCCTGAGGCACCTTTTTTATTGGCCGCTTTATGGCGTGAGCCAGACGGCGACATTGAGTAATGCGTTGCGAGGCTCGCCGCTTACTTTTTCGCCGCGCGTTCGGCACGCTGGCGACGCAACTCTTTCGGGTCGGCAATCAGCGGGCGGTAAATCTCCACACGATCGCCGTCATTTAACGTATCAGCAAGCTTAACCGGACGGCTGTAGATCCCGACCTTATTTTTTTTCAGATCGATATCTTTACGCAGCTCCAGCAGGCCGGAGGCGACAATCGCCTCTTCTACCGATGCGCCTTCGGGCAGTTTTACCTTACGCAGGTACTGTTTTTCGGGCAGGGCATACGCCACTTCCACCTGAATCTCACCCGGCACTGTAAACCTCTTTGGCACGCTGTGAGAACGCCTGAACCATGCTAGAGGCGAGTTCTTTAAAGACCCGGCCAAACGCGAGTTCGATAAGCTTGTTGGTGAATTCAAAATCAAGATTGAATTCAATCTGGCAGGCGTCTTCGGTCAGTGGCGTAAATTTCCAGCCGCCCATCAGTTTTTTGAAAGGGCCATCGACCAGATGCATCAAAATGCTCTGATTGCTGATCAGCGTATTGCGGGTGGTGAACGTCTTGCTGATGCCGGCTTTCGATACTTCCACCGCGGCCGTCATCTGGCCCGGCGACGATTCCAGCACGCGGCTTCCCACGCAGCCTGGCAGAAACTCCGGGTAGGATTTTACATCGTTCACTAACTTATACATCTGCTCAGCGCTGTAAGGCACCAGGGCAGTACGACTAATCTGGGGCATAGTATTTCCTGTGAGTCATACGACTTAGAAATAATAACATTTATCATCCATTAAACAAAAACTCGCCGGCAGACATGCTAAGATAACCCTTTTCCACCCCGGGAAAGGGGTGCGTTTTACGACCGGATTACCTATACTGAGCGGCACTATGACCAAGAAAAAAGCACACAAACCTGGCTCAGCCACCATTGCGCTCAACAAGCGCGCCCGCCATGAGTACTTCATCGAAGAAGAGTTTGAAGCAGGCCTGGCCCTTCAGGGCTGGGAAGTTAAATCCCTGCGCGCGGGGAAAGCCAACATCGGCGACAGTTACGTTATCCTCAAAGACGGCGAAGCGTATCTGTTTGGTGCCAACTTCCAGCCGCTGAACGTGGCGTCCACGCATGTGGTTTGCGACCCGACCCGCACGCGTAAGCTGCTGCTTAACCAGCGCGAGCTGGATAATCTGTATGGCCGCATTAACCGCGATGGTTATACCGTGGTGGCGCTGTCGCTGTACTGGAAGAACGCGTGGTGCAAAGTCAAAATCGGCGTGGCGAAAGGTAAGAAGCAGCATGATAAGCGCTCCGACCTGAAAGAGCGCGAATGGCAGCTTGATAAAGCACGCATTATGAAAAACGCGGGGCGTTAAGCCTGGCGACAAAAAAACCGGCGGATGCCGGTTTTTTTATGGGCGCGGTGGGTGCGCTTCGCTTACCCACCCTGGATGGCCATATCGTCACGTGTTATCTTCGGTGGGTGCGCTTCGCTTACCCACCCTACAAGATGACACCATATACGCGTGTAGGGCGGGTAAGCGCAGCGCACCCGCCACCTCAATATCGATAACAACCGCCACTTTAATATCAAACGACAACCTACCGCTCCCTTAACGCTTCCTTCACCTTATTAAGCGGCTTAATCAAATAATCGAGCACCGTTTTCTGCCCGGTTTTGATCTCCACATTCGCGACCATCCCCGGCAGGATAGGGAAACGCTTGCCGTTGCGGTTTTTCAGTTCGGCGCTTTGCGTACGTACATACACGCGGTAATAAAACTGATCGCGCTTTACCTCATCCTGAAGCGTGTCGGGCGAGACCATCTCCACCTCGCCTTTCAGATCGCCATAGATAGACGAATCGTATGCCGTGATCTTCACCGTCGCGGGTAATCCCGGCCGGATATAAGCGATATCGCGCGGGTTGATGCGCGTCTCGACCAGCAGTTGATCTTCCAGCGGCACAATCTCCATCAGCTTGCCGCCGGGCTGGAGCACGCCGCCCACCGTCGTCACCTGGATATCTTTCACCACCCCGCGCACCGGCGAAAACAGCGTAGCGCGATCGAGTTGATCCGCCTTGCCCGCCATCACCTGCAACTGCGCGTCGAGATCGGCGTTATTCTTCACCTGCTCTTCACGCGCGCGCACCGCGAACTGGTTACGCGCGTCATCCATTTTGCCTTTCAGCTCCGCGGCCTGACGTTGCAGACGAATGACCTCCACTTCGCTGGCAGCCCCCTTCGCCACTAGCGGCTGGGTCATGCGCAACTCCGCCATCACCAGATTGTAGGTTTTTTGCAGGTTCTCCAGCGTCTCGTTGAGATTACGACGGCGTGATTCATAAAGCTGGCGTTCGCGGGCCACCAGCGCCGGTTCGCGCATTGATTCCTCGCTAAACTGAAGCGGCTCGCCGGTCAACTCCGAGCGCAGCCGCTCGCTGGACGCGCGCAGCGCCCGCGCTCTCGCCGCCGCCTCGCCGTAGTTTGACTGAAACCGCGTCGGGTCGAGCCGCGCCAGCATCTGTCCGCGCTCCACCACGTCGCCCTCATGCACCATCAGCGCGTTAACTATGCCCCCGTCCAGGCTCTCAATCACCTGCGCGCGGCTCGACGGCGTGATTTTGCCGGTACCGACCGTCACTTCATCGAGCGTGGCAAACCACGCCCAGACGAAAAACAGCACCAGCGCCGCCAGCGTCAGCCAGATAACCGACGAATAAAACCGCCCCTGGCGCGCCAGCTCTTCCTGCATCGTTAATTGGCTCATCAATGCTCCTTACGCCACCGAGGCGACATTGCTGTTACGCTGCGCCGCCTGCAAAATCGCGTCGCGCGGGCCGTCCGCCACCACTTTGCCGTTCTCCATCACCACCACGCGGTCAACCAGCGACAACAGCGCCGGGCGGTGCGTCACCAGCACCAGCGTGCGGCCGGTCAGCCACTGGTGAAGCTGGCGGATGACGTAGCTTTCCAGTTGTTCGTCCATCGATGCGGTCGGCTCATCGAGCAGCACAATCTGCGGATTACGCACCAGCAGACGGCTCAGGAGCACCATCTGGCGCTGCCCGCCAGAGAGCCCGCGCCCGCCTTCGTTAATCAGCCGGTCGAGGCTTGCGGCGTCATGTTGCACCATCGAGAGCGCGCCGCTGATACGCAGCGCCTGCAACAGCTCAGCATCCGTGGCGTTGGGGTGGCCGAGCATCAGGTTCTGGCGCAGCGTGCCGAAAAAGAGTCGCGACTCCTGCGACAAAAACCCCACCTGGCGGCGCACGTCCATCGGGTCGATATGCGCGAGATCGACGCCATCGATAATCACTTTGCCTTTACTCGCCTGCGCCTGGCCGGAGAGCAGTTTCAGCAATGTTGATTTCCCGGCGCCCACTTTGCCGAGGATCGCCACGCGCTCGCCGGGTTTGATCTCAAGCGACGGCACCAGCAGCGCCTGATCGCCTTTTTCTTTATCGTAGCTGTAATGCACACCCTGAAACTGATAGTGGCCCGCCAGCACCGGGCAGTGCGCCATCTTGCTGCCCGCTTCTTTATCGAGCGGCTTTTTCAGCAGCTCATTGAGCCCGCTCATGGCGGTTTTGGCGTGCTGCCAGCGGGAAAAGACCATTGTCAGTTGCATCAGCGGTGCCAGCGTGCGCGAGGAAAGCAGGCTGCACGCCACCAGCGTCCCGGTGGTGATTTGCCCGTCGAGCACCAGATAGCTGCCGAACACCAGCATGCCCGCGTAAGTAATCTGCTGCACCGTCGAGGCCCAGCCGCTTAAGCGTGCGCCCCAGACGCGCTGCTTCATGCCGATGTTCGCGCCCACGCTGTGCGTATGCTCCCACTGGCGCTGAAAATACGGCTCGGCCTGGAGCGCTTTGATATCTTCAACGCCCTCGATCGACTCCACCAGCACGGCGTTGCGGATAGCGCTCTCGCGCATCCCCTCTTTGGCCAGTTTCGCCATCGGCCACTGAATCAGAAGCCCCGGGATCACAATCAGCGGGATCGCGATAAGCGGGATCGCCACCAGTTGCCCGCCCACCAGCGCCATGATCCCAAGAAACAGCAGCACGAACGGAATATCCATCGCCGCGCCGACGGTGGTGGAGGTCAAAAGCTCGCGCACCTGATCGATCTCACGTAACTGCGAGATAAACGATCCGGTGGATTTCGGCCGCTCGTCGTTTTTGATCGCCATCGCGCGGGCATAAAACAGCGACGACACATTGAGATCGATATGCTTGCCCATAATGTCGGAGACATGCGTGCGGGCAAGCCGGATAAAAAATTCAAACAGCGCCGCCAACAGCACGCCGAAGAACAGCACCCACAGCGTCGGGAACGACTCCGCCGGGATCACGCGGTCATACACCTGCATTGAGAATAAAATGCCCGCGAGCGCCAACACGTTGCCGAGAATCGACGCCAGCGAAATCTCCGCAAGTTTGCGTCCGGCATGGCGAAAGTGACGCCAGAACCAGTGCTGTTCGTAGGGGCGGGTGAAATCATCGATGCGCGCGTCGCGCCCGCGGGCGGCGATACCGAGCAGCGCCACCTCCGGTTTGACGCGCTTGAGCAACTCCTCCAGCGGCTCTTCGCGCACCAGGTCACCGCCTTCGCTCAGCCAGTAGGTCACCACGCCGTCGGCGTCGATGGCTTCCAGCAGCATCAGCCCGCCCTCTTCCAGTTGTACGATGACCGGCAGCGTCTGGCTGTTCCAGCGCATCGTTTTTATCGGCGTCAGGCGAACCTGTAAGCCCATCAGCCCCGCGAGGCGGTCGAGTCGCGGTGCCAGCGGTAAATTTTCAAACCAGCGCATCTGCTGGCGTACTGCCGGCGCATCGGCAGGCAGTCCGAAGCGCCCCGCCGCGCGCGTCATGGCGCGGATCCAGCTTTCGGTATCAGGGATCTGGGACATCGCTACTCCTTAAAATGCCGCGCTCAGAGCGACGGCAGGGTATCCCCGGTCATCCGGGCGCGTTCAATGCCAAGCATATCGAGCAGGTTATCCACGGCAGCGGCGTAGCGCACCGCGGCATCCCACGCGTCATAGCGGGCGGTGATGGCGAGCGTGTCGGCCTGGAAAACGTCCTGCTCGATGCTCAGAAGATCGTTCAGGCTGCGTTTGCTGAGCCGGTATTCATCGCGGTACACCTCGCGCGCGTGTCCGGCGCTGGCGATCTGCTGTTCACCCGCCTGCTGACGCTGCTGGGCACCGGTCAGATCGGCCCAGGCGGTGGCCGCTTTCTGGTTGATATCAAGCTTGCTCGCCTCGACATCGGCCCGCGCGCTGGCGCGATCGCCTTCGGCCGCCTCCACGCGGGCGCTCACCGCGCCGCCCTGATAGACGGGCGCATCGACCACCAGCTGAACCTGGTCATCCCAGTAGTTGGAATTATCGTTCTGGTAGCGCGTGCGCCCGGCCTGCACCGAGACCGTCGGCCAGTGCTGGGCCTGCGCCTGGCGAATGCGCTGTTCGGCGGCGAGCTGTTTGGCCTGGGCCGCGCGTACCGCGTTGGTCTGTTCATACGGCAGCGATTTCAGCGCAATCGGCTGGCGCAGCAAATCCTCTGGCAGATCCGGCAGCGTGTCGGCCACCACGCCAGTAAGCACGCTTAGCGCCGCCTGCGCCGAGCGCGCCTGGGCGCGGTACTGCTCAAGGGTGGCGTTCATCCCGGCGATGCGGCTTTGCGCCTGTAACACATCAGACTGCGTACTGAGCCCGGCCTCAGAGCGTAAATCCGCCATGCTCTGTACCGAACGCAGCGACTCAAGATTGCGCTCGGCGGCCGCGGCGAGGCTCTGATAGCGGCGCACCTGTAAATACGCCTGCAGCGTCTGCATTCCGACCTGATTCAGGGTGTCGTAGAGCTGAAAGCGGTAGGCTTCGGAGAGATTTTCCTGCTCGTCAATACTGCCGCCGGTTTTGCCGAAATCGTAAATCAGCTGTTTGAGGTTCACGCCACCTGCGGCGTTACTGTTGAGAGAGCCTGAAGAGTCGGTACGGTGGTTTCGCCCGACATTGCCCTGTAAGGAGATTTGCGGAAACCAGGCGCTTTGCGCCTCTTCCAGATTGGCTTTGCCGACGCGGATTTGCGCCGCGGCCTGTGCGATTTTGGGGTTACGCGCGAAGGCGCGAAGTATGGCTTCTTTTATCGTAAGCTGCGCCTGTAGCTGCTCGCTGGGAGCGGTCTGCCAGGCGAATTCCTCCTGTGAAACGGCGGGAAAACTGACAAGGGCAGCGGCCAGCAGCAATGCCAGCCGCCTGTAGCGCATTGTGTTGTTGTACATCCAGTTCCACCTTATGACGCCGTCTGCGCGGCTGGTGATATTGTTAAGATGACACAGGCGCCTCCTCCCTGAGGCGCCGTGGCGTTAGACCATATTGACGTGCAATCCGTGCTGGATCAGGACATCCCCCAACGTGTTGGTTTGCGAGCTGTTATGCCAGACATCAAACTGCACGCCATCCACTTCGCGCTGTCCGCTCACTTCCCAGATATCGCTGCCGCCTTTCACCAGATTGACCTGATCCCCGTTCACGCCTTTGACGATCAGATCGTCTTCTGGTTTGTCGGTGATGGTCAGCGCCTGGTGCAGATCCAGCGTCAGGCTGTTGGTGCCGGACTTACCGAGATCGAAGATCTCGATGTGCTGGACCTGTCCGCTCAGCGCCGTCAGGTCGAGTTTGAGATTGACGCCATCGATAACCAAGGTGTCGGTCCCCGCGCCGCCGTCGAGCGACGCAAAGCCAAGCGAGGCGAGATGAATCGTGTCGCTGCCGCTACTGCCCTGCACCGACTCGCCGCTCTGGCTGGTGCCATCGGCGAGATCGATGCTGACCCCGCCGATAGTATAGCCACCCGCTACGCTGCTGCTGTCGTCCGCCACGGTGGAACCGCTATCACTGTTTGTTTCTGTGATCGCGCCAACAGCGGCGATTTTCGCGGTCACCGCAGACTGCTGGCTGTCGGCTGTCGTCGCGGTCTGACTGGTCTCATCAGCCAGCGCGAACAGCGAGGCTTCATGCTCAACGCTCGCGGCCGCAAACGTGGCTGGCGGCGTGTTGGAGATAATCTGCCCGCCGAGCCCGACGTTGAGGTACCCGGTATTGCCCGCCACATCAGTGGCGTAAATATTCAGCACGCTGGAGAGCGACAGCAGTTGCAGAATATTCAGCCCCAGCCCGAGGTTTGCTGACCAGTTGCCATTGCTGTCGGTAATAGCCGTGGTATTGACCGTCCCGTTCAGCAGTGACAGATGCACCACCGAGCCCGGCGCCAGGTTAGCGGAGCCGCCGCGCAGCGTCAGGCCTGTTGAGAGCAGCGCCAGCGGGTTAAGGCTGGTCAGCGGGTTGAACGTCAGCGTCGGCGTGGTGAGTTTCACCGTCACGTCGCTGCTGGTGCTGTTGACGTTGCCCACTTTATCCGTCACCGAGACACCCACTTTCAGCGCGCCGTTGGACAGCCCATCCAGAATCGAGCTGCTGACCGGCAGCGACCAGGTGCCGTCGCTCGCCACCGTCGCGTTATAGGTGTTTGTGCCAAGCGTCACTTTCACCGTCGCGCCATCCGCCGCGCCGGTGATTTTCCCGCTGATCGTCTGGCCGCTGCCCGCCTCGCTAACGTTCAGATAGCCATCGTTACCAAACAGCGAGGTGAGCGACACGGTCGGCAGCGAATGGGTAATGACATTCAGCACGCCGCTGGTGTTAGCGCTGTTGCCCGCCGGGTTGGTGACGCTCGCGTTCACCGTCAGCGTGCCGTCGAGCAGCCCGCTGAGGTCGGTTTTCGGCACCGACAGCTGCCAGGTGCCGTCATTACCGACGGTGGTGACGTAATTTTTACCGCCAAGCGACACCGTGACCTGCGAGCCGACAGCGTTGGTGCTGGTGCCGGAAATGGTCTGGGCGCTCAGGATATCGGTAGCGTTAAGGCCGTTGTCGCCAAACAGCGAGGTGATGGCGAGCGTCGGCAGCGCGCCGATATTCACCGTCAGCCCGTTACTGCCGCTGGCGGTGTTACCTGCCGCGTCGCGCGCCGTCACGGTGACGTTCAGCGGGCCGTCGGTCAGCCCCTGCAGAGACGTGGTTGGCACCGACACCTGCCAGGTGCCGTCGGCGCGCACCGTGGTGTTAAACGTCAGCGCGCCCAGTTTGACCGTTAGTGCGCTTCCCGCCGCCAGGTTAGTGGCGGTGCCGCTGATAAGCTGTGGGCTTAACAGATCGCTGAGGCTCAGGATGCCATCCCCAAAGATGGGGTTGACCGCCACCTGCGGCAGCGCCTGAACAATCGCATTCACTATCTGCGACCCGGTCGCCACGTTGCCGACCGGGTCAGTAACGCTGGCGCTGACCGCAAGCGTGCCGTCCTGGAGGCCTTTCAGCGTTGCCGCCGGTACATTCACCGACCAGGCACCGTTACTAATCGCCGCCGTGAAGGTGCTGCCCCCCACATTAAGCGTGACCGTACCGCTCGTGAGGTTGCTGGTGCCGCTGATAACCTGCCCGGCGTTCGCCTCCGCCGCGTTCAGCCAGCCGTCGCCGCCAAACAGCGTATTGATGGCGACCGTCGGCAGCGTGGTGATGCCCACGACCACCGGCGTTCCGTTGACCGTCGTGGTATTGCCGTCCGGCGTGGTGATGGTGACGCGCGGTGTCAGCGAGCCCTCCGCCAGCGAGGCGAGATCGGTCGGGTTAAGCTGGATAGTAAAGCGCCCGCCTGTGCCCACCGTGCCGGTAAAGGTGCGCGCGCCCAGCGCTACGGAGACGCTGGAGCCTGCCGTCGCGTTGGTGACGACGCCTGAAATGGTCTGGCTGACCAGCGCGTCGGCGGCATTCAGCAGCCCGTCGCCAAAGACCGAGAGCGACGAGAGCGCCGGTGCCAGCAGATCCAGCGTCAGCGAGCCCGTCGCCGAGGCCGAGTTGCCGTTAACGTCAGAGGCGGTCACGGTTACCGTCTGGTTTCCGGTCGCTATTCCTGTTAACGCGCTCTGCACGGCCTCCGGCAGATTGACGCTCCAGACGCCGTTCGGGCCGACCGTCGCCGTAAAGGCTGGCGTACTGCCAATCTGAATGGTCAGCGTCTGCCCGGCGAGGCCGGTGGTGGTGCCGCTCAGCGTGCCCTGCAACAGCTCAGGAATACTCAGCGTGCCGTCGCCGAACAGCGAGCCGATATTAATCGTCGGCAGGTTATTAATGGCGACGTTAAAGGTCGCGCCGGTAGTGTTGACGTTGCCCGCATTATCGGTGACCACCACCTGCAACGCGGCCTGGCCATCCGGCAGCGCGCCGAGCAGTGTTGAGGGCAGCGTCGCCGTCCAGCGGCCGGTGTCATCCACTACCGCCGTCAGGCGCTGGCCTGCGAAGTTAACGATAATTGACGAGACATTTTCCGCGTTGCTGACGACGCCGCTGATGGTCTGGTTAACCGTACTTTCAGCAAAGTTAATCAGGTTATCGGTGCCCACCAGCACCTGGCTTACCACCGGTACATCGGTCAGCGCCAGGTTGATATCGATAATCTTATTCGTGACGTTGCCGAAGGCGTCGGTGACGTTGAGCTGCACCTGCAGCGTGTTATCGACAATGCCCTGCCAGAGGCTTGGCGGGAAGTCGACCGAAATGCGCCCGTCGCCGCCCACCAGCGCGTTTAGCGGAATGTTGACATCGGTGCCGACCAGCGTCGCCGTCACCGTCGCGCCGCGATAGTCACCGCTTAGTTGCCCCGTCAGCGTCTGGGTGACCAGCGATTCCGCCACGTTCAGGATGCCGTCGCCGCCGAACAGATCGTCCACCAGCACACCAAACCCTTTATTCAACGCCACGTTCAGCGCCACGTTATTGGTGGACGTGTTGCCCTGCGCGTCGGTGGAGGAGATGTTGATCACCTGCGCGCCGTCGGTGAGCGTAGTGAGATCGAGCTGCGGGAAGGTATATTTCCAGTTGCCGTTCTGATCCACGGTGGCGGTTTCGGTCAACGGCCCGAGACGCAGCGTCACCGTCTGGCCCGGCTCGCCGGTGCCCTGCAAAAGCAGTCCGCCCGCCGCATTCACGGTGTTGAGCACCGCAGGCACGCCCGCGGCGTCCACCGTCAGCAGCGGCCCGGTGGTATCCAGCGTAATGTTGCGGGTGTCGGTATCCACGTTGCCCGCGGCGTCGGTAAGCGTCGCCGTCACCGGGTAAGTGCCATCGGAAAGCCCGTTAAGCGCGCTTTGCGGTACGGTGACGCTCCATGCGCCATCCGCGCCCACCACGGCGTAGTAAGTTTCGCCGTTAAAGGTGACCGTGACCTGCCGCCCCGCCTCGGAGGTGCTGGCGGTGCCATTGAGCACCAGCGGCTGGCTGGCTTCGGAGGCATCAATCACGTTATCACCCGCGATAGTACCCACGGTCACCACCGGCGGTACGGTATCGAGCGTGACGGTAACGTTGGTCGTGGCAGGCGTGCCGCCATCGGTCGTCGCAACGATGGTGTAATTGCCCTGGTTCGGGAACTGCGTGGCGGGCACATCCAGCGACCAGCTGCCATCCGGCTGAACGGTCGCCGTGCCGACGGCGGTGCCGTTGATCTGCACGGTCACCTGCGAGACGCCGCCCAGCGTGGTGCCGGAAATCGTCACCGCATCGCCCAGCTCGCCCGCGTTGATGATGTTATCGCCCGCCACCGGATTAATGGCGACGGCCACCGCAGGCGGCGTGGTGTCGATATCCACGTTTACCGCAGGCGCGCTCGCCACGTTGCCCGCTTTATCGGTGACGGTGGCGGTGATCTGCTCGGGGCCGTTAGCCAGCGTCGCCAGCTGTGCTGGTGAGAGCTGAAGCGACCAGGTATTGCCGTTCTGCACCGTGGTAGTAAAGGTCTGGCCCGCCAGCGTCACCGTAATGGTCTGCCCCGGTTCAACATTCGTGACCGTACCGGTGATGGTCTGCGTCTGCTGGCTCTCCGCCCCGCTCAGACCGTCGCCGCCAAACGGCGCGTCAATGGTAAGTGTCGGCGCGGCAAGCGATACATAGAGCGGCGCGGTGGTGGTCGCGGTATTGCCCGCGCCGTCCGTCAGGCTCACGTTCACCGATTGCAGGCCGTTTGGCACGCTCGTCCAGTCGGCGGCTGTCAGGCTCAGCGTCCAGGTGTTGCCAGTAACGGTGACGCGGTCAGGCCCGAAGGTTTTGTTGCCGATGGTCACGGAGATCTGGCTGTCATTCGGGAGATCGCTTGTCAGCGTGCCGCTAATGGTACTGGTAGCGCCCGCCTCGGCGATATTCACATAACCGTCGCCAAACAGCGGCTGAGTCAGCGCCACCTGCGGCGGGGTCAGCGCGGCCTGGAACGGCACCTCGATCTCCTGGCTGTTGCCGAAGTTATCCTGCGCCACAATGGTCAGCGTATGCTGGCCCGGTGACAGCCCGGAGAGCGCACCCGCCGGCAGCGGCAACGACCAGTTGCCTGCGCTGTCCACATTCGCAACATAGGTGGTGCCATTAACGTCGATAGTGACCGTCACATACTGGTTATCGCCCGTAACGCCGGTGGTGCCGGTAAGCGTCAGCGGCCCGTTGGCTTCGCTGATATTCAAAATGGCGTTATCGCCAAACAGCGTGGTCGCGGCAGGCGTCGGCAGTTGGGTCTCCACCTGGAACGAACCGGGCGCGCTGTCGGTATTGCCGTAAGCGTCGCTCACGTTAACCTGGAAGTTTTGCGTGCTGCCAGGGGTAAGGCCGGTAAACGCGGAAGGCGGCAGCGAGACCGACCAGTCGCCATTTTCAAGCACCGTCCCGGTGTAGGTGGTGCCGTTCAGTACAATTTCTACCGTCTGGCCAGCGCCGCTGACGCCGGTGCTACCGGTGATCGTCTGGGCTACAGCCGCTTCGGCGTTATTGAGCGCGCCGTCGATAAACGGCGTGTTGAGGGTGGCGTCCGGCACCGCGTTAATGCGCGCGTCAAAACTGGTGGTGCCAGTGCTGGTATTGCCTGCCGTATCGGTGACGATCACGGTAATCGGGATGGTGCCGTCCGGCAGTGCCTGGAGTTGTGCAGGCGTTAGCGGCAGCGACCAGTTACCGTCAGCATCGACGGTGGCCTGTACCATCGCGCCATTATTGAGGCTCACCATCACGGTGCCAATACGATCGGCCGGCAGGCCGGTCGTTCCGTTGAGCGTAGCGCCAGCCGCGGCTTCACTAGCATTAAGAATGCCATCGGTAAACGGCTCCGTGACCACCGGCGTCGGGAGCGGATCGGCGTAGACGGTAAAGGTGGCTTCCGGGCTGGTGGCGGTGTTGCCCGCCCGGTCAGACACCGTGACAGAAATCGTGTGACTGCCATCCGCCAGCGCGCTTAGCTGCGCAGGCGTCAGCGATACCGTCCAGTTACCGTTGTTATCGACAGTGCCGGTAATCGGCTGGCCGCCGTCGATGCTTATCTGCACCGTCTGGCCTGCGCCCGTCAGCCCGGTAGTACCGGTCAGCTGCTGCCCGAGCGCCGCTTCACTCTGGTTGACTGTTCCGTCGCCAAAAAGCAGATCCGGCACGGCCGCGGTCGGCGGCGTGCGCAACACATCCACCGCCACGCCTGCCGTCGCCGGGTTGCCGTATTGATCCTGCGCGGTAACGGTCAGCGTGTACTGGCCGTTTTGCAGCGCGTCCAGCGCGTCGGCGCCCGCGGTAATCTGCCATGCGCCGCCTGCGCCCACCGTGCCGTTAAGCGTAATGCCACCAAGGGTGATCGTAATCGGCGTGCCTTCCGGAAGGCCGGTCGAGGTGCCGCTGATGACGCCGCCGTTCTGGATTTCGCTCAGGTTAATCAGGCCGTCGGTGAACACAGTGCCTATCGCGAGCGTCGGTACAGTGTCGTTGCCGACCGTGACCGGCAGCGGCACCGTGCTGGTGTTGCCGGTCGGCGTGGTGACGGTCAGCGTCAGATCCTGTGGGCCGTTATCCAGCGCCTGTAACTGCGCCGCCGGAATGGTGATGCTCCAGGTGCCGTCAGTGCCCGCTACGGTGGTCAGGGTCTGGGTGCCGACCACCAGTTGAACGGTGGCGCCCGCCGTCGTGGTGCCACCGAGCGTCTGATCGGTGAGCGATTCAGTGATAGTCAAAAAGCCATCTTCCAGGAAGCTGCCCCCGTTGATATCCGTCGCAGGCGCGGTGGTATCAACCGTGACGGAACTGCTGTCGGTCGCCGTGTTCTGCGCCGCGTCGCGCGCGGTTGCCGTCACGGTGTAATCGCCATTCTGGAGGCCTGCCAGCGCCGACGCGGGCACCGTCACGCTCCACTGGCCATTTGCGCCGGTGGTGCCGGTATAAGTCACATTGTTAAACACGACGCTGACGATGGTGCCCGGCGCAAGGTTGGTGGAGGTACCGGTAATATCGAGCGGCTGCCCGCTCTCCTGGCTGTTGATGATGTCATCGCCTGCGATGGCGTTCAGCGTCACTTGCGGCTGCGAGCCCGGCTGGGCTGCGAAGGTCACCGGGTACTGCACAAACGCCTGGTTGCCCGAGGCGTCGGTGACCGTCACACCGATGGTCTGCTGCCCGTCAGCCACCTGCGCCAGCGCCGTGGCGGGCACGGTCACGCTCCAGGTGCCGTTCGGCTGCACCTCGCCCGTGTAGGTCTGCCCGTTGAGGGTAACGGTCACCGTCTGGCCCGGCTCCACGCGCGTCGTGGTGCCTGTGATTTGCAGCGGCGACTGCGCCTCCGTGGCGTTGATAAAGTTATCGGTCGCGACGGTATTCACCGCCACCAGCGGCGCGTTGGCCTGCGACGCATCCAGCGTCAGCGACACTTTTTCGCTTGAGGTATTGCCCGCCGCATCGCTGACCGTCGCCGTCACGCTGACCGGGCCATCCGGCAGCGTGGTGAGCGCCCCCGCAGGCAGCGTCACGCTCCAGGTGCCATCGCTCTGTACCAGCGCGCTGTAGCTCTGGCCGCCGATCTGTACCACGACCGTTTGCGGATTTTGCGGATCGTATGGCGTTGCGCTGCCGCTGATGGTGAGCGGCTGCGCCGCCTCAGTGGCGTTAACGATGTTATCGGCCGTGATGTCGTTCACGGTCAGTACCGGTGCAGTCAAATCGACGGTTACCGTACTTTGCGAGGTGTTCTGGTTGCCCACCGCGTCGGTCGCGGTCACGACCAGCGGTGTGGTGCCTTCCGTAAGACCCTGCAGGGCAGACGGCGGCAGCGTGACCGACCAGTTGCCGCTGCTGTCCACCACGGCGTTATAGGTGTTACCGCCAAGCTGTACCGTAACGGTCTGCCCCGCGCCCGTCACGCCAGTGGTGCCGCTGAGCGCGCCGCCCGCGCTGACTTCAGCGGCGCTGATAATGCCGTCGGTAAACGGCGTGTTCAGCGTGACTTCCGGCAGGTCGGTGGTGATTATCGTAAAGCTCTGGCTACCGGAGATGACGGCACCGTTTTCATCTGTACCGGAGACGGTCAGCGTCGCTTTACCGTCGCTGATATCCAGCGCGTCGGCGCGCGGTACGGTAACGCTCCAGCTGCCGTCAACGCCCGTGGTGGCCGTGTATTGTTTACCGTTAAGCGTAATAGTGAGCGTCGTTTGCGGCGCAAAGTTCACACTGCTGCCGCTCAGCATCAGCCCGCCTGCGATATCATCAAGCGAGACGCGGTTATCGCCGGTCACTGGCGACACCGTCAGCGCGCTGATATCGGTGTTGACGCTAAAGCCGCGATCGAGGCTTGCGCTGTTGCCTGCCGCGTCGCTCACGACTGCTGTTACGGTGTAAGCGCCGTTGGCAAGGCCTGCCAGAGCGTCAGCGGGCAGGTTAACTTCCCAGCGCCCGGCGGAATCCACCACGCCGGTGAAAGTATCATTGCCAAGCGTGATGGTGACGGTCTGCCCCGCGGTGACGTTGGTGGCGGTGCCGCTCAGCGTGACGCCGCTCGCACGCTCGCCCGCGTCAATCACGCCGTCACCGCCCACCGGATCGATGGTCAGCAGCGGCGCGCGCGCCGGATCCACCGCGACGGTAATCGGCTTCGTGGCGGTTGAGCTGTTGCCTGCGGCATCGGTCACCGTGACGCTAAACTGCGCCTGGCCGTTTGGCAGCGCCTGCAGATCCGCCGCCGGAATATTCACCGACCATTCGCCGTTCGCGCCGGTCACCGTGGTGTTATACGTTTTGCCGTTCAGCGTGACGACGATAGCATCGCCCTGCGCTGCGCCCGTGGCGACGCCGGAGAACGCCTGCGCCTAGCCCGCTTCGCTGATATTCAGCGCGTCATCCTGCGCGAATGGGTTGATCGTTAGCGTCGGCGCGTCAACGTCGACGATAAAATCGGTCGTCGTGGTCTGGCTGTTGCCAGCGGCGTCGCGAACAACGATTTGCAGCGGTACCGGCGAATCATTACCGGTAAGGGAATCCAGCGCGCCGGACGGCAGCGTGACCGACCAGTTACCGTTCGCATCCACCGTCCCCTGATACGCCTGACCGTTAAGCGTGACCGTCACCGACTGGCCCGCGCCCGCAACGCCGGTAGAGCCGGTCAGTACCTGATCCACGCCCGCTTCGGCCTGGCTTAAGGTGCCATCGGTAAACAGCGGATCGATTGTGGTATCCGGCAGGTTGTTGATAATCACCGTCAGCGTATGGCTGTCGCTGACGCCGCCCTGCTGCGCGGTAGCCGTCACTTCATAATTGCCATCCGCCAGCCCCTGCAAATCGGCCGCCGGTACGGTGGTCTGCCAGTTGCCGTTAGCGTCGACCGTCGCGGTGTAGGTGATACCGTTGAGCGTGACGGTGATTTCGGTATTGGCAGGAAGCCCGGCGCTGGTGCCGCGAATCGTCAGCGGTGAATCCGCTTCTGTGCGGTTAATAAAATCGTCGTCGGCGATAATGCTGATAGCGACGCCGGACGCTGCGGTATCGACCGTGATCGGTGCCTGTATCGTCGTCGTCTGATTCCAGGTATCGGTGACGCTCACCTGAATGTTGTTATCGCCATTCGCCAGCCCTTGCAGCACGACCGCCGGCACATCCACGCGCCAGTTGCCCGCCGCGTCTACCGTCGCCGTGGTGTTCCATGCGCCAATCGCAACGGTAACCACGCTGCCCGGCTCGGCGTTGGTGACGCTGCCCTGCAACGGCTGCGCGGTTTTGATCTCCGCCGCATCCAGCGCGTTATCGCCGGTAAATGGCGTGACGGTAACGGAGGGCAGCGCGGTTTTCACGTTCAGCGAATCGGTAATCTGGGCGGTGTTGCCCGCCGCGTCGGTGGTCGTGACCACAATCGGGTTAGCGCCAGGCGAAAGATTACCGAGATCGGCGGCAGGCAGCGTTACCTGCCAGTTGCCGTCGCTGCCGGTGGTGGTGGTGTAGGTTTTGCCATTGAGCGTGACGGTGACCGTCTGCCCCGCTTCCGAGCTGTTGCCGGAAAGCACCTGACTGGTCGTCAGCTCCTGCGCGTTCAGCTTGCCGTCATCGGTCACCGCATAGAGCGAGAGCGCAGGCGGCGTGGTGTCGATGTTCACACTTGATGTGGCGCTGGCGCTGTTGCCCGCGCCGTCCGTTGCGGTCACCACGATGGGCGTCTGCCCCGGCGGCAGCGCCTGAAGCTGTGAGGCCGGGATAGTCACGCTCCAGCCGCCGTCGGTGCCTGCGGTGGTGGTGTAGGTCTGGTTGCCAATCTGAACAGTGACCGTCTGGCCGCTGCCGCTCACGCCCGTATTGCCGCTGAGCGTCTGGTTCTGCTGCAAATCCGCCGCGCTCAGCGCGCCATCACCAAATGGCGTGACGATAGTGGGCGCGGGCAAATCGTTGATTTCAACGTTGATGACACGGTCTGTTGTGGCGGTAGTACTCCCGGAGGTGACGGTCGCCGTCACGGTGCGCGGGCCATCCGGCAGCGTGGCGAGATCGGCTGGCGGGATCAGCACGCTCCAGTTACCGGCGCTGTCCAGCACGGCGGTGTAGGTTTTATCGTTAAACGTGACGGTCACCTGCGCACCAGGGCCGGTCACGGTTGTAAAACCGCGGATTTCCAGCGGCTGGGTAGCCTCCGCCGCGTTGAGATAGTCATCGGTTGAGAGAATGGCGATGGAGACGGACGGAACGGTGCGATCCACCGTCAGCGTGTCGGTAACGGTGAGCGGCGCGCCGGTGCCGTTGGGCACGCTAACAGTGAGCGTCGCGCTGCCGTTGGCCAGCGCCTGGAGATCGCCGCTCGGGATAGTCACCTGCCAGGTGCCATCGCCGCCGACAGTCGCGTAATAGTTCTGGCCATTCAGCGTCACCGTCACCACGGTGCCCGCCGCGATGTTTTGCGTGGTGCCGCTGAGGATTTGATCGGTGGCAAGCTCTGCCCCGTTTAGCACGTTATCGCCCGTAAAATCATCCACCGCCAGTACAGGCCGGTCAAAGTTGACGGTAAAGCGCGTTTCGTTGGTGGTGGTGTTGCCCGCCAGATCGGTGATGCTCACACTGAGCACATACTGCTGCCCGTTCTGCAACGCCAGGAGATCCGCAGACGGAATGGCGGCCTGCCAGCTGCCGTCTGCGCCAACCGTGGCGGTGTACGTTTTGCCGTTCAGCGTGATGGTGACGGTCTGCCCCTCTTCCGCGACGCCAGTCGAGCCGCGCAGGATCTGGGTGGTCGCGGCCTGTTCACCGCCGAGCACGCCGTCGGTAAACGGGGTGAGTTGCAGGGTGGGCGCGACAGTATCGACGTTGATATCAGCCGTCTGGGTTACCGTGTTGCCGTTGACGTCAACGAGCGTCACGGTGATGGTGTTGAGCCCCTGCGGCAACGCCTGCAGCGCGCTGGCGGGCAGCGTCACGCTCCAGCTGCCATCCGCCCCGACAACGCCGGTGTAAGTGTTACCGTTAAGCGTGACGGTAATCGTGCGGCCCGCGTTAGCGGCATCTACCGTGCCGCTAATGACCTGGTTTTGCAGAACTTCGCTGCCGTTTAAGATGTTGTCATCGGTAAGCGGATCGAGCGCGATTTCTGCCGGGTCCGGGGTTTCTCCGCCGCCGTTGTCACCACCGCCGTTGTCACCACCGCCGTTGTCGCCGCCGCCGTTATCACCGCCCCCATTGTCGCCACCGCCGTTATCGCCGCCGCCGTTGTTGTTATCATCGTTGCCGCCACCACCGCCGCTGTTGCTGGCGGCGATCGCCACACCGGCGATACCGCCAATCGCCGCAATGCCGCCCAGCGCCTGCAGCGTGGTCAGCCCCTCAGCGCCGGTGAGCGCGCCAAGCGTCGTATCAGCCATTGTGGGTGTAATCGCTTCTGCAACCGCCGGACCCGCTTCAGAGGCGAACGGGAACAGCGCGTGGTGTACGCCTTTGTCATCCTCAAAAATCAGTTCGCTGTGCTGACCTTCCGCGTCGAGATGGAAAAAGTTCTGGTAGCGTACCGTTGTCCCGTCTTTCATATGGACAATCAGGTCATTTCCTTGCCGCTCATAAAAATTAACCGTTTCAGGAGAAGCATTTATTCGCACAATGCTGGTCTGGGATAAATTGACCACCCGATCTGCGTTCTCTGAATAATGGGTTATCACTTTTCCCGTATCCTGATTAAGTATATCTACGGTAGGCGAAAGACTATTTTGAACGGCCATTCTTCATTTCCTCTGACTGGGGAAGCACACAGCCCTGCACAAGTGTTCATTAATGGACACTTATGGGTTACCCCTTACCAGACAGGGCGGCAGCGGGGAGGGTTAATTTACAGAAACGTTATGAAATACCTTTAAAAAAGACTAAAAACAGCGACTTAACGCAAAACGAAGCGGTTTATGTGTACAAAACCTTATCAAAATGTATAAGCAACGCGGTGCGGTTTGGCAAAGAAATGATAAAAAAAAGAGGGCTTGCAGAATAAAAAATGTGGTCTACCTCGCTTAATTAATTGCTAAGTATTGGAATTTTAAAAAAACTCCACACCCGTTATTAGTGCAAAATAAAATCATCCAAAATGAATTAATCATTCTGTTCTTAAATAAACGTAAAAATATATCGTATTTTCTATTTTCTTTATTTGCCTGGAAATCCAGGGGGTATTTAACATGATGCGCTTATACATATCGACTCTTTGTGTAGCGGCTTCTCGCTTTATGCAACTACCGGAGAACTCAGCGATAAGGTCAAAAATGCAGCAGTCAGAAGGCGAAACGATATGGACTGGTCACGCACGGGTAAACTCTGTTATACTTAGCGTTACACTTTTGGGGCTGATTCTGGATTCGACGGGATTCGCGAAACCCAAGGTGCATGCCGAGGGGCGGTTGGCCTCGTAAAAAGCCGCAAAAAAATAGTCGCAAACGACGAAAACTACGCTTTAGCAGCTTAATAACCTGCTTAGAGCCCTCTCTCCCTAGCCTCCGCTCTTAGGACGGGGATCAAGAGAGGTCAAACCCAAAAGAGATCGCGTGGATGCCCTGCCTGGGGTTGAAGCGTTAAAACTAATCAGGCTAGTCTGGTAGTGGCGTGTCCGTCCGCAGCTGCCAGGCGAATGTAAAGACTGGACTAAGCATGTAGTACCGAGGATGTAGGAATTTCGGACGCGGGTTCAACTCCCGCCAGCTCCACCACTTTTGATAGGACTGCAACCGGACAGCGGCAATAAAAACAGCCACTTACGGACGCTGACCAGACAGCAGGCAGACCGAGAAAAGACAAAAATATGCACGTGAAATGCGCGTGCACTTTAAAAGAACCCCAGCTATCACGGTCTTGGGTTTTTCTATTTGTAACTAAGGGTAACAAAAATACTTCCCTCCCTCGCGCTGCGCTCGCCTTGATACTGTTTATTTTTACAGCAACAATACTGTATAGAACCACAGTGATTTCCGAAGGATTTTATGTTCGTTGAACTGGTTTATGACAAGTGAAATATAGAAGGACTTGAAGGGGTCAGAGAAATCATCTTGGCCGAGCTGACGAAGCGAGTGCACCAGATTTTTCCTGATGCCGAAGTGAAGGTGAAGCCGATGCAGGCAAACGGCTTAAATAGCGATGCCAGCAAAAGCGATCGGGAAAAGCTCAACCGCATGCTGGAGGAAATGTTTGAAGAGTCCGATATGTGGCTTAGTGACGATTTGGCTAGTTAGTTTAATCTCTATTGTACTGTATATAATATCAGCACCGACTTGACATTCAAAAAATAGCACTTTTTGTCTTGCTTCTACCTTTAAGGTAATCTATCTTTATTCGCGTCAAGCCCAGCACCGTCCGTAGATAATATTTAGGGTCTACACGATGGTTCTGGGCTATTTTTTTGGGGATTCAGATGAAAAGGACTGCTGTTCTAATAGATGGCGGCTATTTTATCCGCCGAATTGAGCACATAAAACGCAAACACTTCAAAGGGTTAGACCTAAACCTAACCTCTCAACAGTTATTGAAAATCATTTGGCGATTAGTCAAATATCACATTGAAGTTCCACATGGTAGCCACGCAGATCGTGAGCCGCTTGAGCTATACCGTATCTACTATTACGATTGCCCTCCGTTGGATAAGCAGGTTCGTTACCCAATCAAACCGCAGGGTCATACTTCAGCGCCTAACAAAAACTTCAAACAAGATCCTGGAAGTATTTTGAGAAGTGAACTCCATGAGGAGCTGAGGAAAAACCGTAAGACAGCTCTTCGGATGGGAGTTTTATCGTCCCACGCCAAGTGGCAATTAAATGATTATGCACTCAAAGATCTACTTGATGGCAAACGTAATTGGGACAGCCTTACAAATGATGATTTCCATTACGAGTATAAACAAAAAGCTGTAGATATTAAGCTCGGAATGGATATCACGATTCTATCACATGAGAAACAAGTTGATGTGATTGTTCTTGTCGCGGGAGATGCAGATTTTGTACCCGCAGCAAAACATGCAAGAATTAAAGGCGTGGATTTTATATTGGATCCTTTAGACCAAGATATTCCGCCAACGCTATCCGAGCATGTTGATGGTGTCCAATCCCCTAACATTGTTCTCGCAATATCAATGGCTTGTCAAGTCGAACCTACCTTCAAACCTGATGGTTGGGATGATATGATTGATAGAAGAAAAAGAAATAAATTACAGCGCCAGACTGAAAAAGCAGCAAACGAGTCTGCTATAAATAATCCTCGAAGGCCAGCAAGAAGACCAAGAAGAAAAAAAACCGCCTGACATCTTCCTGCACGATTTACGATAATCTATTGCTTATAAAAAAATATTAAAAATTCCTCTCCCGGCCACCGCGCCGGGTTTTCTTTATTCATTTTCAGGCATGTTAAGCATCCGGCGCAGCTTTTTATTCACGTCTTTCTGCCTTCGAGTGAACGCCGCCTCAGCTTCAACCTTCCGCTCTTTGTCCCTGAGCTTGGTAGGTTCTACCTCCACAGCTAACAAAGCAGTCAGACAATCTTCTTTCATAAACAAGTACGATGACTTGGGCCTGTCACTGACCCGGTAGGCTTTGAGTCTCCCCTCCAGAACCCATTGAGTAACAGTAGCCGTAGATATGCCAAGCAACTCTGCGGCTTGCTTTCTGGTTAAAGTTAGCTTTTCCATGATCAGCCCCACCAGTAAAAAGGAGACTATCAAATGAGCATAAATTTGATGAAAATTGAACAGATTTCTTCTGCCATCGGTTTCAAAAAGACCCAAATTTACAAATGGATAAAAGAAGAGAGTTTTCCCAAACCGTTGAAATTTGGAAGATGTTCAAGGTGGGTATCTTCAGAAATAGATGCATGGATAGCGGAGCAGATAAAAACACGCCGTCAAAATGATTAGATACCTTTTTGTAGGTTGCTGCTCATCAGCAAGGCGCGTCGTGTAGCACGGCGACAGCATTTCCCTCCGCATCTGCCAGGACTGCGTAATCCCCTGACCGGCAAAATACAGCGTGCCCTTTCCGTCTTTCATGTTCAGCGTGTCCATTGCTGACATCAGCGCGGCACTGTTTGGCTTCGGTGCGTTATCGTCGAAAAGGTTAAGCTGCGCCACGCCCTGGATTGAGGCGGCGATTATGGCTGCCGTTAAACTCAATAAAACAAAATGGCTATAACTTATCTTCTCAGCAAGTCAGCACAACCTAGATTTGCGTTCCGGTATTCGAGCAACAGGGAATATCGCTAGGTATGAGTAAAAACGTTTAGTTAGGTTATTCATAAAGACTAAAGTGCAATAAATAGTGAGATTTCACTTGGTAGATTAAAAAAAACAACCCAGTTATAATACTTTCTTCCGCAACTTAGCCTCTATTATGCATTGGAAAACCCGGCATACCTTTCAAAAGGATAAAAATATGCGTAAGTTAATTATTGCAATTTTATTAATTTGCATTGCCCCTGCCTATGCAGAAGGCTGGTATATAGCTAAAAATAATCAGCCAACTGTTATGTCAGACGACGGTAACTGGTACATGTTTCTCGGAAAAACTTCTGCTGGCGATCTTAACATTTACCTTACCTCACGAAATTTTTTCGAATGCCCACAAAGTGGCCCAACACAAGGCATGACCGTTAATGGCGTTAAAGTCCGCTGGTATCAGAACTGCGACAGCAGGATGGGCATGTACTGGTACGCCTACACGCCAGAGGGCAAAAGGTACCTCATTGGAGAATTCATGCGTAAAGAGGCTGTAACTATTCAAGAAAATGATCTTGTCATGCATTTTTCTGCGGTAGGCTTCAACGAGAAAACTCGTGATTTCATTAATGAGATAGCTGATCCAGGATTGTAAGAACTCATCTTTAGCATTGAGCTTACCTAGAACTTTTTAAGACCGACCATTTAAAGTAATGGCCGATGTTGCCGATATGTTATGTGCCTGCGCTTTGAACGCGGGATATCTAATAAAAAGACTAAGGGATTGACGCCCGCGCCCGTGCGGGCTTTTTTTCAAATTATTCTCTTCCCTCTGCTTCAGCGCTTTGACTTGCTGAATCCTCAGGCTGATTTTGCTGCTATTTCTCCCGCAGTTGTCGCTCATGTTCTGAACTCAGCTTTATCCATCGGTTCACCTCTTTCAGCGTCCACATCCACTTGACAGCGTGAAGCTCTTCTCTATCTCCATTGCGGCTCTGAAAGCCGATTCAATATCATCTCTGCGCGGCATATCCCCTCCCAATTAAATTATACTGTTTGGATATACAGTAGTTTTATCAAGTGGGGAGATCAAGACGGAGCGGCCTATTGATCTATCGCGCTGATATTGATTAAGCGCTCAGGTGACTGTACCCTTTGGTCTTCATAAGAGGTCATATCCCATGAATACATTTACTAGATTTGGACACTGGTTTATTAGAGTGATGGGGATTGCATGCCTGCTGATGTTGCTAACAGGCATGTCTTCTGCGAAGGGCTTTGTCGGCATTGATGTTGCTATGATAGCGATATGGCTCTGGGATGAGTATTCGCTATGGAAGCACAAGCAATAGCTATTTGCTGGAAAATAAATCCTCAAGCCTGCTAATTCTGGCTTCCAGTTTCTGCCGTTCTCGCTTGTGAAAGAAATCCCTTCGAAGTGGGCTGCCTACAGACAGCAAAAAAAAGCCGGAACGGGTGTCTTATTTTTGGTTGTGTCGATCAATATCCGTTGTAATGCTACACTTCTGTCCTTTCCGAATTCACTGATTTCAATAATGTTAAAGTCATTCGCCAAGTACACGTCTATAGGCGTTATTAACACGCTCATTCATTGGGTGGTATTCGCTGTTTGCATCTATGTATTCCACACAGGACAGGCTCTCGGTAACTTCGCCGGGTTCGTTGTGGCAGTTAGTTTCAGTTTCTTCGCTAATGCTCGATTCACCTTTAACAGCTCTACCACGACTACGCGCTACATGCTTTACGTGGGCTTCATGGGGTCGCTTAGCGCAGCTGTTGGATGGGCTGCTGATAAATGCTCTCTCCCGCCAGTTGTGACACTGGTCGTGTTCTCAGCTATAAGCCTGGTGTGCGGGTTTATCTATTCGAAATACATCGTCTTCAGGGAAGCGAAATGAAGATTTCACTTGTGGTTCCTGTCTTCAATGAAGAAGACACTATCCCTATTTTCTATAAAACCGTCAGGGAATATGAGCTTCTTAAATCGTTTGATGTAGAAATCGTATTCATCAATGACGGAAGTAAGGACGCTACAGAGTCAATTATCAACGCGCTGGCTGTGTCAGATCCGTTAGTCGTGCCTTTGTCCTTTACTCGCAACTTCGGGAAAGAACCAGCCCTTTTCGCAGGCCTAGACCACGCAACCGGCGACGCGGTTATTCCAATTGATGTAGATTTGCAGGACCCGATTGAGGTCATCCCGCAGCTGATAGAACGCTGGCGGGCTGGCGCAGATGTCGTTTTAGCTAAACGCACTGACAGATCGACAGATGGGCGACTGAAGCGCAAGAGCGCCGAAATGTTCTATAAGCTGCACAACAAAATCAGCAATCCACAGATTGAAGAGAATGTTGGTGATTTCCGGCTCATGAGTCGAGAGGTGGTAGAGAACATCAAGCAACTGCCTGAGCGCAACTTATTCATGAAGGGCGTACTTTCATGGGTTGGTGGCAAAACTGATGTAGTCGAATACATCCGTGCCGAGCGCGTGGCGGGCACGACTAAATTCAATGGATGGAGGTTGTGGAATCTGGCCCTTGAAGGAATAACAAGCTTCTCCACATTGCCGCTTCGTATCTGGACATATATTGGACTTTTCGTGTCGGCAATGTCTTTCCTGTATGGCGGCTGGATGATATTAGATACGCTAATTTTTGGTAACCCAGTTAAAGGATACCCCTCCGTCATTGTTTCGGTGCTATTCCTTGGGGGGGTTCAGCTTATCGGCATTGGCATTATGGGTGAATATGTCGGTAGAATTTACATAGAAACTAAAAAAAGACCAAAGTATATTATTAAGGATTGACATGAACAACCGCATAAATGTAACTTCAACAGCTCTTGCTTTGCTGTTCTTTTTACCTTTTATATTGCTGGGGCCTAAATATTTTGACGACCTTAGCAGACTAAATTTAGGTTACTTCTATTGGTCTGTGGATGGTCGGCCATTAGCGGAGCTTATATTTAAGGGTATTTCCTTTGGTGGTAAGCTGACTGACCTTTATCCATATACATACATCTTATCTATAATTTTATTATCTTATTCAACGGTCAAATCTGCGCCAAGCGAACTGGGGGTTAAAGGCGTCATCATATTTTCTTTATCTTTTATAAGCTGGAATTTCATTCCAAACGCGGCTTATAGATTTGACAATGTAACGATGTCTTTGTCTCTGGCGATGTCCATCCTTGCCGCTGTTAAAAGCTTCAAAAGGCATGACGCCATTATTAAAATCATCATGATCATATCCTGTCTTAGCCTTTATCAGCCATCATTTGGCGCGTATTTATCTATAGGCATTTGTTATATATTCGTTAAAGCAGTAAAAGAAAAGCATATCTCTTTGAGTGCTTTTTTAAAAGTGGGATGTATAGCAATTATTTCAATTGCGGCTTATAAGATTTTAATAGTTAACTTTTTTGTGGCTGGAGACTATGCAGGAAGTAACGGAAAAATAGCAGGAAGCACCAATGAAATAATAAATAACCTTTATCTATATTATAACTTCTTGAACGCTAGCATTCCACAATTTATGTTTTACATGTATGCGGGCACTCTGCTTGCTTGCTTTGCACTTTGTTTTATTCTTGCGTTTAGTCATGAAATAGATAAAAAAAATAAATTAACAAATATTGCCATATTAGTATGCCCACTAATCGTTACTTTATCGACACCTTCTTTTTTTCTTATATTACATAAAGCACCTGATTACGCCAGAGCGTATACATCTTTTGGGGCTTCGTATGTCAGCCTTATTGTTATATCTATATCATGCGGATTTATAATTAAAAATAAGTTAGGGGTATTTTTATCTAGAGTATTTACTGTTTTTGCAGTCATATCTATATGCTATACTCTATCAGCAGTATCTGCGTTCTGTGGCGTTTATTCTGATATGGAAAAAAAATACGAGAATGTAGCCTACACAGCCTCTATGTACGTGAATGAAAGCACCAAGTGCCTCGCAGTAAATGGAGTGATGCCAGAAAACAAAAACGAAGGACTTATATCCTCAAAATTCCCTTTCATGAAGGGAATTAGACCTGTATATGCTGAAAATTATTTGTCATGGATGGTTTTTTACATGAACAACTACGGATTTGACTTACGTTCATGCGACAACGAAAAATGGAATGATAGCGTTAAAAACTTAGCTAGCTACGAGTTAAAATTTCAATCTCCACTCTTTGATGTAAGATCAAAAGACGAAGTTATACTCATAGATTTTAAAAATTAAAAATTCTGGGTGGAATTCCACCCAGAAAATATCTACTAAATTACCCCAGCCTAATAAATTCTCCTCCGCTAGCTTCCACCCAGTCTTCACCGCCAGCGTTTATAACAACCACTTTAGCGTTAGAACCAGAAACATATGGCGCAGTAAGGTTAGTCAAGGTTTGTCTGGAAAGATCGCCACCGATAAACGTGACTTTAAGCGAACCAACGGCGCCACTATCTACTGAATAGATAGGCGTAGACGCCACCGGATTCTGCTGGTCAATCGGCAGATAACCATTGATGGTAAGGGATCGGACAAAGCTGGGACTTGGAGCGGTTGATACCCGTATTTGACCACCTTTAACAAATTCAGTGGCACAGGTATTCATCTGGATGCAGTACGGGTCAACAAAGTTGAAGGCATAACAAACAGTTTCGCCAGACATAGGTGTAATGGTTTCAGCGGTACAGTTTGTCATCGTCGTATATTCTAAGCGCTGAATATCAAAACCAAACTGATATCCATTAGTCTGACACAAGCGCATATCAACACTTGTACCAGACATATTGAGTACACCATTACGATAATCTACGCCTGAGAAACCTGAGTATCCGTGTCCAGGCCATTGGGTAGCTGAAACCATCTCCATCACAGATGAGAACATGTTGTACCATACAACGCCCTGATAACCGCCCTCTACTGCCACTTGTCGTATTACAGCGGCACCAGCCTTGTTGATAAAGAGTCCGACAGCAGGGCGGATAGCATCAACATTTGCCTCGGTTAAACCAAGACGGCGGAACATGCAGGCCTCAAGTCTTGCATGAACGCAGAATGATTCCATGCTTGAATCTGCCCGGTCATACTTGTTAGGCACAAGCCCTACAAGCGCATCCATAGTTATGACTGTACTGGAGCCGTTCTTATAGGGGAAAGCATTGTTAGTGGTTTTCCAGAATACAGTCCCCTCTGCTTTAACGCCCTGCCCACGAATACCCATGTTACTGTAGATGGGGACCATCTGACTTGTATGAATATTACCCGCTGGAGCATCAAGAATGATGCGGTTTGCGCGCGCGTAATTTGTCGCGAGCGTAATAGCATCGGCGTTATCGGTAACGCCATCAGCCTTCACGCCCCAAAATTGCATATCGTACGCAGTGAAGTTGATACGCTTCCAGACAAGCGTTCCTGTCGCTGGCTTGATGACAATACCGCCATCGTCGGGCCAATTCTGCACGTTATCAACCGACTGGAAGAAGCCACCCCCAACATGGGTTTCTGCATGAGATGCGCTGGCAGCCGATGCAACATAGACAATCTGGCCGGCTGATGATGGTGCCTGCGCGCGCAATTCTGATAAATTGAGGAAGCGGCCTACCGCGTTGAAGCCTGTTTTTGCGCTAAACTCGTCCAGAGCTGACTTTACCGTCCCGTCTTCATATCCAATCAGTGCCGCCTGCTGTCCGGTCGCCAGGTCTCTTCTCAGCGTGGCATCGCCCACACTTAGCCACTTACCGGCACCAATGCCACCCGTGGTTTCAGGAGTTGAACCTGCTGGCACGTTTTTTGGGAACCTCCGCTGGCCTGTTTGCTGCATCAACCAGTTCCTGTACGTCTTTGCTGGCGCCGTAACGACGAACAACGCCGACGAACTCTTCCACATCGTGGCCGCGTAATGTCAGCACTGGCTGCCCGGTCTCTTTGTTGAACTTCGGCGCACCAAAATCATCAGTTGCCTGGGCGATGTGATAAAGCTCGTGCTCCACCAGCGCGCAGAACTCAATGTCATTGCATTGAGCGCAATAATCGGCAGCCAGCGTGATGATGAACTTCGGTATGCGACCGAACCATTCATGCATCTGCTGTTCCATGCGGGCTTTCTGCCATCCCCCAGCTCTCAGCATTACCTGCTCAGCCTGCCCCAGAACGTAACGGCCTTTCTTCGCGAAAGAGTCGGAGGCCCACATGAAGCAAAGGTCAGCATCAGTAAGGTGTGCGTGGTCAGGGTTATGGATTCTTCCGGCTTCGCTGAGGATTTGACGGCTTACCCATTCATGTACTTCATTGGCGGGGATTAGCCTGGTGTATGGCTGCCAGTTATCGGAGTTGATGAAGTTAACCGGCGGGAATGGCCTGCGCTCGTCATCGTTCGCCATGGGTTACTCCGTTGCCTCTTCCGTAACGCCAGCTTCATCTGCCTGAGGCTCGTCGGTGCCGTTGGTGTCTGTCTCTTCAACCGGCTCATAGTCGATTTCATCAACCGTGTCAGGCTGAAGGTATTTCCACCCGCCGTTAGCTCTGGCGAGGGCAAACATGCCGTTGACCAGTTGAGGCTCTTTGACGGTCATGATGCCTTCGTAGACAGTGCCGTCTTTCTTTTTGACCGTTACAGCGTACTGGGGCATGGATTCATCCTCTGGTTTGCATTATCACAGGCACTCAGTGAATGCCTGCTGGAATGCCTGAACAGTTAGTGTCACCTCGGCTGACCCTGCTAATTATCCAGAAACACTTATGCGGAAATAAGTGCAAGCGAGCTTATGGCTAAACGCTCGAAATAATCTTATGTATCTGGCAGATCAAGGCGTCCTTAATAAAACTTATATCGTTAGACTATGTGTGGCCCTTGGCCCCCTTCTGGTGTTTCAACAGAGGTTTCACCAGAAGGGCCAATTTTCTGCAACTACCTAACCGCTTTATACCAGGCCTGCCATCGGTACTTATCAACCCGCAACTGGAGCAGGCGCATCTCAGCCTTAATGAGTGCTTATTAAAAGGTCATGATTAACGCTGGATTTGGTTACGCCATTACGATGGGGCTGCCCATGGCGATGGCAATAAAAAACCGCCCGAAGGCGGTTTGATTATTCTTTAGACGGTTTAAGATGTAACCTTATAAACAGAGCCTTTACGAAAATGAATTACTAAATGTTTTTTGCACTGCGGACATTTTTTTCCACTTGAACCATCACCCTCTGAAATACCTACATCATAAGTTGATGTGCCACCACAGTGTGGGCATGAAACAGTTGCCTTAGCCATTGCTTTCCCTCGTTAGAAGTAACCACACAATCTGATCGGCCAAAGTACAAAAAACTTTAAATACATTATCAAGCCCACCCGTGGATAAGCTTTGTAATGGAGAGCCGTTGTGAAAGTGGCTCTCACGTCTTCTTAGGCTGCCTGGTCGTCAAGCTTGTGACTTGCCAGTAATGCGGCGATCCACTGGATGCCACGCGGAGTGAACTTAGCCTGAGTGAAGGCATGGCCGTTATTCTGGTTCTCTCCGGTTTTCATGGTGAATCGACCGGCATCGAGATGCTGAGCATAGGGTGTCAATTTCCCCGCCAGGCGATACATGATTCCCTGCTCTATCAGGAACAGTCGGAAGTCAGTTTCTTTTACCTTCAGCAGTTTTGCTGCTTCACGGAATCCCATAGCACCAGTTGCTTCGACGTAGTGATCAACAAATTCAACTTTCGGCGCGGCAATAGCGAGCTTGTTTTCCAGTTGGGCATTCTGCTCTGCCAGATCTGCTGCAAGACGGAGAGCTTCGGGAAGCGTCTGCGGAATTTGCGGACCGTGCATCACTTTCAGTTTTGCAAGTACTGAGCGCCTTACAGCCTTTGACTCTCTCATGCCTACCAGCATCATCTGGTCAAAGTCGAGGTCGTAATAAGCTGTTTGAGTTTGGTTATTATTTAACCGGAATTTTTTTCCGGTTCCGTCAAGCTCCAGCTCATCCTCAATTTTTGCCAGGAACTTACGTGGTTCATGAGGGGTTTCTCCGGCGTCGACACGGGCCGGGTTAATAATGCTATTCAGAAAGTCCAGACTGTTCATGGACACTTCACGCTCTACCGAGATCATCTCTTTCATGACAATTACCTTTTAGGAAGATGAGCCTGTCGCACAGAACAGCCGTCACCCGAGAGGCCGCCATGATGCCAACGGTTGTTCTCAGGCTCAGCTTTCTGAAAGGCTCGGGCTATTGTTTGCGCGTGCGAAGCGCATAAAAAAGCCCCGCACAGTGGCGAGGCTTGAGTAAATCAAATTTTTTCAGGCTTATCGAAACGGCCAATGAATAGGCCTGAATAGCTATTGGGAGTTATTAATAGATTTTAGGAGGCAATAAAAATTTGCACTTTGCTATCCAGATCACATTTAAAGCCGGGTTATTTAAGGCACTGCTCGCGCACATATGCTTGCAGGCCTGTCAGTTGTTTGGTGACGATTTCGATTCGCTGCCGGAGAGTGAAATAATCCCGTTCAGCGGCGTCAGTAAGTCGGGGGCCGGTGCCATCATCCACGCCGGTGGTGCTGGTCGCTCCGTTCTTTCCGCACGTTGCTGCGAGGCGCAGCCGCTTATTACCATTAGCGACATCACGCTCAAGTTGATTAATGTTTTCCTGAGCATCCGCCAACTCCTTCGTGTATTTCGCATCAAGCGCCGCTACGTCACGCTGGCGCGTCTGCATGTCGCTGATTGTGTCGTTCGCCAGCTTCAGGTTATGCTCGGCTGCGTCGGCACGCTGCTTCTCGTCTGCCGCCCTGCCGTGGTACCAGAACGCCAACGCACCGAACGCCACCAGCGCAGCCAGCAGAAACAAAGGTTTCCAGTCAAAGGTCATCTTTGCTCTCCGCCAGGCACATGGAGCGTTCCATCTCGCGTCTGTTCTGCAAGCCTTTCCACTTCATGCCACCAGCGTAAACCCAGCGGCGCATCTCTTCGCAGGCGCCTTCCTGGTCGCCGCGGTTCAGCTTGCGAAGCAGAGTTGATTTAGAGAAGGCATCCGCACCAACGTTGAACACGAAGCTGTAGAGCGCCGCGCGCTGGTATTCGCCGAGCGGAACCTTAACGAGTCGGTCAACTGTCTTTTTAGCGGGTTGCAGGTCTTTCCACAGCAATTGGTCGCATTCGCGATCGGTGTACTTCTTGCCGATCACGATGTCGCGGCCAGTGTGCCCGTCGCAAACTGTCCAGACGCCAGCCACATCCTTATAGGCTTCGTACTTGCGCCCTTCCACGCCGTCCTGACCACCAAGGAATACCGTTGCGATTGCGATAGAGCCAGCACCCGCCACGGCAATAAGCTTGTTACGTAATGATGCAGATATCGCCATGGTTAATCCTCTTTGATTTGTTGAGGACCTGCGGGCCAGCGCTCATAAGCCTGAATCTGAGCCATCGTCGTTTTGCGCTTGTAATACCAGTTGATGCCGAAGGTCATAATCGCGACCACGATGCCAACGATAACGCCGACGGCGCTCCACTCGTCGGGACTGAGCCGGGTAAGCAGGCTATTGGCTACCGTCCCGGCAGATGCGCCGTAAGCAGCGCCCGTAGCCAGTTTGCTCATATCAAACATTTCTCTTACCTCCGTTTGGTGGAGGCTGTGCGTAGTCAGGGAATGGCCGTCAGGCACTCGTTACAGGGGAAGAATTAGCGCTGATTGCCTGCGGCCAAAGAAAAGCCCGGATGAACCGGGCAGAAATCGGGAATAAAAAAAGCCAGCCCGGTCAGAGCTGGCGATTAACACACATGCAGTCTTTTTTCCGTGCCGGAAACCATTTGATAACCACATCTGGCTTTAGTGGTTCGCATCAGATGCAATGAGGGAGTCTCTTGCTAACGCGTTCAGATACACGGGTTTTACCAGATAGTTAATTATTAGCAGACAAATATTACCGTCAATAATACAAAGCCATTAAAGACGTAATGGTTACTGCGCAGCGGATAAAAAAAGGCCAGTTCACAGAGAACTGGCCGAGTATCAGGATTCACTCAAGTAAGCTAATTATGGCGTGGCGCCGGGGTTATGCCGGGGAGATGTTGCCGCCACGGTTAAAATATAGATGCCAGGATAAGCGAAGGGGTGACTCCGCTCACAGAGCGAGTAAATCTTTATTCATGCTGGTGGCTGTAACGGACCATCAAGAACCGAAGCCTCTTCTTTCATCGCTACCCAGCCGCTGGTTCCGGCAAAGTGCCAGACGCCGTTAACCAGTTCACCTGTTTCATGGTGCCGCGTTTCTTCCTGCGAATAATACGCCACCAGCTTTTCGCCAGCGTAAAGCACCCAGTAAAAGCCCTCTTCCATCCCCGCCCCCTGTGATTGTTAAACTAAACAGCCAGACGGTGGAATTATAGAGTGGGCTTATAGCGGTGCGATAAGACTTGCTCAATTCTGCTGCCAAACTCACACGATGTTTACCGGGAATAAATAACGCGCTGTCAAAGGCGCCCGCAGACGCCTTTTGCAGAGAGTTATTTAGTTGTTTTAAGCATCGGCAGGAGCAGAAGAACTACCCCGGCCACCAGCACACCATCCGCCAGGACAGACATCACTTTGCTGGTGAAGTCGATAGCGACAACCAGAAAGAGCAGCACCCCGGCGGCGGCGAAGCGGAGTTTTTTCATCAGAGGTGGTTTTCCAGACGCAGGCCCAGCGCGTTAGCAATCTCTTCCAGCACCTTGCGCTCTTCCGGCTCAACTTCACCGTCAGCTTCAGCAATGGCAACCGCCACATCGAGCACGTCTTCTGCTTCGCGGGTATCGTGCTTAACGTCTTCAATCTCGCGCAGCGCAGCACGGCGACCAATCTTGAAATTGGTATCGAGCTGGCCGACGATGGTCGCGCTGATGGAGTTGATTTCAGAGGTGAACGCCGCCAGCGCAGGCTGGTTAAAGGGTTTGCCCTGGGTGGTGGTCACCAGTTTCAGACCGTCGCCGCTGCCGCACGTACAGATCCAGGTGCCCGCTCCATCACGATCATCAATGCGGAATTTGCCAATCGAGTCACATACCGGGCACTTCCCTTTGAAGTGGTTTTTCCCGGTGATCGGCGGTAGCCCATAATGCTCAAAAATCATGGCCCACTGGCCCTTAGCTGCATCTGCTGTCTTCATGCTCGTTTCCCTAACTGCTGTCTGATGTCGCTAATCGTTTTTTGTGCCTGCTGAATTGACGCGGGAACCTCCGATTTCTGAGCCTCCTCTATGCGCCTGGCCTTACCCTTTGCAAAAGCAATCTGCTTGTGCTTGATGAAGTTCGAAACCGTGGGGGTAATATCCATCGGATAGTCGCTCAGTCCGCGGGGCCACTCCCCGAAACGTTCATGAAACGTGTGCTTACACCATCCGTCGCTTACAGGTGTTTTGCCCAGGGATTCGCGCTGCTTCTGGTAAAACTTGATCTGACTCCACCAGGCTTGTTTTTCGGCCTTCGTCGGCTGCGGCTTATCCTTACCCAGCTTTTTAAGCTTGCGCCCGGTGTCGGTGTCGATGTCCTCGCCTGCCAGCGGCTTATGGCCGCACTTCGGGCAGACATAGACGCCAGCTGGTTTCATGTAGTGGCATTGCGGACATTCGTGCGGCAGCTTTTCTTCGCGTTCCTCAACTGCCCGGCGTGCGCTTTCCTCCATGCCGTCAGATTTACCGGGGAGATCGTCATACTCGATAGAATCCGGATAGCCCAGCCGGTGAACGGTGCCGCTGTGATCAAAGATGAGGCAGGACTCTTTTCCCGGTGCAGTGCGCAGACCACGCCCGAGCGCCTGCAGCCAGCGAATTTCGCTCTTGGTTGGCCTTGCGTAGATGATGCAGCGAACGTCGCTGTCGAACCCGGCCACCAACACACCCACGCTGACAATGATTTTCGTGGCGCCTGTTTCAAAGCGGTGAATGATGGTCTGCCGTTCGTCCACCGGGGTATCAGCGGTCATTACCTCGGCATTTACGCCAGCCTGGTTAAACCGGATGGTCAGGAAATTGGCGTGGGCTACGTTCACGCAGAACGCGATTGTCGGCAGATCCCGGCCATGCTCCAGCCAGTTTTGGACGATATCGCCCACCAGCGTAGAGCCGCACATAATCTCGGCCAGCTGCGCCTCGTTGTAATCGCTGCCGAACTCCAGTGATGGAGATGATTTAACGCCTTTCAGATCCGGCTTGGTGGGCGCGTAAAACTCGTAATTACTCAGGTCACCGCGTTGAATCAGCTCGCCGATGGTGGTCGGTTTAATGAGTCGGTCATAATATTTTCCCAGGAACGGGGAGAACGGTGTACCCGACAGCCCAATGACTTTCACGCCTTTAGCGCGCAGGCGATCAATATCCTGCAGGATGCGTTTTTTGCGCAGGTGCGCTTCGTCGATAATCAGCAGGTCGATGTTGTCAGGGAAAACACGGCGAATAAGTGTATCGGCGCTCGCAATCTGAATTTTCCGAGCCGGATCGTAATTCGGATGGTCTGCCCAGATATAACCAATCTCATCGCCGGGCAGCCCATACTCAACAAAGCGATTAGCTGTCTGACCAATCAGGATGGTGTATGGCGCGCAGAACAGAACTCGCATGCCACGGCTGACAAACCCGGCAACGATGAAAGCGGCCAGCCCAGTTTTACCGCTGCCGGTGGGCGAGTACACCATGAAGGTGTCGTGTGCCTTCCAGTTACGGCGCAACATGTTGAGCGCGCGTTCCTGTGCAAAGTTCGGTGTGATAGTCAGCTGCATTGTGCTGCCCCCGCGGTAATGAGATAATAATTTTGTGACGTGGTGTTCATGGATACCTCTTCACATGGCTGGCGACCTCCCCAAAGGTTGCCAGCCTCCTTTCTGAATCAGCTCCCCTGAAATGCACTCTTCCAGGAAGAACCTTCCTCAATTCTCTGCGCCTTCAGCTTCTGTACTACCTTGCTGATACGGTCGCTTTTTTTTGGTGTAGCTCTTAAGACTGAGATCTACCTAACCTATGGATCTCTCCTGTTGGAAAAGGCCCTATTCCTACCCCTACACCCAATCCCCCCTTACCCCCCTTTCCCTCTTCCCCATAAAAACGTACTATTTCCCTAGTACATATGAGGATTTGAGTCAGTTGGTTGCCGACCTAAACAGGCACCTTTAAGCCTGCTTCTGTTCGGGTACCTTTAAACCCGAAGTGATCAAGAACGCGGTTGCGTTCCAGCCAGGGGCGGTTCGGCGGTATACCCCTGTAATGCCCTGCCGTGATTCCTCACGAACAGGCGAAGCCTGGTGTTTGCTTCGTGTCTCGCTTTGTTTTCCTTTCGGAAGCTAACCGGCTCCTCTTCCCAAGCCGCCTGATAGACCTCCACATATCTCGCTACTGCTTTCTGCCTGATCGGCGTCGGCAGTACCTGAAGTTGTTCCTGTATCCAGGCGGCATCGGCCTGACTGTATATTTGCGGCATTGACGGTTCTGGCTTAAAGAAATCATTCGCCATAAAGTAACCAATGCGGTTCGCATCCAAGCGCGGCAGCCAGCTCGATAAGAAGACGTGGTCGTTTGGTTTCTCCCGACTCAATAGCCTGTAATGATTGCTGCCGCATACCTACTTTTTGAGCCAGTTGTGTTTGAGACAGGCTTAACTCAACTCGTTTTTGCTTAACTCGATGAGCAAGATTCATTGTAAACACCTCACAGTTTTATCTGTATATTTCTACAGAATTTACTGTTTGTCAAATACAGTTTAAGCTGTAAAAATTAATAAAATAATTTACAGGGGCAGACGCATGGGACTGGCAGAACGGGTGAAACAAAAGAGAATTGAGCTCGGACTTACCCAAACAGAAGCAGCAGAGCTTGCCGGGATACGTCAGCAATCATGGCAAAGCATTGAAGATGGAAAGACTCTCAAGCCACGTAACATCATTGGCATAGCTAAGGCGTTACGCTGTGATGCTAACTGGCTTATGAATGGCGGTGCATTTAAGCCGCTCTCGGAAGTGAACAGCAGGAGAGTTCCATTGATTAGCTACGTTCAGGCAGGAGCGCTCGCAGAAAAGCCACCGATAGAGGCATTTGACGGCAGTTTCGAGTACATTCTTACAGATTCTGAATTGTCTGAGTTCAGTTTCGGGCTCCGTATTGAAGGTGACTCTATGGAGCCTGATTTTAAAGATGGCGATATAATAATCGTTGACCCTGAGATTGAGCCTTGCCCGGGAGAGTTTGTAGTAGCCAAAAATGGTGGTAACGAAGCCACTTTTAAAAAATACCGTCCAACTTATACTGATATGAAAGGCTGTCAGCATTTTGAGCTGGTCCCCCTCAATGATGATTATCCTGTTATCAATAGCGATAACCAGCCACTAACCATCCTCGGAGTAATGGTGGAGCACCGGATTTTTCGCAGAAAACGCTAGCCCTCACCTCCTCATATTTGAATATGAAAACCGGCTTTCGCCGGTTTTTTTATGCCACTCCAAAATTAAATATTCATAAAATACAATTACATATGTAAAACCATGGATATTTTACAGTTTAATCTGTTGCAAAAAATACAGTTTTATCTGTATTCTTTAATCATCTTAAATGACTGAGGAATAAAGATGAGCGCCACTAAATTTCATCAGATAGTACATATCTCTGATTTCCGCTACGACGGCGACGAAGGTTTTGATTATCCGAGCATCGCTGAGGATGCAGATGGAAAAACTATTTCTCTGTTAGAGGCAATACAGTTCATAAGCGCTGGCGTGCGCAACTTATCAGATGATGATGAAAATGAATCGCAAAAAATAATTTCTCTTGCAGATATTATTTTTGATTTATCTGAACTGGCAATTGCAACTAACAAAGTTTCTCAGACAGCTGCATACCTTTCTGGATTAAAGGATGGGAAACATGGCGCATGAAATTACCCTGGAGCAGGCCGTGGAAAAGTCCTGCCTTATGGAAACGGTATTGAGGATGCTTGAAAGCTATCCCGATCATATTGATGAAGCGCAACTGAGTTCAGTAGTAACTCTTACTCGACGTCTGGCGGGAGAGGTGTATTGCTGGTTACTGGAAGAGCAATCGCAAAGAGGTAATAAATAATGGCTATTTGTTTACTGAGCGCTAAGAACCGTGTCAAGCAAGCTGAAGCAGTTCTTGGCGTGTGGCTGGAAAGCCCTCGGGATGATTACGAAGCAACGCTAATATCATCCGTAATAACACTTCTGGAAGGTGTAGAGGAAGCAATTAATGATGCCGATATTAAGCTCGATTCGCTAAAAAAATAAAACATCATTTGCAACCGAATAAATAACAGCTAACCGCTGTGGATTCGCTCACCCTAAAAATGGAGTGAAGAAAATGAAAGATAAATCAGCCTTCAAATCAGCATTAATTCTCGCGCGCCTGGGCTACTGGGATATCGCAGTACTTCACCTGAAAAAAGCTTACGGGCGGTAACCTATGAAAACGCAACAAAGGCAGGACATCCAGAGCGTCAATTTAATTGCCGAACAGCTCAACGCATTAATGCAAACAATTTGCTCCCATCATAAAGATTTTGACAGTCAACAACTGGATGGTCTTTTAGGGCTCGCATACGACCTCGCTGGTTCTGTTTATTCGTGGACTGATGCAGAAGAAAAGATAGTTTTAGCAATTGAAGATGCTCAGAGGGAGCGTAAGTAAATGGAAAATAGCATTCTCACTTATCGCCGCCGCATCGTTAAATCAGCGCTGTTGCGCCACTTACGCAAAACTGGCGGTAACGCAATTGTTATCAAATTACCGAAAGGCGGCATTACCACCATCGAATTAACAGAAATTGTTATGGACGGTCTGTTATCCCGTTTTGAGTTACTCGCCCGTCGTGAGGCAGGAGCCAAAAAGGGAAATGAAACTATCAAAGATGTTTATTACCGGTCCCTTGATGTAGTCCCTCACGTGCGCGCCAGCACTGCCCTTCTTTACCTTATCGAATGCGATAAACGCTGGGGGCTTCGTGAAGGTAAATACCAATTCAAAAACGGTGAGCATGTTTTTGAAATAACGCAGCAGCTGATCGAAAGCGTGCTTATCAAATATGTTGAAGAGGAGCTTATCGCTCACAAACCGCAAGAACGCTATATCGCTGTTTATCAGTTTTATCACTCGAATGATTCGCAAGTCCGTGAGAACGGCCAGTCGTGGTTCAACCAGTTTCTTGACGACCTTTTTATCGACCTGGCTGTTCGTCTCCGTGCCGGCGGGGAGTTACCTGTAAAACCGATTGTGCATTAAGGGGGAGATGGAATGGCAATGAAAACTGAATTAGCACCAGTAGCGGCTCGTGACTTGCAGATCATCGAATATCGCGGTCAGCGCGTTGTGACCACTGAACAGCTGGCCGCCGGATATGGCACTGACGTGAACAATATCACTGTCAACTATCACCGCAACCAAGACCGATTCATTGAGGGTAAACACTACTTTGACGTCCAGGGGGAAGAGCTTCGTAAGATGAAGAACTGGGTATCTTTAAGTAATGCAGTTGGTAAACGAGCCCGCAATCTGCGTCTTTGGACGGAACGCGGCGCCGCAAACCACGCGAAGATGCTCGAAACCGATCAGGCATGGGACTATCACGAAGACCTGGTTGAATTTTACTTCACCCAACGCGAGGCGATTTCAGCACCAATAAGTCAGGCAGCGATCAGCCGCAAAGCGCTGGCGCTGATGGTGATCGAGGCAGAAGAGCGCGCTGAAGCTGCTGCGCTGGAGAACAAAACGCTTAACGCCACCATACACTCCACCAGATCGGCTTCGATCAGGTTGCGGCGGATCTCACCTTCGTTATTGGTGTTAGAGCTCATCGAGCCATTGGCCAACAGCAGTGCCATCGAACCTTTTGGCGCGAGGTGGTGGATCATATGCTGCATCCATGCGAAGTTAGCGTTGCTCTGCGGCGGTGTGCCGTACTTCCAGCGCACGTCGTTTTCCAGCTTCGCGCTCCACCACTCCTTCATGTTGAACGGCGGGTTAGCCATCACGAAGTCGGCACGCAGATCCGGGTGCTGGTCGTCCAGCAGGGTGTCGGCGTTTTTAGTGCCGAAGTTGAAGTCGATGCCACGGATCGCCATGTTCATGGCTGCCAGACGCCAGGTGGTCGGGTTAGATTCCTGGCCGTAGACGGAGATCTTCTGCTTCTGTTCAGCAGCATTGTAGTGCTTCTCGCCCGCGTGCTCTTCAATAAAGCGATCGCTGGACACAAAGAACCCGCCGGAGCCCATCGCCGGGTCATACACGCGGCCGTTATAGGGCTGGAGCATTTCGACGATCAGGGTCACGATGCTTTTTGGCGTGTAGTACTGGCCGCCCTGTTTGCCTTCTGCCAGCGCGAACTGACCGAGGAAATATTCGTAAACGTGACCGAGAATATCTTTGCTCTTAAGGCTCAGCTTCTCGCCGTTATATTCTGGGTTGCTGAAGTTGGCGTCAGAGAAAGTGTTAATCAGCCCGGTCAGTACCTCGTTGCCCAGTTGATACTGACTGATACGGTTAAGAATACCTTTCAGTTTCGGGTTGGTTTTTTCAATTTCATCCAGCGCGTTGTCCACCAGCCAGGAGACGGAGCGCAGCTTCACCTCCTGCCCGGTGGTTTCATCCACCCACAACACGGTGCCGGTTGGCAGCATGGCTTTGTTTTTCAGCGTTTCCCAGCGCGCGGCTTTCGGCACCCAGAAGACGTTCTTCTCGGTGTAGTAGTCTTCTACTTCGAGCTCATCCAGCAGCGCCTGCGCGTACTCTTCGTCACTGCTGTAATCGTCGCGAGAAATCGCATAGATGTTGTCCGGGTTGCCGACATCACGAAATAACGTCATCAGCTCTTGCTGGCGCGCCTCGAAGGCATCGGACACATACTTCAGAAAGATAAGCCCCAACACCACATGCTTGTAATTGGCGGCATCCATGTTGGCGCGCAGTTTATCTGCGGCCTTCCAGAATTTGTTATCCAGTTCGTTCAGGAACTGTTGTTCGGCGTTGTTCATGAAAATTCCTTGATAGCTCGCAGCGCTAAAGCAGTCATGCTTCAGCGCAAATTCAGGTTTGGAATCTGGTGCGCAAAATGATACCGGGAACGGTAATGATTACAAACGACACTGCGTAAAGAAATTTGCATTTGAGCGTCAAATGATAGGAAACTATCTTGCCATTCCTTTTGAGCCCCCTGCTTTCACCGTTCATCCCCTGAACGGACGGGGCTGTTTGTGAATTGTGGAACGGTACAACAATGACTATCTCAGCATACAAATTTTGGTTAAAGATAAACCAAGAATTGTCGATGGTAATTATGGGTGCTGGCTAATATATTCAACGGATAAAACTATGTCATGGCTTAATTCTTTCTTGCTGACGCTTACTTCAGTTCATCCTCATAACGTACCAATTACAGTTGGCATTCTTGTTGGCGTGGCCTTTGGTTGCTTTATTTACTTTTATTTGTTCAGAGCCATAAAAATTATTAACGGTCTGAAAAAATATACACACTCAATTAATAGCCTCGAAAACACCGCGCCAGTCGAGCAGCTTGATCATCTGCGAAACTTGTTCCAGAAGCCTGAATTCAGGCACGCATGGAATGAATTTGAGGAATCGTTGCACCCTCAACGTGAGCTGGAAAACGGTGAAGAGAAAATTGTTCGCGTTCGGGCCACAGCGCCAAGCGCCAGTTTCTTCTCTGAGCAGCAGCTTATTGATATTCCGCTGAACACCGAATTTTTTAAGCACTTACCCGGTATTCTGACCGGCATAGGTATTATCGGCACCTTCTTATGGCCTGATGATAGGCCTCAATCATTTCGACCCCAGCACTCCAGAGCAAGTCTCCAGCAGCGTCAATAATCTGCTGCACGACGTGTTATACGCTTTCCTGGGGTCAGCCGCCGCCATTTGTGCTTCTATTGTAGTGACCTGGATCGAAAAGCTATCTATCGCCAAATGCTACAAATATCTGGAAAAGTTTACTGCTTCGCTCGACAAACTCTATATCAGCGGTGTGGGTGAGGAGTACCTCGCCTCGCTGGTGAAATCCAGCAATGACAGCGCGACACAAGCTCGTCATTTAAAAGAAAGCCTGGTCACCGATCTGCGCGATATGCTGCTGCATCTCACCGAGAGTCAAAAGGTTGAAAACGAACGACTGGCGAATACGCTAAGTGCTACCTATCGTGAATCCGGCATGCAGTTCGCCGATCAGGTCAGTGGTGCTATCGAAAATAGCCTGAAGTCTCCACTTGATAAAATTGCGGGTGCAGTTCAGACCGCCAGTGGCGATCAAAGCGGTATGGTGCAGAACATGCTGCAGGATGTGTTGACGGCGTTTATGGCGAAGCTCGATACCACATTTGGTCAGCAATTTACGAACCTCAACGACATGATGGGACAAACCGTTGGCGCGATCCAAACGATGCAAAGTGGTTTCTCTGCTTTGTTACAGGACATGCGTCAGGTCAGCGACGATTCCCGTCAGGGGAGCGCGCAGTTAATTGAACAATTGTTAGCTGAAATGAAATCCGGTCAGCAAGCCATGCAGGCAGGCATGAACGATATGCTTACCAGCCTGCAGGCATCGGTCGCCAGAATCGGCGCCGAAGGCGAAGGCGCAGGTGAGCGTATGGCTCGACAGCTTGAAAAAATGTTCGCTGACAGTGAAGCCCGTGGAAAGGCTCAGGCTGAACATATGGCTGCCTTTATCGAAGCCATTCAGAATTCAGTGCAGCAAGGGCAAAGCGCCACAATGGAAAAAATGGCGTCCTCCGTTGAGGCACTTGGCGAACAGCTTGGCGGTCTGTTTAGTCAGATGGACAAAGGCCAACAACAGATATCTGCACATCAGCAAGCAAATCAGCAGTCGCTGCACGAACAGACACAGCGCGTCATGGGTGAGGTTGATGATCAGATTAAACAGTTGATCGACACCGTTTCGCAGCAACATAAGAGCACCACTGAAACGCTGCGCCAGCTTGCGGAACAAACCAACCGACAAATTCAGGATATGCAACACGGCGCAGACAAAATGCGAGTGGCGGCTGAACGTTTCGAAGAGGCAGGTGATCGCGTATCGCAAGCCAACCACATTACCGCTGATGTCCTGAATAAAGCGCAATCGGCAGGTTCAACCCTTTCCGGCGCTACCAGCGAGCTTACTTCTGTCGTGGCAGATTATCGTAACAATCGCGAAGCCATTAGCAAATCTATCGCCATGCTCGAGCTGCTCGCTGCCAATACACAATCTGAACAAACCACCCGTAGTCAGTTTATTGCCGATCTTAAGCAACATGGCGAGCGTTTACAGAGCTATAACCGGGAAGCGCAGACCTTTATGGATAACGTCAGTGATGTACTCGGCAAAGGTTTTGAAGACTTCGCTGAAGGCGTATCACGTAGTCTGGACAAGACGCTTGGCAAGCTGGACGTTGAAATGGCGAAAGCTTCCACTTTGCTTGCAGGCGCTGTTGAACAAGTCGGAGAAAGCATCAGCGAGCTTGATGATGTCCTGTCCCGCGTTCGTGTCTGAGAGGGAACAGTAAATGTTTGGTAATACATGGAGCATAAAAAAACGGCGCGGTGACGAAGCGGAGAAACCCTTCTGGATTTCGTATGCTGATCTGATGACGGCAATGATGGTGCTATTTCTGGTTGTCATGGTTGCTTCGCTAAGTTCGGTTACTCAACGCATTCAGAAAGCAGAACAAGGCGAAAAAACACGTGGGCAGGATATTACGCGATTGTGCGAGCGCCTTGAACTCCATGCCCGTAATCTAAACAAAACCATTGTGGTAGATTGTCACGATAATCGTATCAGTTTTGGCGAGGCTGGCCGCTTCGATCACAATCGTTTTTTCCTCAATGCAGAAGGACAAAAGGCATTGCAGGATGTCGTCCCTCTGGTGCTTGAAGCTGCCGAAAGTGAAGAAGGCAAAAAGTGGTTTAAGCAAATTGTTATTGAAGGATTCACCGATACCGACGGTTCATATCTTTATAATTTGCATCTTTCTTTACAGCGTTCTGAATGGGTAATGTGCAGCCTGCTAGATAGCCGCAGCCCTCTGCAAAAAAACATTACCATCGAGCAACAGCTTCAAATCCGTAAGCTTTTCCTGGCAGGTGGTGTTTCCTTTAATAATGCTAAAGAGAGTAAAGAAGCCAGCCGTCGTGTTGAGTTACGTATGCAGTTCTTCGGGCTTAAAGATAAACGCGATGGGGATGAGACGGTGGACTTTCCTCCTGTAATAAATAAAGAAGTTTGTCAGTTGGTAATGCCGCAATGACCTCAGCATTGAATTCGCTTTCACAACGTATTACTGCGGCTCTCTCAGTCACCCAGCAGAGTGAAACTTTTTTGCGAAATGACTTTGATGCATTGACGTCAGCAGGAATAGAAATGGAAAAAAGGTTTGATAAAGCCGATAAAATCCCCGCTCCACCACATGAAATTCGTCTGGAGGCGCTACGTCGTCTTCGCCTTGCACAAGAACTCAGCGGGCGAGACTGGCGGATGATATTTTATGGGCTTGCCGATAATGATCCGTTATATCCTAACCAACCGATACTGCTGGAAGACGACACGCTCTTTCCAAAAGTAGATAGTAAAATTAAAAAATGCATCGCATCAAATAATCTTAAGCGCAAGGATTGGGCTGCACTTTGTGCAAGCTACTTTGCCTACCAGAATGAAACTCCTGAACAAAATCCACACTGGTGCGTACTACGTGGTCATATAGCACAGGGTTACCTCGTTGTGAAATCGGCCATAAGGCGAGAAAAACCCTGGATGAAAACCATAGAATTTTATCACGATATTTTTACCCCGCAGGCAGGCGGCGTTATCTCCAGACAGTTACTTGCAGGTGAGCATAACTCACTCTCATCGTTGGAAAAGATCGCTCAAATTCATGACAGCAGCTGGTTGTGGAAACGTATTTTTACCGTGCTCCTGGCACAGCTTGATACTATGGATGACCCAGAATATCTGGATAAAATCAGCTGGCTGTTAGATCTGGCAGCGCAATGGGTTCGCTTTCGGAATGACATTATAAGCGCAACCCTTACTCGCTATTACCATTCAACATATCGTGATCAGGCTCATTCCGCATTGAAAGTAGCTGCACTAGAATATTGGGATAACCCACAGCTAAAAAGCCAGCAGAATAAATGGTACCAATATGTTTCTGAACCCGTTGCAGGCATGGTTCGGAGCTGGCTGGCAAAACAAGATTTGATGCATTTCTTCGAGTTGTTGCGTGGAAACGGCGATGTAGATCAAGCCCGCCTCTTTTACTGGCTCAGGTTTGCAAATCAGATGGGCTTCACCCGTATTGTGCTAGGCACGGATGCAAGGCAAGATCGAAGAGGTGATTTTGTGAAATTCAGGGAAGAGAATAAAGGACGCTTAAGTAACTTACGAGGTGGACGTAATTTTGATAACGCGATGATTATGCAGATTAATGATTATATCTTCGTTGAGTTCTCAGGAACCGGGAACGCGATGTACGCCTATCGAGTTGGCCAGGCCCCTTTTAATCCTGAATCAAGTACTCTGGACATCAACCTTCATTTAAAAGATCAAGGGCAATGTGTATTAAGAATACCTCATATGCCACGTGCTGAAGGATATAGCAAAGCTCATATCACGGGCTGGATGTTGAAATATGATGATGAGTTACGCAAATTAGGTATTCGCTGGCTGGCCGAAGAACCTGTTAAATTTATTGAGAAACAGAAGCCTTCTTCTATTTCTTTCTCCAAAGTAAAAATTATTAACCCACAGCGGGATACTGCTATACAGCGTCTTGTAGAAAATGTCCCCTGTATCGTTAGCGATAACCGGCAAAAAGGTGGAGTGCTGTCCGTCCAGCTTAATACCGCTGACGACGCATTAGAAAGAGAGTTGTTACGATTAGGCTTTTCACCTGTAGCCAAAGCACCCCATCGTTACTGGATAAAATAATGCTGAAACGCCTGTTAAGTAAACTGACGGGAGACCGTCAGCAGATAGAGCGCCACCTTAAAGATAAATATCAGGTTGAGGAAAACGGGCTCAGCTTTTCACTGTCTCTGGTTGATGATTCGCAGCTCTGGGCACTGGCATCCTGGCTTGAGCAACTGGCTGAAGAAGACTATCTGATATCGCTGACAGACCGGTGGCTGTTGAGTTGGGAGGCATTATATTGCCTGCTGGAAGATGAAGATCATGCCACTAGCCTGCCACTTATCGGCGTACCTGAGGTACTGCCGTTACGCGCAAGCTTGTGTTCACGTGGTGCGTTAAGCGATAGCGATTTTCGCGTCTGGATTTCGGAATGGGCTACGGTCCCAGGCCGCAAGCCAATCCGTTTTAGTCGTCTTGGTGCCATACTAACCCATGATAATCAGCAATATCTGTTATCGCAGGAAAACTGGGCACTTTTACAGGCAACAGAACAACTCAGTGCGCAGCAAATTCAGATTCCCGGCGAAACCACTAACCAGCTGGGCTGGGCCGCTATCCGCAAATGTGCGAAACAAGCTGGCGCAAAATTTGATGATTATTTAGAAAAAACGCATGTCGTCAAACCGACTTCATTGTCATTACGTCTGCGTAAAGCAACCGTTGCGGATACCGCGGTTATCGAAATTGAACCTCATTTCGAAGACCAGCCCGCTAACTGGCTGAGTAATTTTGACAAGAACTCGCAGGTTCACGATAGCTACCGCATTCCAGGAGAGAATGGTGAACTCAGCCATGTCATAATCGCTCCCGAAGTAAAAGAGGTTTTGAATTCAATTCATTCGATTCCAGGTCGGAGAGTAGCCGGAAGTGAAGCGCTTTCTTTTGTCCGCAATCCTTATGCATTTTTAGGTGAAGACGCAGCCAGAGTTATTGCACCAGAAGAGCATGAAAGAGCATTATTTAACGCCAAAATTTTCTTTCATCATTTCAGGTTAATACCTCAATGGAATCCAGATAATAAAATTGCGGATGTTACACTTGTACTTGAGCCTATATCACCTGTTCCCCAGCCAGAAATTGCTTTTGTGTTCTCCGCCCCCTGGGAGCTGGAAAAATTCGTACAGCAACTCGGTATTAGTGTCGCTGCACAGATGCCTGCAGGTTCATGGCAAGGGTACGAACTGGAGTTAAGTCAGTTCACAGAAAAACAGTGGCACGACTGCCAGGCTCTCCTGGCTCGCTGGCAGCAAGAAATTGAAGGGAAAGAATTTAGCGATGTGCTGGATATCGCGAAATATGGTGACCGGGTAATTGGCATCGGTGAGTTTGAAAAAATTTCCTCGCCCTGGCTGACGAAAGCGCAAAGTGAAAACTGGCTTCCAGATGACATCGATTTTTCCGTGTTTGCAGTCGAAACGCTGACTGATTGGCAACCTGAAAATCTTCACCATTTCGATGAACTACAGAAGAGAATTAATCAGGCTGAAGCTGCTGGTGAAACGCATATTACTGCCCCCTGGAATGACAGCGAATTACCGCTGGATGCCGCAAAAATCTTTAGTAAAAAATGGGAAAAAAAGCAGAGCGTTGCGAATGGATCTGCGGGCAATATTGTAGATAAACCAACCCGAGCCGTACTCAAAATTGAGCAAAATATTGAAGAAGCTGCCTACATAAAACAGCGCCGTAATTTACTTCTCAGTGCGCGTAATGCAGAACCTGAAATTCCGCTCAGTCTCAAAGAACATATCCGACTTAAAGATCATCAACGCGAAGGTCTCGCCTGGCTTCAGCAACTATTCATCCGTTCACCAGAGGAAACCGCAGGTTGCCTTCTTGCGGATGATATGGGGCTTGGGAAAACACTACAAATTTTAAGCTTCCTGGTATGGTTCATTGAAAAATTCCCGCAAGAGCCGCCAAGTCTTATTGTTGCGCCTGTCTCTCTTCTTGATAACTGGGAACGTGAGCTGGACAATTTTTTCTACACAACAGGTGTTCCGGTTTTGAAGTTGTATGGCGAGACCATTAAAGCGTTGAAATATCCTAAACAAGCTATTCCTGCTCATCTGCAATCTCAGGGGATCAAGAACCTGCTTAAACCAGGCTGGCAAGGTGAGTCGAAAATCGTACTGACGACCTATGAAACACTTCGCGATCAAGAGTTTTCTCTGGCACGCCAGTCCTGGTCTATTATGGTATGCGACGAGGCGCAAAAGATAAAAAATCCTGCAGCACTAATCACACATGCCGCTAACGCGGTACAAGCAAGATTTAAAGTGGCTTGCACCGGCACACCGGTCGAAAATACCCTTGTTGACCTGTGGAGCTTGTTTGATTTTGCCCAGCCAGGCTTGTTAGGAGCGCTAAATGAATTTGGTAAACATTATGTGCGTTCTATAGAGAACGAAGCTGGACGAGATACTGAACGGCTGGAAACTTTGCGCGCGCTAATAGAACCTCAGACTTTACGCCGCACTAAAGAAGAGGTTGCTCGTGATTTACCCCGGAAAATTGAAGTGGAAAGCTGCAAACAGTTGATATTCTCCGGTGTTCAAAAAAAGCTCTACCTTTCGTCTGTTGCAAACTGGCAACAGCAACAAGCCTTTAGCGAAGAGATGCAACAGGCAGGAACTGGTATGTTAGGTTTGTTACACAAGCTGAAACTCATTTGCGCGCATCCCGCAGTCGTTGATCCAGCCCCTCCTTTTCGGGACAACTCTCCCAAACTTAATTGGCTGCTAAAAAAACTTGCGGAAATAAAAGCAACCACAAAAGACAAGGTTATTATTTTTACAGAGCTTCGTGATTTACAGCGTGAACTTCAACATGCGATATACCAAAAATTTGGTTTCCGACCGGTTATTATCAATGGTGATACCAGTACTAAAAGTCACAGTCAAAACAGCCGCCAGCGCCTGATAGATAATTTCCAGTCTCAACCAGGGTTTGGAGTAATCATTCTGTCTACGGTTGCCGTAGGTTTCGGCGTTAATGTACAGAAAGCTAATCATGTTATTCATTTCACGCGATGCTGGAATCCAGCTAAAGAAGATCAGGCAACGGATCGGGCGTACCGAATTGGGCAAACTAAAGATGTATATGTTTATTACCCTACAGTGAGAGATCCTGAAATCACCACTTTTGAAGTAACGCTTGATGAACTTCTTAAGCGTCGACGCGCGCTGGCCAAAGATATGCTATGTGCTGCACCAGATTTAAGCAGTACAGACTTTGAGGATATACTTAAAGGAACTTAGTCTATTTTTATATGCTGCGCAGGGATGGTCAGAAAAAGATGTAAAAGAGATGGTCATAGAATACGTCATCAGAAAGCCAATGTTGATTGAGCGCCTCGTCCCTGCCCGTATCCTGTTTAAGCAGCGCAGGAAATATATTCAGACTGAAATCGACCGGCTCTGCGCTGGGCTGGATAGCGCCATCTGAATATCGCTTCCTGGCGAATGCCACTTTAGCTGTTCAGGTCACGCGCTGAGCGTAACCTTTCCTGTTTTACCGCCCCACGCATTCAGCGGCGGGGCTTTTAAAGGATGATCCGCTTGAAACCGGCGCACGCCCCCTCAAAAACGACTGCGCCGGTCATGAAAGAAAATCAGAGTTCTTCCAACGCCTTGACCACCGCGTCCGGCATAGAAGGTCTGCCATTGACCAGACACGTGGCGACGAAGGTTGCTTCCGCATAGGTCGCGCCATTCACGCGGATCTGCTGAGCGAAGTTAACCCTGTTACGTTTGACGTTTTTTTCAAGCTGGCAGGTCACTTCCACAGTGTCGCCTTTTTTCAGGCTCTGGCGAAAACGCAGAGAATACTCCAGCACCATGTACAGTCGCCCCTGCTTAAACTCCTCTTCGATATCAATCCCCAGCGCTTCTCTCATAAACGCGTGGCGCGCCCATTCCATGTAAAACGGGTAATAGAGCCCGTCCACGACGCCCTGAAAATCGATATGGCTTTCATCAACCTCATAAATTTTACTGAACATCTCTGCTCCTGATTACGGGCCACTGGCCCTGCCTGGTTTAACGTGTATTTGTGCATGTTGCGATGATTCTAACGCGTAACCGCGCGTAAGGCTTCAGGCGCAGATCGTTGCCACTGTGCAAACCGGGCTAATGGTTTCCTGGCTTTATAATGAAGGTGAGAAGAATCTTAGCTTACTCGCTCAACATCCCCCTTTAGTTTTCGGGATCAATCCATTTTTCATCGACCATGTTGGCCTGGTAATAAACAGGGTTAGAAAAATGGTGCATTATTCGGGGTTACTCGCCTGGATACTGGCGTCAGAAGTACAAACCATTCAGACGAACGCCTCCTTAACGTTTATTTTCTGACTTCCTGATAACGTTTGTCCCGTCTGTCTTGATACTGCATAGCATACTGTTTCTTCTCTTCGCTAAAGGCATATTCAGAAAACAACTACCCAATAATCACTCACCCCACCCCGTCAGCCAGCGTACAATTTATTTCCGGCATGCGCCGCGCGCGGAAAAAAACGGGGATAATTATTATGTCGTGGAATAAAATATTACTGCTGAGTACGGCTGTGCTTATCTTTTCTGGCGCTGCCTGTGCCGAAAAAATAGCATGCCCGAACACGTTACCGAATGCGTTAATCACGCACCGTTTAAATGATTCCAGCCTTTTTCAGGGGCCGCCGGAAAAACAGGGTGAGCTGATGCCTGATAATGACAACCGCATGGTCTGGACGCTGAAAGAATATCAGTCTTACGGAAAGAAAATGGGTTTACCGCTCTGGCTGGTATGCCGTTATGAAAACACCTCTAAGACCGTGGAATTAAAGGTGCCGGATAGCGCGAATCAATGTAAAGCCAGATCAAGGGAGAATAGCACACGGTTTTACGCGTTTTGTGAATAACGCCTTCCCGCCCCGCCTGGCGAAGAAGAGTAACGCCCGCCGACGAAACCGATAAAAAAAGCGAGAGGGTGTTATCCCGTCTCACTTTTATATAAACACCGCGCTTTTCAGAACGGACTTAAATCTACTTCGCCAGCTCCTGCAACGTGCGCAGTTGCGCGACCGCCTCCTGCATCGCGTCCATCCCTTTCGCGACGACTTTCAGGCGGCCCAGGCTCTGGGCGACGTTTTCGCGCTCTTCGCTGGTCTGCTCGCTCATCGAGGCGATACGATCCGCGGCTTCGATACTGCGGTCCGCCATGGTCTGGGTCGCGCTGACCGTTTCCGTGGTGACCTGGCGAATACGCGCTATCGTCTCAACAGACTCGTTGATGCTGTGCGCCGTTGCCTCCGCCTGCTCGCGTGACAGATGCGCCAGACGGCGCACTTCGCCCGCCACCACCGCGAAACCGCGCCCGGATTCACCGGCTCTCGCCGCCTCCACCGCGGCGTTGAGCGCCAGCAGGTTGGTCTGATCGGCGATAGAGCGGATCCCGCTGGTGATTTTGGTGATCCCCGCCGAAATGGTCTCCAGATCGCTTAAGCCCTGCTCCAGCCTGTCCTGCGCGTCACGGGTGTCGCGCGCGGCATTGCTCATGGAGCGGATATTCCCCTGCGCGATATCCAGCGTTTCGGTCTGCTGCGACGTTGCGTGCTCCAGCAGCGGCAGCGTGGAGAGCAGCGGCGACAGCTCCTGCTGATAGCTGATGACCTGCTCAATCACCTGCGACTGCATACGGTGCATCGCCTCCCAGCGGCGCAGCGTGCGTTGCGCGTAGTGTGCCGCGTAAGCCGCGTATTCCACCGGGAACTGGCTCATCGCCTGATTGGGCTTATCGAAAAACACCAGCGCGGAGAGCGTCTGGTTGATAGGCACCCCAAGAATTTCACCAAAGCTTGAAAAGCCCGCCGCCGGGATCTTGCGAAAGAAATCGGCGCGCGGCAGCGTTGCCAGGTTGTTCATCCGGCGCAGTACGCAGTCGTTAAGCAGCATCCCGGACGGTTTACCGTAACGGCGCGTGAACGCCTGCCAGTCGTGCTCCGTGTGCGCGACAAAATCGGTCGCTTTCATCAGATACAGCCTGTCGCCAAACTCCAGATCGCAGAAAAAACGGATCTGTGAGGATTCTATCTGCGCCACGGAACGAATAAAGAAGTCATCGCCCACTTTTACCGCGAAGGTATACCCCTCCAGCGCCTGCGCCAGCTGATCCGGTTTGCAGTTGAGCTGGCTTGCCAGATACGACGTAATGGGCTGTTGATGATCCTTGGCGTCGAACAGCGACGTGACGGTACGCGCGACCGGATCGGCCTGCGCCACCAGCCAGCTTTTGTCGGTCGGCTGGAAGTTCTGGCTTTTAAACGGCGCGAAAGATTTACCCGGTGCCATTTCACACAGGATGACAATCGCGCGGCCATCCATCATCCGGCCATTAACGCTCATCCAGGTGCCGCTGAAATCGAGCTTGCCGCCCGCCGCCCCGCCAACCGCGAGGCACGGGAAACGCCCGGATTTATACCAGGCCTGCATCAGGAACCCTTCCGAGGCGGCGAGCCCGTCGCAATAGATCATTGCAAAGGTGCGGTCTGCGCTTAACGACATCTTCACGTCGAGTGCGCTGAGATCGCGTGAAATCGCCTGCACGCGCTGTACCGCGCCCGGAATGCGGGTATGAAGATCGACAGAATGCACTTCGTGGCGGCCGATCAGCCCTTTAGGGAGCAGCAGCCAGCTCCCCTCGTCGCTCTCCAACGAGCAATAGACCGTCGCTTTATCCTGCTGGCACAGCGTGCCGGTGGAGGAAAGCACCAGTACGGTGCGTTCCGGCGTGGCGAAGCGCTGCCAGACCTGACTGACAGCATGAAAATCCGCGTTGGGCGGTACAAATACCATCAAGATGCCCGGCTTATCCGGCACGCCCGCGTCACGTAACGATGTAGGTAATTTATTACAGCGATACACACCGCTACGGGGGCTTTGCGCCGAAAATGTCCGTCCTGGACCCGTGATTAATGTTGACAGGATCCCCATGGTGGCCTCTTTTTATCTCTATTTTTCAAGTTATTCAGAGAAAAACGCCTCTCTGCCCCTCTGTTATCGGCAAAAGTTTCGATTAAAACAGTTCATTCGCTAAAATATTGTTAAGCGTGAGTAAATCCGCACGTTTTGTATGCAATTAAAATCCAACACAGCGGTTAAATCGTGAGCGGTTTCGCAGTAAGGTTGAAACGGGAAAAGGGCGGGAAAAAATGGCAGAAATCATGCATAAAAAAACCCGCCATAGCGGGTTTCTTAAAAGAGGGATTAGTTTTTGGTTTGCACCCAGAAGGCGTGGATGAGCCCCGGGAAATAGCCCAGCAGCGTCAGGAGGATGTTAATAAGGAACGCCCCACCGACACCTTTCCCCAGCAGTACGCCAAGCGGCGGCAGAATGATGGTAAAAATGATTCTCCAGAATCCCATAGTTACTCCTGTAGTTTTTTGCAGGTGTTGTAAGTCGCTTATTTTTATTAAGTTTAGTCGCTGAAAGACAAAGCGCCACCCGCCATACAGGACTTTACCTGGCCTAACGCGGCTATACAGAAGATAAGTTATTAACATTTTGCCAACAAAGCGCGGGATTGCGGTTGTCGGTGAACGCGGTGGTGGGCTACTGTTACAGAAACCCTATGAATAAAGGAGGTCATGATGTTTGCAGCAGGCGATATCGTTCAACCGCGTCTGGGCGGCCCGAAACTGAAAGTTATCGAAGTGCATGGCGATCAGATTGTCGCGGTGCGCCCGGATGACGAGCAGGGTGAGAAAGTCACGCTGAAAGCCGCCGATGTGGCGCTGTATAAAGAAGACGGCGATTTCGGGGTGTGTTGATCTGCGGCCGCACCGGTTGTAAGTGCGGTAGCGGCGTTTCACGGTGGGTGCGCTTTGCTTACCCACCCTTCGGTTTTACGTCTGGCGGATAAGCGAAGTGCATCCGCCTTACATTTTCTGCCCCGCATTTTCTCTGAACGCCTGTTCACTAAGCCTGTGATAAAACCCCAGGACAGCTTTAAGCCACTGCTGAACCTCGTTCTCACTCCACTGCGCGACCGGGCGCGCCTGCACAGCGCTGAAAGGCGCGCGAAGCATATGCAGCTCGCGCTGTAGTGCTTCTGGCAGTGCGGCGGGCGATATGTCGATAAGCGATTCAAACCAGAATCGCCGCAATTTTTTGCGCAAATCCCCTTCACGAACGAGCGCCATAATGCCCCGTTCAACCTGATATAACACGTCGTTAATGGCGTCCATGATGATAGTTAATCCCCGTAGAAAGCATGACGGGCATTATCCGACAGCACGCACAGAGTTGGGCTGAATAATGGTTAAACCTGTTTTACGGCGGGCTAATCATATTCATCGCACCGATAAATCCTTCCCATGGCACCTGCCTGTACCTCACGTCAGAACAGCATAAAAAGCTGCAATTTTCACGCAGACGCTATGGAAAACTCCACGACAAACCCAAAAACGCCTGGCAAAAAATTCTCTGCCGCAGGCGAAGCAATACGTTTGCCAGAGAAAAAATAACTCATTGAAACTAAATATAAAAATGATAACGAGTGCGAAAAAATAGCGAAGCGCCGCACGTTTTTGAATTTACAGAGGATTTTATGGACAAAGCGGCAATAAATAAAAATTTATCGCTAATTGAAAGCAATAATCCAGCCATATACTCTATCATCAACGCAAAATGCAAGGCATATCGCCAGCATAGCCTTTACCTTCCCGTTTTCCCTGTTGATGAGCCAGGAGCTTAATTCGATGTTTTCGCCGCATTCTCGCCTGCGTCACGCCGTAGCGGACACGTTTGCCATGGTAGTGTATTGCTCCGTCGTGGGGATGATGATTGAAATATTCGTCTCAGGAATGAGCTTCGAACAATCGCTCTCGTCACGCCTGGTGGCGATACCGGTCAATATGGTGATTGCCTGGCCGTATGGCCTTTACCGTGACGCCGTGATGCGCCTTGCCGCGCGTGTGGGTAAGGGCCGCCTGGTGAAAAATCTGGCAGATGTTATCGCCTACATTACTTTTCAGTCGCCCGTGTACGCCGCCATCCTGCTGTTTGTCGGCGCGGATATCCCGCAGATTATCACCGCGGTAAGCTCCAATATTGTGGTGTCGATGATGATGGGGGCGGCCTACGGGTATTTCCTCGATTATTGCCGCCGTCTGTTCCGGGTAAGCCCCGCTGCGCCGGTCAGCGCGCAGGCCTGAGAAGGGACGGTTTACTGCGGTTCGCCAAATAAGCCGTTCAGATAACGCTCCAGCGCCATGCGGGAGCTGAATCCCAGCGGGATGCCGTAATGCTCCTGCGCGTCCCCGCCAAGCCACAGCGGAAACTGCTGGTAGTGATCGCAGGTTTTCATTTCTGAAGCCGGGTCCGCCAGCGACTGGCTGCGCTCTCTGAGCGTCGGGTGAATAACCAGCGCCGTGCGCCCCATCCGCGCTTCACGATTCACATAGACATAATTCTCGCCGCGACGATAACCATAAGTTTTTGGCGTTACCACATCCATGGTAAATCCGGCTTTCTCCAGGACGCGCGCCACCTCATCGGGTCGTAAATACATAAATTTTCCTCATCTGCTTCAGCTGCGGGGAAACCTTACATTAGGAGGAATAGCAGGGCTTTCGGAAAAGTCCAGAAACGCCTCCTGACGGCCCCACGCGCCGAGACGGCTCACATTTTGTTCTATACTGTTATTAAGTAAACACAAAAGGGAGAGCGTTATGTTTAACCGAAATACCCGTAGTGACGTGAACGCTGGTGTGGATGAGATTAACCAGGACATTAGCCGCCTTGCCGATACGCTGGAAGGCGTACTCAAATCCTGGGGCAGCGATGCCAAAGGCGAAGCGGACGTGGCGCGCCGTAAAGCAGAATCGCTGCTGCGCGAAACCCGCGCCCGTATGCACGGGAGAAGCCAGGTTTCTCAGGCGGCCCGTGACGCGGTGAGCTGCGCGAGCACCTTTGTGCGCGAGCGCCCGCTGAGCAGCCTGGGTATCGGCGCAGCGGTCGGGATCTTCCTCGGCGCGCTGCTGATTACCCGCCGCTAACCTCTGAAGCACGGTTCAATGCCTTTTCCCCGGCGCTGCCGGGGAACGGCGTCTTGTAAGTCCTTTCTCTGCCCTTCTTCCTCTCAAAAAATCTTTCTTGTGCCTGAATGGCGTCCTGCCTGTGTCTGCGCGGCGTTGACACGTCTTTCTCCATAAACCCTATATATTGCGTAGTTGAAACTTATTATAACTACATCTAGTATCTTTCTTATCAGGCAACCCCAATCTTCACTGCCTCGCTGTGGGGATTTTAATCTATTGATGAGAATACGAATCATGCGCATAACTATTTACACAAGAAATGATTGCGTCCAGTGTCACGCCACTAAACGCGCGCTGGAAAGCCGCGGGATCGCGTTTGACACCATCAATCTCGACGAGCAGCCGGAAGCCATCGACACGCTGCGCGCGCAGGGTTTTCGCCAGTTACCGGTCGTGATGACCGATTCCCTGAGCTGGAGTGGTTTTCGCCCGGACATGATTAACCGCCTGCGCGCGGACTCCCTTGCGGCGAACGCATGACCAGGCTCATTTACTTCTCCAGCCGCTCGGAAAACACCCACCGGTTTATCGCGCGTCTGGGGCTGCCGGCGGCGCGAATTCCGCTGGAAGACCGCGAGCGGCTACGGGCAGACGAGCCTTACATCCTGGTGGTGCCGACCTACGGCGGTGGCGGCACCGCCGGTGCCGTACCGCGCCAGGTGATTCGGTTTCTTAATGATGAACACAACCGCGCGCTGCTGCGCGGGGTGATTGCCGCAGGCAACCGTAATTTCGGCGAAGGGTTTTGTCGCGCTGGCGACATCATCGCCCATAAATGTCAGGTGCCGTTTCTCTATCGCTTCGAGCTGATGGGCACCGGGCAAGATATCGATAACGTGCGTAAGGGAGTGAGCGAATTTTGGCAACGACAACATTAACCGGCGATGCCGTGCTGCAAACGCCGCCGGACTATCACGCGCTGAACGCGATGCTCAACCTTTACGACGCCGACGGACGCATCCAGTTTGAGAAAGACCGCGAGGCGGTGGCGGCGTTTATAACCGCGCATGTGGCACCGCGCTCGGTGACGTTTCCCGACACCTACGCGCGTCTGGCGTATCTCGTAAGCGAAGGCTATTACGATGAGAATGTCCTCAAACGCTACGACGCGGGTTTCGTCGCCGGGCTGTTTGATGAGGCACAGCGCTACGGTTTTACCTTTAAAACGTTTCTCGGCGCGTGGAAGTTTTACACCAGCTACACGCTGAAAACCTTCGACGGCAAGCGCTATCTGGAGCACTTCCCGGATCGCGCCTGCATGGTGGCGCTGACGCTCGCCTGCGGCGATGAAACGCTGGCGCGCCAGATCCTCGATGAAATCTTAAGCGGCCGCTTCCAGCCCGCCACGCCCACGTTCCTGAACTGCGGGAAAAAGCAGCGCGGCGAATTGGTCTCCTGCTTCCTGCTGCGCATTGAGGATAATATGGAGTCTATCGGCCGCGCGGTAAACGCCGCGCTCCAGCTCTCCAAACGCGGCGGCGGCGTGGCGTTTTCACTCTCGAATTTGCGTGAAGCGGGCGCGCCGATTAAGCGCATCGAAAACCAGTCCTCCGGCGTTATCCCGGTGATGAAAATGCTGGAAGACGCCTTTTCTTACGCCAACCAGCTCGGCGCGCGCCAGGGCGCGGGGGCGGTCTATCTGAGCGCGCATCACCCGGATATCCTGCGTTTTCTCGATACCAAACGTGAAAACGCCGATGAGAAAATCCGCATCAAAACACTCTCGCTCGGCGTAGTGATCCCCGACATCACCTTTGAGCTGGCGAAAGCCAACGCGCAGATGGCGCTGTTTTCGCCCTATGACGTGGAGCGTATTTACGGCAAGCCGTTCGGCGATATCAGCGTCAGCGAGATGTATTCACAACTGGTGGAAGACGAGCGTATCCGCAAGCGCTATATCAGCGCCCGCGAGCTGTTCCAGCGTCTGGCGGAGATTCAGTTTGAATCCGGCTATCCGTACATCATGTTTGAGGATACGGTGAACCGTGCCAACCCGATTGCCGGGCGCATTAACATGAGCAACCTGTGCTCGGAGATTTTGCAGGTCAACAGCGCCTCCACGTTTGATGAAAACCTTAATTACGCGACTACAGGCCACGATATCTCCTGCAATCTCGGCTCGCTCAATATCGCGCATACCATGGATTCGCCCGATTTCGGCCGGACGGTGGACGTGGCGGTACGCGCGCTGACGGCGGTGTCTGACATGAGCCATATCCGCAGCGTGCCGTCGATTGAAGCGGGTAACGCCGCATCCCACGCCATCGGGCTTGGGCAGATGAACCTGCACGGCTATCTGGCGCGCGAAGGCATCGCTTATGGCTCGCCGGAAGGGCTCGATTTCACCAATCTCTATTTCTATACCGTCACCTGGCATGCGCTGAACACGTCGATGAAACTGGCGCGCGAGCGCGGCGAGCGGTTTGAAGGGTTCGAAGCGTCGCGCTACGCGAGCGGCGAGTACTTTGACAAATACCTTACGCAGACATGGACGCCGCGCACCGCGCGGGTCGCAGAATTATTCGCGCGCGCGGGCATTACGCTGCCGACGCCAGAGATGTGGCGTGCGCTTCGCGACGACGTGATGCATCACGGGCTCTATAACCGCAACCTCCAGGCGGTGCCGCCGACCGGCTCTATCTCGTATATCAACCATGCGACGTCAAGCATCCACCCGATCGTCTCGAAAATCGAAATCCGCAAGGAAGGCAAAATCGGCCGCGTCTATTACCCCGCGCCGTTTATGACTAACGAGAATCTGTCGCTCTACCAGGATGCGTATGAAATCGGCCCCGAGAAAATCATCGACACCTACGCCGAGGCGACGCGCCATGTGGATCAGGGGCTGTCGCTGACGCTCTTTTTCCCGGATACCGCCACCACGCGCGATATCAACAAAGCGCAGATTTACGCCTGGAAGAAAGGCATCAAGACGCTCTATTACATTCGACTGCGCCAGCTGGCGCTGGAAGGCACCGAAATTGAGGGCTGCGTCTCCTGCGCCCTGTGAGGAAACACCATGATCCGTTTAAGCCGTATTAGCGCCATTAACTGGAATAAACTTCAGGACGAAAAAGATCTGGAGGTGTGGAACCGGCTCACCAGTAACTTCTGGCTGCCGGAAAAAGTGCCGCTCTCAAACGATATTCCGGCCTGGCAGACCTTAACGCCCGGCGAGCAGCAGCTGACCATCCGCGTTTTTACCGGGCTGACGCTGCTCGACACCATTCAGAACGCGGTGGGCGCGCCCGCGCTGATGGCCGACGCGCTGACGCCGCACGAAGAATCGGTGCTCTCAAACGTCAGCTTTATGGAGGCGGTACACGCGCGCTCGTACAGCTCGATTTTCTCCACGCTCTGCCAGACGCCGGACGTGGACGCCGCCTACGCCTGGAGTGAAGAGAACGCGCCGCTGCAACGCAAAGCGCAGATTATCCTTGCGCACTATCGCGAGGACGATCCGCTGAAGAAGAAAATCGCGAGCGTGTTTCTGGAATCCTTCCTGTTCTACTCCGGCTTTTATCTGCCGATGTACTGGTCGAGCCGCGGCAAGCTCACCAATACCGCCGATCTGATTCGTCTTATCATTCGCGACGAGGCGGTACATGGGTATTACATCGGCTACAAATATCAGCAGGCACTGGCGCAGGTGGACGACGCGCGCCGCGAATCGCTCAAAACTTTCGCGCTGGATCTGATGATGGAACTCTACGATAACGAGCTTGCGTACACCGAGGCGCTGTATCGTGACGTCGGCTGGGTGGACGATGTCAGCGCGTTCCTGTGCTACAACGCTAACAAAGCGCTGATGAATCTCGGTTATGAGGCGCTGTTCCCGCCGGAAATGGCGCAGGTGAACCCGTCGATTCTGGCCGCCCTCTCCCCCGGCGCCGATGAAAACCACGACTTTTTCTCCGGCTCTGGCTCGTCTTATGTCATGGGCAAAGCGGTGGAAACCGAAGACGAAGACTGGGATTTTTAATTCGCCCTCAGGCGCAAATAATCGCTATAAATTTCGCAGAATTATTTGCTGCAAAATTGTAAAATCCACGAAAATATCTCTGCGACATTCCTGACTGCTATTTCCGGACTCTCACGGGTGAATCACGCCGATTCACCCGCCATTTCGACACCTGGCCGCAAAAATATCACACTTCATTCATTGCCGCTCAGCCCAGCAATAGCGGGAAATAATCGCAATTCGGCGACGCAATTCACCTCACATTGCGGAAATTGAGGGTTGTCTCAGAATCTCAGTATGCTAGGGTATGCCCCGGTAACTATTTCCTGCAGGAATCATCTTAACGGCAAAATATAACAGGACTCACGCTATTGCATGGCAATTAAATTAGAAATTAAGAATCTATATAAAATATTTGGAGAGCACCCACAGCGGGCCTTTAAATATATTGAACAAGGGCTTTCAAAAGCCGAAATACTGGAAAAGACCGGGCTGTCTGTCGGCGTAAAAGACGCCACTCTGGCCATTGAAGAAGGCGAGATATTTGTGATCATGGGGTTATCCGGCTCGGGTAAATCCACTATGGTTCGCCTTCTCAATCGCCTGATTGAACCCACCCGCGGCCAGGTGCTGATTGACGGCGAGGATATCGCCAGAATATCTGACGCCGCGCTGCGCGAGGTGCGCAAGAAAAAGATAGCGATGGTATTCCAGTCATTTGCGCTAATGCCGCATATGACGGTTTTAAATAATACCGCCTTCGGCATGGAATTAGCTGGCGTGCCGCAAAAAGAGCGTCAGGAAAAAGCGCTTGACGCTCTGCGCCAGGTCGGGCTTGAGAATTACGCCCACGCGTATCCCGATGAACTTTCAGGCGGAATGCGCCAGCGCGTCGGGCTTGCGCGCGCGCTGGCCATTAACCCTGACATCCTGTTAATGGATGAAGCCTTCTCGGCGCTCGATCCGTTAATTCGCAGTGAAATGCAGGATGAATTAATTAAGCTTCAGTCGCGCCACCAGCGCACCATCGTGTTTATTTCCCACGACCTGGATGAAGCCATGCGAATTGGCGATCGCATCGCGATTATGCAAAACGGCGAAGTGGTGCAGGTCGGCACGCCGGATGAAATTTTGAATAATCCGGCGAACGATTATGTGCGCACGTTTTTCCGCGGTGTCGATATTAGCCAGGTCTTTAGCGCGAAAGATATCGCGCGCCGCAGCCCGGCGGGCCTGTTGCGTAAAACGCCAGGTTTCGGCCCACGTTCGGCCATCAAGCTGTTGCAGGATGAAGACCGCGAATTTGGTTATGTCGTCGAGCGCGGCAACCGCTTTGTCGGCACCGTGTCTGTCGATTCCCTGAAAGCGGCGCTGGCGGCAGGCCAGGGGCTGGACAGCGCGTTGCTGGAGACGCCCGCGGCGGTAAGCGCCGACACGCCGTTAAGCGAACTGCTCTCGCCGGTTGGGGTCGCGCCGTGCGCCGTCCCGGTCGTCGGCGACGAGCAACAGTATGTGGGCGTTATCTCAAAAGGGGTATTGCTGAAAGCTTTAGATCGCGAGGGGGCCACCAATGACTGATCAGACGCAAAATCCGTGGGATACCGGCGCCGCTGACGCCGCCGCGAACAGCGCCAGCAGCGCAGACGCCTGGGGCAGCCCGACGCCTGCGCCCGAGAGCGGCTCCACCGACTGGCTGAACAGCGCGCCCGCGCCTGCGCCCGAGCATTTCAACATTATGGACCCGTTCCATAACACGCTGATCCCGCTTGACCGCTGGGTGACGGAAGGCATCGACTGGGTGGTGACGCACTTCCGCCCGCTGTTCCAGGGCATTCGCGTGCCGGTGGATTACATCCTGAACGCCTTCCAGCAACTGCTGCTGGGGATGCCCGCGCCGGTGGCGATTATCCTGTTCGCGCTGATCGCCTGGCAGATTTCCGGCGCGGGTATGGGTGTTGCGACCCTGGTATCGCTGATCCTCATCGGCGCCATTGGCGCCTGGTCGCAGGCGATGGTGACGCTGGCGCTGGTGCTGACCGCGCTGTTGTTCTGCGTGGTGATTGGCCTGCCGCTTGGGATCTGGCTGGCGCGTAGCCCACGCGCGGCGAAAATTATTCGCCCGCTGCTGGATGCGATGCAGACGACGCCCGCGTTTGTTTATCTGGTGCCGATTGTGATGCTGTTTGGCATCGGCAACGTGCCGGGCGTGGTGGTAACGATTATCTTCGCCCTGCCGCCGGTAGTGCGCCTGACGATCCTCGGGATTAACCAGGTGCCGGAAGATCTTATCGAAGCGGCGCGCTCGTTTGGCTCCAGCCCGCGCCAGATGCTGTTTAAAGTACAGTTGCCGCTGGCCATGCCCACCATTATGGCGGGAATTAACCAGACGCTGATGCTGGCTCTCTCTATGGTCGTGATCGCCTCGATGATCGCCGTCGGCGGGCTGGGCCAGATGGTACTGCGCGGTATTGGCCGCCTCGACATGGGGCTTGCCACGGTCGGCGGCGTAGGGATTGTTATCCTCGCCATTATTCTCGACCGGCTGACGCAGGCCGTGGGCCGCGACGCCCGCAGCCGCGGCAACCGTCGCTGGTACGCCAGCGGCCCGCTTGGTCTTATCACCCGTCCATTCATTAAATAAAGCGCTGGCGGCGCAGGCCGCCCGCTTTCCCTCATCTGAATAAAAGGAATAACGATGCGACATTCTGTTCTTTTCGCCACAGCCTTTGCCACACTCGTTACCACCAGCACCTTTGCCGCCGATCTGCCGGGCAAAGGCATTACCGTCCAGCCGGTGCAGAGCACAATTTCCGAAGAGAGCTTTCAGACGCGGTTAGTGAGCCGCGCGCTGGAGAAGCTCGGCTATACCGTGAATAAAACCAGCGAAGTGGATTACAACGTCGGCTACACCTCGATTGCCTCCGGCGACGCTACCTTTACCGCCGTGAACTGGCAGCCGCTGCATGACGATATGTACGCGGCCGCAGGCGGCGACAAGAAGTTTTACCGTGAAGGCACCTATGTGACGGGCGCGGCGCAAGGGTATCTGATTGACCGTAAAACGGCCGAGAAATATCACATTACCAATATCGCGCAACTGAAAGATCCGAAGCTCGCGAAGCTGTTCGACAGCAACGGCGACGGCAAAGCGGACATGATGGGCTGTACGCCTGGCTGGGGCTGCGAGGCGGTGATTAACCATCAGAACACGGCGTATGGCCTGCAAAACACCGTGACCGTGAACCACGGCAACTACGCGGCGATGATGGCCGATACCATTGCGCGTTATAAAGAAGGTAAACCGGTGCTCTATTACACCTGGACGCCGTACTGGGTGAGCGACGTGCTGAAGCCGGGTAAAGATGTGGTGTGGCTGCAGGTGCCGTTCTCGTCCCTGCCGGGCGAGCAAAAGGATATCGACACTAAACTTTCAAACGGCAATAACTTCGGCTTCCCGGTGAATACAATGCACATTGTGGCGAATAAAGCCTGGGCGGAGAAGAACCCGGCGGCGGCGAAACTGTTCGCGGTAATGAAGTTGCCGATTACCGATATCAACGCCCAGAACGCGATGATGCACAGCGGCAGAGCGAGCGAGGCGGATATCGAAAGCCATGTGGATGGCTGGATTAAAGCCCACCAGCAGCAGTTCGATGGCTGGATCAAGGAAGCGCTGGCCGCGCAGAAGTAAGCGCTTTGCGATGAGAGATAATACCCGCCACCCGGCGGGTGTTTTGTTTTAACGGCGGGTGTATTTTTAACGGCGGGTGCGCTTCGCTTACCCGCCCTACAGGTAATATCGTGTCTTCCGGGTGGGTGTCTTGTTTTAACGGCGGGTGCGCTGCGCTTACCCGCCCTACGCGTAACATCCCTTCTTCCGGGTGGGTGTCTTGTTTTAATGGCGGGTGCGCTTCGCTTACCCGCCCTGGGCGTAACATCCCTTCTTCCGGGTAGGTGTTTTGTTTTAATGGCGGGTGCGCTTCGCTTACCCGCCCTGCAAATGGAATCGCTGCTTTGATGTAGGGTGGGTAAGCGCAGCGCACCCACCGCCCCAAAACGCACAATCCGACACTTAACAAATCCCCAACATTCTGGCGCTACGATGCGGTTCCGTTATCATAATGGCTTTCGGCAAGCGTTTTCCCGCCTCTCTGGATAACAATACAGAACCATTATGACCAAACAGACTCAAGGACTTAGCACATCGCTGACGGTACTGATGTCCGTCGCTACCGGGCTTGTGGTCGCGAGCAACTACTATGCTCAACCGCTGCTCGACACCATTGCCCACGCGTTCGCCATTACCGCTAACCAGGCGGGCTTTATCGTCACCGCCGCCCAGCTCGGCTACGCTTTCGGGCTGCTGTTTCTGGTGCCGCTCGGCGATATGTTTGAACGCCGCCGCATGATCGTGGTGATGACGCTGCTGGCCGCCGCCGGGATGCTTATCACCGCGAGCAGTCATACGCTCGCGATGATGATTCTGGGCACCGCGCTGACCGGCCTGTTCTCCGTCGTGGCGCAAATCCTGGTGCCGCTTGCCGCCACGCTCGCCGCGCCGGAAAAACGCGGTAAGGTCGTGGGGACTATTATGAGCGGCCTGCTGCTCGGCATTCTGCTGGCGCGTACCGTTTCCGGCGCGCTGGCAAACCTCGGCGGCTGGCGCACGGTGTACTGGGTCGCGACGGTGCTGATGGCCGTTATGGCGCTGGCGCTCTGGCGCGGCCTGCCTGTCGTCAGGCAGACCAGTACGCTTAACTATCCGCAACTGCTCGGCTCCATCTTCCGCCTGTTTACCCGCGATAAACTGCTGCGCACCCGCGCGCTGCTGGGCTGCCTCACCTTCGCCAACTTCAGCATTCTCTGGACATCGATGGCGTTTTTACTGGCGGGCGCGCCGTTTCATTTCTCAGACGGCGTGATTGGGCTGTTTGGCCTGGCGGGTGCGGCAGGCGCACTTGGCGCGCGTCCGGCAGGCGGTTTTGTCGATAAAGGCAAAGCGCACCTCACCACGACCTGGGGGCTGGTCCTGCTGCTGCTGTCGTGGATTGCCGTGGCGTTCGGACAGTTTTCGGTTATCGCGCTCATCATCGGCATTCTGGTGCTCGATCTTACGGTACAGGGCGTACATATCACCAACCAGAGCGTGATTTATCGCATCCACCCGGACGCCCGTAACCGTCTTACCGCCGGTTATATGACCAGCTACTTTATTGGCGGCGCGGCGGGTTCACTTATCTCCGCCTCGGCGTGGCAACACGCGGGATGGAACGGTGTCTGCGCCGCAGGTGCCATTATCGCCCTACTAAATCTGGTAGTGTGGTGGTGCGGCTATCACCGTCATAGCGGGACAGAGTGAGGTCTGCGTCGCACCTTTGCCGTCCTGAATGCCTGCGAAGGGTGTTAAGGGCGGTAACACTCTGTTAAGGTTATGCGGAGTTATTTATTCGAGTGATTTTAACTTCGGTAATATATCAAAAACGTATATGGATATACCCACACCTTTAAGCCCCTCCCTGCCTCCTCGCGCATTTTCGCTGGCAGGGAGCATAAGCGAAACTTTGCCATCATTTTTCAGCGGCTTGTCCGTGGCTGTTATCCCGCGTTTGTGCTCGCTACCGTCTGGTTTGACATCATCCGAATCCACTTTTTACTTTTCTGTCGCTTATATGAACGACCGCCGACCCGCACCGTTTTTCGCCGATACGCATACCGCGCAGGGGTCGTCGATTTCATATTCTGCCCGCCAGGTCGCAGGCGGCGGGCGCTCCGGGTATGGAATAGCCCGGAAGCTCATGACGGTAACGTAGCCATTAATGATTCATCTGAATAATAGATTTACATGATTTGTTACCGTCGTTATTATATCGGCTGCAATTAATGAGGTTATACCCAAATGGATAGTTCGTTTACGCCCATTGAACAGATGCTTAAATTTCGCGCCAGTCGCTATGAGGATTTTCCGTACCAGGAAATTCTCCTGACTCGCCTGTGCATGCACATGCAGGGCAAGCTGCTGGAAAACCGCAATAAAATGCTGAAGGCTCAGGGGATTAACGAGACATTGTTTATGGCGTTGCTGACCCTGGAATCGCAGGAGAATCACAGCATTCAGCCGAGCGAGCTGAGCTGCGCACTGGGATCGTCGCGCACGAACGCCACCCGTATTGCCGATGAGCTGGAAAAACGCGGCTGGATCGAGCGTCGTGAAAGCGATAACGATCGCCGCTGCCTGCATCTTCAGTTGACCGAGAAAGGTCAGGAATTCTTACGTCAGGTACTGCCGCCGCAGCATCACTGCCTGCATCTGCTCTGGTCCTCTTTAAACAGCCAGGAAAAAGAGCAGCTTGAGCAGATAACCCGCAAATTGCTCGACCGCCTCGACCAGATGGAAGAGGACAATACGCTGCTTGAGGCCGTTCGCTAACGCGCCGATAAGCGCTCGTTTCGCAAACGTGCCGTTGCAAGGAAACCGCTACACTGACAGGCCAGCATTTTCATGCTGGCCTTTTTGACAACAGAGGTCGGCTATCGCCGACAACAACAATAAGAACGTGGAGATAAACATGAGCGCAAATGCGGAGAACACCACCCCGCAGCAACCGGTCAGTAACAAAAAGGGCAAACGCAAAGGCGCCCTGCTGTTATTAACCTTGCTCTTTGTTGTTATTGCCGTGGCGTATGGCGTTTACTGGTTTTTAGTGGCGCGTCATTTTGAAGAGACCGATGACGCCTACGTGGCCGGGAATCAGGTACAAATCATGGCGCAGGTCTCCGGCAGCGTCACCAAAGTCTGGGTGGAGAACACCGACTTTGTGAAAAAAGGCGACGTGCTGGTGACGCTCGACCCGACCGACGCCCAGCAGGCGTTTGAGAAAGCGAAAACGGAACTGGCCTCAAGCGTACGTCAGACCCGACAGCTGATGATTAACAGCAAGCAGTACGCCGCGAATATTGAGGTTAAGAAAACCGCACTGGCGCAGGCGCAGAGCGACTTAAACCGCCGCGTGCCGCTCGGCAGCGCGAATTTAATTGGCCGTGAAGAACTGCAGCATGCCCGCGATGCGGTCGCGAGCGCCCAGGCGCAGCTGGATGTCGCTATCCAGCAGTACAACGCCAACCAGGCGATGATCCTCGGCACGAAGCTTGAAGACCAGCCTGCGGTGCAACAGGCCGCCACCGAAGTGCGCAACGCCTGGCTTGCGCTTGAGCGTACCAAAATCGTCAGCCCGATGACCGGCTATGTGTCGCGCCGCTCTGTTCAGGTCGGCGCGCAGATTAGCCCGACGACGCCGCTGATGGCCATCGTTCCGTCGAGCGGTCTGTGGGTGGACGCGAACTTTAAAGAAACCCAGCTGGCGCATATGCGCATCGGCCAGCCGGCTACCGTGGTGAGCGATATCTACGGCGATGACGTGGAGTACACCGGTAAAGTGGTCGGCCTCGATATGGGCACCGGCAGCGCCTTCTCCCTGCTGCCTGCGCAGAACGCCACCGGTAACTGGATCAAAGTGGTTCAGCGTCTGCCGGTACGTATCGAGCTGGACGCGAAACAGCTGGAGCAGCATCCGCTGCGCATCGGCCTGTCCATGCTGGTGAAAGTCGATACCACCAACCGCGACGGCGGCGTCCTCGCGACCCAGACGCGCTCTGAGCCTGCGTACCAGAGCAACGCGCGCGAAATCGCGCTGGAGCCGGTGAACAAGCTGATTAACGATATCGTGCAGGCGAACGCGGGTTAACCGGCGGAGGTTGTATGCAGCAACGTAAACCGCTTGAAGGGGCGCAACTGGTCGTCATGACCATCGCCCTTTCGCTTGCCACCTTCATGCAGGTGCTGGATTCCACCATCGCGAACGTGGCGATCCCGACGATCGCCGGTAACCTCGGTGCCTCGTTAAGCCAGGGCACCTGGGTCATAACCTCCTTCGGGGTGGCAAACGCCATCTCGATTCCCTTGACCGGCTGGCTTGCGAAGCGCGTCGGCGAGGTGAAGCTGTTCGTCTGGTCGACTATCGCGTTCGCGATTGCCTCCTGGGCCTGTGGCGTCTCAAACAGTCTGAACATGCTGATTTTCTTCCGCGTGATTCAGGGGATCGTGGCCGGGCCGCTGATTCCGCTCTCTCAGAGTCTGCTGCTGAGCAACTATCCGCCCGCCAAACGTTCTGTCGCGCTGGCGCTGTGGTCGATGACGGTCATCGTCGCCCCCATCTGCGGGCCCATTCTCGGCGGCTGGATCAGCGATAACTATCACTGGGGCTGGATATTCTTTATCAACGTGCCGATCGGCATCGTCGTGGTGTTGATGACGCTGCAATCGCTGCGCGGGCGTGAAACCCGCACCGAGCAGCGGCGCATCGACGCCGTGGGGCTGGGGCTGCTGGTGATAGGCATCGGCTGCCTGCAGGTGATGCTCGACCAGGGTAAAGAGCTCGACTGGTTTAACTCGACCGAAATCATTGTGTTGACCGTTGTGGCGGTAGTGGCGCTGAGCTTCCTGATTGTCTGGGAGCTGACCGACGAACATCCGATTGTCGATCTCTCGCTGTTTAAATCGCGCAACTTTACCATCGGCTGTCTGAGTATCAGTCTTGCCTATATGCTCTACTTCGGCTCGATTGTGTTGCTGCCGCAGCTGTTGCAGGAGGTCTACGGCTATACCGCGACCTGGGCGGGGCTGGCGTCGGCACCGGTCGGGATAATCCCGGTGATTCTCTCGCCGATTATCGGGCGCTTTGCGCACCGGCTGGATATGCGCCGCCTGGTGACATTCAGCTTTATTATGTACGCGGTGTGCTTCTACTGGCGCGCGTATACCTTCGAGCCGGGAATGGATTTCGGGGCGTCGGCATGGCCGCAGTTTATTCAGGGCTTCGCGGTAGCGTGCTTCTTTATGCCGCTCACTACTATTACCCTCTCCGGCCTGCCGCCGGAGCGGCTGGCCGCGGCGTCGAGCCTGTCGAACTTCTTAAGGACGCTCGCAGGTTCCATCGGCACCTCGATAACCACGACGCTGTGGACCAACCGGGAATCGATGCACCACGCGCAGCTGACCGAGTCGGTCACGCCGTTTAACCCCAACGCGCAGGAGATGTATAACCAGCTCCAGGGCATGGGAATGACGCAGCAGCAGGCGTCCGGGTATATTGCGCAGCAGATTACCAACCAGGGGCTGATTATCTCCGCCAATGAGATTTTCTGGGCGTCTGCGGGCGTGTTCCTCGTCCTGCTCGGGCTTATCTGGTTCGCGAGACCGCCTTTCGGCGCGGGCGGTGGCGGCGGTGGCGCTCACTGATGGTTCTGTAAAAAGGCCCGCACTGGCGGGCCTTTTTTATTGATGCGGATTATTCCTTCGCGGGGGGCATGCCCTGCTTACGCAATTGCGCGATGAGACGCTCCAGCGGCAGTGGCCGACACATCAGATATCCCTGGGTTTCATCGCATTGATACATTTTAAGCTGCGCCAGCTGCTCCGGCGTCTCCACGCCTTCCGCGGTGATGCTGAGTGAGAACGCTTTGCCAAGCCCGATGATATTCTCCACGATGCTGTTGGCGTTATCCGAGTGCGGCATGCCCGCCACAAAGGATTTATCAAGCTTAATGCCATCGAACGGGAACGTGCGCAGGTAGCTCAACGACGAATAGCCCGTGCCGAAATCATCGATAAGCAGCCGCACGCCGAGCGCTTTGAGGCCATTCATCAGCGCAAGGCTCTGCTCAGGGTTTGAGAGCGTGGCGTTTTCTGTGACTTCCAGCTCAAGCCTTTCTGGCGCAAGCCCGGTCGTGTTCAGCACCTCCTGCACCCGCTCCACCAGCCCTGGCGTTCGGAACTCCATCGCCGAAATATTCACGGAGACAGAAAGCCCGGGCATGTCGCGCTGCGCATCGCGGCAGGCGGCGTTCAGCACCCAGTCGCTGATGGCGATAATCAGCCCGGTCTCTTCGGCGAGCGGAATGAACTGATCCGGCATCAGCAGCCCGAGCGTTGGGTGATGCCAGCGTAACAGCGCTTCAACCGCCACCACCTTTTCAGCGTTGACGTCATAGCGCGGCTGATAGACCAGCCGGAACTGCTGCTCGCGGATAGCTTCACGCAGGCTGTTCTCCATTTCGCGGCGCTGGACAATCTGTTCGGCCATATCGGCGTTATAAAATACCCAGCCGTTGCGCCCGCGGCTTTTCGCTTTATAGAGCGCGATGTCCGAGAAGCGCAGCAGATCGGTCGCGTTTACCGCGTCCTGCGGCGCGAGCGCGATCCCCATACTGGCACCGATGAGGATCTCATGATCCTGCACGCTGAAGGGCCGGTTGAGCTCGGCAAGAATGCGCGCGCAGAGTTGCTCCAGCGCTTCCTTGCGTTCGATATCCGGGATAATCAGGATAAATTCATCGCCGCCCTGACGCGCCACCAGATCGAAATCGCGCAGGCAGGCGCGCAGACGCTCGGAAACCTGATGCAGCAGTTCGTCGCCGACGCCGTGGCCAAAGAGATCGTTAACCGGTTTAAACTTATCGAGATCGAGGCTAATCATCGCCAGCGGATGCTCGCGCGTCGGGCGCGACTGAAGTTTGCCTTCCAGAAACTCTTTCATGCGCACCCGGTTAGGCAGGCCGGTCAGTTCATCATGCAGCGAGAGATACTGCACGCGCGCCTGCGCTTCGACTTCAAGCGTGACGTCGGTCGCGGTGCCGCGAAAGCTTAGCCCGCCTTCCGGTGTAGCGATGGGCTTCGCCACCAAATTGCAGTAGCGCTGATGTCCCTGCGCGGACAGATAGCGGCAGTGGGTCATGTTGCGGTGTCCGCCGTGCCCCGGCTGATGGAACCACGCTTCCAGCGTCGCCCTGTCCTCCTGAATAAACTCGGTGACGCGCCGCCCTAACCAGTCGGCGATGCGATAGCCGGTAATGACCGGAAAACGCTCGGAAAGCCAGGTGAAGCGCAGCTCGTCGTCCGTTTCCCAGATCCAGTCGGTGGTCGCTTCCGCGACATCACGAAAACGCCGTTCGCTGGCAGCCAGCGCGAGCCGGTTTTGCTCCAGCAAAAAGGCATTTTCATCATTGAGCCGCGCTTTATTGAGCGCGTTACGCATGGAAATACCTGCGACCAGCCCCGTAAAACACATCAGGAAAATCAGCAGCGGCAGGATAACGACAATCAGGTTGTGGCCGGGATCTTCGCTGCGCCAGACCATCGTGACGTGGCCGTTGCCAAGCGGCAGGCTCAGCGTCACCTCACGGTAGCCAGGCGATGCGTCGCCGGGTTTACGCACATGCAGATCCTCAATGCCATATTCGTGGCCCATCTGCGCGAGCTCCGCGCCACTCAGCACATCGATAAAAACCAGCAGCGACGGCGTGCCGGGTTCAGCGGCAACATTTTTGTCCCCGCCGCTGCGTATCCAGGCGGCCCCCACCAGCGCGGGCTGGCCGTGGTATTCCATCGGCGTGATGACACAAGCCCCATCGGAGGCATCAAGCGCGGTGCGCAGACTGCTCAACACCGGCGCGCCTGTCCAGTGCTCCACTTTCTGGTGACTGAGTTTGCCGTTCACAACGCTGTAGCGGGTCGCATTGCTGCCATCAACGACAAAAACGCCGTCATAGCCGAACATCTCATAGAGCGATGCGCCCAGATTTCCGCGGTCCCACGCCCAGGTCACGTTGACCGCCTGATGCAAATTCAGGTAAGCCTCGCCCCAGTCAGAGTAGTCATTAAGCGTGGTTTTTATCGTATCCTGGCGATTTTGCAGGGCTTTTAATAACAGATGACGGCTTTGTGCATCCGCGCGCTCGTTGATAGTATTCGCAATGTGCAGAAGAGAAAGCATCGCTATCAGGAAAAACAGCCCTAACAGAGCGCCCATAAAAAGTAATGTTCGTCGGATAAAACGGGTGGTATTTCCCGTCTCGTTACCGGATAAGTCAGAAACGCCGCGTCTGAATAAACCCCTCATTCCTCGTTCCCAGTCTGCAATAGCCTTGATAATAGTATGACGTCCGTGAAAAGATCTGCGCAGCGCGCGATATCATTATTATTCACGGTGTTACCCCTGAACGCATGACGCTGACGATATGCAAGACCGGACGCGGCCCGCCACGCATCTGCAACGCTGCTCAGGCTATTCGTTAAGGGGTTAATGATTGAAAACCGATATTTTATTTGGCGGTCCTATTTTAAGGCTTACAAAAAAATTTGTTTTAAGTCGCCCGGATGGCGCCAGGTGGCGCGTAAATATAACCGTTACGGCAATCATATAATAAAAAAGGAGCCATTAAGGCTCCCTTTTCATTATTTATTTTGACGGCTTACAGATGCAGTTCCTGTAATTTTTCTTTCGGCAGCGCCAGCGCATCATTGCTGTTAACGCCTACGCCGCGTTCGATAATGTGGCGGGCGATTTCCTGGGCCTCTTCCAGCGAGTGCATCTCATAAGTGCCGCACTGGTAGACGTTCAGCTCAGGGATCTGATTCTGCTCTTTGACTTTCAACACGTCCTGCATCGCCGCTTTCCAGGCGTCAGCCACGCGCTGCTCGTCAGGCTGGCCGATGAGGCTCATATAGAAACCGGTGCGGCAGCCCATCGGGGAGATATCGATGATCTCCACACCGTTGCCGTTCAGATGATCGCGCATGAAACCGGCAAACAGGTGCTCCAGCGTGTGAATGCCTTTTTCCGGCATCACTTCTTTGTTCGGCACGCAAAAACGCAGGTCGAACACGGTGATGGTATCGCCGTGCGGCGTGTTCATGGTCTTCGCCACACGTACCGCAGGCGCTTCCATACGGGTATGGTCGACAGTGAAGCTATCAAGCAATGGCATCTGATCACCTCCGAGTAGTGATTTTTTTAAATTTAACTGAACTTATGTTCGCGGGCCCGGTCTGAATCTATGAAAGACGCGCATTTGTTATCATCATCACTGAGTTCAGAGATGACAATTTGGCCACAGCGATGTGGCCTTTTTCTTTTGTGTTACGCCTGCTTCGCCAGCCATTCATCAAACGGTTCGGTATCCGCGGCCTCAATCTCACGCTGGCGCGCCAGCGACGCCGCCTGCTCCTGACGAAAATCTTCTTCATGCAACGCCTGCAACGGCTCTTCACGCAGCATGGTGCGGTAGCGATCCGCCAGCATCCGTCCGGTGCCGCCAATCCCGTTTTCAATCATCGAACGCAAAATCTGCGCCGAGTAAGTGAGCTCGGGATCGTCAAAACAGGCCACCAGTCGGTCACAGACCTGCTGGTACTCCTGGCCGCCGTGAATGCCGTCGAGCGTTTGCGCCACGCGACGTAAATCGCGGAACAGATCTTTGCCCACTTTCTCCAGCGGGAACTGCGCCGTTTCGCAGCCGATGCCAAGCGTCAGCCCCGGCTTGCGGCCTTCCAGAATCACGCGGTTCCAGTTGGTGCGGGTACACAACAGCTCATCGCTGCTCATCTCCGGCGCATCCGCCAGCGCGCACCAGACCATAAAGAGATCGAGGAAACGCACCTGATTTTCATCAACGCCAATCGGTGAGAACGGGTTGATATCGAGCGAACGCACTTCGATATATTCAATACCGCCACGCAGCAACGCATCGGACGGCGATTCGCCATCACGCGTGACGCGCTTCGGACGAATGGGCGCGTAGAGTTCATTTTCAATCTGCAAAATGTTGGTGTTGATTTGCAGATATTCGCCGTCTTTCTTCAGCCCCAGCTTCGCATACTCTTCCGACGGGGTTTTAATCGCGCGCTTCAATCCTGCCACATAACCGTGCAGATCGTTAAACGTAATCCCGAGATTGCTTTGCGATTTATTGGTATAGCCCAGATCGCTTAAGCGCAGCGACGTCGCGTAAGGCAGGTAATACATGCCGCAGTCGGTTTTCTCGAACGGCAGTTTGGTCGGCTTACCCTGCAGGAAAGACGAACAGATCGCCGGTGATGCGCCAAACAGGTACGGGATCACCCAGCCAAAACGGTAGTAGTTGCGGATCAGACGGAAATAGCCCGCTGAAATCGCCTCTTTACCGCTTTCGGCATCGTCCACCTGGCACTTCGCCTGCCAGAACGCCAGCGGCAGCGAGAAGTTATAGTGCACGCCGGAAATCGTCTGCATCAGCGCGCCATAGCGATTTTTCAGCCCTGAGCGATAGAGCGTTTTAAAACGCCCGATATTCGAGGTGCCATATTGCGCGAGCTCAATGTCCTGCCCCTCTTTGATATAGCAGGGCATGCTGAGCGGCCACATGCGCTCGTCGCCGAGCGCTCTGGCGGTGTGGCGATGGATATCGCGCATAACCGTCAGCATGTGGTCGATATCGCCATCTACCGGCGTGATAAATTCCAGAAGGGCTTCGGCAAAGTCCGTCGTGATCCACTTATGGGTTAACGCGGCGCCCAGGCTTTCCGGATGCCCCGTGGTCGCCAGCTCGCCTTCGGGCGTGACGCGCAGTGTTTCGCGCTCAAGCCCACGGCGAATGCCTTTCAATGCCTCAGGATGCTCGGTTAGCCAGGCCAGCGCCTGTGATACGTCCGGGATCAAATTGACCTCCCGCCTGTCGTGTCGAAAATATTTTTATTAAGCATAATTGTAATGGTAAAGGTTGACGATGAAAGGTCGCTCAAACAATCCAATTAGTGCCACCACGTCATACCCTGTAAAGTCGCTGCCGCAATGATGATGTAGCGCAGCGCCTTGCCAAGGCACAGAAAAAAAATCACCGGCCCCCAGGGAAGACGCAGCCACCCTGCCAGCAGGCATAATAAATCACCGACTAAAGGCAGCCAGCTTAACAGCAGCGCCGGCGCGCCGAATCGTTGCAGCCAGCCCTGCGCGCGCTCCTGCCAGCGCGACGACTCGCGCAGCGGAAACAGCCGCCCAAGAATAACGTTAGTTAACCCCCCAAGGCTATTACCTATTGTTGCGGTTAATACCAAAAGCCAGGGGGCGGTTTTTACGCTAACCAACAGCGCCACCAGTACCGCTTCGGAACTGCCCGGCAGCAGCGTGGCGCTCAGAAAACTGCTGGTGAAGAGCGAGAGGAGCGACAGCGCGTCGCTCACAGCAAACGCACGTCCACGGCATCCATTCCCGCGAGACGCGCCGCTTCGAGACCGAAATCCGCGTCTTCAAACACGACGCATTTCTCAGGCGCGACGCCCATGAGCGTGGCACAGCGCAGGAACGTATCGGGAGCGGGTTTGTGATGCTGTACATGATCGGCGGCAACCACCGCGGTGAAATAGTGACGAAGGCCAAGATGCGCCAGCAGCGCTTCCGCCATCGCACTTTCGCTGCCGGTGCCGACAGCCATCGGACGACGGCCGTGCCACGCCTTAACGACGTCAATCAGCGGCAGTGGACGCACCGTATCCAGCAGCATCGCCTGCACTGCCGCCGTTTTTTCACGCGCCAGCGCATGCGGGCAGAGATCGGCCTGATTCAGTTCAATGACCGCCTGGGCGATACGCCAGGTGGGCGAACCATTCAGCGCGACCATCACCTGCTCGTCAAACTGCATGCCGTAGCGGCCAAGAACGTCGCGCCAGGCTTTCCGGTGCGTCGGCTCGGTATCGAGGATGGTGCCATCCATGTCAAAAATCAGCCCGTCGTAACGCTCGTACATCATGTCCTCATCACCTGACCGCCAGGAATGTTACTTTAGCCTAAACCGTTAATGTTGTCGCTGTTAAGGCTTGCGGGCGATGGTGATGGCTTAAGGAATCAAGCTGGTAAAAGTGATTTCAGGGAAAGTATAAAAAGGGAAAGGAGGCGTTGCGAAATATCTTTGGCAGAGCAAGGGTAGATTCAGGTGAGGAAATGGTGCATTCGGGAGGATTATTCGGCTTCGCCTCACCCTGACGGGCCGCTGCTAAAGCAGCGTTATCCTCCCTGGAATTCGCGATAATCATCGCATACCAGGTCACGTCATCATTGCTGATACTGTGCAGGAAGGTGGTGCATCCGGGAGGATTCGAACCTCCGACCGCTCGGTTCGTAGCCGAGTACTCTATCCAGCTGAGCTACGGATGCATCGGGGATATTGCTTTACTGCGGTTCACGTCATCATAAAGACAGCGTGAAAAATAATGGTGCATCCGGGAGGATTATTCGGCTTCGCCTCACCCTGACGGGCCGCTGCCAGGGCAGCGTTATCCTCCCTGGAATTCGCGATAATCATCGCTCACCAGGTCACGTCATCATTGCCGATAACGTGGAGAAATATGGTGCATCCGGGAGGATTCGAACCTCCGACCGCTCGGTTCGTAGCCGAGTACTCTATCCAGCTGAGCTACGGATGCATTGGGGATACTGCTTTACTGCGGTTCACGTCATCATAAAGACAGCGTGAAAAATAATGGTGCATCCGGGAGGATTCGAACCTCCGACCGCTCGGTTCGTAGCCGAGTACTCTATCCAGCTGAGCTACGGATGCATCGGGAATACTGCTTTACTGCTGATATTAGTATCGCTACGAAAGCCATACTAAGTAAGAGATGGTGCATCCGGGAGGATTCGAACCTCCGACCGCTCGGTTCGTAGCCGAGTACTCTATCCAGCTGAGCTACGGATGCAAAATGGCGGTGAGGGGGGGATTCGAACCCCCGATGCAGCTTTTGACCGCATACTCCCTTAGCAGGGGAGCGCCTTCAGCCTCTCGGCCACCTCACCACACGCCTCTTACGAGTGCTTCGAAGAGCTTGTTTCGTCTCATCGTCGCTGCGTGGCGCACATATTACTTTCTGGGACTTATAAGTCAAACAATTTTTCCCGACTCTGTATCGTTTGCACAATTACCGCCCAATCCGCCTGCTTTGCCAACAAAAAGGCTGTTTTATCAACGCAAATGCGCTGCAACAGGGGCGTATCAAATGAGGAAAAGGGGAACGGAAAAGCGCGTCAGAAGACGGAGAAACAGGAAGATGCGAGGAAGAAACCAAAAGGGGGATGCGCCTCGCCGGTATGAGCGAGACGCGACAACTCAGTAACTGGACTGTTGCGATTTTTCAGCCTGGATACGCTGGTAGATCTCTTCACGGTGTACAGATACCTCTTTGGGGGCGTTAACGCCAATACGTACCTGGTTGCCTTTTACCCCAAGAACTGTCACGGTCACCTCATCCCCAATCATGAGGGTTTCACCAACTCGACGAGTCAGAATCAGCATTCTTTGCTCCTTGAAAGATTAAAAGAGTCGGGTCTCTCTGTATCCCGGCATTATCCATCATATAACGCCAAAAAGTAAGCGATGACAAACACCTGAGGTGTAAGCAGTCACGGCATTACATTCTGTTAAACCTAAGTTTAGCCGATCCAGAAAAAATCAACCCGACTTTATCGTTATAGTTCGGGCACAGATAAAGACGCCATAACAACAATGCGTTATGGCGTCTTTACTGCCGTTTTGGTTTTACAGCTTCGCGGTTACCCAGCTTTCAACGCTGCCCAGCGCTGCGGGCAGCGCAGCGGCATCGGTGCCGCCTGCCTGCGCCATATCCGGGCGGCCACCGCCTTTACCGCCGACCTGCTGAGCGATCATGCCCACCAGCTCGCCAGCTTTGACGCGATCCGTCACATCTTTTGACACGCCCGCGATCAGAGAGACTTTCCCCTCCGCGACGGTCGCCAGCACGATAACCGAAGAACCGAGCTGATTTTTCAGATCATCAACCATCGTGCGCAGCATTTTCGGCTCGACGCCTGCAAGCTCGCTCACCAGCAGTTTCACGCCTTTAATGTCCACGGCTTTGCTGCTGAGGTTAGCGCTTTCCTGCGCCGCCTGCTGTTCTTTGAGCTGCTGCAGCTCTTTTTCCAACTGACGAGTGCGCTCAACCATCGCGCGAACTTTATCGTTCAGCGTCTGGCTGTCGCTCTTCAGCAGGTGAGAGAGTTCGTTCAGGCGGTCGTTCTGGGCATGAACCAGAGATAGCGCGCCTTCGCCGGTTACCGCTTCGATACGGCGCACGCCTGCGGCAGTGCCGGATTCAGAAACGATGCGGAACAGGCCGATATCGCCAGTGCGCGACGCGTGGATACCGCCGCACAGCTCGGTGGAGAAATCGCCCATGCTCAGTACGCGTACGCGGTCTTCATATTTCTCGCCGAACAGCGCCATCGCCCCTTTGGCTTTCGCCGCTTCCAGATCCATCACATTGGTTTCAATCGGCAGGTTACGGCGGATCTGGGCGTTGACCAGATCTTCCACCTTACGGATCTCTTCCGGCTTCATCGCTTCGAAATGGGAGAAATCGAAACGCAGGCCTTTGTCGTTGACCAGAGAACCTTTCTGCGCGACATGGGTGCCAAGCACCTGGCGCAGCGCGGCGTGCATCAGGTGCGTCGCCGAGTGGTTGAGACGGATACGGTCGCGGCGCGCATGGTCCACTTCCGCTTTAACACCCTCGCCCACTTTCAGAACGCCGCTGGCCAGCTCGCCAATATGACCGATTGCCTGACCATATTTCTGGGTGTCGTTAACGGTGAATGTAAAGCCGTTGCCTTTCAGCTCGCCTTTATCGCCCACCTGACCGCCGGACTCCGCATAGAAAGGCGTTTCATCCAGCACGACGACAGCCTGCTGGCCCGCAGTGACTTGCTCAACGGATTTGCCGTCGACAAACAGCGCGGTGACTTTCGCAGTCAGTTCGGTGTGATCGTAGCCTTTGAATTCTGACGCGCCGTCAACGCGGATCATCGCGTTGTAATCCGCGCCGAAACCGCTGGATTCGCGCGCGCGACGGCGCTGCTCTTCCATAGCGGCTTCAAAGCCCGCTTCGTCAACTTTAATGTTGCGCTCGCGGCAGACATCCGCGGTCAGGTCGACCGGGAAGCCATAGGTGTCATACAGACGGAAAGCCGTTTCGCCATCGAGCGTATCGCCGGTAAGCTTAGCGAGCTCTTCATCCAGCAGCGCCAGACCACGCTCCAGCGTACGGGCAAACTGCTCTTCTTCGGTTTTGAGAACCTGTTCCACCTGCGCCTGCTGGCGTTTCAGCTCTTCGCCCGCCGCGCCCATCACGTCCACCAGCGGCCCAACCAGCTTGTAGAAGAAGGTGTTTTTCGCGCCCAGCATATTGCCGTGACGAATCGCGCGACGAATGATGCGACGCAGCACATAGCCGCGGTTTTCGTTAGACGGAATGACGCCATCAGCGATCAGGAATGCGCACGAACGGATATGGTCGGCGATAACGCGCAGCGATTTGTTGGTCAGATCGGTGGCACCAGTGACGTTCGCCACTGCCTTGATAAGCTTCTGGAACAGATCGATTTCGTAGTTGGAGTTAACGTGTTGCAGCACCGCGGCGATACGCTCAAGGCCCATCCCGGTATCCACGGACGGCTTCGGCAGCGGTTCCATGGTGCCGTCAGCCTGACGGTTAAACTGCATAAACACGATGTTCCAGATCTCAATATAACGATCGCCATCTTCTTCCGGGCTGCCCGGAGGCCCGCCCCAGATGTGGTCGCCATGATCGTAGAAAATCTCGGTGCACGGGCCGCACGGACCGGTATCGCCCATCTGCCAGAAGTTGTCAGACGCGTAAGGCGCGCCTTTGTTATCACCGATGCGGATGATGCGTTCGCGCGGGATCCCGACTTCTTTTTCCCAGATTTCGTAAGCTTCGTCATCGGTTTCGTAGACGGTTACCCACAGGCGATCTTTCGGCAGGTTAAACCACTGCGCGCCGGTCAGTAGCTCCCAGGCGTACTGGATAGCGTCATGTTTGAAGTAGTCACCGAAGCTGAAGTTGCCCAGCATTTCGAAGAAGGTGTGGTGGCGGGCGGTGTAACCGACGTTTTCCAGGTCGTTGTGCTTACCACCAGCGCGCACGCAGCGCTGCGCCGTCGTCGCGCGGGAATAATTACGCTTGTCGAGACCAAGGAACACGTCCTTGAACTGGTTCATCCCGGCGTTGGTAAACAGCAAAGTCGGGTCATTATTCGGGACCAGAGAGCTACTGGCGACTACCTGGTGTCCCTTGCTATGGAAAAAGTCGAGAAACGCCTGACGGATCTCAGCGGTGCTCTTGCTCATAATTATCCTGAAATCAAGCTAACGAAATGTGTCACCCGAGTGGCGCAGCACGCTGCCGCCAGACCAGGCTAAACGGAAAAAAGTGGGAATAAGATAAGTTTTCTTTACAGGGAAGTAAAACCCCGCATGGGGTCATCACTCAAAATTTCGGTAGATCGCCTGGATATCTTCCATGTAATAGCCGCGATACAGTAAAAAGCGCTGGACTTTGGCTTTTTCGGGAAAGGCGCGCGGCAGCGGCGCGCCGAATTTGCGCTCGGCCTGATCGCGGGCCTGTTCCTCCCAGTCCACCTCGCAGTCAGCGAAGGCGCTGTCGCACGCGGTTCGGGAAATACCCTTCTGCTGCAGCTCCTGACGAATGCGTTGCGGCCCGTAGCCTTTGCGGCCACGGCTGGCGATATAGCGCTCGGCGAAACGCGCATCGTCGAGATAATGCTGCTCGTGGCACCACGCAATCACTTTCTCGATATCTTCCGGCGTCGCCTGCGCCTGCTCATCTTCATTTTTGCCCGGCAACACGGCACCAAGCTTACGCCTGAGCTCTTGCTCGCTGTGGTCGCGCATCGCGAGTATTCGCATGGCGCGGTCAAGAAGGCGGGAGTAAGCGGAGCGACGGGGAGTAGCGTCAGTCATAGGCGTGAATAACAGTGGCGAAGTTGAGGAGACAGAAAAAAGTAAGGGCTGCATCAGCAGCCCTTGAGATTAAAACTCTTCGTTGGTTTCTTCAACGCCGCCGTCGTTATCATCGACGGTGAAGTCAGGCGTAGAGTCCTGATTGTTGAGCAGCATTTCGCGCAGCTTCTTCTCAATTTCGTCAGCCATCGGCTTATTCTCTTTGAGGAAGTTGGTCGCGTTCGCTTTACCCTGGCCGATCTTCTCGCCGTTGTAGCTGTACCAGGCACCCGCTTTTTCAATCAGCTTGTGCTTCACGCCAAGGTCAACCAGCTCGCCGTAAAAGTTGATACCTTCACCGTAGAGGATCTGGAACTCAGCCTGTTTAAACGGCGCAGCGACTTTGTTTTTCACCACTTTCACGCGGGTTTCGCTACCTACCACTTCTTCGCCCTCTTTCACCGCGCCGATACGGCGGATGTCGAGACGCACAGACGCGTAGAATTTCAGCGCGTTACCACCGGTCGTGGTTTCCGGGTTACCAAACATCACGCCAATCTTCATACGGATCTGGTTGATGAAGATAAGCAGGGTGTTGGAGTTTTTCAGGTTACCAGCAAGCTTACGCATCGCCTGGCTCATCATACGTGCCGCGAGGCCCATGTGAGAGTCACCGATTTCCCCTTCGATTTCCGCTTTCGGCGTCAGGGCCGCAACGGAGTCGACCACCAGCACGTCTACCGCGCCGGAGCGCGCCAGCGCGTCACAGATTTCCAGCGCCTGCTCACCGGTGTCCGGCTGAGAGCAGAGCAGGTTATCGATATCTACGCCGAGTTTACGGGCATAGACGGGATCGAGCGCGTGCTCTGCGTCGATAAACGCACAGGTTTTACCCGCGCGCTGTGCTGCGGCAATCACCTGCAGCGTCAGCGTGGTTTTACCTGAAGATTCCGGGCCGTAAATTTCCACGATACGCCCCATCGGCAGACCGCCCGCTCCCAGCGCGATGTCCAGGGAGAGAGAGCCGGTGGAGATCGTTTCCACATCCATGGTGCGATCTTCACCCAAACGCATGATGGAGCCTTTGCCGAATTGCTTCTCAATCTGGCCGAGTGCTGCCGCCAACGCCTTCTGCTTGTTTTCGTCGATAGCCATTTTTACTCCTGTCATGCAGGGTGAGCCCAATTGCGCCACGCTGCGAATTTGTTTCGTTGGTGCAATTATACTGTATGAGCATACAGTATCAAGTCTTTTGTATAAAATGTTGCCACAAGGTTTGCAGCGCAAACGCGGTCGCCTGGCGGCGTACGGAATCCCGATTACCATCAAAGCGTTGCACGTGTGCCTCCACTCTTCCCTGGTTGTCGGCAAAGCCAAACCAGACGGTGCCGACGGGCTTGTCAGGGCTGCCGCCATCGGGCCCGGCAATACCGCTCACAGAAACAGCATAAGAGGCCGCTGCGGCATTCAGCGCGCCCTGCGCCATTTGCCTGACGACCGGCTCGCTGACCGCGCCGTGCGCCGCGAGCGTAGCGCCATCCACGCCGATAAGTTGTTCTTTAGCCTCATTACTGTAGGTCACGAAGCCGCGTTCAAACCAGGCGGAACTACCGGCGATATCGGTAATGACTTTCGCCACCCAGCCGCCGGTGCAGGATTCCGCCGTCGTCACGGTCGCGCCCTGCGCCTTCAGCGCAGCGCCAAGCTGCTGACTTAACTGCATTAATTCGTTATCTGTCATGACGGCTCCGATTGTAAACGTAACCCCAGGCATCCCACAGCGATTTTTAAGCGTTGCAGGCAGTTACATCGGGTTTTACGAGGCGAATTCAAGGTTTGAGGTCGTGTTTATTTCCCCGCCTGAACAGACGGGGAAATACGTTACTGTACCCGGGCGAGCGCCACCGCCTGGCCGAGCTGCCAGACCGCCATCGCGTAGTGCGTACTATGGTTATAGCGCGTAATGGCGTAGAAGTTAGGCAGGCCGTACCAGTACTGATAACCGCTGCCGATATCAAGACGCAGGAGGCTCGCTTCGGTGTGATCGCCAAGCGGCTGCTGCGGCGTTAAGCCTGCCGCAGCCAGCTGGCCGACGCTGTATTTGGTTTTAAAGCCATTCTCAAGCTGCGGTGCCTGGCCGTTGGCGGGCACCGCCACCAGATCGCCCTTCACCCAGCCGTGCTGCTGGAAGTAGTGCGCGACGCTGCCGATCGCGTCTTCCGGGTCCCACAGGTTGATATGCCCGTCGCCGTTAAAGTCGACCGCGTACTCTTTATAAGAGGACGGCATAAACTGGCCGTAGCCCATCGCGCCCGCAAACGAGCCTTTCAGCGCCAGCGGATCGTCGCCTTCATCGCGCGACATCAGCAGGAAAGTTTCAAGCTCACCGGCAAAATAGTCAGCGCGGCGCGGGTAGTTAAAGGCGAGCGTCGCCAGCGCGTCGATAATACGGGTTTTGCCCATCACGCGGCCCCAGCGCGTCTCCACGCCGATGATACCGACGACGATTTCCGGCGGCACGCCGTAAACCTGCCAGGCGCGGTTAAGCGCATCCTGATACTGGTTCCAGAACGCCACACCGTTTTGCACGTTGTCCGGCGTGATGAATTTATTGCGATAGCGCAGCCAGGCACCGTTTGGCCCCGGTGCAGGCTGAGTGGTCGGTGCCTGGCGGTCCATCAGACGCAGCACGTAATCGAGCCTTTTGGTCTGTGAAAACACTTCCTGGAGCTGCTGGCGGTTAAACCCGTGCTTGCTGACCATCATGTTGATGAAATTTTCCGCCGCCGGGTTGCCGGTGAAATCGCCGGTTGGCAGCAACATATCGTGCTGCGGCTGGAGCAGGAAGCCGCCCTGGCTTGCGCCTGCGGTCTGAGTAGTTGCAGATTGAGACTTCGGCTTGCTGCTGCAGGCGGCAAGCGCCATCATCAGCGGCAACAGGGCGACATAGCGACGCTTTAACATGAGATATCCATATGGCTGTTCAGAACGAATGGGAGTAATGGTAGATCATCCTGGGCCAGCCGAGGAAGCGCGGGCATGAGGCGCAGGCGGTAAATTTTTCCGCCTGCGCCCGCCATCAGAGAACTTTGCTAAGAAAAGCCGCGGTGCGCGGGTTTTGCGGGGCAGTAAAAAGCTGCTCGGGCGGGCCTTCTTCCTGAATCACGCCGCTGTCGATAAAAATCACCCGGTCGGCGACTTCACGCGCAAATCCCATTTCGTGGGTGACGATAACCATTGTCATGCCCTCTTCGGCAAGATTTTTCATTACCGCCAGCACTTCACCCACCAGCTCCGGATCCAGCGCGGAGGTCGGTTCATCAAACAGCATAACCGACGGGTTCATCGCCAGCGCGCGGGCAATCGCCACACGCTGCTGCTGGCCGCCGGAGAGGCTCGAAGGCCACGCGTCGCGCTTATCGCTAAGCCCGACTTTGGCGAGCAGCCCTTCGGCGAGCGTCACCGCCTGCGCGCGTTTCATGCCCTTCACGCTCATCGGGGCCATAATGAGATTTTCCAGCACCGTCATATGCGGGAACAAATTAAAGCGCTGGAACACCATCCCGACGCCTGCGCGCAGCTGGTTTATATCGGCGTTGCGGTCATGCACCGCAAAACCGTTCACGATAATTTCGCCCTCTTCTGCCGTCTCCAGCGCGTTCAGGCAGCGTAAAAAGGTGCTTTTCCCGGAGCCCGAAGGGCCAATCACGCAGACCACTTCTTCCGGCTTGATGTCGCAATGAATACCGCGCAGAACGTGGCTTGCGCCGAAATGCTTATGCAGATTTTTAACGTGAATCACTTTTGCCAAACCTCTTTTCCAGCCGCGCCACCAGTTGCGATAGCAGGAAGGTAATCACCCAGTAGACCAGTGAAATGGTCAGGTAGGGCTCCCAGTATGTGGCGTAAGCGCCGGAGACGGTACGCGCCGCGTAAGCCAGATCCGCAAGACCGATGGCAGACGCGAGCGATGAATCTTTCACAATGGCGATCGCATTGTTGCCAAGCGGCGGCAGGATGCGGCGAAACGCCTGCGGCAGAATGACTTTGCGCATGGTTTTCCACCACGGCATGCCGAGCGCGCGCGACGCTTCCATCTGCCCGCGGTCGATAGACTGAATACCCGCACGGAAAATTTCGGAAACATACGCGCCCGCGTTAAGGGTGATCGCCACGATACAGGAGAGAAACGCGCCGTAATCGGAGCGCAGCATACGGGCGAATTCGCTGCTCATCAGGCCGCTTTCCACCAGCCAGCCGTCGCGCGGGTTAATAAAAAGCGGCACCAGCGCGAAGTGCACCACCATTATCTGTACAAACAGCGGCGTGCCGCGAAACGCGCTGACATAAAAGCGCACCGGGAACTGCACCAGGTAGCGCAGCACATATTTCCACGGCCCGTGCTCCGCGTGCGCCATGCGCCCCAGCCCGAGCGTCAAGCCCCACAGCGTGCCGAGGATCACGCAAATTATGGTGCATTTGATGGTCATCCAGGCGCCCTGCATAAACAGCGGGCCATACTCCTGGATTATCTCCCAATGAAATCCTGACATGTCCATTTCCGAAAAAGAGGCGGCTGCCGCAGAGACGGTCAGCCGCTAAATAACAGGAAGCGAAAGCGCGCGATTACTGCGCAGGCAGCGTCGGCACGTTGTCGTCAAACCAGGCTTTGTAGATTTTCGCGTAAGTGCCGTCAGCGACGATCTTCGCCAGGCCCGCGTTGATTTTATTGCGCAGTTCGTCGTTGCCTTTCGCCACCGCGATCCCGAAATACTGGCGTTCAAATTTGGCGTCCGGCACCAGTTTGAACTGTTTCTCCGGGTGCTGTTTGATGTAGTACTTCACCACGCCCACGTCGCCCACAGCGGCGCTGACGCCATCTTCAAACAGCTCCTGAAGCATCAGCGGCGTGTTATCGAAGCGCTTAATCGCCGTGTTGTTTTTGCCAAGCACATCAGAGACCACGATATCCCCGGTGCTGGAGTTCACCACGCCGACTTTTTCATTTTTCAGCGCAGCCAGTGAATCCACTTTCGAATCTGCCGCAACGACGATGGATTGTTCCGCCGGGAAATAAGGCGCTGAGAAATCGACCATCTGCTTACGCTTATCGGTGATGGTAATGCCGGAGATGATAATGTCGCGATCGCCTGAACCGAGCGTCGCGAAAATCCCTTCCCACGGCGTGTTCACCAGCTTCACGTTGAAGTTTTCGGCTTTGGCGATGGCTTTAATGATGTCGATATCGAAGCCTTCCAGCTGTTTCTGGCTGTTTTCGAATTCAAACGGACGATAGGTGCCGCCCGCGCCGACAACATAGGTTTCCTGCGTTGCCAGCGCGCTGCCCGCGAGGGCTGCCATTAATAAACCGGCCTTGAGTAAAGATTTCACCATGATCGCAACCCTCATTTTTATGCACTCAATGTGAATAAAAATACATAGATTAGTCAAGCCGCGCAACAAGAATATATTCTTCGCCGCTCCACCCGCCCCGCCAGTTCTGGTAGTCAAGCGCAGCGGGTGAAATGCCGATAACGCTCAGTGGTTTTCAAATCAAGGGGCTGAAATGAAACGACATCCTGTCCAGTCGAGAACGTTTAAAAGCGCAGGCTACGATCCAACCTGTTCGATTATGGAAATTGAGTACGCCAATGGGCGCGTGGAGCAGTTTCTCGGCGTACCGGCGAAAACCTGGCAAACGTTTCTGATGAGCAACGAGAAAGAGAGCTGGTTCAACAGCAATGTCAAAAGCAGCTTTTTCAAAGTGTCCGTCAGCTGAAGCGATAAACAGAAGGCATAAAAAAAGCGTGGCTCGCCACGCTTTTTTATTTCGCTAACAGGCAGAGATCAGAACGTTTCCCAGTTATCACCGCCCGCAGGCGCTGCCAGCGCGGGTTTTACCGGCTCGACGCGGGCAAGCGGCGCGGCACCGGTGCGTGCTGATGCACTGACGACGCCGTGGGAGACCTTAAAGGCTGCCACGGCCTGGCGCAGCTGCTCTGCCTGATCTTCCAGCGCTGCGGCCGCTGCCGCGGATTCCTGCACCAGCGCGGCGTTCTGCTGCGTAACGCTGTCCATCTGCGACACCGCAAGGCTTACCTGCTCAATACCGCGGCTCTGCTCATCAGAGGCTGAGGCGATTTCACCCATAATATCGGTCACGCGGGTGACCGCCTGCACGATCTCTTTCATAGTATCGCCCGCTTCCTGTACCTGGCCGGAGCCGGTATCGACGCGGTTTACTGAATTTTCGATAAGCGCTTTGATCTCTTTCGCCGCGTTGGCGCTACGGCTGGCAAGCGTGCGCACTTCACCCGCCACCACCGCGAAGCCGCGGCCCTGCTCGCCAGCGCGCGCCGCTTCTACCGCGGCGTTAAGCGCGAGAATGTTGGTCTGGAAGGCGATGCTGTCGATAACGCTTGTGATGTGCGCAATCTGCTGCGAACTTTCGGCGATGGACTTCATGGTCTGCACCACGTTCTCCACCACGCGCCCGCCTTTATCCGCGGTCTCCGAGGCGTTTTTCGCCAGTTGCGACGCCTGACGCGCGTTATCGCTGTTCTGTTTCACTGTCGCGGTCAACTGCTCCATGCTGGCGGCGGTCTCTTCCAGCGACGCGGCCTGCTGCTCGGTGCGCGCGGAGAGATCGTTGCTGCCTGCGGAGATTTCCCCCGCGCCGGTGTAAATGGATTCCGTGCTGTCGCGTACCGCCGTGACGGTGCCCGCCAGCGCCTGTTGCATCGCCAGAAGCGACGCGGCAAGCTGCCCCATCTCGTTACGCCCTTCTACCGCGATCTGGCGCGTTAAATCGCCGCCAGCAATGGCGCGGATATGCTCCATCGCGTCACGCAATGGCCCCAGCAGCAGATGACGTAAGCCCTGCCAGATAGTGGCGATGGCCAGTACGACAATCACCGCGATAACGCCAAGCGTCCAGAGCATGCCGGTAAAGCTCTGCTGGTTCTCCTCGGCGGCGGCCTGCAGCAGCGTGGTGTTCTGCGCCCGCCACGTGGTGTAGATCTCCTCCATCTCGTCCTGCGCTTTCTGGGCGTCGAGATTGCCGTAAGCCTCATAGTTATTCGCGCTAAGATAACCAATGGACGCCTGAAGCGTGTCATGCAGCGCCTGGTATTTTTCAGTTATTTTGCTGGCCGTCGCCTCATCCTGCCCGTTCAGACGCGGCGAGCCTTTGTAGAGTGCGAAATGTTTTTCCGCTTTGCCAAGCGAGGTGGAAGCGGTCGCCAGCAGTTTGTTGATTGCCGCAAGCGACGCCGGATCGCGCTGATTTTTCAGAAAACGGATCGCAACGCGGTTCACCGTCACGCGGGTTTTTACCAGCGTCTGAAAACTGTCGCCAAGCTGCTCCTGCTGAAAATTAAGTAAATTCGCATTCTGGAAATTATTTCTGTCATTATTGACTGCCGAATAAAAAAGGCTGCCGGTGACCATCTGCAACACCGTAAAGGTCAACAGGATAATAATAATCCCGCTAACCACTTTTATATTTTTAATCATCGTTAACTATCCCCTGAACAAGGCGCTCGTGTGAAGCTGTTATCGGAATAGCGCGCACAAACTTTATCCACCCGGCTGAAATATGCGAACGACGCCATAATTTAAAATAAAAAGATAAAAACCTTACCTTTTTGACCGATAGTCAAAGTATCCCTTTCACCCCGCGAGCGTTCCAGAACGTCCCCTTCCGGGTTTTAAGGAGGCACAATGAAAGAGCTAAACAGCTTCGGTCAGTATGTCGGCCAGCCCGTGGCGGAGTGGAAACCGCGTGAGCTGCCACAAAAGAAAATGTTCGCCGGGCATTTTTGTCACCTTGAGCCAGTCAGCGTGCGCCACGCGCTGGCGCTGCACCACGCCTGGCACAGCATTGACGACACCCGCGACTGGACTTATCTCGCCGATGAGCGCCCGCCGACGCTGACCGCCACTGAATATTATCTGCGTCGTCTGGAGGCCACGCCGGACGCCTGGTATTTCACCGTGCTGGAAAATATTAGCGGCCAGCCCACCGGCACACTCTGCCTGATGAATGTCGATAAAACCCACGGCGTGATTGAAATTGGCAATGTGAACTGGTCGCCTTCCATGAAAAGAACCCATTACGGTACGGAGGCTATCTGCTTATTACTGGCGTATGTTTTCGAAGAATTAAAATACCGGCGCTGCGAATGGAAAACCGATGAGCTGAATACGCCTGCCATTCAGGCTGCTCAACGTCTCGGCTTTATTTATGAAGGGACATTCCGGGAATGTCAGGTGCGAAAAGGCCGCAACAGTAATGTGAACTGGTATTCGATTGTCGAAGCCGAATGGCCGCATCACGCCAAAGCGCTGCGCGCCTGGTTGCGCCCGGAAAACTTTAATGAGCGCGGTCGGCAGATTAAACATCTGGACGAGTTTAAGGACAAATAAAGGCGTGACCAGATGTAAAATCGCGAATGATTGCGGCGCGGTTTTTTATCAGTAAAAAAGAGGAGCCCTGCCCACGCGCGGTTCCTCGGCGCGCATTTTTGCGACCCGGCTTCAGGGTGTCGCGCATTGCCGCACGCCACCAGTTTCCCTGCTCCCGAGACTTGGTTATCATACCCTTCTGCGTGATAACCCACGATAACTACAAATATCACATCCTTTTGAAATCCAACGAAATGGACATCTCCACTCCATGAGCACAAGCGAAACCTTCGACGCCCACACGCCCATGATGCAGCAGTATCTGAAGCTCAAGGCGCAGCACCCTGACATCCTGCTGTTTTATCGCATGGGCGATTTTTACGAACTCTTTTATGACGATGCGAAACGCGCGTCGCAGTTGCTGGATATTTCGCTGACCAAACGCGGCGCTTCGGCGGGCGAGCCGATCCCGATGGCGGGCGTGCCGCACCACGCCGTGGAAAACTATCTGGCGAAGCTGGTTAACCTTGGCGAGTCGGTGGCGATTTGCGAGCAGATTGGCGACCCGGCCACGTCAAAAGGCCCGGTGGAGCGCAAAGTGGTGCGCATCGTCACCCCCGGCACCATCAGCGATGAAGCGCTGTTGCAGGAGCGTCAGGATAATCTCCTGGCCGCCATCTGGCAGGATAGCAAAGGCTTTGGTTACGCAACGCTTGATATCAGCTCCGGGCGTTTTCGCGTAAGCGAGCCGCAGGACCGCGAGACCATGGCGGCGGAATTACAGCGCACCAATCCGGCGGAATTGCTGTATGCGGAAGATTTCGCCGAGATGTCGCTGATTGAAGGCCGACGCGGCCTGCGTCGTCGCCCGCTCTGGGAGTTTGAACTCGATACCGCGCGCCAGCAGCTTAATCTGCAATTCGGCACGCGCGATCTGGTGGGCTTTGGGGTTGAGAACGCGCCGCGCGGGCTGTGCGCCGCCGGGTGTCTGTTGCAATACGTGAAAGACACGCAGCGCACCAGCCTGCCGCATATCCGCTCGATCACCATGGAGCGCCAGCAGGACGGCATCATTATGGACGCCGCCACGCGCCGTAATCTGGAGATCACCCAGAATCTGGCGGGCGGGGTGGAAAATACGCTGGCCTCCGTACTCGACTGCACCGTCACGCCGATGGGCAGCCGCATGTTAAAACGCTGGCTGCATATGCCGGTGCGCGATACGAGCGTGTTGCGCCACCGTCAGCAGGCCATCGCGGCGCTAATGGAATACAGCACAGAGATCCAGCCGGTGCTGCGCCAGGTGGGCGATCTGGAGCGTATTCTGGCGCGCCTGGCGCTGCGTACCGCCCGCCCGCGCGATCTGGCGCGCATGCGTCACGCCTTCCAGCAGTTGCCGACGCTCAATACGCTGCTTGCCGATATTGACGCTGAGTATGTACAGACGCTGCGCGAACAGATGGGCGATTTCGCTGAGCTGAGAGATTTGCTGGAGCGCGCGATTATTGAAGCGCCGCCGGTGCTGGTGCGCGACGGCGGCGTGATTGCGCCTGGCTACCATGAAGAGCTTGATGAATGGCGGGCGCTGGCCGACGGCGCGACCGATTATCTCGACCGCCTGGAGATCCGCGAGCGCGAGAAGCTCGGCATCGACACGCTCAAGGTAGGGTTCAACGCCGTGCACGGCTACTTTATTCAGGTGAGCCGCGGGCAGAGCCATATGGTGCCGATTCACTATGTACGCCGCCAGACGCTGAAAAACGCCGAGCGCTATATCATCCCTGAGCTCAAAGAGTATGAAGACAAAGTTCTGACCTCCAAAGGCAAAGCGCTGGCGCTGGAAAAACAGCTTTATGACGAGCTGTTCGATCTGCTGCTGCCGCACCTGGCGGAACTGCAAAAAAGCGCCGCGGCGCTTGCTGAGCTCGACGTGCTGACAAACCTTGCCGAGCGCGCCGACACGCTGAACTATCACTGCCCGACGCTGACCGACAAGCCCGGCATTCGCCTGGTGGAAGGCCGTCACCCGGTGGTGGAGCGCGTACTGAACGAGCCGTTTATCGCCAACCCGCTGTCGCTCAGCCCGCAGCGCCGGATGCTGATTATCACCGGCCCGAACATGGGCGGTAAGAGCACTTATATGCGCCAGACGGCGCTGATTGTGCTGATGGCGTATATCGGCAGCTTCGTGCCCGCCGAACAGGCGGAAATCGGCCCGATCGATCGCATTTTTACCCGCGTGGGCGCCGCCGACGATCTGGCTTCCGGGCGTTCGACCTTTATGGTCGAGATGACCGAAACCGCCAATATCCTGCATAACGCCACCGAGCACAGTCTGGTGCTGATGGATGAGATTGGCCGCGGCACATCTACCTATGACGGGCTGTCGCTCGCGTGGGCGTGCGCGGAGAGCCTCGCCAACCGTATTAAAGCGCTGACGCTGTTCGCCACGCACTATTTCGAACTGACCCAGTTGCCGGAGAAGATGGAAGGCGTCGCCAACGTGCATCTGGATGCGATTGAGCATGGCGATACGATAGCGTTTATGCACAGCGTTCAGGACGGCGCCGCGAGCAAGAGTTACGGCCTGGCGGTTGCGGCGCTGGCGGGCGTGCCGAAAGAGGTGATTAAGCGCGCGCGCCAGAAGCTGCGCGAGCTGGAGAGCCTTTCCGGTAACGCGGCGGCAACGCAGGTGGACGGCACGCAGATGTCGCTGCTCGCCGCCGCCGAAGATACCAGCCCGGCGGTAGAGGCGCTGGAGAATCTCGACCCGGATTCGCTGTCGCCGCGCCAGGCGCTGGAGTGGATCTACCGCCTGAAAAGCCTGGTGTAAGTTTGATGTGGTAGATGGGTAGTTTGAGGTGGCGGGTGCGCTTCGCTTACCCGCCCTACATAATTTCAACGCCTTATGTTTCGTAGGGTGGATGTCGTTGGTGATGGCGGGGCGTGAATGGTGGGTGCGCTTCGCTTACCCACCCTACGTGAATGCCATCATTTTGTCGTGTAGGGCGGGTAAGCGTAGCGCACCCGCCGTTTAAAGTTTCACACCCGCCATTTAAACCATCGCACCAGAGGGTTAACGCTTACCATCCGCCAGCAGCGGCGGCACCGTTGGCACTTCCGGCGCGTTATCGATATCGGCCTGCGTCATCCGGAACGCCTCGGGGTAATGCTCGCGGCTGGTACGGCGCAGCGGCTCGGTGTCGCGCCAGGTGTACAAACAATGCTGGCACTGATACACCGTCCAGACGCCTTTCACCGGCGACGTCGCCATGATTTCGATGGTTTCATCGGCACAACGTGGACAAATCATCTCGTCTCCTTATTTTTTACGGTTAGCCAGCATGGCGGTCAGCTTCTCTACCCACTGCGGGGTTTCCGGCAGGTCTTTCACCGGCTGGCTGTAATGCCCGCGGTTATCCGGCGCGACCGGCGTCGTGGCGTCGATAATCAGCTTGTCGGTAATCCCCGCCGGGCTTGAGCCAGGATCAAGCTCCAGCACCGACATATTCGGCAACTGCACCAGATCGCCCGCCGGGTTGACCTTAGACGACAGCGCCCACATCACTTGCGGCAGATCGAACGGATCGACATCCTCATCCACCATAATCACCATCTTCACGTAGCCAAGCCCGTGCGGTGTGGTCATCGCACGCAGGCCCACCGCGCGGGCGAAACCGCCGTAGCGTTTTTTGGTGGAGATAATCGCGAGCAGCCCGTGGGTATACATCGCGTTCACCGCCTGCACTTCCGGGAACTCCGCTTTAAGCTGCTGGTAAAGCGGCACGCAGGTCGCCGGGCCAATCAGGTAGTCGATTTCGGTCCACGGCATACCGAGATAGAGCGATTCGAAAATCGGTTTGGTGCGATAAGAGACTTTATCGATACGCACCACGGTCATGTTGCGCCCGCCGGAGTAGTGCCCGGTAAACTCGCCGAACGGCCCTTCTATCTCGCGTTTGCGTCCTTCAATCACCCCTTCGAGGATCACTTCCGACCCCCACGGCACGTCGAAACCGGTCAGCGGCGCGGTGGCTATCGGGTACGGGCTTTCACGCAGCGCGCCCGCCATTTCATACTCAGACTGATCGTATTTCAGCGGCGTGGCGCCCATCAGCGTAATGATCGGATCGTTGCCAAGCGTAATGGCGACCGGCAAATCCTCGCCGCGCTCCTCGGCCTTATGCAGATGCAGCGCGATGTCATGCATCGGCACCGGTTGCAGCCCGAGCTTGCGCTTGCCTTTCACTTCCATCCGGTAGATGCCGACATTCTGCTTGCCGAAGTGTTCGGGATCGAGCGGATCGCGCGAGACCACACACGCTTTATCAAGGTAGAACCCGCCGTCGCCGTCGTTTAAGCGAAACAGCGGCAGAATGTCGAACAGGTTAATGTCATCACCGTCGACGCTGTTTTCCGCCCATGGCGGATTATCGCGGCGTTCGGGCGCGACCGGGAAGGTATCCCAGCGGCGAATAAATTCTTCTATCTGCTGCTTTACCGGTGTGGCAGGCGGCAGACCGAGCGAGATCGCGTGGTTCGGCCATGAACCAATGGTGTTCATCGCCACCCGCGCGTCGGTAAAGCCGCGGATATTGTCAAACCAGAGCGCGGGCGCGCCTTCGCCGATGCGTCCGGTCGCGTTGGCGGCCGCCGCGATATCTGGCTCCGCCTGCACCTCTTCGCTGATCCTCAGCAGTTGTCCCTGCTCTTCAAGCGCCTGCAAAAAGCTGCGCAGATCGTCAAACGCCATGCGTGTTTCCTCCTCGTGATGAATGGGTGTCGGCTGTTTTCGCAGAATTCAGCCCCTGCCAGCGGCGGGCGTTGCGGGCATCGAGCCCGAACTGATCGAGTACGCGAGCGACGATATGGTTGATGATGTCGTCGATCGTCGCGGGATGGTTGTACCAGGCGGGCATGGGCGGCACGATGGCCACGCCCATCTTCGAGAGCGCCAGCAGGTTTTCCAGATGAATGGTGCTAAGCGGTGTTTCGCGTGGCACCAGCACCAGTTTTCGGTTCTCTTTCAGCACCACATCAGCGGCGCGGCCCACCAGCCCGTCGGCGTAACCCGCGCGGATGCCCGCCAGGGTTTTCATGCTGCACGGAATGATCACCATGCCGTCGGTGCGAAACGATCCTGAGGAGATCGTCGCGGCCTGATCTGCCGGGCTGTGCACCACATCCGCCAGCCCCGCGACATCCTGCCAGGAGAACGGCGTTTCCAGTTCAATCGTGGTTTTCGCCCACTTTGACATCACCAGATGGGTTTCCACCTCGGGCATCGCTTTCAGCGCCTGCAACAGCGCGACCCCAAGCGGCGCGCCGGTTGCGCCCGTCATTCCGACAATTAGCCTCATGCGTTACCTCAATTATTGTTCGTGTACGAACATATAAATTAAAAGTACGCCCGGCAGGGGAATCTGGCAAGATCGTTCGTGTACAGTCACACTTTTTGCTAAAAAGCGCCGCGTTAGCTTTCCGCATCGCAGCGGTTATGATGGTGAGAAGATCCTGATCCCGGAGAGTATATGGCCGTAAAACAACAAGCCTTTCATCTGTTACGCCAGCTTTTTCAGCAGCATACGGCGCAGTGGCAGCTGGCGCTGCCTGAGCTGACCAAGCCGCAATACGCGGTGCTGCGATCGATAGCCGAAAACCCCGGCATCGAACAGGTGGCGCTGACCGAAGCCGCCGTCAGCACCAAAGCGACGCTTGCCGAAATGCTGAGCCGGATGGAGAGCCGCGGGCTGGTGCGCCGTGAAAGCGCGCCGGAGGATAAGCGCCGCCGGTTTATATACCTCACGCCAGAAGGCGAGGCGCTGTTGCACGCCAGTATTCCGAAGGGCGACGCCGTGGATGAAGCGTTTTTAGGCAAGCTGAACGCCGAAGAGCGGGCGCTGTTCGCAGCACTCATCACGCGGATGATAGACAAACCGTAACGCTATTTTCCGGCTGTCGCCTGCGCTTCGCGGGCGCGCAGAAAATCGATAAACCCCCGCACTTTGCCGGAAACGTGGCGCGCGTCGGGGTAAACCGCATAAACGCCCTGCGCGGGGAAGCGATACGCAGGGAGCAGCCGCACCAGCCTGCCCTCTTCCAGCGCGGTTTTAACCAGCCACGCGGGCAGCAGCGCCACGCCGCAGCCCTCCAGCGCGAACGTCATCAGCGCGCCTGCGCCGTCGGCCGCAATCACGGGCGGGCGCGTTATCTCAAACCACAGCGTCTCGTGGTGCGGGCCGGTGAGTTCCCAGCGCAGTGGCGACGCCAGCCGGGTATGCACCAGCCAGTCCGCATCGCCGAGCGCCCCGGGCGTTGAGATCGGGTGGCGCTCAAGCCACGCGGGCGACGCGACGGGGAAAATATCAAAACGGGAAATCAGCGCCGCACGGTAGGCGGAATCCTGCAACGTGCCGAGCCGGATAGCGACATCCACCCGCTCTGAGATTAAATCGGCGTGCTGCGACGACGAGAAATGGCGGATGCGCAGCGCCGGATGCGCGCGGCTGAAGGCGGCGAGCGCCGGGCCGACCACGTGCGTTGCATATTCCGGCGTGGTGGTCACACGCAGCTCGCCGCTGAACCCATCATGGCTTGCCTGCACATCGTCCAGCAACGCATCAGCATCTTTCAGCAATACCAGGCTGCGCTGGTATAACCGCTCGCCCGCGTCGGTCAGCGTCAGGCGGCGCGTCGAGCGCAGCAGCAGCGTCACGCCGAGTTCGCTTTCAAGCTGGCGGATATTAAAGCTGACTACAGCTTTGGTCTGCCCGAGCGCCGCTGCGGCACCGGTAAAACTTTTCGCGTCCACAACGGCGACAAACATAGCCAGCCGCGATAAATTCAGCATCGTCTTTGCGCCGATTGTCAAAAAGGGTTTGACAGTATATCAACCCGGACGCCGTTTTTCCTTTCATGGCGAGCGGTTAGAGTGCCCCTCTTCCACAGAGGGCGTGCCATGACCTATCGAAACAGAGTTACCCTGATTTATCTGCTGGGCTTTTTTCTCGATCTCATCAATATGTTTATCGCGGCGGTGGCCTTTCCGGCCATTGGCGAGGCGCTGCATGCGTCAGTGACGCAGCTTTCATGGATTAGCAACGCCTACATAGCCGGGCTGACGGTGGTTATCCCGCTCAGCGCCTGGCTCACGCAGCGCCTCGGCGCGCGGCGTCTGTTTTTACTGTCGCTGGCGCTGTTCACCGTGGCGACAGCGGCCTGCGGTATGGCGACGTCACTGGAGTCGCTCATCTTCTGGCGCATCATCCAGGGCGCGGGCGGCGGCGTGTTGATCCCGGTCGGGCAGGCGCTGGTCTGGCAGTTATATGCAAAACACGAGCGTGCCGGGCTCTCTTCCGCCGTGATGCTGACGGGCCTGCTGGCACCGGCGCTTTCGCCGGTCGCAGGCGGGGTTATTGTTCAGACGGCGGGCTGGCAGTGGGTTTTTCTGGCGAGCCTGCCGCTCTCGATGCTGGCGCTTGTGATGGCGTTCTGCTGGCTCAAACCCGATGCGCCAGCGCCCGATAAACGCCCGCTCGATACGATAAGCGTTATTACCGGCGCAGGCGGCCTGCTGCTGGTGCTGTTCGGGCTGAACGGGCTTAGCGAAAAAACGGCGCCGTGGCTTGCCGCGGCAGGTCTGGCGTCGGGCATGGTGCTTATGGCGCTGATGCTGCGCCGCTGTCGTCGTCATCCCGCGCCGCTGCTGAGAGTGCATCTGCTGGGCGAGCCGCTGATGCGTTTTTCGATGCTGGTTTATCAGTGCGTGCCCGGCATGTTTATTGGCGTTAACGTGGTCGGCATGTTCTGGCTACAAACCGTCGCGGGGCTTTCACCTGCCGCCAGCGGCGCGCTGATGGTGCCGTGGTCGGTGGCGTCATTTATGGCGATTTCCGCGACCGCCCGCCTGTTTAACCGCCTCGGCCCGCGGCCGTTAATTTCCCTCGGCTGCCTGTTGCAGGCGGGCGGGATTGTGCTGCTGACGCAAACCGATGCGCAGAGCCCGTGGGCGCTGCTGGTGACGGCGTTCTTTCTGATGGGCGCAGGCGGCAGCCTGTGCAGCAGTACCGCGCAGAGCAGCGCGTTTTTGCATACCGCCAACGCCAATATGCCCGACGCCAGCGCGCTGTGGAATATCAACCGCCAGCTCAGCTTCTGCTTTGGCGTCACGCTGGTGAGCCTCGCGCTGAATGCGCTGCTGATGTGGCTTTCGCCACTTATCGCCTGGCAGGCGACGTTTACCCTCGCGGCGGCGCTGACGCTGGTGCCGCTGGTTTTCGCGTGGCGCTTGCCCCGTCAGGCTGTCACGCTGTCATTTGTCGAAAAGAAGGAGAAGTGATGAATCGCTGGTTTAAAGAAGTTCTCGACGCCCATGTGGCGATTGAACGCTGGCTCGGCCGGGGCGAGGGCGATGTCCAGGAATTGCTGGGCCGCTTTAGCCCGGACTATTCCATGATCCCGCTGAACGGCGTGCCGCTCGATATGCACGCGCTTAACGCGTTCTTTACCGCTGCGGGCGGCAGTAAACCCGGGCTTGAGATTCAGGTGGACGCGCTTTCGGTGATCGCCGAATGGCCCGAAGGCGCGGTTGTAGGGTATCGCGAAACGCAGCGGATAGCGCAGGAGAGCACGGTGCGCTGGTCAACCGTCGTGTTTGAACTTCATGAGGGAGAGCCGCGCTGGCGTCACTTGCATGAAACACGGCAGGCGTAAGGCACAAAAGAAAAAGGCCAGTCGGATGACTGGCCCTTTTGACGGGAATGGTGATTATTCGCGGAACAGCGCTTCGATGTTCAGCCCCTGGCCCTGCAGAATTTCACGCAGACGGCGCAGGCCTTCAACCTGAATCTGGCGAACACGTTCACGAGTCAGGCCAATTTCACGGCCGACATCTTCAAGCGTTGCCGCTTCGTAACCGAGCAGACCGAAACGACGGGCCAGAACTTCACGCTGTTTGGCGTTCAGTTCGAACAGCCATTTGACGATGCTCTGTTTCATATCATCGTCTTGCGTGGTGTCTTCCGGGCCGTTGTCTTTCTCATCGGCCAGGATATCCAGCAGCGCTTTCTCTGAATCGCCACCCAGCGGGGTGTCAACAGAGGTAATACGCTCGTTCAGGCGCAGCATACGGCTAACGTCGTCAACTGGTTTATCCAGCTGTTCTGCAATCTCTTCTGCACTCGGTTCGTGGTCCAGTTTATGGGACAGTTCACGAGCGGTACGCAGATAGACGTTAAGCTCTTTTACGATGTGAATCGGCAGGCGAATCGTACGGGTTTGGTTCATGATTGCCCGTTCGATGGTCTGACGAATCCACCAGGTTGCGTACGTAGAGAAACGGAACCCGCGTTCCGGGTCAAATTTCTCAACAGCGCGGATAAGCCCCAAGTTGCCCTCTTCAATCAGATCCAGCAGCGCCAGACCACGATTGCTATAACGGCGGGCAATCTTCACCACCAGACGCAGGTTACTTTCAATCATGCGACGGCGGGAGGCTACATCACCACGCAGAGCGCGGCGTGCGAAATAAACTTCTTCTTCAGCGGTTAGCAGAGGCGAATAACCAATCTCACCAAGATACAGCTGAGTTGCATCTAATACACGCTGTGTTGAACCCTGCGACAGCAGCTCTTCTTCAGCCAGGTCGTTATCACTGGGTTCCTCTTCTACCAAGGCTTTTTCGTCAAAAGCCTCTACTCCGTTCTCATCAAATTCCGCGTCTTCATTTAAGTCATGAACTTTCAGCGTATTCTGATTCATAAGGTGGCTCCTACCCGTGATCCCTGAGCAAAGCGCCTGAAGAAGCGCACTCTGCCAATTTATCGCTGCGGCAAATAGCGCAGCGGGTTTACGGATTTCCCCTTGTAACGAATTTCAAAATGTAAGCGTGTTGAACTGGTTCCGGAGCTACCCATGGTAGCGATTTTCTGCCCCGCCTTAACTTCTTGTTGTTCCCGGACCAGCATTGTGTCGTTATGGGCGTAGGCACTCAGGTAATCATCGTTGTGTTTGATGATAATAAGATTACCGTAACCGCGAAGCGCATTACCGGCGTACACAACACGACCATCTGCGGTCGCGATGATTGCCTGTCCTTTGCTGCCTGCGATATCGATCCCTTTATTCCCCCCTTCAGCGGCGGAGAAGTTCTCGATAACGTTGCCTTCAGTCGGCCAGCGCCAGGTAGCGACAGGTGCGCTATTGGTCGTGCTGCTTACGGTCGGTTCTTGCGTGCTAACAACAGGTGCTGTGGAAGGAGCCACGACTGCCCCAGAGCTCACATTCCCAGGCAACATTTTGTTAGCACTCTGTTCACCTGAATCCTCAGAGTAAATAATTGTCGGTTTGGACGCAACTACTGTGCTGGTATTTTGCGCAGGTTTTGAGACTATTCCTTGTGCGCTTGCATCAGCTTGTGTAATTGCATTGCCACCTGTGATCGGCGTACCAGATGCGTTACCTACCTGCAACGTCTGACCGACATTAAGGCTGTACGGGGCTTCAATATGGTTACGCTGCGCGAGGTCACGGAAATCGTTCCCGGTAATCCAGGCGATATAAAACAGCGTATCCCCGCGTTTTACGGTATAGGTGCTGCCGCCCGCATAGCTGCCTTTCGGAATATTCCCATACTTGCGATTGTAAACAATACGGCCGTTCTGGGTCTGAACCGGCTGTTCGGGAATAACCTGCGCCTGACGCGGCTGGCTTATCTGCGGCTGAACCGGCGCTGGCTGAACCGGCGCTGGCTGAATCTGCGGCTGGCTTGCCTGCGTGGAGATATTCGATGGCGGCATAATCATCCCGCCGCCTGCGCCGGAACTGGCTTCTGCGCTGCTGCTCGCGCTGCCGCCAACGGAACTGACAGGCGCCGGTGCGGAGGAGTTATTTGAATTACATGCCGCCAGACAAAGCGAAATCAGTGACAGCGCCGCGACACGGCGTGCTGTGAAGGTTGGGCTTCCCGCGCTCATTTATCCCCCTGGAATGGTTTACTTCTCTATAAATACGATGACAACCGCTCTGCCCGGCGTCTGGCCGGCGCGATTTTCGCCCACCATACGCCAAAAACGCGCTAAAAACTCAGGAAAAATTCCTGGTTTACGCCAGCTCCCCTTTTACCAGAGGCACAAAGCGTACGGCTTCTACGGTGTCGATAATAAATTCGCTCCCCCGCCGACGAACGCGCTTTAACACCTGCTGTTCGTCGCCCACGGGAAGAACCAGAATGCCGCCCTCGTCCAGTTGCGACAGCAAGGCTGTCGGGATTTCAGGCGGAGCGGCAGTCACAATAATAGCGTCAAATGGCGCGCGCGCCTGCCAGCCCTGCCAGCCATCGCCGTGGCGGGTGGAGATATTGTGCAGATCGAGCTGCTTTAAACGCCGTCTGGCATGCCATTGCAGGCTTTTAATGCGCTCGACAGAACAGACATGATGCACCAGATGGGCCAGAATCGCCGTCTGGTAGCCGGAGCCGGTGCCGATTTCCAGCACCCGGGAGGCGGGCGTGAGCGTCAGAAGCTCGGTCATCCGCGCCACCATATAAGGCTGAGAAATGGTTTGCCCTGAACCAATAGGCAGCGCAACGTTTTCCCAGGCCTTGTGCTCAAACGCTTCATCGACAAATTTTTCACGCGGCACGCGCGAAATCGCCTCAAGCACGCGTTCATCTTTAATGCCCTGAGCACGCAGTTGATTCAGAAGGGTCTGAACACGATTGTTTACCATTGCCCGTTCACTCCGGCGCTGGATAACCAGCGGGTTACCACATCCTGCGCGCTGTGCGCGGTTAAATCGACATGCAACGGCGTGACGGAGACGTAGCCTTCGTCCACCGCGGCAAAATCGGTATCCGGGCCGGCGTCGAGCTTCTCGCCCGGCGGGCCAATCCAGTAGAGCGTGTTGCCGCGCGGATCGTCCTGCGGAATGACTTTATCCGCCGGATGACGGCTGCCGCAGCGGGTAACGCGAATGCCTTTGATCTCCTCAAGCGGCAGATCGGGCACGTTGATATTGAGGATGCGCCCGGTGCGCAGCGGCTCGCGGGCCAGCGCCCGTAACAGCGTGCAGGTCACGGCAGCGGCGGTCTCGTAGTGCTCGTGGCCGTTAAGAGACACCGCGAGCGCCGGCAGGCCCAGATGACGGCCTTCCATCGCCGCGGCCACGGTGCCGGAGTAAATGACGTCATCGCCAAGATTCGGCCCGGCGTTAATGCCAGAGACCACCACATCGGGGCGCGGGCGCATCAGCGCGTTAACGCCGAGGAAGACGCAGTCGGTGGGCGTGCCCATCTGCACCGCGATGTCGCCGTTGGGGTAGGTGAACGTGCGAAGCGAAGATTCGAGCGTTAAGGAGTTAGACGCGCCGCTACGGTTGCGGTCGGGAGCCACTACCTGAACGTCGGCGAATTCACGCAGCGCTTTCGCCAGCGCCTGAATGCCCGGCGCGTGGATCCCGTCATCATTACTTAACAATATCCGCATAACGCGCGTAATCCTTTCCTGGTGTTAAACATGCAAGCGTGATTCCTAAATCTCATTCTGCTTTTTCAGTTTGCCTGCGCTGAAGCTGATTCAGGCAGAAGGCCGGATAGCCGCTCGCTGGCATTCTAACGCGCGATGCCGCTGTCCGGTAGGGTCGATTTTCGCAATATCATGTCGTTACATGAGCAGGAGGAATAACGTCCCGCGCTTCGCGTCATCAGTTATTAGTTCATTTTTGCCAGGAAAGCCAAACAGTGGTGTTCAGGAAAAGCGCAATCCGCGAAAGCCGGGCGCTGGCTGTTTGACTGAGCGTGAAGACAAAAAAACCGCCCGGAGGCGGTTTTTGAATGCGTCGCGAAGAAGAAAACGCAATGGGGTGTTACTCGCTGATATCCGAGACATCGTCAGCGGTATTAAACAGCTCCCGGATAACGCTGGTGGCGAAGCTGCCGGCGGGCAGCCAGAAGCTCACCTCAAGCGTCGCATCGTCCTGCCACTGCCAGCGCAGTTCGCGCGGGAACAGTAACATGGCGCGTCGGGCGGCCTCGACCTTTTCACGGGTCAACAGCGTGAGCAGCTCGGTTTCATCTGCAAGCGTCGTCTGCTCAAACGCCAGCGCCGCGCGCTGCGTACCCCAGTCGCCGCTGCCGGGCAGCGCGGCGGTGATAAGCAGCTCGCCGCTGTCCACGCGAGCCTGTAAATCAGTAAGCTCTTCAGGGGTGGTGACAAACCAGCTGCCGCGTCCGGCGAGTTGCAGCGCATCACCGTCCATCACCTGATTTACCCCGAAGCGTTGCAGACGTTCGCTGACCAGCGTGTTAAACATTAGGCTGCGCGCGGCAGAGAGCGCGAAGCCGCGCTTATTGCGCTCGCGCGGCGGCTGGCCGGTTTGCGCCCAGCGCTTCGCCTGGTAGATATTGCTGCCGCCCCGCCCGAAACGCTGCGGGCCGAAATAGTTCGGCACGCCCTTTTCGCTAATCAGGCCCAGGCGCTGTTCGATTTCATCGCGGTGCGTGATATCGCGCAGCACCAGCGAGAAGCGGTTGCCTTTCAGCGCGCCTAAACGCAGCTTGCGGCGGTGACGGGCGAACTCCAGCACCTCACAGCCTTCCAGCGTAAACGCGCGCATCGCGGGCATCTCTTTGCCCGGCAGACGCGCGCACAGCCACTGCTCCGTGACCGCGTATTTATCTTTCTGTCCCGCAAAGCTGACTTCACGCGCCGCAATGCCGAGAAACTTCGCCAGCGCGTCCGCCACCGCGCGGGTGTTGCAGCCGGTTTTACGGATGCGCACCAGCAGATGTTCACCGTCGCCGTCCGGCGCGAAGCCTAAATCCTCGACCACCTGAAAATCAGTCGGGCTGGCCTTCAGACGCCCCTGCCCCTGCGGCTGACCGTGCAGCCAGCGCAGCGTGTTGAAATCACTCATGCGCCAGCCTTCATCAGCAGCGCCACGGCTTCGCAGGCGATGCCTTCGCCGCGGCCGGTAAAGCCGAGTTTTTCCGTGGTGGTCGCTTTCACGTTCACCTGATCCATATGGCAGCCCAGATCTTCGGCGATAAACACGCGCATCTGCGGGATGTGCGGAGCCATTTTCGGTGCCTGAGCGATGATGGTGACATCGACGTTGCCAAGCGTGTAGCCCTTCGCCTGGATACGACGCCAGGCTTCACGCAGCAGTTCGCGGCTGTCAGCGCCTTTAAAGGCCGGATCGGTATCCGGAAAGAGTTTGCCGATATCGCCCAGCGCCGCCGCGCCAAGCAGCGCGTCGGTCAGCGCGTGGAGAGCCACATCGCCGTCAGAGTGTGCCAGCAGCCCTTGCTCATAAGGAATACGGACGCCGCCAAGAATAATCGGGCCTGTGCCACCAAAGGCGTGTACGTCAAAACCATGTCCGATACGCATTATGCCGTCTCCATAGGGGTTAAGCGGGTAAGATAGAACGCCGCCAGAGCCAGATCCTCAGGGCGGGTCACTTTAATATTGTCCGCGCGACCGGCGACCAGCTCCGGGTGGAAACCGCAGTGCTCCAGCGCCGAGGCTTCGTCGGTAATGGTCGCGCCTTCCGCGAGCGCGCGCGTCAGGCAGTCGCGCAGCAGTTCCAGCGGGAACAGCTGCGGGGTGAGCGCATGCCAGAGGTTTTCGCGATCGACGGTATGCGCGATAGCGGGTTTGCCCGGCTCCGCGCGCTTCATGGTGTCGCAGGCGGGCGCGGCGAGAATGCCGCCGACCTGGCTGGTTTCTGTTAAGGCCAGCAGCCGTTCGAGATCCTGGGCGCTAAGACACGGGCGCGCGGCGTCATGCACCAGCGCCCAGCGCGCGTCGCCCGCGGCCTGAAGCCCGGCCAGTACGGAATCAGCCCGCTGCGCGCCGCCGCGCACCACCTGGATATCCGGATGCGCCGCAAGCGGCAGCCGGGCGAAGGCAGTGTCAGCAGGGCTTATCGCGATGATCACCCGGCTGATGCGCGGATGCTGCAACAGCGGGGCGACCGCGTGTTCGAGAATCGTCTGGTTCCCGATGGTGAGGTATTGTTTGGGACATTCCGTCTGCATACGGCTGCCGATTCCGGCCGCCGGCACCACGGCAATCACGTCCGCAAAGGAAGGCGCCATGTGTAAAACCCGCTTCTGGTTATCGATTATTTTGCGCAGGCCCACCGGCGCGTTTTGTGGCGTCCGGCACCAGACGATAGAAGGTTTCGCCCGGTTTGGTCATGCTTAATTCGTTGCGCGCGCGCTCTTCGATAGCTTCCTGACCGCCGTTGAGATCGTCTATCTCGGCGAAAAGCTGATCGTTACGCGCTTTGAGTTTGGCGTTCGTGGCCTGCTGTACCGCCACGTCGTCGGCTACGCGGGAATAGTCGTGGATGCCGTTTTTTCCAAACCACAGCGAATACTGTAGCCAGACCAGCAAAGCCAGCAATAGCAGCGTTAGTTTACCCATTCTGCCCCCTGAAAAACGGCCTCATCATCCCATAACTTCCCGCCGGACTCTACCCGGCTTGCTACGACGTGCAGGTTAAGAAATTAAACAGCGGCAGAATGTACCACAGAAAGCGCGCCGATGCGCATGCGCCAGTAGAGAGAGTGTGAAAATCGCGAAAGGTTAGCTCACCAGCCAGAGAAAGAGCAGACCGAACATCAGCCCGACGCTGATGAGCGTGGCAAGCGTGCTGTAGACCAGACGGCGCTCCAGCAGCGAAAAGACCGCCACGCCGACCACCACGGCCACCGGCATCAAGGCCAGAAAAAACGGCCAGGTATAGAGCATGAAAAAGAGCGTATTGGAGCCGTAGAGCAGAAACGGCGCGCCAAGCGCCAGCAGCCACGAAATAAAGCCCACCACGGCACCAGGCCAGGCCCAGGTGGGTTCTTCGACGGCAGGCGCGCTATCCGCCTGGGTGACAATCATATTCGTGGTATTCCGCATCGCTTATCCTGTGACGTGACGGGCCGGGAAAAGGACTCCCGGCGCGGTCTCAGGATTTGATGATATCTTCGCGACGCAGCAGGTCTAACAATTGCGCCATCAAATTTGTTACCAATTGTTGACCGTCGAGATGAATTTCCGGCCTCTCGGGTGCCTCATACACGGCATCAATACCGGTAAAGTTACGCAGTTCTCCGGCGCGGGCTTTTTTATAGAGCCCCTTCGGATCGCGCGCTTCGCACACCGAAAGCGGCGTGTCCACAAACACTTCGATGAAGCGCCCTTCGCCCAGCTGATCGCGCACCATCTGACGCTCGGCGCGGTGCGGCGAGATAAACGCGGTCAATACAACAAGACCGGCGTCCACCATGAGTTTCGCCACTTCACCGACGCGGCGAATGTTCTCTTTACGATCGTCGTCGCTAAAGCCCAGATCGCTGCACAGGCCGTGGCGCACGTTGTCGCCATCCAGCAGATAGGTGCTGACGCCAAGCTGATGCAGCGCCTCTTCCAGCGCCCCCGCGACGGTGGATTTTCCGGAGCCCGAAAGCCCCGTAAACCACAGCACTACGCCGCGGTGGCCGTGGAGCTGCTCGCGCTGCGCCGCGGTCACCGGGTGGGCGTGCCAGACGACATTTTCGTCATGCTGCGCCATTATTTGCCTCCCAGCAGATCGCGCGCGCCCCAGTGCGGGAAGTGACGGCGAATCAGCTGATTCAGCTCCAGCTCAAACGCGCTGAACGCGGAAGGCTCCTGATACACATTCTGTTGCGGCTCGCGCACCATACCCGCGCCGACCGTCACGTTAGAGAGGCGGTCGATAAAGATAAGCCCGCCGGTCACCGGGTTTTCCTGGTATTTATCGAGGTTCAGCGGCTCGTCGAAGGTCAGATCCACAAGGCCGATGCCGTTGAGCGGCAGGTTTTCCACCACGCGCTGGGTCAGATTGTTGATATCGACCTGATAGTGGATGTTATCCACGCGCGCGCGGGTTTTCTTCCCGGCGATTTTGATGTCGTAGCTCTGGCCAGGCACCAGCGGCTGCTCGGCCATCCAGACCACATCCACCGCCGCGCTTTGCACCGCGGCCAGCGTCTGGGAGGCGTCCACCAGCAGGTCGCCGCGGCTGATGTCGATTTCATCTTTCAGCACCAGCGTGACGGCTTCGCCCGCGCCCGCTTCCTCTAAATCGCCGTCAAAGGTGACGATGCGCGCCACGCTCGACTCCACGCCGGACGGCAGCGCCTTCACGCGCTGGCCCACTTTCACCACGCCGCCCGCGACGGTGCCCGCGTAACCACGGAAATCGAGGTTCGGGCGGTTAACGTACTGCACCGGGAAGCGCAGCGGCTGCTCATCGACCACGCGCTGGATCTCGATATTTTCCAGCACTTCCAGCAGCGTCGGGCCGGTATACCACGGCATATTCTGGCTCTGCACCGCCACGTTGTCGCCTTCCAGCGCCGACAGCGGCACAAAGCGAATGTCCAGGTTTCCCGGCAGCTGGCCCGCGAACGTCAGATAATCCTGGCGAATGCGCTCAAACGTCTCTTCGCTGAAATCCACCAGATCCATTTTGTTCACCGCCACCACCAGATGCTTGATGCCGAGCAGCGTGGAGATAAAGCTGTGGCGGCGGGTCTGATCCAGCACGCCTTTACGGGCATCCATCAGCAGAATAGCCAGATCGCAGGTCGAAGCCCCGGTCGCCATATTGCGGGTGTACTGCTCATGCCCCGGGGTGTCGGCGATGATAAATTTGCGTTTTTCGGTGGAGAAATAGCGGTACGCCACGTCGATCGTGATGCCCTGCTCGCGCTCGGCCTGAAGGCCATCCACCAGCAGCGCGAGATCCAGTTTCTCGCCCTGGGTGCCGTGGCGCTTGCTGTCATTATGCAGCGACGAGAGCTGATCTTCATAAATCTGGCGGGTATCGTGTAGCAGACGGCCAATCAGGGTACTTTTCCCGTCATCCACGCTGCCACAGGTCAGAAAGCGCAGCAGGCTTTTGTGCTGCTGAGCGTGCAGATAGGCTTCCACGCCGCCTTCTTTGGCGATCTGTTGTGCGATAGTGGTGTTCATGGCGGCTCCTTAGAAATAACCCTGACGTTTTTTAAGCTCCATTGAGCCTGCCTGGTCGCGGTCGATAACGCGCCCCTGGCGCTCGCTGGTGGTGGAGACGAGCATCTCTTCGATGATCTCCGGCAGCGTCTGCGCGTTCGATTCCACCGCGCCGGTCAGCGGCCAGCAGCCCAGAGTACGGAAGCGCACCATGCGCGGTTTGATCTCTTCGCCCGGCTGCAAATCGATACGATCGTCGTCGATCATCATCAGCATGCCGTCGCGCTCCAGCACCGGACGCTCGGCGGCCAGGTACAGCGGTACAATCTCGATATTTTCCAGGTAGATGTACTGCCAGATATCCAGCTCGGTCCAGTTGGAGAGCGGGAAGACGCGGATGCTTTCGCCTTTGTTGATCTGGCCGTTGTAGTTGTGCCACAGCTCCGGGCGCTGGTTTTTCGGGTCCCAGCGGTGGAAGCGGTCGCGGAAGGAGTAGATACGCTCTTTCGCGCGCGATTTCTCTTCATCGCGGCGCGCGCCGCCGAAGGCCGCGTCGAAACCGTATTTGTTCAGCGCCTGCTTCAGCCCTTCGGTTTTCATGATGTCGGTGTGCTTGGCGCTGCCGTGAACGAACGGGTTAATGCCCATCGCCACGCCTTCCGGGTTTTTGTGCACCAGCAGCTCGCAACCGTAGGCTTTGGCGGTGCGGTCGCGAAATTCGTACATTTCACGAAACTTCCAGCCGGTATCCACATGCAGCAGCGGGAACGGCAGCGTGCCGGGGTAAAACGCCTTGCGCGCCAGATGCAGCATGACGCTGGAGTCTTTACCGATGGAGTACATCATCACCGGGTTGGCGAATTCCGCAGCCACTTCACGAATGATATGGATGCTTTCCGCCTCCAGTTGCCGCAGGTGAGTGAGTCGTTTTTGATCCATAACCTTTCCTTAAGCCAGATTCACCACGGAAGAACGAGGGTTTTCCGCGTCGGTTGAATGTTGAAACCAGGCGAGCTGCTGGTGGAGCTGCACCACTTCGCCCACAACGAGCAGCGCGGGCATGGGGGCGTCTTTCGCAAGAATATTGAGTGTGTCGAGCGTGCCGGTCAGAACGCGCTGATCCTCACGCGTGCCGCGGCTTATCACCGCGACCGGCGTTTTGGCGTCGCGGCCATGCGCGATAAGCTGCTGGCTTATCTCCGCCGCTTTCATGGTGCCCATATAGATAGCGAGCGTCTGGCGGCTTTTGGCGAGCAGCGCCCAGTCGAACGGCTCGCTGTCCGGTTTGTAATGGCCGGTGACGAACACCGCGCTCTGGGCGTAATCACGATGGGTCAGCGGAATACCGGCATAGGCCGTGGCGCCGCTGGCCGCCGTGACGCCGGGCACGACCTGAAACGGCACGCCTGCGGCTTTCGCCGCTTCCAGCTCTTCACCGCCGCGCCCGAAAATAAACGGGTCGCCGCCTTTCAGGCGCACCACGGTTTTGCCCTCGCGGGCGAAATCAATCAGCATCTGGTTGGTTTCATGCTGCGCCACAGCGTGCGCGCCCGCGCGTTTGCCCACACAGATGCGGTCGGCGTCGCGGCGCACCAGATCCAGCACGCCGTCGCTCACCAGATGGTCGTAAAGCACGACGTCCGCCTGCTGCATCACCTGCAAACCGCGCAGCGTCAACAGCCCCGCGTCGCCAGGGCCCGCGCCCACCAGAATGATTTCCCCCTGCGGGCCTTGCGGCGCGTCGAGTTCGGCTTCCAGCACCGCTTCGGCGGCGCGGGTGTCGCCTGCGGCCATCAGGCTCGCAAAGCGTCCGCGAAAGGCTTTCTCCCAGAAGCGGCGGCGTCCGTCGGTCGTGGGAATGCGCGCTTTAATGCGATCGCGAAAGCCGCCCGCTACCTCGGCCATTCGTCCGAGGCTTGCGGGCAGCAGAGATTCGATTTTCTCGCGCAGCAGCCGCGCCAGCACCGGCGCGTTGCCGCTGGAGGAGATAGCGACGATAAGCGGCGAGCGGTCAACGATTGAGGGGAAAATAAACGAGCACAGCGGCTGATCGTCCACCACGTTGACCAGGCGCTGACGGGCGTTAGCCTCATCAAAGACCCGGCAGTTGAGCGCCGCGTCACTGGTCGCCGCGATAACGAGAAACACGGCGTCGAGCTGCGCAGGCTCAAATGTCTGCGCCAGCCAGCGCAGCGCGCCTTCCTGCTCAAGCGCTGCGAGCTCCGGGTGCAGCTTTTTCGCCACGACAGAGACGCAGGCGCCCGCGCGACGCAGCAGCGCGATTTTACGCAGCGCCACTTCGCCGCCACCGACCACCAGCACCGGGCGGTGTTTCAGTTGAGCAAATAACGGGAGATATTCCACGACGATACAACTCGCTAACAACAGGGGACCAGAGGGGACTATAGGGGGAGGCCGATCGCAGATGAAATTACGAATTGGCATTTATAGTTCCACAAAGGAATAAGGCCGCAGAAATGCAAATATCAAAAAGTGCTTAAGCCGTGAAATTTCTGGCGTTTAACGGTAAATCAAATTGTATAACCGACGTCACAGTTTCATACTAAGCGCCATTAACTGGTCGCGCTTTTTTGAGTAAGGACGTTCTATGTTTTCCGCAGTGCGCCACTGCACCCTGAGCCTGGCGCTGAGCGTATGCTTCACCCTGCCCGCTTTTTCGCAACCCCTTCATCCCGGCGATATCGCCAGTGAGCAAACCCGTCATATCGCGACGTTATTTCCAGGCCGCATGACCGGATCGCCCGCTGAGATGCTCGCTGCAGATTATCTGCGTCAGCAATTTGTGCGTCTCGGTTACCAGAGCGATATTCGCGCGTTTCACAGCCGCTATATCTACACCGCCGGAAACCATCGTACCAACTGGCAGAACGTGACCGGCAGCACTGTCATTGCCGCCCACGAAGGCACATCGCCGCAACAGATTATCGTGATGGCGCATTTTGATACCTATGCGCCGCAGAGCGACGCGGATGTCGATAACAATCTTGGCGGGCTGACGCTACAGGGCGTGGATGACAACGCGGCGGGCGTCGGCGTGATGCTGGAGCTGGCGGAGCGTCTTAAAGATGTGCCGACGCGCTACGGCGTGCGCTTTATCGCCACCAGCGGCGAAGAAGAAGGCGGCATGGGCGCGGAGAACCTGCTTAAGCGGATGAGCGACATTGAGAAAAAACAGACGCTGCTGGTGATTAACCTCAGCCATCTGGTGGCGGGCGATAAACTCGCGTTTACCAGCGGTAAGCGTACGCCTGCCGCAGTGCGCCAGCTCACGCGCGACAGCGCGGTGAAGCTTGCGCGCCGTTTTGGCATTCCGGTCGCGGCAAACAGCGTGCTGCCTGAGGATAACGATGCCGCCGCGTTTGATAACGCGGGTATCCCGGTGCTGGCGATTGCCGCCGTCAATGACGCCACCCGCCATCGCGGGCGTCATGCGCTCGCGATGGCGCACAACGCCCGCGAGGATAGCCTGCAATATCTGGATCAGACGCTGCCGGGGCGTATCGACAAACGCTGTCGCGACGTGATGCGCGTACTGCTGCCGCTGGTGAAAACGCTGGCGAAAGCGGAGAAGTAAAAAAGCGCGCCTCAGGGCGCGCTTTTTATTAGCCTTCGTGCAGGCCGCACTCGCGTTTAAGACCAAAGAAGCGGGTCTCTTCTTCCGCCATGCCGGGCTCCCATTTACGGGTGGTATGGGTATCGCCCACCGAGAGATAGCCTTCGTCCCACAGCGGGTGGTATTTCAGCCCGTGCTTCTGGAGGTACTGATAAACAGTGCGGTTGTCCCAGTCGATGATCGGTAGAATTTTAAAGACGCCGCGCTGCACGCCCAGCACCGGCAGATTCGCGCGGCTACCGGACTGATCGCGGCGCAGGCCCGCAAACCAGGTCTGCGCGTTAAGTTCTTTCAGCGCACGGTTCATCGGCTCGACTTTATTGATGTCGTTGTATTTCTCGATCCCTTCAACGCCCTGCTCCCACAGCTTGCCGTAGCGCGCCTCCTGCCAGGCCGGGCTTTGCTCGGCGCGGTAGATTTTCAGGTTCAGGTTGAGCTTTTCGGTCAGCTCGTCGATAAAGCGGTAGGTTTCCGGGAAGAGATAGCCGGTATCGGTGAGGATCACCGGAATATCCGGGCGCTGCTGCGTGACCAGATGCAGGCAGACCGCCGCCTGGATGCCGAAGCTTGAGGAGAGCACAAACTCGCCCGGCAGGTTTTCCAGCGCCCAGCTGACGCGCGCCTCGGCGCTTAACGCCTCAAGCTGCGCGTTGGTGTCGGCCAGCGCCCCGGCACGGGCGTCTTTTTCCAGTGCGTTCAGCGCATGTAGATCGAGTACGGACATGTGAACCTCGCTTGCATGAATGTGATACCGGTGTGGCGGTGACGCGCCAGGCGATGGCGAACCCTTCACGCGTCGGCGGGTGCGCTACGCTTACCCGCCCTACGAAATTTCAGCCTTTCGTGTGGCAGTTGTAGGGTGGATAAGCGCAGCGCATCCACCGTTACCGCCCACCGCGCTAACCGCTTATTCCCAGAAATCCCGCGCCGGATCGAGCACCGGACGGATAATCCCGGCGCGCACCGTGAAATCGCCAAACCCTTCGCCCGGCTCGCGCTCCTGCGCCCAGCGGCCGACCAGCTCGTCGATATTATCGAGGATCTCCGATTCGGTAATGTTCTCACGATACATCCGCGGAATACGCGTACCAATGCGGTTGCCGCCAAGGTGCAGGTTGTAGCGCCCCGGCGCTTTACCCACCAGGCCCAGCTCCGCCAGCATCGCGCGGCCGCAGCCGTTCGGGCAGCCGGTCACGCGCAATACAATGTGCTCCTCCGCCAGGCCATGCTTCGCCATGATCCCGTCGACTTTATCGATAAACTGCGGCAGGAAACGCTCCGCCTCAGCCATCGCCAGCGGACAGGTCGGGAAAGAGACGCACGCCATCGAGTTTTCACGCTGCGGCGTCACGCCCGCCATCAGGCCGTGCGCGCGGGCGAGCTGTTCGATCTTCGCCTTATCGCCTTCCGGCACGCCCGCCACGATCAGGTTCTGGTTGGCGGTCAGGCGGAAATCGCCTTTATGGATTTTGGCGATTTCCTTCAGGCCGGTTTTCAGCGGCTTGTCCGGGAAATCGAGAATACGGCCGTTTTCGATAAACAGCGTCAGGTGCCATTTATCATCGATACCTTTCACCCAGCCAATGCGATCGCCGCGGCCGGTAAATTCATACGGACGCACCGGCTCAAACGTCACGCCTGCGCGACGTTCCACTTCCGCTTTAAAGACGTCAGGCCCGACGCGCTCCAGCGTATATTTGGTTTTGGCGTTTTTACGATCGGTGCGGTTGCCCCAGTCGCGCTGGGTCGTCACCACCGCTTCGGCCACCGCCAGGGTATGCTCCAGCGGAATGTAGCCAAACTCGGTCGCGGTGCGCGCGTAGGTTTTCTTGTTGCCGTGCTCAATAGAGAGCCCGCCGCCCACCAGCAGGTTAAAGCCTACCAGCTTGCCGTTTTCCGCAATGGCGACGAAGTTCATGTCGTTCGCGTGCAGATCGACCTCGTTCTGCGGCGGCACCACAACGGTAGTTTTGAACTTACGCGGCAGATAGGTCGCGCCGAGGATCGGTTCTTCGTCGGTGGTCGCCACTTTCTCCTGATCGAGCCAGATCTCCGCATACGCGCGGGTGCGCGGCAGCAGATGCTCAGAGAGCTTCTTCGCCCACTCGTAAGCTTCGGCATGCAATTGCGACTCGACCGGGTTTGACGTGCAGAGCACGTTACGGTTCATGTCGTTGGCAGTCGCCAGCGCGTCAAGCCCGATGGAATGCAGCATCTGATGCGCCGGCTTGACGTTTTTCTTCAGCAGGCCGTGATACTGGAACGTCTGGCGGTTGGTCAGACGAATGCTGCCGTAAATGGTGTTTTCTTCAGCGAACTTGTCGATAGCCAGCCACTGCTGCGGCGTCATGATGCCGCCCGGCAGACGGCAGCGCAGCATCATCGCGTGACGCGGCTCCAGCTTCTGGGCAGCACGCTCGGCGCGGATATCGCGGTCATCCTGCTGATACATGCCGTGAAAGCGGATCAGCAGAAAGTTGTCGCCATTAAACCCGCCGGTCAGCCCGTCATGTAAATCTTCGGCAATGGTGCCGCGCAGGAAGTTACTTTCACGCTTCATGCGTTCCGCATCGGAAAGTTTTCCTTCGACCACCAAAGGTCCTGGGTATTTTTCGCTCATCAGTAGACGTCTCGCTGGTAACGGCGCTCAACGCGCAGCTCACTTAAATATTCATCCGCCGCTTCGGCATCCATCCCGCCGTAAGCCGCAATCACTTCCAGTAACGCCTGCTCAACATCTTTCGCCATGCGATTAGCGTCGCCGCAGACATAAAGGTGTGCGCCTTCCTGGATCCAGCGCCACAGCTCCGCGCCCTGCTCGCGGATTTTATCTTGTACGTAAATTTTATGGTCCTGATCGCGTGACCAGGCAAGGTCGATGCGGGTCAACAGCCCTTCTTTGACATAGCGCTGCCATTCGACCTGGTAGAGGAAATCCTCTGTAAAGTGCGGGTTGCCGAAGAAAAGCCAGTTTTTACCGGTCGCGCCATCGGCTTCGCGCTGCTGCATAAAGGCGCGGAACGGCGCGATGCCGGTGCCGGGGCCAATCATAATGACGGGGGTTTCAGGCGTTGCCGGCAGGCGGAAGTTGTCGTTGTGCTCGATGAACACACGCACTTCGCTATCTTCTTCCAGACGGTCGGCAAGGTAGCTCGACGCCCCGCCCGCACGCGCGCGGCCTTCGATGTCGAAACGCACCACGCCGACGGTAATGTGCACTTCGTTTTCGACTTCCGCCTGTGACGAAGCGATGGAATAGAGGCGCGGCGTAAGGGGGCGCAGCAAACCGAGCAGTTGGTCGGCCTCAAGCTGGGCCGGTGCGAAGCGCACCATATCGACGATGGGCGTCCTGGCGGCATAGTCCTGCAGCTTCGCTTTATCACCTACCAGCGGCAGCAGCGCTTCACTGCGGGTCAGCGTCGCGTAATTTTCAACGATAGCGGCGGTGTTCACCGTCAGCTCGAAATGCCATTGCAGCGCTTCGCTGAGCGGCAGCGTTTTCTCGCCCACCGTCACCGGCTCGTCGCCTTTCAGCCACAGCAGCTCAAGAAGTTCCTGCACCAGCGCCGGATCGTTCTGATACCAGACGCCGAGCGCGTCGCCCGGCTGATAGCGCAGGCCCGCATCGCCGAGATCGATTTCGATATGGCGCACGTCTTTTTCTGAATGACGACCGGTGATTTTCTGATTCACCGAGAGCGTCGCGGTAAGCGGCGATTCTTTGGTATAAGGGGTCGAATCGACCAGATTGACCGCGCCGCTGGCTGTGATCGCCGCCTGGGACGGCGCTTCTTTCGGCACGCGCGCTTTCAGGACATCTACCACGCGCTGACGCCACGCCTGGGCAGCCGCCTGGTATTCGACATCGGCATCCACGCGATCCAGCAGGCGCTCGGCGCCGAGTTCCGCAAGACGGGTATCGAAATCTTTACCGGCCTGGCAGAAGTGTTCATAAGAGGTGTCGCCAAGGCCAAAGACGGCGAAAGCCGTGCCATCAAGCTTCGGCGCTTTTTTCGATAGCAGGAATTTGTGCAGCGCGACGGCTTCTTCCGGCGGATCGCCTTCGCCCTGGGTTGAGGCCACGACGATAAGCAGTTTTTCCTGGGCAATTTGTTTGAATTTATAGTCGCCCGCGTTTACCAGATTCACATTGAGCTGCGCCGCCAGCAGATCGTCGCGCAGCGCTTCCGCCACGCGGCGCGCGTTGCCGGTCTGGGAAGCGGAAATCAGCGTAATCACCGACGCCGGCGCCGCGGGCGTTTGCATCACCGCTGCACCTGGCTGTTGGTTTACCATTCCCCAGAAATAGCCCGAAAGCCAGGCGAGCTGCGTGGGGGTGAAATCATGAGTCGCCGTCTGAAGGCGAGCCAGCTGCTCCGGGCTGAGCGGGAGCAAAGCGTTCGGTGGGGCCTGAGTCGTCATGCGTCGTTATGTTCCAGTAGCAAAGCTGTTTTTTATCGCAAAAACAGAAGAGAAAGTAAGGGTAACGGCGGCAAGAATAACAATTAAAGAAGGGATGGAAATAATAAATAACCAAATGGACTAACCAGTTTTACCAATAAGCATAAGCGTAAAAACGGGTTAACCAATCAATTGAAATTAATGATTATTTTTTTAAATAGCGATGCGTTTTGTGCGCTTATCGTTTATGAGGGTTTTAGTTAATGCTAAAAACGGTCAATTCCGGTACTATGCGGCGGTTTTTTAGCAAGACTGAGACTGCGTTATGCCTACCACCCTGTTTAAAGATTTTATCTTCGAAGCCGCTCACCGACTCCCCCATGTCCCCGAAGGCCACAAGTGCGGTCGTCTGCACGGACACTCTTTTATGGTGCGCCTGGAGATAACGGGCGAGGTGGACCCTCATACCGGCTGGATTATCGATTTTGCCGAGCTAAAAGCGGCGTTTAAACCGATTTACGATAGCCTGGATCACTATTATCTGAACGATATTCCGGGCCTTGAAAACCCGACCAGCGAAGTGCTGGCGCGCTGGATCTGGGATCAGATGAAACCCCGTCTGCCGCTGCTGAGCGCGGTGATGATTAAAGAGACCTGCACCGCCGGTTGCGTGTATCGCGGCGAATAAGTTTCTTTCGGTGTGAGTGATTTTGATGGCGGATGCGCGTTCTGATGGCGGGTGCGCTGTGCTTACCCGCCCTACTCACAGGACATCTTTAAATGTATGTAGGGTGGGTAAGCGAAGTTCTGCTGCGGGTGCGCTGCGCTTACCCGCCCTACCATACCAAAGCAATGGCATTCTCGTAGGGTGGGTAAGCGCAGCGCACCCACCGCTCACATGCCACACACAAAAAAGAGGGGCTTCATGCCCCTCTTTTTTGTTTATGCGATATTCAGATACTTATGCGTCTGCATCGACAGCCGCCAGTTGCGGGCGATACAGGTTTCAATGCACAAGCGGGTCGCATCTTCTTTCTGGCTAATCGGCTGCAGCGCGATCACCCGCTGTCTTTCGTCATGCAGACGCGCCAGCAGTTCATCCAGCGCCTCGATATCACGCATACGCCCCACCGGGTGCTTGATTTCATCGGCGCGCATCAGCGCCTGATCCAGCACCTCGTAACCGCCGCGCATATTCACTTTCGGCGAAACCGTCACCCAGGTGCCCGTGGTACAGCGCACCTCATGGGTGCCGCTGGTTTCAATCTGGCAGCTATAACCGTGTGCTTCCAGAAGCTCCGTTAAGGGCAGCAGGTCGTGAATACACGGCTCACCGCCAGTGATCACCACATGGCGCGCGGTATAAGCCTGGCGCTCAATGGCCGCCAGCAAATCTTCCGGGCTCGCCGCGCCCCATTTATCGCTCTCTTTGGTTTTCGCGATAATGCTGAAAAGCGACACTTCCCGATCGGCGAGCGTCTCCCAGGTGTGTTTGGTGTCGCACCAGGCACAACCTACGGGGCATCCCTGCAGACGAATAAAAATGGCGGGCACGCCGGTAAAATAACCCTCGCCCTGCAGGGTCTGAAACATCTCATTAATCGGGTACTGCATGATTCACTCAGTTGATGACTAAAACGGTAATTATTACAGATAACCGTCGGACTGGCATGTGCCATTTGCGCTATCCGGGCCACCGCAGCCAGGCCCGATAAGCATTCCCCCCGAATTCCAGGGCATTGGCAGGCCTGTAAATCGGCAGTTACTATGGCGCGGGATGGCCAGCCGGATAACAAGGACAAGGCGAAAGTTATGGTACGCATATTAACGTCATTCATTTTAACAATAGCGCTGACGTTAGTGAGCGGGAGCGCGCTGGCGCAGCCCCTCGACGTGCCGCCGATGCGTGGCGTTATTAACGATCCCGCCGATCTGCTGAGCGGGCAGGAATACGTGGCCTTGCTTGACGATGTATCGGCTATCAATACCCGCACCCACGCGCAAACGGCAATTCTGGTGTTACCGGAATTAAAAGGCGACAACCTGGAGCGTTTTGCGACGCGCACTTTTAATACCTGGCGGCTCGGCAATGCGCAGCGCAACGATGGCGTGCTGATTCTGGTCGCCTGGCACGATCGTCTGGTGCGTATCGAAACGGGGCGCGGGCTGCAGAAGACGATTCCGGATGCACTGGCGAGCCGGGTAATCAAAGAACAGATGCTGCCCTGGTTCAGGGCGGGCGATCTCACGGCGGGCCTGCGTCACGGGCTGACCGGTATCGACGCGCTGCTCAGCCATCAGCCGCTGCCGCCTGCGACATCGCCCTCGTGGATACAGGCCTGGCTTAAGCCGTTGCTGCTGAATTTCTCTTACTGGCTGGCCTTGCCTGTTCTCGCCATCGTGCTGTTTGCCTTAATCATGCTGCGCAAAAAGAAAACGCTGGTGACGCTCTTTTTCGGCACCTCCTGCCTGCTGACGCCCGCGCTTGCCATCACCAGCAACTTTTTCCCGTGGGTGGAGCCCTTTCTCTGGCTGAGCTTTTCCGTGCCCTTTCTGTTGATGATCCTGGCGCTGGTCGTGGTGTTTGCCTTCCCGAATTATCGGCTCAGCGCGGCAGGTAACGGCTCATCGTCCGGCGATACCTCCGCCGCCTGGCTTGCGACCAGCCACCTTCACTCGTCCTCAGGCAGCGACAGCGCCAGCCATCACAGCAGCCACCACAGCGTCAGCTCGGGCGATGGCGGCTCAAGTGACGGCGGCGGCTCATCAGACAACTGGTGAGCGCAGCGCGTCGGCGAAGCGGCGAGTGATTTGCTGCGGGCGCGTAATCGCGCCGCCCACCACCACCGCGTGCGCGCCGAGCGCCAGACAGCGCGCCGCACCCTCCGGTGTGTCCACATTCCCTTCGGCAATAACCGGGACCGTCACCGCTGCCAGCACGGCGTTTAGCAGCGCAAAATCGTTCTCCGGCAGACGATGCCCCTGGGTGTTCGCCGTGTAACCATAAAGCGTGGTGCCCACGCAGTCGAAACCGAGCGCTTCAGCCGTCACGGCCTCTTCAACGCTTGAGACATCCGCCATCAGCAGTACATCAGGCCAGGTATGGCGGATCTTCCCGACGAACTGTTCGAGCGTTTCGCCGCCAGGGCGCGGACGTGCGGTGGCATCCAGGGCGATCATCTCAGGCGCCGCTTCCATCAGCTCGCTGACTTCGCGCATCGTCGCGGTGATAAACACGTCGCTTGCGGGATAATCCCGTTTAATGATGCCAATGACCGGCAGCGCGACCTGTTCTTTTATCGCGATGATATCGGCCACGCTGTTGGCGCGGATCCCCGCCGCCCCGCCCTGTGCGGCGGCCAGCGCCATCCTCCCCATAATAAACGGGCTGTGCAGCGGTTCGTTTTCCAGCGCCTGGCAGGAGACCACCAGCTTTCCTTTAATCTGCTCTAACATCGTTGACCTCAGCTTAATAGCTCTTCGACTTCGTTCTTAATAATCGTGACATGCGGGCCGTAGATGACCTGTACGCCATTGCCGCGAAGGATCACGCCGCGCGCGCCGGTCGCCTTCAGCGCGGCCTCATCGACTTTGGTTCCATCGTTCACGGTGACGCGCAACCGCGTGGCGCAGCAGTCGACCTCCTGAAGGTTTTCCCGCCCGCCGAGCCCGGCCACGACGGCCTGCGCCCGCTCGCTGTCTTTTATCGCCACGCTGTCCTGGGTTTCTTTCTCCCGGCCGGGTGTGGCGAAATCGAAACGTGTAATGAGGAAACGGAACGTGAAGTAATAGAGGAAAAACCACGGCACGCCGACCAGCGGCACCATTAGCCAGTGCGTTTTCGCCTCGCCCTGCAAGACCCCAAAGAGAATGAAATCGATAAAACCGCCTGAGAATGTCTGGCCGATAGTGATGTGCAGAATGTGCGCCAGCATAAAAGCCAGCCCGTCGAAGAAGGCGTGGATGACATAAAGCACGGGCGCGACAAACAGGAAGGAGAACTCAATCGGCTCGGTGATGCCGGTGAGGAATGAGGTCAACGCCGCAGAAAGCAGCAGACCGGCGACGCGCTTTTTATTCTCTGGCTTCGCGGTGTGGTACATCGCAAGGCACGCGCCGATCAGACCAAACATCATGGTAATGAAGCGCCCGGACATAAACCGCGATGTGCCGATATAAAACTGCTGCGTGGTCGGGTCTGCGAGCTGCGCGAAGAAAATACGCTGCGTGCCTTCCACCAGCTGGCCGTTGACGATTTCGCTGCCGCCGAGCGCCGTCGTCCAGAAAGGCAGATAGAAGATATGATGCAGGCCGAACGGGCCAAGCATACGCAGGACAAAACCATACAGCAGCGTGCCGACATAACCGGTCGCCTCAACCAGCCCGCCAAGCCCGAAAATCAGCTTCTGAAAATGTGGCCAGACGACGGTCATCGCCGCGCCGACCACAATCGCCGCCAGCGCGCTGATGATAGGTACAAACCGCGATCCGCCAAAAAATCCCAGAAACTGCGGCAGCGCGATTTTATTAAACCGCTGATGCAGCGCGCAGGTCACAAGGCCAATCACCACGCCGCCGAAAACGCCGGTTTCCAGCGTCTGGATCCCGAGCACCATTCCCTGGCCGACCGCGCCAGGATTGCTCTGCGCGAGCTGGCCGGTCAAAGTCAGCAGCGCATTGATGGTAGCGTTCATCACCAGAAACGCCAGTAACGCGGCAAGACCGGCCGTGCCTTTATCGGTACGCGCGAGCCCCACCGCCACGCCAACGGCAAACAGCACCGAAAGATTCGCAAAGACGATCGCCCCGGCGCTGCTCATGATCGTGAAAATCGCCTGCAGCCAGCCGACATCGAGAAAAGGATACGCCGTGAGCGTGTTGGGATTGGAGAGCGCGCCACCCACGCCAAGCAACAGGCCCGCCGCCGGTAACACGGCAATCGGCAACATAAACGATTTACCAAAACGCTGCGCCTTTTCAAACCAGCGCCCTGACGATGTTCCGCTGAAAAATGCCATGGTGAATCCCCCACCGTAATGTTGATGAAAATATTTATCACAATAAAAATATATTGTGAAAATTATCACCAATAATAGCGAAGCCGATCATACTTTTTTAAAATGGCTGGCATTGTTGTCGGGCTTTCCCGCACACTCATCGGCAGTCGTCGGTGCTTCAGGATCCTGTTATGTCTGACCATGAAAATTTACTGCTTAAGCTGCGCCAGGCGCTGTCAGGGTTTAGCCCCACACAGCGCAAACTCGGGGACTATGTGCTGAGCGACCCGGCGCGCGTGCTTTATCTCACTATCACCGAACTCGCCCGCGAGAGTGACACCAGTGAAGCCAGCGTGACGCGGCTCTGCCGCGCGCTCGGGTGCAAAGGCTATACCGAATTTAAAATGGCGCTGGCGCTGGATGTTCAGCGCGGGCAGACACCGCGCGCGCAGAGCGGCGATGCGCTGGACGCGCTGGTGGAGGAATCGGTGCAGGCGCTGCGTGATACCGCGCAACTGCTGGATCGCGCGGTGCTGGAACAGGCCGCACAGGCGCTGCATCAGGCGCGGTCGGTGCAGATTTACGGCGTCGCGGCGAGCGCTATTATTGGCGAATATTTGCATTACAAGCTGCTGCGCCTTGGCAAAGCGGCGCATCTGTTTAGCGATATGCACCGCGCATCGATGAACGCAACTACGCTTGGCGAAACCGATCTGGTGGTCGCCATTTCCAGCTCTGGCTCCACGCGCGACCTGCTGCATGCCGTGACGCTCGCGCGTAAGGCGGGCGCGCCGGTGCTTACGCTCAGTAATACGCCGCGCAGCCCGCTGGCATCACTAAGCAATATGCTGCTTGTCGCGGCCAAACCGGAAGGCCCGCTGAATGCGGGTGCGCTGAACGCGAAAGTGGGTGCGATGCTGCTGGTGGAACTATTAACAGCAGGGCTGATAGCGACGGATAGCCATTACCGTGAAATCAGCCAACAAACCGCCAGCGCCACGCTGCCGTTATTGCTGTAATAAAAAGCCGTTGCAAGATGCGAATAATCTGCAACGGCTTTTTTAAATCTACAATAATGTAACCAGACGTAATTTTCGTGGGATTTTTCGGTTTATTATCATTTCCTGCTAACTCAATAAAAGCACATAAATTCAATAAGATAAATATTTTTATTATAGAGAAAGGATTTTTCTCATCATTACGATGTCATAGAAAAATGCCTCATGCGACTTTCCTTAAAATAACCTTAATTTTCCTCTTTTTCCGCCTCATTGTTATTTAAACGCCGTTTACTTTTTTGCTCCTACAATCCGCCCAATTAACCCAGGTGGAATAACAGAAATGAAGACTTTATTAATAACGGGCGTAACGGGTTTTCTGGGCGGTGCAGTATTAGAAAAAATTCTTCAGCGCACCGAAAAGATCAATTTATTGCTGCTGGTGCGTGCGCAGAACAGCGAAGCCGGACTGGCGCGCGTGCTCAGCAATATGCGTAAGTTCAACCTCAGCGAGGCACAGCTTGCGATGCTGAACACCACGCAAGTTTTATGCGGTGATTTAGGCGAGCCGGAGAGTTTCCTGCACGATACCCGCCTTGATAGCGTCACGCATGTCATTAACTGCGCGGCCGTGGCGTCGTTTGGCAACAATCCGCTAATCTGGAAGGTGAATGTTGAAGGAACCCTGGCGTTCGCCCGCCGTATGGCTGAGGTGGCAGGTTTGCAGCGCTTTCTGCATGTGGGCACGGCGATGTCCTGTACGCCTGAGCCGCATTCACTGGTGCCTGAAAGCACCGAGTTTCGTGAAAACGCCGAGCACCTGGTGACCTATACGCATTCGAAATCGACGATTGAACAGCTGATGCGCCAGCACTGTCCGCAACTGCCGCTGGTGATCGCCCGCCCTTCTATCGTGGTTGGCCATACCCATCACGGCTGCCAGCCTTCCACCAGTATTTTCTGGGTCTTCAGCATGGGGCTGATGCTTCAGAAATTTATGTGCTCGCTGGAAGACCGCGTGGATGTGATCCCGGTAGATTATTGCGCCGCGGCGTTGCTGTTGCTGCTTGATAAAGATATCGCGCAAGGCGAAGTGGTGCATATTTCTGCCGGCGAAGAGAACAGCGTGCGTTTCGCTGACATTGATATCGCTATGGCGAAGGCCCAGGAAAAAGCGCCTATCGCGGATAACTATGCGCAGGTGAGTTATGAAACGTTAGTGAAAATGCGCCGTGAGCTGAAAACAATTTTCGGGCCGTGTAATGAGCGTCTGATGCTGAAAGCGATGCGTTTATATGGCGCGTTCGCCACGCTGAACGTGCGTTTCTCTAATGATAAGCTGCTGAAGCTCGGTATGCCGAAACCGCCGCGCTTTACCGACTATATTGCACGCTGTGTGCAGACCACGAACGGGTTGACCATTCCGCAGCAGATGGAAGTCGATTTTAAGTAAAAAAATGCCAGTCAATCGACTGGCATTTTCACAGAGAAAGGTCGGGCGATTATGCCTGGCCTTTGATCTCTTTACGGCCGTTGTACGGTGCTTTTTCGCCCAGCGCTTCTTCGATACGAATCAGCTGGTTGTATTTAGCAACGCGGTCAGAACGGCTCATGGAACCGGTTTTGATCTGGCCTGCCGCAGTACCTACCGCCAGGTCAGCGATGGTTGCGTCTTCGGTTTCGCCAGAACGGTGAGAGATGACAGCGGTGTAGCCAGCGTCTTTCGCCATTTTGATCGCAGCCAGAGTTTCGGTCAGAGAACCGATCTGGTTGAATTTGATCAGGATGGAGTTAGCGATGCCTTTCTCGATGCCTTCTTTCAGGATTTTGGTGTTGGTAACGAACAGGTCGTCGCCCACCAGCTGGATTTTGTCGCCCAGCACTTTGGTCTGGTATGCAAAACCGTCCCAGTCAGACTCGTCCAGACCGTCTTCGATGGAAACGATCGGGTACTGTTTGGTCAGGTCTTCCAGGAAGTGGGTGAACTCTTCAGAGGTGAACGCTTTGTTGCCTTCGCCCGCCAGAACGTATTTACCGTCTTTGTAGAATTCAGACGCTGCGCAGTCCATCGCCAGGGTGATGTCTTTGCCCAGTTCGTAACCCGCTGCTTTTACCGCTTCAGCGATAACAGCCAGAGCTTCGGCGTTAGAACCCAGGTTCGGCGCGTAGCCGCCTTCGTCACCCACAGCGGTGTTCATGCCTTTGCCTTTCAGAACTTTCGCCAGGTGATGGAAAACTTCAGAACCCATGCGGATGGCTTCTTTAACGCTGGAAGCGCCAACCGGCTGGATCATGAATTCCTGGATATCAACGTTGTTGTCAGCGTGTTCGCCGCCGTTGATGATGTTCATCATCGGAACCGGCATAGAGAATTTGCCCGGAGTGCCGTTCAGTTCAGCGATGTGCTCGTACAGCGGCATGCCTTTGGAAGCAGCAGCAGCTTTAGCGTTAGCCAGAGAAACGGCCAGAATGGCGTTTGCACCGAAGTTAGATTTGTTTTCAGTACCGTCCAGATCGATCATGATCTTGTCGATACCAGCCTGATCTTTAGCATCTTTGCCAACGATAGCCTGAGCGATCGGGCCGTTAACCGCGCCAACCGCTTTGGTTACGCCTTTGCCCAGGAAACGGGATTTGTCGCCATCGCGCAGTTCCAGCGCTTCGCGGGAACCAGTGGAAGCACCTGACGGGGCAGCAGCCATACCTACGAAACCGCCTTCCAGGTGAACTTCGGCTTCAACAGTCGGGTTACCACGGGAGTCGATGATTTCACGACCGATGACTTTAACGATTTTGGACATTAGATTTTCCTCAGTACAAGTTAAACTAAAACTCCAGACAAACAACGCGCGAAATCGTCGCGCGTTGCCGTTTTAACTCTGCTTACTTCGCCTGGCGTTTCTGGTACTCGCTGGCGGCTTTTACGAAGCCTGCAAACAGCGGATGCCCGTCGCGCGGTGTGGAAGTAAATTCCGGGTGGAACTGACAAGCGACAAACCACGGATGATTCGGCACTTCGATGATCTCGACCAACTGATCATCTCCGGAACGGCCCGCAACGCGCAGGCCAGCTGCTTCAATCGGTTTCAACAACATGTTGTTGACTTCATAACGGTGACGGTGACGTTCTGTAATCACTGGCTCGCCGTACAGCTTGCGCACCAGGCTGTCATCGGACAACTGGCACTGCTGCGCGCCCAGACGCATCGTCCCGCCAAGATCGCTCTTCTCACTACGCGTCTCGACATTACCGTTTTCATCACGCCACTCGGTGATGAGCGCCACGACAGGGTATTTACAGTCTGGCACAAATTCCGTGGAGTTGGCGTTCTCCATGCCCGCAACATTGCGTGCATATTCAATCATCGCAACCTGCATACCGAGGCAGATGCCGAGGTAAGGAATGTTGTTTTCACGGGCATAGCGCGCGGTGGCGATTTTGCCTTCCACGCCGCGATAACCGAAGCCGCCAGGGATAAGGATCGCATCCAGACCTTTCAGCAGTTCTTCGCCGCGGGTTTCTACGTCCTGCGAATCGATAAGCTTGATGTTGACGGTCACGCGGTTCTTCAGGCCACCGTGTTTCAGCGCCTCGATAACCGATTTATAGGCGTCCGGCAGTTCAATGTATTTGCCGACCATACCGATAGTGACTTCGCCCGCCGGATTCGCTTCTTCATAAATAACCTGTTCCCATTCAGACAGGTTAGCTTCCGGGCAGTTCAGGCTGAATCGTTTACAAATATAATCGTCCAGCCCCTGCGATTTCAACAGGCCCGGAATTTTATAAATGGAATCGACGTCTTTCAGAGAAATAACCGCTTTTTCCGGAACGTTACAGAACAAAGCGATTTTGGCGCGTTCGTTAGCCGGAACCGCGCGATCGGAACGGCAAATCAGCACATCCGGCTGAATACCGATAGACAGCAGTTCTTTAACGGAGTGCTGGGTCGGTTTGGTTTTCACCTCACCTGCCGCCGCCATGTATGGCACCAGCGTCAGGTGCATGAACATCGTGTGTTCGCGACCCACTTCAACCGCCATCTGACGAATGGCTTCAAGGAACGGCAGGGATTCGATATCGCCTACGGTGCCGCCGATTTCAACCAGCACGACGTCATGGCCTTCGCCGCCCGCCAGAATGCGTTCTTTGATAGCGTTGGTGATGTGCGGAATAACCTGAACGGTCGCGCCCAGATAGTCGCCACGGCGCTCTTTGCGCAGAACTTCAGAGTAGATACGGCCTGTCGTGAAGTTGTTGCGGCGCGTCATGCGGGTGCGGATAAAACGCTCGTAGTGCCCCAGGTCCAGATCGGTTTCAGCGCCGTCTTCAGTAACGAACACTTCCCCGTGCTGGATTGGACTCATGGTGCCAGGATCGACGTTGATATACGGATCCAGTTTCATGATGGTCACGTTGAGGCCACGGGCTTCAAGAATGGCTGCGAGGGAGGCTGCGGCAATGCCTTTACCCAGAGAGGAAACGACCCCGCCGGTCACAAAAATATAGTTCGTTGTCATGCTGAACCTGAGAAGTTAGGTTTAAAGACGATGGAATAACCAGGACGGGAAAGTAGTATACCCGAACAGGACGGGGGTCACAAACTTTCATTCTGCACGATCACCGGCTGGTCTCGCCAGACCCAAGCCGGAAGAAAATAGCCCTTTTCTCAGAAATGTTTTTGACGCAAATCAAGCGCTTGTTTGAAATAAGTGTTAACAACAGGCGCTTGACGTGAAAAAACGTTAACTATCAACTTCCTGGCGTTTAACCGTCTGCCAGGCCGCTTCCATTTGATCGAGGCTCGCCTGCTCCATTTCCAGACCCTGCGCGCGAATAATCGCCTCGACCTGGCGGAAACGGCGCTCAAACTTACGGTTGGCTTTTTGCAGCGCGGTCTCCGCTTTCGCCCCCAGATGGCGGGAAAGATTGACGGTCGCGAACAACAAATCGCCGATCTCTTCTTCGAGTTTCGCCTCGTCGATAACCGCCTGCTGCGCTTCGTGCATCACTTCGTCTATCTCTTCATGCACTTTGTCGACCACCGGCCCAAGCGACGTCCAGTCAAAGCCAACCGCTGAACAGCGCTTCTGGATTTTCTGCGCACGCATCAGTGCAGGCAGGCTTTCCGGAATATCGTCCAGCGCGGAATGCTGTGCTTTTTCAGCGCGCTCGGCGCTTTTGGTTTTCTCCCAGTTGGCCAGCACCTCGGCGCTGTTGCCGAAATCCGCGTCGCCAAAGATATGCGGATGGCGGCGCTCAAGCTTATCGCTGATGGCGGAGCAAATATCGTCGAAATTAAAACGCCCCTCTTCCTGCGCCATCTGGGCGTAAAACACCACCTGGAACAGCAGGTCACCCAGTTCGCCGCGCAGGTCGTCGAAATCCTCACGCGCAATGGCATCAAGCACTTCGTAGGTTTCTTCAAGGGTATATGGAGCGATGGTCGCGAAGGTTTGCTCTTTATCCCACGGGCAGCCGGTTTGCGGGTCGCGCAGACGCTTCATAATGCCGAGCAGGCGGTCGATTTGAGTCATGGAAAATCCTTATAAAACAGGCGTGGCGATATCGCCACGCGCCTCACGCAGGAGGAAAAATAAGAGGCGGCGACGCCGTTACCGACTGCGCCGCCGCGCGTCATCCGCCATGCAGGCGGCGCGCATCGATGACATCAGGCACCTGGTTGAGCTTACCCAGCACGCGCCCGAGAACCTGGAGGTTATAGATTTCGATTTCCATATCGATGGTCGCCAGCTGCTGACGGGTATCGCTGCGGCTGGTGACGCCAAGCACATTGACCTTTTCGTTAGCGAGGATCGTCGTGATATCGCGCAAAAGGCCGCTGCGGTCGTTCGCTGTTACGCGCACAATGAGCGAATAGCCTGCTGAATAGCTTTCGCCCCAGACGGCGTCAACGATACGCTCCGGCGCATGCGACTGAAGCTCCGCCAGCTGATCGCAGTCGGCGCGGTGGATGGAAATCCCGCGACCCTGGGTGATAAAGCCGACAATATCGTCGCCAGGGATCGGCTGGCAGCAGCGGGCAATATGGTGCATCAGATTACCCACGCCTTCGACGACGACGCGGCCATTATCCCGCGTGTTGCGCCCCTGCGGCGTATAGGTTTTTTGCTGCAACTGGCGCAGCGCTGCGGCGTCCTGCTCTTCCGCGCTGGGCTTGTTGAACTGCGCCTGGAGGAAATTCACCATCTGGTTAAGGCGAATATCGCCGCCGCCAATCGCCGCCAGTAGCTCATCGACTTCATTAAAGTTGTAGCGTGGCAGCAGGTGTTTCTCGGCCTCTTTCAGGCTGATACCGAGATGTGCCAGCTCGTCGTCGAGGATCTGGCGACCGGCGATGATGTTTTTATCGCGATCCTGTTTGCGGAACCAGGCGTGAATTTTCGCGCGCGCCCGGCTGGTGCCGACGTAGCCGAGGTTCGGGTTCAGCCAGTCGCGGCTTGGGTTTGGCTGCTTCTGGGTGATGATTTCAATCTGATCGCCCATTTGCAGCTGGTAAGTAAACGGCACGATCCTGCCGCCGATTTTCGCGCCGATGCACCGGTGCCCGACATCGCTGTGAATGTGATAGGCAAAATCAAGCGGCGTGGAGCCTGCGGGCAGATCGACGACATCGCCTTTCGGGGTAAACACGTAAACGCGGTCGTCAAACACCTGGCTGCGCAGTTCGTCGAGCATCTCGCCGGAATCGGCCATCTCTTCCTGCCAGGCGATGAGTTTACGCAGCCAGGCGATACGGTCTTCGTGACCGTTACGCACGCCGCTTGCCGCGCCTTCTTTGTACTTCCAGTGCGCCGCCACGCCGAGTTCAGCGTCTTCGTGCATCTGTTTGGTGCGGATCTGAATTTCCACGGTTTTACCACCAGGGCCAAGCACCACGGTATGAATGGACTGGTAGCCGTTGGGTTTCGGGTTGGCGACATAATCATCGAACTCATCCGGCAGATGGCGATAGTGCGTGTGAACTATCCCGAGCGCGGCGTAGCAGTCCTGAAGGCGTTCCGCGACAATGCGCACGGCGCGCACGTCGAAGAGTTCATCAAACGCCAGATGCTTTTTCTGCATCTTGCGCCAGATGCTGTAGATATGTTTCGGACGCCCGTAAACCTCTGCCTTAACGCCCTCTTCTTTCATGGCGGTGCGCAGATGCGTCACAAACTCGTCAATATAGTGCTCGCGGTCGATGCGCCGCTCATGCAGCAGCTTTGCGATGCGCTTGTATTCTTCGGGGTGCAGATAGCGGAAGCAGAAATCCTCCAGCTCCCACTTGAGCTGGCCGATGCCAAGACGGTTCGCCAGCGGCGCATAAATGTTGGTGCACTCTTTCGCCGCCAGTACGCGTTCATCTTCCGGCGCGTCTTTCACTTCGCGCAGGTGCGCGATGCGCTCCGCAAGTTTTATCACCACGCAGCGGAAATCATCGACCATCGCCAGCAGCATGCGGCGCACGTTATCTACCTGTTCAGAAGAGACAGAGTCGTGATGCGTGGCTTTAAGCTGGCGAATGGCGGCCATATCGCGCACGCCGTGGATTAATCCGACGACGGATTTACCCACGCTCTCTTTGAGCACCTCTTCGCTAACCACGCCGCCATCCACCAGAGGGAAAAGCAGCGCGGCGCGCAGCGTGTCGATATCCATACTGAGCGTGGTGAGGATTTCGACCATCTCCACACCGCGCCAGAGCAGAAGATCCGCCTGAGGATGGCCCTGAGTCTGCTGCTCGCAATAGCGCCAGGTTTCGGTTAAGCGTTCACACGACGGCTGACTGGCGATGCCGAGGCTCGCCACCCATTTTTCATGGTCAAATTCGCCAGCTTTATTAAGATGTGCACTTCTTACCGCAACCATCGTCCTCTCCTTTCGGGACAGCCTGCCCGCACCGCGCGGTGGCCTGACTACTTAATCTCTTTCAAATAACGCCATCGATTCCAGATGGCCAGTGTGTGGAAACATATCCAGCATCGCCAGCCGTACCGTGCGATAGCCCGCCGCGAGCAGCGTCTCACTGTCACGCATCAGCGTGGCAGGGTTACAGGAGACATAGACCACCCGACGCGGTTTTAATTTCACAATATGTTGCATCACGCCCGCCGCGCCCGCACGCGCGGGATCGAGCAGCACTTTGTCGAACCCTTGCTTCGCCCATGGTTGCCGGGTGACGTCTTCTTCCAGGTTATGCTGAAAGAAAGTGACGTTTTTCAAGGCGTTAAGCCCGGCATTATAGTCGCCTTTCTCCACCAGCGCCGCAACGCCCTCCACGCCCACCACACTTTCCGCGCGCCGGGCCAGCGGCAGCGTAAAGTTACCCATGCCGCAGAAGAGATCCAGCACCCGCTCGCCGGGCTGAATCTCCAGCCATTCCAGCGCGCGGGCCACCATCTGCTGATTTACAGCATCGTTGACCTGAATAAAATCGCGTGGGCTGAAGGTAAGCCGCAGGCCGTCGAATTCATACCACGGCATCTCGCCATTAAGGTGCTCAAGGGTATCGCTCTGTGGCGCAAGGTACAGCGCCACGCCTTCGGAATGCGAAAAGCATTCCAGTTTTTCGCGATCGGCGGCGCTTAGCGGCTTGAGATGACGCAAGACCATCAGCGGACCGCTAGTAACATCCACCAGTTCGACATGGCCAAGGTGACGAACGCCATCAAGGCTGCTCAGGCAGTCGCGAAGTTTCGGCAGCAACGCCTCAAGACGGGGCACAAGCACAGGGCAGCGATGCACATCCACCAGATCGTTTGAGCCCGCCTTGCGAAACCCCATCTGTAAGCCTGGTTTGCGCGGCGTGAAATTCAAGCTCAGACGCGCCCGGCGGCGGTAGCCCCACGCAGGCCCGCTGATGACCTCATCGACCTCGCGCTTCATCATGCGGCTCAGCGCCTGCGCCTTGCTGCGCTGCTGTAGCGCCACGCTGGCGTGCTGTTGCTGGCAGCCGCCGCATACGCCAAAATGCGGACACCGCGGCGTCTCGCGCTCGGGGCTTTCTGAAAGCCGCTTTTTAACATCGCCGCGGGCGAACTGTTTTTTGTCTTCGCTGATCACTACTTCCGCGCGCTCGCCTGGCAGTAGACCGGCGATGAACAACGCCTTGCCGTGGTGGCGCGCCACGCCCTGCCCGAAGGCATCGAGGCCGTCGGCCGTCACGGTTATGATTTCACGCGTCGTCACGCGTCGCTTTGCAGAGTAGAATTGCGCCATCGCCAGGAAATTTCTCACATAAACTGAATGTCGCTGATTGTCCCATAACGGAACCCCATGACCAACTACAGCCTGCGGGCGCGGATGATGATTCTTATCCTGGCGCCCACCTTTATCATCGGCCTGCTGCTCAGCGTTTTCTTCGTTGTGCACCGCTATCATGATTTGCAGCGTCAGCTGGAAGACGCCGGTGCCAGTATTATCGAGCCGCTGGCGGTCGCCAGCGAATATGGCATGAGCCTGCAAAATAAGGAGTCGGTGCGCCAGCTGGTCAGCGTACTGCATCGTCGGCATTCAGAAATTGTACGCGCCATTTCGGTTTACGATCGGCACAATAAGCTGTTTGTCACCTCCAATTATCAGCTTGACCCTTCCGAACTGCAGCTTACTGACGGCGCATCCATGCCGACCGGGCTTAGCGTGACGCGCCGCGACGACATGCTGATTTTGCGCACGCCCGTGGTTTCCGAGCGCTATTCACCTGATGAGTCTGAAATCTCTGAGGCCAAGCTCAGCACTAACCCGCTGGGCTATGTCGCGCTGGAGCTTGATTTGAAATCAGTGCGGCTGCAGCAGTACCAGGAGATTGCGATTTCGCTGCTGATGATGCTGATTTGCATGGCCTGCGCGGTGCTGTTCGCCTGGCGTCTGATGCGCGACGTCACCGCGCCTATCCGCAATATGGTTAATACCGTCGACCGCATTCGCCGCGGCCAGCTCGACAGCCGCGTGGAAGGCTTTATGCTGGGCGAGCTGGATATGCTGAAAAACGGCATCAACTCGATGGCGATGTCGCTTGCCGCTTATCATGAAGAGATGCAGCACAATATCGACCAGGCAACGTCTGATCTTCGTGAAACGCTGGAGCAGATGGAAATTCAGAACGTCGAGCTGGATCTGGCGAAAAAACGCGCCCAGGAAGCGGCGCGCATCAAGTCTGAATTCCTTGCCAATATGTCTCACGAGCTGCGCACGCCGCTGAACGGCGTGATTGGCTTTACCCGCCTGACGCTGAAAACTGACCTCACGCCCACCCAACGCGATCATCTTAATACCATCGAGCGCTCGGCGAATAACCTGCTCAGCATTATCAATGACGTGCTGGATTTCTCGAAGCTTGAGGCAGGGAAACTGCTGCTGGAGAGCATTCCGTTCCCGCTGCGCAGTACGCTGGATGAAGTGGTCACGCTGCTCGCGCACTCCGCGCATGATAAAGGGCTGGAACTGACCATCAGCGTGCGCCACGACGTACCGGACAATGTCATTGGCGACCCGCTGCGTCTCCAGCAGGTGATTACGAATCTGGTGGGCAACGCGATTAAATTTACCGACCACGGCAATATTGACATCGTGGTTGAGAAGCGCGCCATCAGTAACAACAAGGTGCAGATCGAGGTGCAAATCCGCGATACCGGCATCGGCATTCCGGAGCGCGATCAGTCGCGTCTGTTCCAGGCGTTTCGCCAGGCTGACGCCAGCATTTCACGCCGCCACGGCGGTACCGGGCTTGGGCTGGTGATAACCCAGAAGCTGGTGAACGAAATGGGCGGCGATATCTCCTTCCACAGCCAACCGCATCGCGGCTCGACGTTCTGGTTCCATATCAGCCTTGATCTCAACCCGAACGCGCTGGTGGACCGCCACGCCACCGATATGCTGGCGGGAATGCGTCTGGCGTATGTTGAGAAAAACGAAGCCGCAGCGAAAAGCACGCGCGATCTGCTGGCCAATACGCCGCTCACGGTCGTCTACAGCCCCGATCTGGCGTCACTGCCGCAGGCACATTACGACATTTTGCTGTACGCCGCGCCCGTCACGGATCGCGAGCCGCTGTCGATGCGCCACGATCAGCTGGCCCGCGCGGCGACGTTCACCGATTGCCTGATCCTCGCCCTGCCGTGCCACGCGCAGATAAACGCCGAAATGCTGAAAAAAGAGGGGGCCAGCGCCTGCCTGCTGAAACCAGTGACCGCCACGCGATTAATGCCGCTGTTGCTGGAGCACTGCCGGCTCATTCACGCCCGTGAGCTGCCGGAAGGCGATCAAAGCCGGATGCCGATGACGGTGATGGCCGTGGACGATAACCCGGCCAACCTGAAGCTTATCGGCGCGCTGCTTGAAGATATGGTTCAGCATGTGGTGCTGTGCGAAAGCGGGCATCAGGCGGTGGAGCGCGCCATGCTGCAGCCGTTCGACATTATTCTGATGGATATCCAGATGCCGGATATGGACGGCATTCACGCCTGCGAGCTTATCCGTAAACTGCCGCAACAGCAGCATACGCCGATTATCGCGGTCACGGCGCATGCCATGTCGGGGCAGAAGGAAAAGCTGCTCAGCGCCGGGATGAACGATTATCTGGCGAAGCCCATTGAAGAAGAGAAACTACGCGCCATGCTGCTGCGTTATCAGCCCGGCTACGCCGTGCCGGTTGTGGCAAGTGTACCCGCGATAGCGCCCCCCGCGGTGAAGGCTGACGCCACGCTCGACTGGAGTCTGGCCCTGCGACAGGCCGCCAATAAACCCGATCTGGCGCGCGATATGCTGCACATGCTGCTGGCGTTTTTACCGGAAGTTCGCAACCGCGTGGAAGAACAGCTGGTCGGTGAAAACCCGGAAGGGCTGACCGATCTTATCCATAAACTGCACGGGAGCTGCGGCTACAGCGGCGTGCCGCGTCTGAAAAACCTCTGTCAGTTGATTGAACAGCAGTTGCGCAGCGGCGTTCCCGCAAGCGACCTGGAGCCGGAGTTGCTGGAATTACTCGATGAAATGGATAACGTGGCGCGTGAAGCGCAGCGGATCTCCGGGATATAAACCGCGTCGGCGCACAAAGCGCCGACCGCGTGGTTTACTTAAGCAGCGCGCTCCACTGCTCGACCCAGGGGCTGGAAAGCGTTTCCGGCTCCGGATATTCCGCGGCGTCAATGTATAACACCTCGCCGACGCGCTGCGCCGCATGCTCCTGCAACAGCGCGTCAAATTTCTTGCCGCCGCCGCAAAAATGGCTGTAGCTGCTGTCGCCGAGCGCAATCAGGCCGTAACGCCGCGTCGGCTGATGACCGTGCTGATCTTTGATAGCCTGATAGAGCGGCACGATGCTGTCCGGCAGATCGCCCTGACCGGTCGTGGAAGTGACAATGAGCGCGTACCCATCGCCATAACGCTCCCAGTCGGTGATATCGGGATCTTCATATACCGTCGCGTCATGTCCCTGCTTTTTGAGGATCGCCTGTGCTTCTTCTGCCACCAGCAGTGAATTCCCGTACATCGTGCCGACAAAAATCCCTACGCTTGCCATCGCTTACTCTCCTTCTGGATTCAGACTGTCTTCATCGTGAGGGTTCACAGCGGGAAACTCAACCCCATCGGCAGCGGGGAGATGCGTCTGCCAGCCAAAATGCGCCAGCGCCTGACGCCAGACGTCATCCAGACCTGCGCGGATAGTGAGCGGCGCGCCGGTAAACGGGTGCGTCAGCGTCAGCTCGCTGGCGTGAAGCATCAAGCGGTTACAGCCGAAATGCTCGGCCGCCGCGCGGTTCTGGCGCAGATCGCCATGCTTTGAGTCACCGATAATCGGGTGGCGCAGATGCGCCATATGGCGGCGCAGCTGATGTTTACGGCCGGTCTGCGGCAGCATCTCCACCAGACTGTAGCGCACTGAATCATAACGCCCGACGGCGACCGGCTGCGAGGTGGTCGCAAGGCCGCGATAGTGCGTTACGGCTGGCTGCGGTTCTTTATCCTGCCGTGAGAATTTATCGGCGATTTTATCAAGCTCTTCCACCAGCGGATAATCCAGCACGGCGCTGTCGGTGAGCCAGCCGCGCACGATAGCGTGGTAGCGTTTCTGGATCTGATGCTGTTCAAACTGCTGCGCTAAAAGCCTTCCCGCCTCGCTGGAAAGGCCCATCAACAACACGCCGGATGTGGGCCTGTCGAGACGGTGAGCGGTAAAAACGTGCTGGCCTATCTGATCGCGAACCGTCTGCATGACGACGACCTTTTCGTCGCGATCGAGCCAGCTGCGGTGGACCAGCCAGCCGGACGGCTTATTGACCGCCACCAGCCATTCATCCTGATAAAGGATTTCGAGGCTCACGCGTCGTCACCGGCGAACAGCGCGTCCAGCTCAACCAGCGTCACCAGAACGGCGTCGCGCGCCGGATGGCTCGCTTCAAGCGCAACTTCATAATAAGGGGCAACGGCAAACGCCTGCGGCAGCGGCGCGCCGGCGTCCAGCAGCGCGTGCAGGCGTGGGATCAACACCCATTGCAGCCATTCGTAAGGCTCAAGCGTGTCCATGCAAAAAGGCTGCGTGCTTTCAAACGCGGAGGAATGCGGCGCGGCGCTTTGCCACTGCTGATGATGACGCAACACCTGCTCGACGCGCTGCAACTGCTGGCGAACCCGTTGATGGCGTTCCATAACAACCTCTGTGAATCAAAAAAACCGGGCGCGCAGCATACCATTTCCCGGCGGCAGAAAAAAAAGCATAAAAAAAGGGAGCACTGTGATAACACAGTGCTCCCGGTTCGTTTCGCAGCAGTCCGGCTACTTTTCGGTGCTCCCTGCTCGTCCGTGACAACTTTTCCTGCGGCCTTTCGACCTTACGTCCGTTTACGCGTCCTGCCTACATCGTCCTGATGTCACTGGTGCATCATCCTGATGCGTGTCCCTGGTCTTCCTGACCCACCGGTAATCCTGACCGGCTCACATTCTCCTTCCTGGAGGTGTCCCTCAGCGCTCCTGCGCCGTCCTTTCGCTTCATCCTGAAGCCTTCCCTGAATCGCCCTCCGGCGTGTCCTTTTTGAAGCGCCATCATCCTGATGTTCGCTTCAGCGCCACTCCGTGTCGGCAGGGATAGAATCTCGCAATCCGCCTGCACTTACAAGGCGGCTTACAGGTTCAATTTAAGATAAGTTTCATTCGTAAGCGAAGCGTGAGCACAAAGGCCTTTGAATTATAAGACTATTCATTTTTAGCTGACGTAAGAAAACCCTTACTCTGACGGCGATCTCTCACAGGGTTTGTGAGAGATCTCTTACACGGGTGCAGGCAAAAAAGGATTACACGAAGGGGGTAAGCTGGCTCAGAAATGTGCTGAGCGACGGTGCCAACACGCGGCGCTTGCGGGTGCCGAGCGTCTCCTGGACGACTTCACCGGTCAGGTTACACAGCGAAATCACATCCAGCTCGCTATCAAGCGTAGCAATAAAAATGGTCGGCGACAGCTTCAGGCGTTTTTGCGTCACCAGGTGGCCTATCAGGTTTTCCTGCACGCGGCGGAAATCGTCCTGGCTCCATGCCTGTAACAGCGTTAATGCTACGTCATCATACCGCGCGGCCATATCGCCAGCGTACTGGCTTGCGTAAAAGGCATGGGCGTCCGGCTGAATCACAATGTCGAGCGCCTTCTCAACCGCGCCGAGCGAATCTTCAGGCGTAAACGGCTGAGGTTCCCACTCTACCGCGTCCGGGTGGGTGGATACAATGCACGGGGAGGAAATACCGATATATTCTTCACTGACGGGCAGGCTGCCCCGCTGTTGCCGCCACGCTTCGCAGTAGCGCGCGCTGAATGCCGCCAGCGCCTGTTGGACTTCGTTTTGCACCAGATTCTCTCTTCAGGTCAGGTAAGATACACTGAACCCTGTATTGTACCTGTATTATCACGGTGACACATGACTTCTTATGAAAATCATCAGGCGCTTCACGGCCTGACGCTCGGCAAATCCACTGATTATCGCGACGTTTACGACGCCTCGCTGCTCCAGCCAGTTCCGCGCAGTTTAAACCGCGATCCGCTGGGCCTGCGCGCCGATGCCCTGCCCTTCCACGGCGCGGATATCTGGACGATGTACGAGCTATCATGGCTTAACCGCAACGGCCTGCCGCAGGTGGCGATAGGTCAGGTTGAGATTAACGCGACCAGCGTCAACCTGGTGGAATCGAAAAGCTTTAAGCTATATCTCAACAGCTTTAACCAGACGCAGTTTGAAAGCCTGGACGCGGTACGCGAGACGCTGGAGCGCGATTTACGCGCCTGCGCGCAGGGCGATGTCTCCGTCACGCTTCGCCGCCTTGATGAAGTGGAAGGCGAGCCGGTCGCCCGTCTTAGCGGCGACTGCATCGATAATCAGGATATTCACATCACCGATTATGAATTCGACGCCGCGCTGCTTTCCGGAGCCGCAGGTGAAGAGACGGTGGAAGAGACGCTGGTGAGCCACCTGCTCAAATCCAACTGTCTTATCACGCACCAGCCGGACTGGGGCTCCGTACAAATTCACTATCGCGGGCCGAAAATCTGCCGGGAAAAACTGCTGCGCTATCTGGTCTCTTTCCGCCATCACAACGAATTTCACGAGCAGTGTGTTGAGCGCATCTTTAACGACATCACGCGATTCTGCCAGCCGGAACAGCTCAGTGTGTATGCGCGCTACACCCGCCGCGGCGGTCTGGATATCAACCCGTGGCGCAGCAACGGCGACTTTACGCCAGCCACCGGGCGTCTGGCGCGTCAGTAATTGCTAAACATCCCGCAAATCCGTCATGAAGGCGGTGCGGGGTGGGTTGTTAAATGTCACATGGCGGGGCTATTGTAATCAGAGGGAGCGGCGTTTATCGCCCCGTAAGGAGCTTACTTGATTACACATATTAGCCCGCTGGGCTCGATGGATCTGCTGTCGCAGCTGGAAGTGGATATGCTTAAGCGCACCGCCAGCAGCGACCTGTATCAACTGTTTCGCAATTGTTCGCTTGCGGTTCTCAATTCCGGTAGCCAGACCGATAACAGCAAAGCGCTGCTGTCGCGCTTTGAAAATTTCGACATCAACGTGCTGCGCCGCGAGCGCGGCGTAAAGCTTGAGCTGATTAATCCGCCAGAAGAGGCGTTCGTCGACGGGCAGATTATTCGTTCGTTGCAGGCCAACCTCTTCGCGGTACTGCGCGACATTCTGTTCGTCAACGGGCAAATCCATAACGCCGGGCGCTTTCAGCATCTGAATCTGACTGACTCCATTCATATCACCAACCTGGTGTTTTCTATCCTGCGCAACGCGAAAGCGCTGCACGTGGGCGAGGCGCCGAATATGGTGGTCTGCTGGGGCGGCCACTCCATTAACGAAACCGAATATCTCTACGCCCGCCGCGTCGGCAACCAGTTGGGGCTGCGCGAGTTGAACATCTGCACCGGCTGCGGGCCGGGCGCGATGGAAGCGCCGATGAAAGGCGCGGCGGTCGGCCATGCCCAGCAGCGCTATAAAGAAGGGCGTTTTATCGGCATGACAGAGCCTTCTATCATCGCCGCAGAGCCGCCTAACCCGCTGGTGAACGAACTTATCATCATGCCGGATATCGAAAAACGCCTCGAAGCGTTCGTGCGTATCGCCCACGGGATCATCATCTTCCCGGGCGGCGTTGGTACGGCGGAAGAGCTGCTTTATCTGCTCGGTATTCTGATGAACCCACACAATGCGGATCAAGTGCTGCCCTTGATCCTGACCGGCCCGAAAGAGAGCGCCGATTACTTCCGCGTGCTGGACGACTTTATCGTCAACACGCTCGGCGAGAAGGCCCGCCGCCACTATCGCGTCATCATCGACGACCCGGCGGAAGTGGCGCGCGAAATGAAAAAAGCGATGCCGCTGGTGAAAGAGTGCCGCCGCGAAACGGGTGATGCGTACAGCTTTAACTGGGCGATTCGCATTTCGCCGGATCTCCAGGTGCCGTTCGAGCCGACCCACGAAAACATGGCTAACCTGAAGCTCTACCCCGATCAGCCGACGGAAATTCTGGCGGCCGACCTGCGCCGCGCCTTCTCTGGTATCGTCGCAGGTAACGTGAAAGAGGTGGGCATCCGCGCCATTGAGAAGTACGGACGCTATAAAATTCATGGGGATGCGCAGATGATGAAGCGCATGGACGATCTCCTGCAAGGGTTCGTTGCTCAGCACCGCATGAAACTGCCTGGTTCTGCCTATATTCCCTGCTACGAAATCTGTACCTGAAATCAGGCGGCCGCGAGGCCGCCTTTTTTATCATCTGAGACTTAACCAAAACGTTTGCGCTCTAAAAAACACCGCGCATAATCCCGGAAATTTCTGCGAAAGAATCCGGACGTGCTGTTTTTGCTGGTTTTTACAGAAAATTAATCATCATTTTCTTCCGCTCTATTTACCTCATCTGCCGTCAGTGTCAGGCTCTGCGCGCATTAATAACGGTGTCGCGCCCAAAGCCAGTGATATGATCTAAAAAACGCGTAATAAAAAAGTGGATTATTGCAATTGGGATCGGGATCACTGATAGATTCAGTGCGTGAATGTATCTTTCGCACCGCCAGAGATTTGGGGAAAAATTACAAAAAAATCCCGCTCTACAGGATTTCGTTTTACCGTTCGTCGCAAATTTATTGAATGTCACTTTAAAGTTCGTTTTTGCTTCCTCCAGGAGATACACAGATGGAAACGACTCAAACCGTCAATGTTGCTACAGCAGCCAAAAGCAGCGCGTGGCGAAAAACTGATACCATGTGGATGCTTGGCCTGTACGGCACCGCGATTGGCGCAGGGGTGCTTTTCCTGCCGATCAACGCCGGTGTTGGTGGCCTGATTCCCCTGATTATCATGGCAATTCTTGCATTCCCGATGACCTTCTTCGCACACCGCGCGCTGACCCGCTTCGTGCTGTCCGGTAAAAACCCGGGTGAAGACATCACCGAAGTGGTCGAAGAACATTTCGGCGTTGGTGCAGGTAAAGTCATCACTCTGCTCTATTTCTTCGCGATTTACCCTATCCTGCTGATGTACAGCGTAGCGATCACTAACACGGTTGATAGCTTCATTACGCACCAGCTGGGGCTGGCGTCTCCGCCGCGCGCGATCCTTTCTCTGATTCTGATTGTCGGCATGATGACTATCGTGCGTTTCGGCGAGCAGATGATCGTGAAAGCGATGAGCGTACTGGTGTTCCCGTTCGTTGCTGTCCTGATGCTGATGGCCTGCTTCCTGATCCCGAACTGGAGTGGTGCAGCGCTGGAAACTCTCTCTTTCAGCCATGCTTCTACCGGTAATGGCCTGCTGATGACCCTGTGGCTGGCTATCCCGGTAATGGTGTTTTCCTTTAACCACTCGCCCATCATCTCCGCTTTCGCCGTGGCGAAACGTGAAGAGTACGGCGCTGAAGCTGAGAAAAAATGCTCCCGCATTCTGGCGTACGCGCACATCATGATGGTCGTTACCGTGATGTTCTTCGTATTCAGCTGTGTACTGAGCCTCTCCCCGGAAAACCTGGCGGAAGCGAAAGCACAGAACATCACCATCCTGTCTTACCTGGCTAACCACTTCAATGTGCCGGTTATCGCCTGGGTAGGTCCGGTTATCGCAATCATCGCCATCACCAAATCGTTCCTGGGCCACTATCTGGGCGCACGTGAAGGCTTCAACGGCATGGTGATTAAATCGCTGCGCAGCCGTGGCAAAACCATCGAAGTAAACAAACTGAACCGCATCACCGCGCTGTTCATGCTGATCACCACCTGGATCGTAGCGACCCTGAACCCGAGCATTCTCGGCATGATCGAAACGCTGGGCGGCCCGATTATCGCGATGATCCTGTTCCTGATGCCGATGTACGCCATTGCGAGAGTCCCGGCGATGCGCAAATACAGCGGCCACATCAGCAACGTATTTGTGACCATCATGGGTCTTATCGCCATCTCCGCGATTTTCTACTCACTCTTCAGCTAATGTTTTGTCCGCGCCGCCGCCCGGCGGCGCGAGCCCTCCCCCGTTATTTATTCGATGGTACACATCATGATCAGCGTTTTTGATATTTTCAAAATCGGTATTGGTCCTTCCAGCTCCCATACCGTAGGGCCAATGAAAGCGGGCAAACAGTTCACCGACGACCTTGTCGCGCAGAACCTGCTGTATAAGACGACGAAAGTGGTGGTGGATGTGTATGGCTCCCTGTCGCTGACCGGCAAAGGCCACCATACCGATATCGCCATTATTATGGGCCTTGCCGGCAACCTGCCGGACACCGTAGACATCGACGCCATTCCCGGTTTCATTCAGGACGTAAATACCCACAGCCGTCTGATGCTGGCGAACGGCGCGCACGAAGTGGCGTTCCCGGTAGATCAGTGCATGAATTTTCATGCCGATAACCTGCCGCTGCATGAAAACGGCATGCGTATTACCGCGCTTGCGGGCGACGATGTTGTCTACAGCCAGACGTATTACTCGATTGGCGGCGGCTTTATTGTTGACGAAGCCCACTTCGGCCAGACGCAATCGTCCGCAATCGACGTACCGTATCCGTATAACACCGCCGCAGATCTTCAGCGCCACTGCCGTGAAACCGGCCTGTCGCTCTCCGGCCTGATGATGAAAAACGAGCTGGCGCTGCACAGCAAAGAAGAACTCGAAGCCCATTTCTCTCAGGTGTGGGACGTGATGCGCGCAGGTATTGAGCGCGGCACTACCACCGAAGGCGTTCTGCCCGGCAAACTGCGCGTCCCGCGTCGCGCCGCCGCGCTGCGTCGCATGCTTGTCAGCCACGACAAGAACGACGCCGATCCGATGAACGTCGTGGACTGGATCAACATGTTCGCGCTGGCAGTCAATGAAGAAAATGCCGCAGGCGGTCGCGTGGTCACCGCACCGACCAACGGCGCGTGCGGTATCGTGCCGGCGGTACTGGCGTACTACGACAAATTCATTCGTGAAGTAAACGCTAACTCACTGGCGCGCTACCTGCTGGTGGCGAGCGCGATTGGCTCACTTTATAAGATGAATGCGTCTATCTCGGGTGCCGAAGTTGGCTGTCAGGGCGAAGTGGGCGTCGCCTGCTCAATGGCGGCGGCGGGCCTTGCGGAACTGCTCGGCGGCAGCCCGGCGCAGGTCTGCATCGCAGCGGAAATCGCCATGGAGCACAACCTGGGGCTGACCTGCGACCCGGTGGCAGGACAGGTACAGGTGCCATGCATCGAGCGTAACGCCATCGCCTCAGTGAAGGCCGTCAATGCCGCGCGCATGGCGCTGCGCCGCACCAGCGAGCCGCGCGTCTGCCTCGATAAAGTCATCGAAACCATGTTCGAGACTGGCAAGGATATGAACGCACGCTATCGTGAAACCTCACGCGGCGGACTGGCAGTTAAAGTGGTCGCCTGCGATTAACCCCCTCCTCACCGCCCTGTTCGCAGGGCGTTTTTTTGCGCGTTATCTTCCTGAATCCACACGGCTTAATGGTGAGCATCCGGCAAAAATGTTACGGTAACGGCCTGTCATTTTCGTAAGGGGTGCCGCCATGCCCGTTCATTTGCTGATAGTCGATGCGCTAAACCTGATCCGCCGGATACATGCGGTGCAGGGCACGCCGTGCGTGGATACCTGTCTGCACGCGCTGGAGCAACTGATTGGTAACAGTCAGCCGACACACGCCGTCGCGGTGTTTGACGATGAAGCCCGCGCGCAGGGCTGGCGTCACCAGCTTCTGCCCGATTACAAAGCCGGACGCCCGCCAATGCCGGACGATTTGCATCAGGAGATGCCCGCGCTTCGCGACGCTTTTACCCGCCGCGGCGTGCCCTGCTGGCATGTGGAAGGCAACGAGGCTGACGATCTCGCCGCGACGCTCGCAGTGAAAGTGGCGGCAGCGGGCCATGAGGCAACCATCGTGTCGACCGATAAAGGCTATTGCCAGCTCTTACGTCCGGAAATTCGCATCCGCGACTATTTCCAGAAACGCTGGCTGGACGCGCCGTTTATCGAGAGTGAATTTGGCGTGTCGCCAGGCCAGCTGGCGGATTTCTGGGGGCTTGCGGGGATCAGTAGCTCGAAAATACCGGGGGTTGCGGGGATTGGCCCGAAAAGCGCCACGCAGCTGATTAATGACTTTGGCACGCTCGAAGCGCTCTACGAGCAGCTTGACGACGTGCCGGAGAAGTGGCGTAAAAAGCTCGAAGCGCACCGTGAGAGCGCCTTTGTTTGCCGCGCGGTGGCGACATTGAAAACGGATTTACAACTCGACGGGAATTTGCAGCAGCTGCGGTTGCATGGATGATTTTGGGGCGCTTCCAGTAAAAAGGCGGGTGCGCTCACGCTTACCCGCCCTACATTAATTATTCAACCGTATATCCCGTAGGGTGAGTAAGCGCAGCGCACCCGCCATACCATAATTATTCAACAGCATATCCCGTAGAGTGGGTAAGCGCCGAGCACCCGCCATACCATAATTATTTAACCGCATATTCCCCAGGGCGGGTAAGCGCAGCGCACCCGCCGTTTCCTTATGCGTCACTCAACGCGCTTATCGCTCGTCGCGACGCCCGCCGACGGCAGCCCACCAGCGGCGCACGTGAACGGTCACTTCCTCACGGTCGTGATAAAGTTGACGCGCCTGGATCTGCGCGTTAATACCGTGTTCATCCAGCTGCGCCTGAATCGAGGCGATATTCTGCGACACCTCTTCGTAACGCTTTTTCATCGGCAGCTTGAGGTTGAAAATGGTTTCGCGGCACCAGCCGTTCACCAGCCACTGCGCCATCAGCGCCGCGACTTTGGCCGGTTTTTCCACCATGTCGCACACCATCCAGGTAATGTTGGTGCGGGTCGGGCGATATTTAAAGCCGTCTTCACGCAGCCACGTCACCTGCCCGGTATCCATCAGGCTCTGCGCCATCGGGCCGTTATCCACGGACGCGACCCACATGTTTCGTTTCACCAGCTGATAGGTCCAGCCGCCAGGGCAGGCCCCCAGATCCACTGCGTACATGCCGTTTGCCAGACGCTCATCCCACTCATCCGCCGGGATAAACACATGGAATGCCTCTTCCAGTTTCAGCGTTGAACGGCTTGGCGCGTCCGCCGGGAATTTGAGGCGCGGAATGCCCATATAAAACGGCGAGTTATTATTGGTATAGGAATACCCGGTGTAGCAGCAGCCCGGCGCGATGAAAAAGACATGCACCACCGGGCGCTTCGGCGTTTCGAAATTCGCCAGAATCTTTGCGTCGCGAAGCGCAGCGCGCAGCGGCACGGTGAATTTGCGGCAGAACTTCATCAGCTCTTTGCTTTCGTTAGTATCCGCCACTTCAACGCGCAGCTCGCCGCCCTTCTCCACCACGCCCTGTAACATCCCGACGACCGGCGTCACGCGATCTTCCGGCGGCAGATCCTGCAACAGCTCGCCTGCCACAAACATCTGGCGGGCAAAAATCAGCGAGCTGAATGGCAGCTCACGGGCAAGCTTATCGGCCTCTTCCGGCTGATAACACTCGAAAATCACATAGGCGCTGTTTTCTTTGACGCGGGCGAAACCAAACACGCCCTGCTGCGCGGCTTTGTCGGTTATCTCTGCCGCGCACTCTTTCTCAAAACCCTGACGGCAGTACAAAATGACCTTATTCATGAACCGAACCTTTACGCTTCAGACGCACCGCGCCAATTAACATTAATATCCAACCGGCCAGAAAACTTACGCCGCCGACCGGCGTAACGAAGGCCCATAAATGCAGATGAGAGAGCGCCAGACAATATAAGCTGCCGCTAAAAAGTACCGTGCCGAGCGCCAGGAAAACGCTGCTCCAGTAAAACCAGATGCTGATGCGACGCTGCATCGCGACCGCCAACCCTAAAATCGCGAGCGTATGAAACGCCTGATATTCAAGGCCGGTCTGGATCCAGCCCATCTCCGCAACGCCGAGCGTTTTACGTAAGACGTGCGCGCCGAAGGCACCCAGCGCCACAAAAACAAAGCCACTGATTGAGGCGAAAATCAGCATAAAACGGCTGGTCATGATGTAACCCTACAGTAAAGCGCGATTACATCGCGCGAATCGTCGTTATTGTTCATAGCGAAAACGGAATTTTTCTTGTTCACTCGCCGCCTTCGCCAGTATCCATTGTCGAAAGGCCGCTATTTTACCCAGTTCTGCCTGGCTGTCATGACAAACGAGGTAAAAAGCGTTTTTACTGACCAGGACATCGTTGAACGGGCAGACCAGACGGCCCGCTTCGATCTCCGACTGCGCCATCACATTGTTGGCGAGCGCCACGCCCTGGCCGTGAATGGCCGCCTGCAGTACCATCGCGCTGTGGCTGAAAATGGGCCCCTGCTGGACATTAATATGATTGAGACCAAGCTGGCGCGTATAAGTTTGCCAGTCGCGGCGCGAAGCGTCATGCAAAAGCGTGTGGCGGGCTAGATCCTCGGGCGCTTTTAACGGCTTGTCGCCCGTGAGCAGCAGCGGCGAGCAGACCGGCAGCAGATACTCGGCGTAGAGTTTTTCTACGCGCAGGCCCGGCCAATTGCCTCGCCCATAAAAAATCGCCACGTCTACGTCATCGGCAAGCTTATCTTCCTGCCGGTCCACCGCCTGAATACGCACGTCGATCCCAGGCCAGCTACTGTTAAAGCTGGAGAGCCGCGGCACCAGCCAGTGGATCGCGAAACTCGGCAGCAGGCTTACCGTCAACGCGCCTTTTGCGCTGCGCGCCTGGAGTTTGCGCGTCGCTTCCGTCAGCTGTGAGAAAATCTCTTTGATATCCTGGAAATAACTCTGCCCCTCTTCCGTTAACAGAAGAGAACGGTTGCGTCGGCGGAATAACTTAAGCCCCAGGAAATCTTCCAGTGATTTTATCTGATGGCTGACGGCAGCCTGGGTGACAAACAGCTCTTCGGCGGCTTTGGTGAAGCTTAAATGGCGTGCGGCGGCATCAAAAACACGTAATGCGTTTAACGGCGGTAATCGCTTGGACATGATGATTTGGCTTATGTGTAAATGCGTATTAACAAACGAGAAACAAGTCGTCACCCATTAGTTTTTTTTATCTGAGCCATTATAATTTGTCCGTTGAGGTTACACCAGCAAATACCTATAGTGGCGGCACTTCCTGAGCCGGAACGAAAAGTCTTTAGGAATGAGAGTTCTGGAGGGCTTTTGGCTTACGGTTGTGATGTTGTGTTGTTGTGTTTGCATTTGGTCTGCGATTCAGACCATCGTAGCTAAGCTACTCTTTCACTTCCTGTACATTTACCCTGTCTGTCCATAGTGATTAATGTAGCACCGCACTTTGCGGTGCTTTTTTTTGCCTGCGCGAGTCGATTATTTCTCCAGCGCAACCATCTCTTTCACGTCAGTACGGTTGATCTGCTGCTGATTACCGTTGGCGTCTTTATATTTGATCATACCGGTATCGTCATCGGTTTTCGGTTTCCCGTCGGTCACGATAGAACGGCCATCATTGGTATGCATTACGTAGTTAGGACCGGAACAAGCGCTCAGAGCAAAAGTCATCATGCATGCTGATACTACAGCGGCAAGTTTATTCATGGTTCTTCTCCTTTAGAGTTTAATGCTATGTAAACTTCGTCTGCTAACAGGCTGAAATATTCACCTAACACTATTCAGCATAACCTGCTTTCTGCCGTTTGCCAGAATAAACAGACTTATCCGATGGTTATCAATGACCTTGTTTAACGACGTCAAATGGGCCACGATCGAAGGACTGGAAAGAGGAGTATCATGAAAGCATTCAGTCCCGCCCAATTTCGCGCGCAATTTCCCTCGCTTCGTGACGCGGGCGTCTATCTCGACAGCGCCGCCACGGCGTTAAAGCCACAGCCGGTTATCGACGCCAGCCAGCAGTTCTATTCGCTGAGCGCAGGCAATGTGCATCGCAGCCAGTTTGCCGAGGCGCAGCGCCTTACCGAGCGTTACGAAGCCGCGCGTGACGGCGTCGCCCGCTTGATTAACGCGCCAGACAGCCGCGATATCGTCTGGACGCGAGGCACCACCGAATCCATTAATCTCATTGCCCAGTGCTACGCGCGTCCGCGCCTGAAGCCGGGCGATGAGATTATCGTCAGCGAAGCAGAGCATCACGCCAACCTGGTGCCGTGGCTGATGGTGGCGGAACAGACCGGCGCGAAGGTCGTGAAACTGCCGCTGGGTGCCGACCGTCTGCCGAATCTCTCAGCTCTGCCCACGCTTATTAATGAACGCACATTCCTGCTGGCGCTCGGCCAGATGTCCAACGTCACCGGCGGCTGCCCGGATCTCGCGCTGGCGATTGCCAGTGCCCATGCTGCAGACGCGGTGGTGGTGGTGGATGGCGCGCAGGGCGTGGTTCACTGCCCGCCTGACGTTCAGCATCTGGATATCGATTTTTACGCTTTCTCCGGCCACAAACTTTATGGCCCGACCGGCATTGGCGTGCTGTATGGCAAAACGGACCTGCTGGCGCAGATGTCGCCGTGGCTGGGCGGCGGAAAAATGGTAACCGAAGTGACGTTCGATGGCTTTAAAACCCAGCCGGTGCCGTACCGCTTTGAGGCGGGCACGCCGAATGTCGCGGGCGTTATCGGTCTTAGCGCCGCGCTCGCCTGGCTTGAGGATATCGATCTGGTGAAAGCTGAAAGTTACAGCCGGGGGCTTGCGACGCTTGCCGAGGCGGAACTGGCGAAACGCACGGGCTTTCGCTCGTTTCGCTGTCAGGATTCCAGCCTGCTGGCGTTTGATTTCGCAGGCGTGCACCACAGCGATCTGGTGACACTGCTCGCGGAATCCGGCATCGCGCTGCGCGCCGGCCAGCACTGCGCCCAGCCGCTGCTGGCGGCGCTTGGCGTCAGTGGCACGCTGCGCGCCTCTTTCGCGCCCTATAACACGCAAGGCGACGTCGAGGCGCTGATCGCCGCCATCGACCGCGCGCTGGACATACTGGTGGATTAAATGACGACTGCTTACCTTGCCGGGCACCCGTTCGGCGCTTCCATTACCCCTGACACGCTGCGTGAGACGTTTGGCCCGCTCACCCAGTGGGAAGATAAATATCGCCAGCTGATCCTGCTCGGCAAACAGCTTCCGGCGCTGCCGGAGGAATTAAAACAAGAGGCGCAGGAGATCCCCGGCTGTGAAAACCGGGTCTGGCTCGGCTATGAAAAACGCCCCGACGGCGGCCTGCACTTTTATGGCGACAGCGAGGGGCGCATCGTGCGCGGATTGCTGGCGGTGTTGCTCACCGCCGTGGAAGGCAAAACGCCGCAGGAGCTACAGGAACACTCTCCGCTGGCGTTATTTGACGAGTTAGGGCTGCGCGCCCAGCTCAGCGCGTCTCGCGGCCAGGGCCTGGCGGCGCTGGCGCAGGCGGTACAGAACGCCGCCCGCAACGCCTGATCACACGGCGCTGCGCGCCGCTTTCGCCATCATCTTCTTCAGCGCGTGCGACACCGCCACAAAACCAAACGTGGCGGTCACCATCGTGGCCGCGCCGAAACCTGAAGCGCAGTCCATACGCTTCGGCCCTTCCGCCGTGCTTTTCATCGCGCACACCGAGCCGTCGGCCTGCGGATAGACCAGCGCTTCGGTGGAGAAAACGCAGTCCACGCCAAGTTTCCCTTTGCTGTTTTTCACCACGCCGAAATCGCTCTTCAGCCGCTCGCGCAGTTTCGCGGCCAGCGGGTCCTGAATGGTTTTGGCGAGATCAACCACCTGGATCTGCGTCGGATCGGTCTGCCCGCCCGCGCCGCCGGTGGTGACCAGTGGAATTTTATTACGACGGCAGTACGCAATCAGCGCCGCCTTTGGCCGCACGCTGTCGATAGCGTCGATAACATAGCTAAACCCGGCGTTCATGTATTGCGCCACATTATCGACAGTGACGAAATCATCCACCACGGTGATGCGGCACTCCGGGTTGATCTGGCGAATACGCCCGGCCATCACTTCGGATTTCGCCTGCCCGACCGTATCGCGCAGCGCATGGATCTGACGATTGGTATTGGTGACGCACACGTCATCCATGTCGATAAGCGTAATCGCGCCGATACCGGTGCGTGCCAGCGCTTCCGCCGCCCACGAGCCGACACCGCCGATACCCACCACGCAGACATGCGCGTCGGCAAAGAGCTGCAACGCCGCTTCGCCATATAAACGGGCCGTGCCGCCAAAGCGGCTGCGCCAGGCGTCTGTGATAACTACAGCCATAAAACCTCAGATATAAAAAGGGTGAGAGTTCTCCCTCACCCTTGCTCAGAAATCCGCAGGCCCGGCAGACGTTACGCCGCCGGGCGACAGGTTGCTCAGAATAGCATAATCAGCCGCTGAACACGTTGCCGGCACCCGGCGCGGTTTTCAGCACCCAGACGCGGCCGTAGTGATTATACCAGCCTGCGCGGTGCCCGGCGTCCGGGCCGATGCCCTGATAAATATCGAAATGCTGGCCTTTAATCGCGCCGCCGACATCCAGCGCCACCATCAGCCTGAGCTCATATTGTCCGTTGAACTTGCCGTTATTGTCCAGCAGCGGCACCTCTGCCAGCAGCGTGGTGCCTGCCGGAATAATCGAGCGGTCAGAGGCCACCGACGCGCGGCCAATCAGCGGTACGCCGCTTGCGCCTTTCACCGGCGCGTAATTTTGCGGTTTAAAGAAAACGAAAGACGGGTTTTCTTCCAGCAGCGCGCGTACTTCCTGCTCGCTGTGGGTTTCGCCCCAGTGGCGAATCGCCTGCATCGACATATCTTCACGCTTCACTTCACCGCGATCGATAAGCACTTTACCGATGCTGCGGTACGGATGGCCGTTTTTACCGGCATAGGCGAAGAAATTCAGCGGGCGTCCATCACCGAAATCGATATAGCCGCTGCCCTGCACATCCATAATGAAGTTATCCATCAGCGAGTTGCTGTATGCCAGCACGTAGTTATCGCTGAGCGCGCCAGCGTAAATCTCGGCGCGCGACGGCAGGCGTCCGCGTTTCGGCGGCATACGGTAAATCGGGTACTGGAATTCGCCCTGACGGGTATAGCGCGCCTGCACCACCGGCGTGTAATAGCCAGTGAACTGGACGTTACCGTAATTATCCGCCCCTTCCATCTGCCAGGCGTCGATGCCGAACTGGCGCAGCGAACGGGTATCGCCACCGGCGCGCAGCCACTCCTGTACGGCATTATAGACGCTGCTTTGAGAGCCAAAAAGACGCGGCGAGGCGCTGCGAATAGCCGCGACCTGCTCGGAGAAATCTCCGGCGTTAATGGGCGCGCCAACGGCGTCCGGCTGGTTTACCAGCGAAAACGGCTGCGTAAATTTGCCGTCTTTATATTGCTGACCGCGATCGGTCGGTTTGGAGGAACAGGCGGAAAGCAGCGCGATCATCGCCCCTGCCGCCAGATATTTTGCCCAACGTCCTTTCATGACTCTCTCCGCTATTGCGCTGTCCGCAGGCGAAGATAGCAAACCGGCGCTCGCAAGGAAACGCATAAGCCCTTTCAGACAGGCATCGGGATTAAAGAATCATCAACACGGATAATATTTCGGCAAGCTGACGCCGATTCAGCTTATTGTTTTAAAAAAAGGTTGCAACGAAAGCTCAGCGGAGTATAGTGCGCATCCACGGACGCGGGGTGGAGCAGCCTGGTAGCTCGTCGGGCTCATAACCCGAAGGTCGTCGGTTCAAATCCGGCCCCCGCAACCAATTAACGCGCACAGCGCGACAATGTGAAGCAGTAAGACGGACGCGGGGTGGAGCAGCCTGGTAGCTCGTCGGGCTCATAACCCGAAGGTCGTCGGTTCAAATCCGGCCCCCGCAACCAATAAAATGAACACCCTGACGGGTGTTTTTTTATGCCTGCAATTCAGCATTCCCTTTGTCTGCCTTTTACGGCCAGTCAAAAAGGCGCGTTATCCGCGCCTTGCCAGCGTCCCGCCATCGGCGAAATACGCTTTTATCCCTGCCAGAATCGACTCCGCCACTTCCTGCTGGAATGTCGCGGTGCGAAGCTTACGCTCCTCTTCCTCATTACTGATAAACGCGGTTTCGACCAGAATCGACGGAATATCCGGCGCTTTCAGCACGGCGAAGCCCGCCTGATCCACTTTATTCTTATGCAGTTTATTCACCCGCCCGAGACGCCCTAACACCTCTTTGCCAAATTTCAGGCTGTCGGAAATCGTCAGCGACTGCACCATATCGAACATGGTGTGATCGAGATAAACGTCCCCGCTTTTACTCACGCCGCCCACCAGGTCCGCGGCGTTTTGCGTTTGCGCCAGGTATTTCGCCGCCGTACTGGTCGCGCCTTTAGTTGAGAGCGCAAAAACGGACGAACCGCGCGCGGCGCGGCTGGTAAAGGCGTCAGCGTGAATAGAGACGAACAGGTCGGCGCGCTGCTTCTGGGCCTTCGCCACGCGCACTTTCAGCGGAATAAAAATATCTTCGTTGCGGGTCATGAACGCTTTCATGTTCGCTTCGCGTTCAATCAGCGCGCGCAGGCGGCGGGCGATTTGCAGCACCACATCTTTCTCACGCGTCTTATTTTTGCCAATCGCGCCGGGGTCTTCTCCGCCATGGCCGGGGTCGATCATAATGACTATCGGGCGATCGCGCCCTGCTTTGCCCGGCTGCGGGCCGCTGGTGGCAGGCGGCACCTGTTTATCCAGCTCGCCCTTGTTGTAATCCTCAAGCAGCGCCAGCAGTGGATCCTGCTCGTTAGTGCCGTTAGCCGGGTAGAGATCGATAACCAGACGTTCGCGGAACTCGGCGACCGGTGCCAGCGCAAAGAGATGCGGCGTCACGTTTTTCTTTAACTCAAACACCATGCGCACGGTTTTCGGGTCAAACTGCCCGACGCGCGCGGATTTTATAAACGGATCGTCGACGCGGATCTGGCTGCCCACGCCTTTTAGCACCGCGTTCAGGTTAACGCCTTCGAGATCGACCACGATGCGTTCCGGGTTACTTAGCGCGAACTGGCGATATTTCAGCACACGGTTAGATTCCAGCGTCACGCGGGTATAGGCGGAAGCAGGCCAGACGCGCACCGCAATAACCTGGCCCGACGCAGCCAGGCCTGCCTGGCTGACGCTCAATAACCACATCGCCCCCGCGCCCTGTAACAGCTGGCGGCGACTAAAAAGATGACTGGAACCTGACATGCCACTCCCGAGCACTAATGCGAATAACTCAACTTACGACCAAAATGGCCAAAAACTTTAGCGAATGGTAGCGAAACTGTCATCTATAAAAGGGTAAACAAATGCCTTTGAACGTCTAAGTTCGCGGTAATGACGCGCCGCCGCCATAAAATTGCCACTTGCGCATGGGATAATAAAAGAATAAAAATACACAAATTACGAATAACCATTCACTGAGAGGTTTTGCCGTGGTGAAGGAGCGTCGAACTGAACTGGTCCAGGGATTCCGCCATTCTGTTCCCTATATTAATGCCCATCGGGGCAAAACGTTTGTCATCATGCTTGGCGGCGAGGCCATTGAGCATGAAAACTTTTCCAGTATCGTCAACGATATAGGTCTTCTTCACAGTCTTGGCATCCGCCTGGTGGTGGTCTATGGCGCGCGTCCGCAAATCGACGCTAACCTTGCCGAACACCATCATGAACCGGTTTATCACAAACACACCCGCGTCACCGACGCCAAAACGCTGGAGCTGGTAAAGCAGGCCGCCGGGCTGTTGCAGCTCGATATCACCGCCCGTCTCTCAATGAGCCTCGGCAACACGCCGCTGCAGGGCGCGCATATTAATGTGGTGAGCGGCAACTTTATCATCGCACAGCCGCTCGGCGTGGATGACGGCGTCGATTACTGCCACAGCGGGCGTATTCGCCGCATCGATGAAGACGCTATTCACCGCCAGCTCGACAGCGGCGCGATTGTGCTGCTCGGGCCGGTGGCGGTGTCGGTAACGGGCGAGAGCTTTAACCTGACGTCTGAAGAAGTCGCCACCCAGCTTGCCATCAAGCTTAAGGCTGAGAAGATGATCGGGTTCTGCTCGTCGCAGGGCGTGATGAGCGACGACGGCGACATTATTTCCGAGCTGTTCCCGAACGAGGCGCAGGCGCGGCTCGACACGCTGGAAGCCGCAGGCGACTACCACTCCGGCACCGTGCGCTTTTTGCGTGGCGCGGTTAAAGCCTGCCGCAGCGGCGTGCGTCGCTGCCACCTCATTAGCTATCAGGAAGATGGCGCGTTGCTGCAGGAGCTGTTCTCCCGTGACGGCATTGGCACGCAGATTGTGATGGAAAGCGCCGAGCAGATCCGCCGCGCCACCATTAATGACATCGGCGGCATTCTGGAGCTTATCCGGCCGCTGGAGCAACAGGGCATTCTGGTGCGCCGCTCGCGCGAACAGCTGGAGATGGAAATAGACAAATTCACGATTATCCAGCGCGATAATCTGACCATCGCCTGCGCCGCGCTCTACCCCTTCCCGGAAGAGAAAATCGGTGAAATGGCATGCGTGGCTGTGCATCCGGATTACCGCAGCTCAGCGCGCGGCGAAGTCCTGTTGCAGCGCATCGCCACCCAGGCCAAACAGATGGGATTATCCAAACTGTTTGTGCTAACCACCCGCAGCATTCACTGGTTCCAGGAGCGCGGGTTCGCGCCGGTGGATATCGACCTGCTGCCCGAAAGCAAAAAGCAGATGTACAACTATCAGCGCCGCTCGAAGGTGCTGATGGCGGATTTAACCTGACAGCCCCGCTGCGGCCTGGCCATCACCGGGCCGCGCTTATTGTTCAAAGCAGGCCATCAGGCCGCTGCGCCGTTCCGTTCTGGTCGCGATGGCCATCTCCAGCACCCGCTCATCCGCATACAGCGACAACCGTCGCCGCGCGCGCGTAATCGCCGTATAGACCAGCTCTCGCGTGACCACCGGCGCGAACTGCCCCGGCAGGAGCAGCGCCGCATGATCGAACTCCGAACCCTGTGATTTATGCACCGTCATTGCCCACGCGGTGTCATTATCCGGCAAGCGGCTTGGCACGACGGGTTTCAGCTTGCCGCCGGGCATCGGGAACCAGACGCGCAGGCCATCGCCACGATCCAGCGCCACGCCGATATCGCCGTTAAACAGCCCCAGCGCGCTGTCGTTGCGCGAAATCATCACCGGCCGCCCTTCATACCAGCGCGACAGCGGCGTGCGACGAATCAGCCGCCGCTGCGCCAGCGCATGTTCCACACGCTCGTTAAGCCCGGCGACGCCGAACGGCCCTTCACGCAGCGCGCAGAGCATCTGGAATTCGCTGAAGGCCGCAAGAATGGCCTCCGGCTCGGCACGCTCGCGGACCAGCGTTAAGAACCGCTCGTAGCCTGCCAGCGTCTCGTCAATCATCTGTGCGTAATCGTCGTTACCCGCCAGCGTTTTGCAGGCGATATCGTCAAATCCCCGGCTAAACGTCGCTCTGGCGGCGCGATGATCGCTGCGATTAATAGCAAACGCGAGCTGGCCGATGCCGGAATCGCTGCCAAAACGATAGCTTTTCTGCAGCAGGCACAGGCAGTCGCGCAGCGCGCCTGCCGGATGAGGCTCGCCGCCGTTAATGTGACACCCCGTGATGCGGGCAAGCTCGGTGGCGCGTTCAGTGGTAAAACCGTGGTTCACGTAGTGGCAGATATCACCGAGCACCGCGCCCGCTTCCACGGACGCCAGCTGATCGCGATCGCCTAAAAAAATCACCCGCGCATGGTCCGGCAGCGCCGCGATAAGCCGCGCCATCATCGGCAGGTCTATCATCGAAGCCTCATCCACCACCAGAACATCCAGATGCAGCGGGTTACCTTCGTGGTAGCGCAGACGCTGGCTGCCCGGCTGCGCACCCAGCAGGCGGTGCAGCGTGCTGGCTTCTTCCGGCAGCGCGTTTTTCTGCGCGTCGCTCAGTGGCAAACGACGCAGCGCAGCACCGAGCGATTCCGTCAGGCGCGCCGCGGCTTTACCGGTCGGCGCGGCAAGGCGGATACGCGGCAGTTTCTCTTCCGAGAGCTGCACCATGGCCGCCAGCAGTTTCGCCACCGTGGTGGTTTTCCCGGTGCCCGGCCCGCCGGAAATCACCGAGATGCGCCGGGTGAGCGCGACTGCCGCCGCCACTTTCTGCCAGTCCACTTCATCGCCTGGTGGCCCAAAAAGCGCCTCCAGTACCGCGCTCAGGCGCGCTTCTTCCAGTTCAATACTATGGTTACGCTCGCGAAAGAACGCCGCGACCGCCCTCTCATGACGCCACATACGGTTCAGATACAAACGCTCGCCGATGAGCTTCAGCGGCGTCGGCGCGTCGTCCTCACTCACCGCAGGCGATGCCAGTAACAGCGAGCGCCAGTCGTCCGGATTGCCCGCCGCCTCAAACAGCGTTTGCGCCATTTCATCGTGACGCCCGGCGAAGCAGTGCGTCGCACACAGCCGGGAGAGCGGCAGACAGACGTGGCCTTCACCGGCGTCGCGGCTCACCAGCGCGGCGGCGAGCATCACCGCCGGTTCATCATCGCTTGCCACCATCATCGCGAACTGGGCATCCAGCGGGCGCAGAAGCTTTTGCACTACGGCCTGCTGGATCAGTTGATGCATTTTCATGACGCTTTCTCCTCCGCGCCGGCAAACAGCGCATCCATTGCCGTGACCAGCGCCTGCGCCGGGCGAGTCGTAAAGATGCCCTGGCGCATATCTTCTTTCGTCACGCCGCGCAAAAACAGGTAAATCACGCCACCGAAGTGACGCTCGTAATCATAGTCCGGCAGGCGATGGCGCAAATAGCGGTGCAGCGCCAGCGTGTATAGCTGATATTGCAGATCATATCGGTGCGTCTGCATCGCCTGCGACATCGCTTCCACCGTATACGCTTCCGGGCTGTCCCCAAGCCAGTTCGATTTATAATCCAGCAGGTAATAACGCCCCTGCCAGCGGAAAACCAGATCGATAAAGCCTTTCAGCATACCGCGCACCTGGCGGAAATCGAGCGGCGGACACTGCGCGGAAAGCGGGTCGTGCTCGCGAATCAGCGCGTCAAGCGCCTCAGGTCGCAGCGCGGCGTCAATCGGCACGTAAAACTCCAGCTCCACCTGTTTATCTTTCGCGCCAAGCTGATTCAGCGACACGCCGGTCTCGTTCAGCGGCGCGCTCAACACGTCATCTATCCAGCGGCTCAAGACCGGCTGCCAGGCTTCGTCGAAACCGCCCAGTTGCAACTGCTGCGTTACCCACTCCGGCGATACCGGCTGGGTAAAATCGATCTCCTCAAAGAGGCTGTGCAGGAAAGTGCCTGGCGACGCGCCGCGTGGAAACGTATGCGGAGACATTACCGGTTCATCAGGCACGTCACGCGCGCCCGCACCGTCCAGATCCAGCTTTGGCAGCAGATCCAGCGCGCGCCCTGCACCATGCTGCTGTAAACCTGAATAACTGGTGACGCGCCATTCATCAATAATGCGTCGTTGCAGCTCACGTGCGGCAAGCGTCGGCGGCGCTGACTCCGGCGGCATCCAGGGCGTGTTATCCGGCTCGCCCGGGATCTCCAGCGCCAGATTTTCATCGCACAAGGCTTCAATACAGCGACGCAGGCCGTTCGCATCCAGCGCTTCGCCTTGTTGAATCAGCCTGCCAAGCGCGCTGCGGTGGAGATCGGTTTCGCCTTCTTTCGCGCCACGGCGGCGAAACAGCGGCGCCACGCCCAGGCTGCAATGCCAGACGGAGCGCGTCAACGCCACATAAAGCAGACGTAAATCCTCCGCCAGCCGCTCCATCTCTGCCAGCTCCAGGCTCTCTTCGGCGTTGCTCAGATCGAGCATCGGCGTAAACGTCTCGCGATCGTGGTAAAAGGCCTGTTTCTGTTCGCGGAAATCGGCAATAAAGGGCAGCCAGACCAGCGGATATTCAAGCCCTTTCGATTTATGAATAGTGACGACCTGAACCAGATGTTTATCACTTTCCAGACGCAGCTGCTGGCTGGAGGCGCTCGCGTCCGGCTCGGCGATATGCTGGGCTAACCAGCGCACCAGCGCATATTCACTGTCGGCCTGCGCAGAAGCCTCCTGGAGCAATTCGCTCAGGTGGAGAATATCCGTCAGCCTGCGCTCGCCGCCCGGTGTGGCGAGCAGGTTTTCCGCCACCTGCCGGTGCGTCATCAGCGCGCGCAGCATCGGCATCACGCCGCGCCGCAGCCAGATCTGCCGGTAGCCGTCGAACTCCTCTACCAGCGCATCCCAGGCGTTTTCATTTTCATTGAGCGCCTCAATGGCTGGCGCATCCAGCCCGAGCATGCTTGCCGCCAGCGCGCTGCGAAGCCGCGTTTCCACCTCTGGTGCCAGCACGGCCTGTAGCAACCAGAGCATCTCCAGCGCCTCCTGGGTGGCGAAGACGCTGTCGCGGTTAGAAAGATAAACAGAGGGAATGTTTAACGCATTCAGCGCCTCGCGCACCAGATTCGCTTCGATGCGGTTACGCACCAGCACCGTAATATCTGACGCCTGAACCGGTCTCGCACGCTCTTCGCGCCACAACAGCGCTTCACCCTTCATACCCGCGCTTAACCAGTCGCGGATCTGCTGCGCACAGACGCGCGCCATTGTTTGTTGGTAATCACTTACTCCTGCGCCGTCGCCTTCCATAAGCCAAAGCTTCATGGCGGGCTGAGTCTTCCCGGCAAAAGTAAAACGCAGCGACTGGTTGCGTGCGGCAGGCTTCACCGCCAGAAAAGGGATATCGCGAAACATAAACGCGTTTTCCATCTGGCTGAATATTTTATTGACGCTCTCCACCATGCCTGGTGCCGAACGCCAGTTCGTATCAAGTGTATAGTGAGCGTTTACTTCGCCGCGAGCGCGCATGTAAGTAAAAATATCCGCACCGCGAAACGCATAAATTGCCTGTTTCGGGTCGCCGATAAGCAGCAATGTGGTCTCTTGCTGGCCCAGCCAGATGCGACGGAAAATACGGTACTGCTGCGGGTCGGTATCCTGAAACTCATCGATCATCGCCGCCGGGTAACGGGTGCGAATCGCCGCCGCCAGCGCCTCGCCGCCCGGCTGATTCAGCGCCTCGTCGAGGCGGCTCAGCATGTCGTCAAAGCCCAGCTCGCCGCGGCGGCGCTTCTCCTGAGCAACGGTGTAGCGGATTTCCGCCATCGCTCTGGCAATGAGCAGATCGCGGATGGTGAAAGGCTCGGCCAGCAACGCATCGATTGCATCAAATACCGCATGGCGCGGCGCATCGCCTTTTTTGGTCTTCTCAAGTAGCGTGCTCTGGGCAAATTTCTCAAGCGCGCCCGGCAGTTGCCAGGAAGTGGTCTCTTCCTGCGCCCAGGCGGCCATCTGGTCAAGCCATGCGGGCAAATAACGGCTGCTGTAGCTGCGCTTATCGACGCCCGAATTTTGAATCAGCGCCGCCAGTTCTTCAGCGTTTTCACGCCACAGGGCTTTGACCTCGTCAATACGCGCTATCGCGTTTTCATAGCGCGATTCAATCGTTTCGTCATCCGGCGGTGGCGTTTTGAGCTTCGGCGCTTCGCCATGCAGAAAGCTGTTTACATCGCGCAGCAGCGATTCCGGCCCGTCCCACTGTTCGCAGACCACGCGCGCCAGGGGTTTGGCGAGCGGGTAACAGTGGCGACGCCAGAAATCGGCGCAGGCCTGATAACGCAGCAGCGATTCATCTTCAATTAACTGCTGCTCGAATGGCATCCCCGATTCAAAGGCATTCAGGCTCAGCATGCGCTGGCAGAAGCCGTGAATGGTAAAGATGGCCGCCTCGTCTATCTGCCGTTCCGCCAGCAGCAGCGTGCGGGCCGCCAGTGGTTTATCCGGAATCTCATCCAGCAGCCGCTGGTAGAGTGGATCGTCGGTGCGCTCGCGCAGGCAGGCCACACGCAGTTCGTGAATATTGCTGCGGATACGCCCGCGTAGCTCTTCCGTCGCGGCTTCGGTAAAGGTTACGACTAACAGCTCTTCAACGGTTAACGGGCGCGGGTGAGCCGCCTCGCCGCCCAGGCCTAACAGCAGACGCAGATACAGCGCTGCGATGGTATAGGTTTTCCCGGTGCCAGCAGAGGCTTCTATCAACCGCTCGCCCGTTAAGGGCAGGCGGAGGGGATCAAGGGAGGCTGCGGGCTCATCGGTCATTGCGTATCACTCAGAAGCGGTAAAGATTGTTGCAAGTCGCTGACGCTCTGATACACCGGCCATCCTTCAGGCGCTGCATAACGCGCCTGCGGGCTCTGGCTGCCGGAGACCTGTGAGAGGATGGTCATACCCTGTCGGGCCAGTACGGCCTGATGGAAAAAGTCGGCCAGTTTTTGCGGCGTCAGCTGTCTGATTTCGGCCACAACTTTATCACGAGAATCGAAGTTTAAATTATCCCGATCGAAGTCTTTACTCACCTGCGAGGCTTCTTCGCCAAGCGTCTGTGGTGCCTGCTGCATGTCGTTAATGATACTTTGCTGTATATGCGCAAAATCCTGCGCGTTCAGCGTGCGAAGCCGCGACTCCACTTGCGGGAAGAAAGCCTGATAGCGCTTCCAGAGATAATCGGGCTGCTTTTCGCTGCTTTGCAGCAAGAAACCGATCCCCCACTGGCGGCCAACAGGCATCGGGAAGGCGAAGACGGCATAACCTAATTGCTCCTGCGTACGCAGCTGGTTGTAGAACCAGGGCGAAATAATCTGCCCAAGCATGGCGCTGCAGGCAGAGCTGGTCGATTCGTTATACCCGACAGGCACAAACAACGCGGCCAGGGCGGAATCCGTGCTGCTGCCCGCTTTGTTAAAGATAGCCTGCTGCGCTTTATCTACGCTGACGTCCCGGGTGCGCGTCCAGCTTTTCCCTTTCAGGCCCAACTGACGAACGGCCTCCTGTGTGAAATTTTTCACCTGCTCAGGGGCGAGGTTGCCGACCACAAGGAATTCCGCGCGGGCATGGGTTTTCAGGCTCTCGCGATAAGCGAGGATGTCCTTTAGTGTGATTTCCGGCAACAGCGCGCGGCGCGCTTCACGCTGGAAATACGGCACCTGAGAGACCATCTGTACCGGCATAATAGCCTGATCGTAGGCTTTGCCCTGCTCCGCCGATGCCAGCATCTGCTTATACCAGGATTTCGCCTGCGCCAGCTGATCCTCGGTAGGCTCGTAGCTGAAATAGCCGTCCAGCAACGTCAGGAACAGCTTACGTAAGTGCTGGGTGTAGCCATTCGCGCTAATCATCAGCCCGCTGTTGGCGCTGCTGGAGAAACTGATGCCGCCTACGGAGGCCTGGTTGCTCAGCTGATCAAGGGCAATCCCGGCCAGATAATCATTCAGCGCGAACAACACCTGGTTTTTCGCGCTGTTCATCGCCTGCTCATTGCGCAGCACCAGGGTGATATCCGCTCTCGGCTCGCTGGCGAAATAGCGGCTTGGCATATAGAGCACGCGTAGCTCCGGCTCCTGAACCAGCAGCTTAGGATGCGCATACGGCTTCTGCGGTTTAATCAGGCTGAAATCGCTCGGGATATAAGGGTTTGGCTCCGGCAGGGTAAGCGCAATCTGCTGCCCCAGCGTTTGCCACTGTTTTAGCGTTGCAGCCGGGATTTTCTCAACCTGATAAGGCGCGCCGACAAAATAGGCCGTTTTGTTGTGCGGTTCTTCAGGGCTGATATACCAGATTCGCGCGTTTTCCGGCGTCATCATCGCAAGGCGCGCGTTCACCGCCCCGGGATCAAACTGATCCGCAATATTCACCACATCCAGCGTATGCTCAACGGGCACGCGCAGCATACTGTCAGCCAGCCACTCAACATAGTTCATATCCCGGGTGATAGAGGGATAGCGGAAATCGAGATCCAGCACATGAGAGAGCTCGGTGAAATAGCGTTTATCAATGCCTTTATCGCGCAGCGTCTGAAGATAGCGGAAAATAGCTGCCACAACGCGGTCGCGCTGTGCGAGCCCTTTGTCTGTGAGCGAGACGGAAATGACCATCACGCCGCTGTTTCCGGCGACAACCGGATCGGAGTCCGCTCTGACGCTTTCGGCAAGCCCCTCTTTTTGCAGCCAGTCAGATAATGTGCCAGGACTGCGGCTGCCTATCATGTAGCCGATGAGTTCATCGGTTTTACTGCGGAATTTGTCGCTGTTGTTATCGATGCGAAATTCAACGCGCAACGCCTTAAGCGGCTGCACAGGGACATAGTGAATAAAAATGCCTTGCTGTGCGGGTGTTACGACAGGGGTAGTGATTTCAGGCGCCGTCAGGTTTTTATTCGGCACGCGTCCCCAGGTTTGCGCGGCCATGCGGGCAAGCTCCGGCAACGGGCGGTTACTGTAGACCACGGCTTTCATGAGGTTCGCGGAGTAGTATTTATCCCGAAAGCCCACCAGTGCCTGATGGAGCGGACTGCCAGGCTTATCACGCAGCGTCTCCAGGTTGCCGCCGGAAAAACGCGAGCCCGGATGCGCCGGGTTTAACGTTTCGGCGCTGATTTGCGCCATACGCATCCCGTCGCGCGCACGCGCCATGGTTAATTCCGCATTTACCGCGTTGCGTTCACGATCGGCATAAGTTTTATCGAGATTCGGTGCAGCGATCGCGTCCGCAAGCCTGTCCATCGCGCCATCGAGAGCGTCATTTTCTACTTCCAGATACCAGGCGGTGCGGTAAGGTGCCGTGCTGGCGTTATGGCTTCCGCCGTGCAGCTTCAGGTATTCCGCCAGACTGTCAGGCTCAGGGTATTTTTTGGAGCCCATGAGCGTCATGTGCTCAAGATAATGCGCAAGCCCCAGATGATCGTCAGGGTCTTCCAGCGAACCTACCGGCAGCACCAGCGCGGAGAGCGATTTTACGGCCTGCGGATCGCAGACCAGTAAAACCACCATTCCGTTATCGAGCCGGATAGCCTGGTATTGACGGTTATCACGATCGCTTTTACGGATCGTTTCTTTCAGTGGTTGCCAGCCTGTATCGGCCTGAGACAAGGGAGCCCAGAAGGCCATGCATAACAACAGCGCTTTGTACCAGTTACGACATCCAGGCATCAATAAACCTCTCATTTACTGCTTCTGCTATTCATCATTAACATGCGGCGCATACGGCTACGTCCTTCTTATGAGGGCGTCAACGTCGCCGTCTGCGCTTAATGGTCAGGGTTGGTGATGGCGGAACAGCGGCAGCAGATAACGCTGCGCCTCGCGGATGATGGCCTCGTAATACTCCGGCTCCAGGTTACGCCACAGACGCTGATACCAGATATCCATCCCCTCGCCTTCTACCATCTGGTTACCCGTCCAGGCCTGAATCAGCTTATTACGTGCTTTCAACTGGGTTTCTTCATCCCACAAAATGGCATCGTTCTTCACGTCATAACAGGCTTTTAGCCACTCACCACCACTCTGCGGCAACAAAATCAGCGGTTCGCGCATTCCCTGCTGATACCCCTCGGTAAGCTCGCGCAAATAGTGTTCCGCTTGCTCACGCGGTACGGGCGGAAAGCGCCAGCAGCTATCTTTACGGCCATAAAGGCGGCTGGTTCCTTCACCGCCACAGGCACAGTAGACCAGATGCTCAAGCCAAAGTTGCATTCCATGTTCAACACGCAGTATGGAAGGCCGCCACCGTAACAGCCCGTCCTGCTGCACATGCTGCAACCAGCCCGTCATTTCGACATTACCAAGCTCAAGCGCAATCTCCTGGCTTTCGCCGCCATCGCGCTCAGCCAGCACTCGCTCGGCCAGAGCCTGCATTTCCTGTAGCTGGCTTTCCCAGAACAGCTCGCCGAACGCGCCGTAGGGGAGCTCTCCTGCCGCACGGTATCGACGATAGAGGGCTTCAGGATCTTGTTGCTCCACCAGCGTATTCAGTAGCTGCTGATTCATGTGGTAGCGGCCGAGGCTATCCAGCGTAAAAGGCTCGGCATCCGGCAGTTCGCTCTCTTCCGTGCGGAAGTTAACTTTCAGCCGCAACTGGAAAAAGGCCCGCACCGGGTGGCGCCAGAAGCGCTGGAACTGTTCAAATGGCAGTTCCTCAAGCGTGACTGGTGTCAGCGGTTTGATAAATTCCGGATGCGCCTCACCCTGCTCGCTGGCGGCGGGCAGCCATTCGCGGGCGTAGCTCTGAGTCTCTCTGGCAGGCTGAAAGTTTTCCGCATCAAAAGGGGTACGGGGATAAAGCCGCATCAGATGGGCTTTTACCTTTTTGGCGCTTTCATCACAGTTCAACGCCTCGTCGCCCGGCAGATAATGGCTCTGGGCAAGATAATCCACCAGCTCCTGCACCAGCACTGATGGATACTTTTCGCTGTTATCCTGTACCGAACGGCCAATGTAGCTGATGTAAAGTTGCTGCTGAGCGGAAATCAGCGCCTCCAGGAAGAGGTAACGATCGTCGTCGCGACGGCTGCGATCCCCGCGCTGCGGCTTCTGGCTCATCAGATCAAAACCCAGTGGCGCGAGTGTTCTTGGATAAACGCCATCGTTCATGCCCAGCAAACATACGACCTTAAAAGGAATCGAGCGCATCGGCATCAACGTACAGAAGTTTACCGGCCCGGCGAGAAAACGCTGACTGATGCGCTCCTGGTCGAGCATTTTCGCCAGCTCATCACGCAGCAACGTGAGTGGCACTTCATCTTCATAATGTGCGCTAATGCCTTGCTCGATAATCGCCTGCCACTGCTGTTCGATGAGCGCCAGCGCGGCTTCGGTCTCAGCATCAGGGGCAAAGAAGCTATCGAGCATTTCCCGACAGACCGGCAGCCATTCCGCCAGCGGCCGCGCCTGCGAAAGGCCTTTGCGCCACAGGTTAAGCTGCATTAAGAGTTCAGCAAGATGGCCGACCAGTTCAGCAATTAACCCGCTGGATTCATCATACGGCAACACCGACTGCCATTCGCCAAGATGGCTTTCCATGGCGTAGCCCAGCAGCATACGGGTAAGACCAAACTGCCAGGTGTGCTGACCGGTCGCTGGCAGCGCCAGTTCACGCACGTTGTCATCATCAATGCCCCAGCGTACGCCGGACTCATTCACCCACTGTCGCAGGAAGCGCAGCCCCTCTTCGCTGATATTGAAACGGGCGGCAAGCGACGGGACTTCCAGCAGTGCCAGGACATCTTCAGAGACAAAACGGCTGTCCGGCAGCGAGAGTAACGTAATGAATGCCTGAAGCGCAGGGTGAGCCTGACGCGCGCGCCGGTCAGAGATGGCGAACGGCAGGTATCGCTCCTGGCTCGCGCTGCCAAAGACAGCCTGAATAAACGGACTGTAGCTGTCGATATCCGCCACCATCACGATGATATCGCGCGGCGTCAGCTGTGGATCGGCCTCCAGCATTTGCAGAAGCTGGTCATGGAGAATTTCCACTTCGCGCTGGGGGCTATGACAGACATGCACACTGATACTGCGATCGTCAGGATCCAGCAGGCGTTTTCCATCGCTGCGCTCAAACTCCTCTAGCGTCACGCCCGCCTGCGCCTGATTACGTAGTTCCAGCAGATCGAACTGCAGACTGTGCAACAGGTTATCGGGTTCGAGATCGACAAATACATCCATCTCCTCAAAACGCTCAAGGCCTGAAAGCAGGTACGTGTAGTCACGGCCTAATTTGCCCCAGGAAGCAAGCAGCGGGTTTCCCACTTCCTGCTCGCCTTCTTCATTGAACAGAGCGGGGGCCGTTTCGCTGTCTTTAAAAAGCGGTGCCGTTCCCTCTTTCGCATGCAGTTTACGCTTGCGGCTTAACAGACGCGCGAGGAAAGCCGGGTCTTGTATGTCGCCCCAGTAATAACGGCACGGGTTAGTAAAAAGAAGATGCACATCAATGTGTTTACCCAGCGCCTGTAAAGCCTGTAGATAGACAGGGGGCAGTGCCGAGATGCCACAAATAAACACGCGGGCGGGCAGCCCTTCCGGGCGGCTTTCCGCCGTCTCAAGCGTACGAATAAAACGCTGATAAAGGTTAGCGCGGTGCCACTGCGGCTGCCCGAGCGCTGCGGTGTGTTCAACCAGCGCCCTCCAGAGCGGCGCCTGCCAGCGCTGTGGCTCGCCAAGACCATCGACAACATCTCCTGCCTCCCAGCGGGTCAACCATTCGGGGCGATACACCAGATACTGATCGTAGAGATCCGCCACGCGTGAGGCGAGCTGGAACAGTTTGCGTTTATCTTCGTCATCGTGCAGGTAGTGCCGCAGCATGTCGAAGTCAGGCAAAGTGAGCATACCTGGCAAAAGCTTCATGAGTTTCCAGCTCATGTTCTGTTTGGTAAAGGCGCTCTCCTGTGGAATATCGCGCAGCACGCGCACGAACATGTCCCAGATGAAGCTTGCCGGAAGTGGAAACTCGATATTCGCGGCGATGCCAAATTTCTGTGCCAGGCTCATCTGCAACCACTGCGCCATACCGGTGCTTTGCACCAGGACGATCTCAGGCTCGAAGGGATCGGGAAGCGGCTGTTGTTCAACAATGAACTCCATAATCGCTTCCAGCACATCAAGCCGGTTGGAGTGATAAACCCGTAACATAGTGACTCCTGACTACTGCTTTTCAGAGGGGCAATGTAAACGTCTTAACTGCCCTTGCCTGCCCCCAGGGCTCGACACAATAACCGAAATGCTGACACATCCCGCTACGGAAGTCTCCACCCGCGTCGCTTTCCAGCCTTCAGGCAAAGGTGGCGGGTTGATTTCTGCCTGCTGACTCGCAAAACGCCAGAGCTCCCGATAGTGCCACTGATTAAGAAACCCTTGCGCCAGTACCTGGTAATACCCCGTTAACGCCCCGATGATGACGATGAACAAAACCAGAGACACCAACACTTCGGGCAAGCTAAACCCGGCCTGACGCTGGCGAGCTAAGGTAACTGGCATTGCTTCGCCTCCGTGAGCGGACAGAAGTCGCTCCAGCCATGCGGCATAAAACGCAGGCGATCACCGTCAGGCTGCGCCCAGCGCCAGAGCGTGAGGGGCACGGCATTCTCATCCGCGCCCTCTGCTGCGACCAGCAGATATGTTTGCATCTGCCTGACGCAAGCCCGTCCTTTGACTTCAGGCAACGTCTGGCATTGCCACTGTGGTGTAAACACCCAGCGTTGGCTTTGCGACAATGCCAGCGCTGAAAGCGCCGCGTTAAACGCTTTAATCGCCGCACTTTCGTTTGCCGCGCGGCCAAAACGGCTGTCCAGTTGCTGCTGAAGCCCACCTAACATCAGACTGCCCAGCAGCAACAAAGCCAGAACCATAGCAATGGTCGACATGCCCTTCTCTCTGGCGCTCATAAGTTAAACCCACTGACGCTATGCTCCACAGCCACCGGATCGCCGTGGTAGCGGAGCATTGTTGCGCGCAACGCCACGGTAAATAGCGGAGAGAAGCCGGGCCGCCGTTTTTCTTGCACCTGAAATTTGTCGATGCGCACCATGGCGGGATTCGTCATTTTCTCCCACCCTTTCCCCTCGCAGGATGTAGCGCCCCTTAGTGTCTCAAGGCTACCGTCGCGCAGGCGATACCCCGTTTGCTCAGCTTCGGATGAAGGCGCGCTCTCGAAATGGCCATTGCTGTTCGCATCCCACTGCACCAGCAAACAGCTGCCGTCGCTATTGAGTTGCAGTGCGCGGCTATCACAACCGCCATAGCAGTAACCGGCTCGCTGTATCTGTTTGCCCACCGTAAATGCCAGCTGCCAGAGCTCTTCTTGCAAGAGCGTTTGTTGCGCCTGACGCAGTATGCCGAGCTGCAACGCGGGAAGCAGCCTTGCGGCTCCGGTTAACAATACGCTGCTTATGCCAAGCGCAATCAGCACCTCAAGCAGAGAGAATCCTTTCTCCTTTACACGCATGATGTCTCTTCTCCTGGCTCGCATAGCCGGATCCGCCCCCAGACCGAAATAATGATGCGCCACTCCCCAACGGGGCTACGTAAAATGATGTGTCCTGGCCAGGCTGTATTGCGTAATCCAAAGAAGGCCAGCCCGGGCGTCATTTCAGCGATCTCTACTTCCGGCCACGGTGGTGAAAACTGATCCTTTGCTCCTTTACGACACGTCTGCTCGCTGCTCGTCTGTGTGCCCATGCACCATCCCTGCGAACCACGATTTACCCAGAGTTTGTAGTCAACATTACTCCAGTTCGCCTCCTCCCTGAGTGCCTCAAGAAAATCACGCGTTTGCTGCGCGGTCTGCCATAAACGTTGCTGGTTTTGCCAGCGCTGCCAGCCATACACGCCCGCCGCGCTCATGCTGATAATAATCACCAGCACCACCATCACTTCAATCAGGCTATAGCCCTGCTGTTTTCGGTTCATGGCGCAAGTGTGCCACTGCCAGTAAACGTGACCAGCGGTAATCCGCGAAACCGGAAGACATCTCGAAAGAAATCGGCTCGTTTGCATGTGCTTGCATAAGCGCTGGAAAATGTGCCGAAGAATGAATAACAGGAATAAAAAAACCGACGCGGAAGTGCGTCGGTTATGGCAGGGTAAGCATTAAATCGCGACGGGCGCTTTGATGGCCGGGTGAGGATCGTAGCCTTCGATTTCGAAATCTTCGAACCGGTAATCAAAGAGCGATTCCGGCTTACGCTTGATAACCAGCTTCGGCAGCGGACGAGGCTCGCGTGTGAGCTGCAAACGCGCCTGCTCCAGGTGATTGCTGTAGAGGTGCGTATCGCCGCCCGTCCAGACGAAATCGCCGGGCTCAAGGTTACACTGCTGCGCCATCATATGCACCAGCAGCGCGTAGCTGGCGATGTTAAATGGCAGGCCAAGGAACACATCGCAGGAGCGCTGGTAGAGCTGACAAGAGAGCTTGCCGTTCGCTACGTAGAACTGGAAAAACGCGTGGCAAGGCGCCAGCGCCATTTTATCCAGCTCACCGACGTTCCAGGCAGAAACAATGATACGGCGCGAGTCTGGATCGTTTTTCAGCTGGTTCAGGACGGTTTCCAGCTGGTCGATATGGCGGCCATCGGATGTCGCCCATGAGCGCCACTGTTTGCCGTATACCGGGCCCAGATCGCCGTTTTCATCTGCCCACTCGTCCCAGATGGTGACGTTATTTTCATGTAAATAAGCGACATTAGTGTCGCCTTTCAGAAACCAGAGCAGCTCATGGATGATGGAGCGCAAATGACAACGTTTAGTCGTAACCAGCGGAAAACCTTCCTGCAGGTTAAAACGCATCTGGTGGCCAAAAATCGAAAGCGTCCCGGTGCCGGTACGATCATCTTTTTGTGCTCCCTCATGGAGCACTTTGTTCATCAGTTCAAGATACTGTTTCATGGCGTCTCACGAAAGTTGCTGCTGTGGGCGGCGGCGATAAGCCCAGATCATCATGGCTGCGCCTGCGACGATCATCGGAATGGAGAGGATTTGCCCCATGCTAATGTACTGCACCCACTCGCCGGTAAACTGCGCGTCCGGCTGACGGAAAAATTCAACAATAATACGGAATGCGCCGTAACCAATCAGAAACAGGCCGGAGACCGCCCCCATCGGACGCGGTTTACGGATAAACAGATTCAGAATGATAAACAGCACGATGCCTTCGAGGAACAGCTCATAAAGCTGCGACGGATGGCGGGGCAGCACACCGTAAGTGTTAAACAGCGATTGCCATTCCGGATGCGAGGCCAGCAGGCCGATATCTTCGCTGCGCGAACCGGGGAAAAGCATGGCATACGGGAAGCCCGGATCGACACGGCCCCACAGCTCGCCATTAATAAAGTTACCCAGACGGCCCGCGCCAAGCCCGAAGGGGATCAGCGGCGCGATAAAATCGGAGACCTGGAAGAAGTTACGTTTGGTGCGCTTCGCAAACCAGATCATCACGCAGATTACGCCGATGAGTCCGCCATGGAAGGACATCCCGCCATCCCAGACGCGGAACAAATAGAGTGGGTTTTCGAGGAAGAGCGGCAGATTGTAAAACAGCACATAACCGATACGCCCGCCAAGGAAGACGCCGAGAAAGCCCGCATACAGCAGGTTTTCCACTTCGTTTTTTGTCCAGCCGCTGCCAGGACGATTAGCGCGACGAACGGCGAGCCACATGGCGAACACAAAGCCCACAAGATACATCAGCCCGTACCAGTGAAGCGAAACCGGTCCAAGAGAGAAGATTACCGGATCAAAATCGGGAAAATGCAGATAGCCACTATTCATCTGTCACCAAAACCTGTTGTTATCCCGCTGAAAGTGGACAGCGGGTGAGATGCTGCGCCCTTTTCCGGACGCTCCTGAGGCTGCGGATCATAGCATAAAGCCTGGCGTGGGCGAGGGCAGGAAGTTGTAAAAGATATGTAAGAGCACAACCGGTTATAGCAGTGTTACAGGCCGCCGCGAATGAGACCGCCCATGCCGCGACGCTCCATAAACGCCGCCACCTGGTGACGCACTTCTGTGGCTGATTGCGATTCGAGGCTGCGCGCGCTGAGCGTCTCGGCCTCTTCCAGCGTGATATGTCTAAGCAGATACTTCACGCGCGCGACCGAGCGGCCGTTCATCGAGAGATGGTGATAGCCCATGCCAACCAGCAGCGCGACGCACATCGGGTCGCCCGCCATTTCGCCGCACAGGCAGAGATCGATGCCGAGGCGTTGCGCCTCAAGGGCGATCATTTTCAGCGCGCGCAGCATCGCCGGATGCAGGCTGTCATAGAGACTGGCGACGCGCGTGTTATTGCGGTCTACCGCCAGCAGATATTGGGTGAGGTCATTGGTGCCGACGGAAATAAAGTCAACGCGGCTTGCCAGGTGAGGCAGCATAAACAGCATCGACGGGACTTCCACCATAATGCCCAGCCGCGGTTTAGGGATTTCATAGTCGAGCATCTCTTCCATTTCGCGGCCAGCTCTGTCGATAAGCCGACGCGCTTCGTCCACTTCGTCGATGCTCGTGATCATCGGTAAGAGGATGCTGAGATTGCCCGTTGCAGCATTGGCACGCAACATGGCGCGCACCTGGATCAAAAAGATCTCCGGCTGATCGAGTGTGATGCGTATCCCGCGCCAGCCAAGGCAAGGGTTTTCCTCGCTGATGGGCATATAGGGCAGCTGTTTATCCGCGCCGACATCAAGCGTGCGCAGCGTCACTGGCTTGTCGTTAAACATCTGCAACATGCCCTGGTACTGCGCTACCTGCTCTTCTTCGGACGGAAAACCGCTTTGCAGCATAAACGGGATTTCGGTGCGATAAAGACCAATGCCGTCGATACGACTGCCGAGTTTTTCTTCATGCTCCGGGCTCAAACCCGCATTGAGCATGACCTGCACCCGTTCGCCGCTCTTCAGGCAGGCGGGCTGTTCGACATAATCTTCGGCAATCCGGCTAAGTTCATTTTCTTCGCTGAGGAGCCGCTGATATTCATGAAGCAGCACCGGGCTCGGGTCGACCAGCAGTTCGCCGCGATAACCATCGACCACCAGCATACGATGATGCAGCACAGAAGGCTGAATATCCGCGCCCATCACGGTTGGAATGCCCATCGCGCGCACCATAATAGCGGCATGGGAGTTGGCGGCCCCGTCACGCACGACGACGCCCATCAGCCTGTCCTGGGGCAGCTCGGCGAGCGTTGTGGCGGAAAGCTCATCCGCCACCAGCACAAAACGCTCAGGCCAGGTGTTCGGGCTCTGAATATTATCGTCGAGATGGAACAGCAACCGCTGCCCGAGCGTGCGCAGATCGCCCGCGCGCTCTTTCAGATAACCATCGGTCAGCGCGGCAAATTGTTCAGCGAATTTCTCGATAACCTTTTTGACCGCCCACTCGGCGACCGAGCCTTTATCCACCTCGTCGTAAAGCTCACGACGCAGCCGCGCGTCGGACAACAGGTGGGAATAGAGATCGAAAATCGCCGCCGTCTCTTTTTGCGCGCCTGCGGCAAAACGTTTGCTGTAGCGGCGGAATTCGCCAGCGGCTTCTTCAAGCGCGGTGGTCAGGCGTTCGCGCTCAAGCCCGGTATCGAGCGTCGAGGCTTCGTAGACCTGCTCCATCAACGGCAGTGTGGCGTCCATCCAGCCCGGCGCGATCGCCACGCCCGGCGAGGCCGGCAGCGCGCGGATACGCGTCTGACGATACTGGCCAAACAGCGCAGTCAGCTGAGACTGCGACAAAATCGCCGCCATCTGGGTGGCGAGCGTCACCAGGAAGGATTCTTCGCTCTCGTCATACTGGCGCAGCTCGCGCTGCTGGACGACTAAAACGCCAAGCAGCTGGCGGCGCTGAATAATCGGCACGCCGAGAAAAGCGCGAAAACGTTCTTCACGCACAGAGGGAATGTATTTAAAGCTGGGGTGTTTTTGCGCATCGGCAAGGTTAATCGGCTCGGCGAGGCGCCCGACCAGGCCGACGATACCTTCATCAAAGGCCAGCGTTACGGTGCGCCCGCGCGGTTTTTTCAGCCCACGCGTTGCCATCAGGTAATAGCAACGCCGGTCGTGATCGGCGAGATAAACCGAACAAACATCGGTATCCATCGCAAGACAGATATCCGTAACGAGAATATCCAGCGCCTCGTTGAGGCGCGGGGCGCTGGCCACTTTCTCGACTATTTCTCGCAACCGGGTGAGCATAATTTGCGTGGCTTAACCTCTTTTACGTCGCCAGGCAGGCGAAGGATTACGCTGCGGTGGCGCGCTCTCCTGCAACGGCATCACAACGCTTGCGAACTCTTTCATCACCCGACGATAGACATCGCGCTTGAAAGAGACCACCTGGCGCACCGGATACCAGAAGCTTACCCACCGCCAGCCGTCAAATTCTGGCGTACTGCTGGTTTGCATGTTGATATCGGCGTCGTTGCTCATTAACTGCAGAAGAAACCACTTTTGTTTCTGGCCGATACATACCGGCTTTGTGTCCCAACGCACCAAACGTTTTGGTAATTTGTAACGTAACCAGTTTCGGGTAGTCGCAAGGATGCGCACATCTTTTCGTTGTAAACCGACCTCTTCGAAAAGCTCGCGGTACATCGCCTGCTCCGCCGACTCGCCAGGATTAATACCCCCTTGCGGAAATTGCCAGGAGTGCTGACCAAAACGCCTGGCCCACATTACCTGTCCCTGACGATTACAGATCACGATACCAACATTCGGGCGGTAGCCATCATCATCGATCACCGGACTACCTCAAAATAAACCTGGATAGTAACGATTGTTTCATACTCCTCATTGACGGTAAACCACTCTGTTAGCCGCTGTGAACAGGAATAACATTTGAATAACTCACAAAAATATGCGGGGTTATAAACAGGGGAAGCGGTTAAGACCCGCTTTTATTCACTTTTTCTGTGGATATCTTTGTGAAGAAGTGTCTTATTTCCCAGGGAAAACCCAAAGCAACCCAAAACCAGGGATTATTCTTATAGAGAAAATTGCATTGCTATTCAAACAATTAAACTAAAAAAAACGTGATATTCACCGCTCAGTGTGACGATCATCACACTCACGATCCTTACTCTGACGAAAGATCGACCAGCGTCGTTTTTATCCACAGATTATGCCAATAACTTAGTCACAATTTGTTGAAAAAGGCGTTTTTCCCCGTCCGTCAAGGCTGTAAATCGAAACAGTAGTGAGGGATTTACACAGTTATCCCATTTTTCTGTGGATAAACTGGTGTAAGATCCTGTTTATTGTCGGTGACCAGATTTGAACAACCTTTATTTCTGACGCCTGAGAAATCCTTCTTTTTCATAAAAATCATTTAAAATCATGTAATTGAATTGCTTGCTCACAAGCAGGTAAACTCTTTCCACAAGCAGGCATTTTGCTGTTCATTTTTTAAACAGAAGGTAATCATTATGACTTCCCTTGCTCCTCTTGTTCAACCGCCCGTCGATGAAGCACAGCTGCTGCATCAGGCGCAGCAGTTGGCGGGGCTGACGCTTGGCGAACTGGCGGCGCTGGCAGGCCTCGAAACGCCCACCGATTTGCGTCGTGATAAGGGCTGGATCGGCGTGCTGCTGGAGCGCTGGCTTGGCGCGAGCGCAGGCAGTAAACCCGAGCAGGATTTCGCAGCGCTTGGCGTGGAGCTGAAAACGATCCCCATCGACAGCCAGGGCCGCCCGCTTGAGACGACGTTTGTGTGCGTCGCTCCGCTTACCGGCAATACCGGCGTGACGTGGGAAACCAGTCACGTGCGCCACAAGCTCAAACGCGTACTGTGGGTGCCGGTAGAAGGCGAGCGCGAAATCCCGCTGGCAGAGCGCCGCGTTGGCGCGCCGTTGCTCTGGAGCCCGTCGCCGCAGGAAGACGATCAGCTACGTCGTGACTGGGAAGAGTTAATGGACTTGATTGTGTTAGGTCAGGTAGAGCGCATCACCGCGCGACACGGCGAGGTGTTGCAGCTGCGTCCAAAAGCCGCCAACAGCAAAGCGCTGACGCCCGCGTTCGGCGTACATGGCGAGCCGATAATGACGCTGCCGCGCGGCTTTTATCTGAAGAAAAACTTTACCGCCGCCCTGCTGGCGCGCCATTTTTTGTTATGAATCCCTTAAAATTTTGTCAACAGCCCTCCCCCGACGCATATAATTAGCGTTTTGTTTCTTTGAGCAGGACTTTTTTGAATGTGGTTTGCATGGATAACGGATCCCAACGCCTGGCTGGCACTCGGTACGCTGACGCTGCTGGAGATTGTGCTTGGGATCGACAATATTATTTTTCTCTCTCTGGTCGTGGCGAAACTGCCGAAATCTCAGCAGGCGCTGGCGCGCAAAATGGGCCTCGGCGCGGCGATGATTATGCGCCTCGCGCTTCTGGCGTCGATCGCCTGGGTCGTGAAGCTCACTAATCCGCTGTTTACCGTTTTCGATCAAGCGATCTCGATGCGGGATCTGATCCTGCTGCTGGGTGGTCTGTTCCTTATCTGGAAAGCCAGTAAAGAGATCCACGAGACTATCGAAGGCGAAGAAGAAGGCCTGAAAACCAACGTGCACTCTTTCTTCGGCGCCATTATTCAGATCATGCTGCTGGATATTATCTTCAGTCTGGATTCGGTTATCACCGCGGTGGGTCTCTCCGATCATCTGTTTATTATGATGGCGGCGGTGGTGATTGCTGTGGGCGTGATGATGTTCGCCGCGCGCCCTATCGGCGAGTTTGTCGAGCGCCATCCGTCCGTGAAAATGCTGGCGCTTTCGTTCCTGATCCTGGTGGGTTTTACCCTGATGCTGGAGAGCTTCGATATTCACGTGCCGAAAGGCTACATTTACTTCGCGATGTTTTTCTCCATCGCCGTGGAAAGCCTCAATCTGCTGCGCAACAAGAAAAGACCGCTGTAATCAGAACGCTCCTTCGGGAGCGTTTTTGTTTATTCCCCTGAACTTTTAAGAATTTGCTGCTTTTTCGCGCCGCCTCGCTGCTTTTTACTAGACTCTACGTGGACCCCTTCCTGATGAGGCGAAAAACAATGAATAAATGGGCTGTAGCAATTTCTGCCGTCGGATTGGCCTTCGCGGTTTCAGGCTGTAGCAGTGATTACGTCATGGCGACCAAAGATGGCCGGATGATCCTGACTGAAGGCAAACCGCAGGTTGATGACGAAACCGGTCTGGTCAGTTATCGCGACCCACAGGGTAACGAGATGCAGATAAACCGCGATCAGGTTTCGCAAATCATTGAGCGTTAAATAAAAGGTCAGCGTCACGCTGACCTTTTGGTTTTTTCTCCCTTGCCTCTTTTCCTTTTGTCTCCCCTCTGCCATGTTTATATTCCTTTGTCAGGAATGGCCTGACGCGGACTGAACAACAGAAGGTAGGCCGGCTATGCATTATCACCGTATTCCTCATAGCTCACTTGAAGTCAGCACGCTGGGGCTGGGAACCATGACCTTTGGTGAACAAAACAGCGAGGCCGACGCCCACGAACAGCTCGATTACGCCGTAAGCCAGGGCATAAACCTGATTGATGTCGCCGAAATGTATCCCGTGCCTCCGCGCCCGGAAACGCAGGGCCTGACGGAAACCTATGTTGGCAACTGGCTGAAAAAACGCGCCAATCGCGAAAAGCTGGTGATCGCCTCCAAAGTCAGCGGACCGAGCCGCAACAACGACAGCGGCATTCGCCCCAATCAGGCGCTGGATCGCAAAAATATCCGCGACGCGCTCGACGCCAGCCTGAAGCGTTTACAGACCGATTATCTCGATCTCTACCAGGTGCACTGGCCGCAGCGCCCGACCAACTGCTTTGGCAAGCTCGGCTACACCTGGACCGACAGCGCGCCGGTCGTCACGCTGCTGGAAACCCTGGAAGCGCTCGCGGAATTCCAGCGCGCGGGGAAAATCCGCTATATCGGCGTCTCGAATGAAACGGCTTTTGGCGTAATGCGCTATCTGCATCTGGCGGATAAACACGATCTGCCGCGCATCGTCACCATCCAGAACCCGTACAGCCTGCTGAACCGTAGTTTTGAGGTAGGGCTTGCCGAAGTGAGCCAGTTTGAGGGCGTGGAGCTACTGGCCTATTCCGCGCTGGCGTTCGGCACGTTGACCGGCAAATACCTGAACGGCGCGAAACCCGCAGGCGCGCGCAATACGCTTTTCAGCCGCTTTACGCGCTACAGCAGCGAGCAGTCGCAAAAAGCGGTGGCGGCGTATGTTGAGGTGGCGAAGCGCCACGGGCTGGATCCGGCGCAGATGGCGCTGGCGTTTGTGCGCCAGCAGCCGTTTGTGGCGAGCACGCTGCTCGGTGCCACGACGATGGAACAGCTGAAAACCAACGTCGAAAGCCTGCATCTGACGCTCAGTGAAGACGTGCTGGCGGAGCTGGAAGCAGTGCATCAGGTCTATACCTACCCGGCACCGTAAGCGCGGTGCTTACTGGTGATACAAAAAGACCCGCCGGAGCGGGTCTTTTTTTATTGTTTACGTCGCCACAGCCACAGGCCAGCGATGGCCAGCGCGAAAATCGCCCCGAAGCCGACGCCAATTCCCACCACCGGCAGCGAGAGTTTCACCGCCAGCGAATAGAGCCCCAGCATCAGCAGCATCGCGGTATTTTCGCCGAGGTTTTGCACCGCAATCGCGTTGCCCGCGCCAACGGAGCGCTTGCCGCGCTCCTGCAACAGCGCATTGAGCGGCACCACGAAGAACCCGCCGAAAAAACCTATCAGCAGCAGCAACAGATAAGCGGGCAGCGCCGCCTGCTGCAGGGAGAAGAAGATAACCGCAACGCCAATCAGAATGCCCGCCGGCATACAGCGCGACACACGCTCCAGCGTCACCAGCTTCGCCGCTGCCCCCGCGCCCGCCACAATGCCGACCGCCACCATCGCGTTCAGGTAGGTCGGCGTGGCGTTATCGGTAATGCCAAGCGCCACCGGCACCCACAGCACCAGCAAGAAACGCAGCGTCACGCCCGCGCCCCAGAACATACTGGTGCCGACCAGCGAGAAGCGGGTTTCGTCGTTATGCCACAGCGTGCGGCAGGCCGTGAAGAAACTGCGCGTCATCGGGCCAAAGCGCCACGACTGGCCAGGCCGCGCTGCGCCCAGTTTCGGGATCAACAGGTTCGCGCCAACTGCGCCGGCGTAGGCCAGCGCACAGACACCAAGCGCCGCGCCCACGTGCCAGTCCGCCAGCATGCCCCCTGCCATAGAGCCAATCAGGATCGCCGCGATCGTCGACGATTCCATCAGCCCGTTCGCTTTCACCAGACGATCGCCGGTGGTGATTTCGCCGAGAATGCCGTACTTGGCGGGCGAATACGCCGCCGCGCCGACGCCCACCAGCGTATACCCGACAAACGGGTTGCCGCCAAAGACGATGACCACCGCGCCGAGCAGCTTCAGACCGTTGGCGACCATCATCACCCGGCCTTTGGAGAAGCTGTCCGCCACCTGGCCTACAAATGGCGCCAGCAGAATGTAAGCGCAGACGAACACCATCTGCAGCACCGGCTGGCTCCATTCCGGGTAGAACTGCTGTTTAAGCAGCGCGAGGGTGGCAAACAGCAGCGCGTTATCGCCAAACGCCGAGAGAAACTGCGCGACGATAACCGCCATCATTCCCCGCGAAAACAGCGAGCCGTTCGGGCTTTGCGAATCAGGCATGATGCGTCTCTTCCTGGTCGACGAGTTTTTTCAGCGACACGAAATCCGGCTTGCCGCTGCCAAGTAACGGCAGTTGCTTGAGGAAGCGGATATCACGCGGCACCGCGAGTTCCGGCACGCCTTTACTGCGGGCCTGCTGCGCCAGTTTTTCGCGGGTCAGTTCCGGGTCGGTGGTGAACAGCACCAGCGCCTCGCCTTTCGCGGCATCGTGTTTAATCGCCGTGGCGTGCATTTTCTCCGGCGAGACGGCGAGCGCCAGGCTTTCCACCATCTCAAGCGACACCATTTCACCTGCGATTTTGGCAAAGCGTTTGGCGCGCCCCTGGATCTGGACAAAGCCCTGCTCGTCAAAGGCGACGATATCGCCGGTGTCATACCAGCCCGGCTCGCTGACGCCCTGCGGATTTTCCGCCGCCGGGGCTTCCAGCACGCCAGGGTTTTCCACGCGCAGATAGCCTTTCATGATGTTCGGGCCTTTTAACTGCAAACGTCCGCCCTGCTCAATGCCCGGCACTTCAACGAGCCGCGCGTCCATCGCCGGCAGAATACGCCCGACGGTGCCCGGCTTCGCCGCCATCGGCACGTTAATGGACACCACCGGCGCGCACTCGGTCACGCCGTAGCCTTCCAGAATGCGCAGGCCAAATTTATCCTGCCAGATCTGTTTGGTGCTCTCTTGCAGCTTCTCGGCACCGGCCACGACATAGCGCACCAGGTGGAAATCGTACGGATGCGCGAAGCGTGCGTAGTGGCCAAGGAAAGTGGATGTGCCGAAAATCACCGTACAGTTGCGGTCATACACCAGCTCCGGCACCACGCGGTAATGCAGCGGGCTTGGGTAGAGGAAGACTTCCGCGCCGGTCAGCAGCGGCGTGAACAGCCCGACCGTTAAACCAAAAGAGTGGAACAGCGGCAGCGCCGACATAAATTTATCGTCGGCGGTGAAATCCGCGATGGTGCGGATCTGCTCCACGTTCGCGAGCAGGCTCTTGTGGCTGTGCACAACGCCTTTCGGGTTGCCTTCTGACCCTGAGGTAAAGAGGATCAGCGCCGCGTCTTCCGGCTGCTGCTCCACCTGCGCGAGGCGCGGCATTAACAGATGCGCGAAGATCCACGCTTTGTCTTTCGCCGTCACTTCGCCTTTCAGATCTTCCAGGAAGACCCAGCGCACAGAGGTGATTTGCTCAGGCAGATGCCAGAGCTTGCCTTTATCCAGGAACTGGCGCGAGGTAAAAATGGTTTTGATCTGCGCCGCCGTAATGGCGCTGGTCAGCCCCTGCACGCCCGCCGTGTAGTTCATCATCGCCGGAATTCGCCCGCGCATCACCGCGCCGAAAATCACCGCGGCGCTGATGCTGGCGTTCGGCAACATCAGGCCGATGGCCTCGCGTGGCGCGCTGTATTTATCGAGAATGCGCCCCACAAACAGCGTTTTCATCATCAGGCTGCGGTAGGTGTCCGGCGTGAAGTTGATATCTTCCAGGCAGTTTTTGCTCTCGCCGTAGCGCTTTTGCGCATTAATGAGCGCCTCAAACAACGTCTCGCGCGGGCGCGCCGCCATGCGCGCTTCCATCATTACCTGATGCAGCATTTCGCCCGCCATTTTGCGGCGGTCGCGCGCTTTCGGCGCGTCAGGCATCGGGATACTGGTCGGCGGCAGGATGTGAATGGAAATACGCGGGAAGAGACGGCGTTTCACCAGCCCTTTCAGGCGGCTAAAGAAGGTCAGCTCCGCGCCTTCGATACGCACCGGGATCACCGTGGCCTGCGATTTCGCCGCCACAAAGCCCGCGCCTTCGTAGATTTTCATCAGAGAGCCGCTGATAGAGATGCGCCCTTCCGGGAAAATCACCACCGGACGCCCCTCGCCCACCAGACGCACCAGCTGTTTGACCGACATCGGTTTGGTCGGGTCGAGCGGAACGAAATCAATCAGCGGCTTCAGCGCGCGCATATACCACTGCTGGCTGATAGAAGTGTAGACCGCGAACACCGGGCGGACAGGCAGGAACAGCGCCATCAGCGCGCCGTCCAGAAACGATACGTGGTTTGGCGTGATGAGCACGCGCTGCTGAGTCAGCGGCCCGGTATCTCCGTATACCTGAATGCGAAAGAGCAAACGGAACAGCCAACGAAAAAATTTTAAAACCATATCAACGCCCTTTGTTTTCCTTTAGCGAGGGTTAAGTATAGTTATCGCAGATTACACGACTCGGCGAACAGGGGCGACAGGAGAAATTGTCACGCCAGCGCGATAAATAATGTGGTGAATGATTCAGGCAGCGGGAGGGCTATAGCGAGGCGGAAAGCAGGCAAAAAAAAACCTGCGCATCCGCGCAGGTTGGTGTAAGTGTTGTGATCAGCTAAGTCGCTGACTTCACCTATCAATACCTCTGGGATCTCAAATGTAGCAACCCGTCCACACTCCCCGCCAGCCAGCAATCGCAACAGCCCATCGCAAAGTGTAACTAAAGGTTTTACCTGAAATTATTTGGCTTTTTCTGGTTACATCCGCAGGGTCTTCTTCTTATTTTTCTCCCGGTCTTTTGTGAGCAAGCGCCCGCCCGACCGGCATTCGGCTTGAAGTGACTGCGCTTTTCCGTAACACTTACCGCAGTGTAAACGCTTACCCCTGAAGGTACTGAATGCCGACTATTAAGGATGTTGCGCGGCTTGCGGGAGTCTCTGTTGCGACAGTCTCCCGCGTTATTAACGACTCCCCCAAAGCCAGTGACGCCTCCCGCCAGGCGGTGCTGAGCGCCATGGAACAGCTCAATTACCACCCTAACGCCAATGCCCGGGCGCTGGCCCAGCAGACCACGGAAACCATTGGTCTGGTGGTAGGTGATGTCTCCGATCCGTTCTTCGGGGCGATGGTCAAAGCGGTGGAACAGGTGGCCTACCACACCGGGAATTTTCTGCTTATCGGTAACGGCTACCACAGTGAGCAAAAAGAGCGCCAGGCGATTGAACAGCTGATTCGCCACCGCTGCGCGGCGCTGGTGGTACATGCCAAAACGATTCCTGATGAAGACCTGATCCCGCTGATGAAACAGATCCCAGGCATGGTGCTGATTAACCGCATTCTGCCGGGGTTTGAATCACGCTGCGTGGCGCTTGATGACCGTTACGGTGCCTGGCTTGCCACTCGCCATTTGATTCAGCAAGGCCATACGCGCATCGGATATCTCTGTTCAAACCATGCGATTTCAGACGCCGAGGACCGTTTGCAGGGTTACTACGATGCGCTGCGCGAGCACAGTCTGCCGTGTAACGACCGTCTGGTCGCCTGGGCGGAACCGGACGAGAGCGGCGGCGAGCAGGCGATGACCGAGCTGCTCGGGCAGGGAAAACAGTTTACCGCCGTGGCCTGTTATAACGACTCGATGGCGGCGGGCGCGATGGGCGTGCTGAACGATAACGGCATCGCGGTGCCGCAGGAGATTTCGCTGATAGGGTTTGATGACGTGCTGGTGTCGCGCTACGTGCGCCCGCGGCTGACAACTATCCGCTACCCGATCGTCACGATGGCGACCCAGGCGGCGGAACTCGCTTTAGCGCTCGCGGATAACCGCCCGGCGCCGGAAATCACCAATATCTTTACCCCGACGCTGGTGCGCCGTCACTCCGTGGTGGCACCCGCCGAGCCGGATAAATCGTAACGATACAGATGCACGGTCTGGTCCGGATAGTCCAGACCGTCGCCGATATACGCCCAGCCAAACCGCTCGTAGTAATCCCGGCAGGCGGAGTAGAGAAAGAGTTCGTGAAACCCCTGCTCGCGCGCGTAGTCCATCACCGCGCGCTGTAACGCCCCGCCAAGCCCTCTGCCGCGCTGCGCCTCATCGATGTAAAGCGCTGCCAGCCACGGAAACAGATCCTGACGGCTGATTAAATCACAGCGCCACAGCCCGACAGTACCGAGCACTCGTTCGCCATCAATCGCCACAAAAGTAAGTGGCAACTGACCCGGCCGCTGGCTGTGCGTGACGATACTTTCAAAAAACGCGCGCGGCAGCGATGTACCAAACGCCTGCCACAGCCAGTCGGTCACCTGCTCCGCATGTTGCGGCGCTTCATAGAGCGGCACTATGTTCATTGCAGTTTTCCCTGGAAAATGGGCACCGATTCAAACAGATAACCGTCAAAGTCGGGCGCGTCGGCATCAGACAGCTCCATCAGGCTGTTTTTCACATTTTCCAGATGCTGCCACATCGCCTGCCAGGCCCCCATGACGTCGCGACGACGCAGCGCCGCGAGAATGGTCTGGTAATCGCCAAGCCATTTCAGGCGATGCGCGCGGGTTTCGATATGGGCGCGCAGCTGCTGCCAGAGCGGGCTGCTGTCCATGTGGTGCCAGATGCTTTCCACCGTCGCCAGCAGCATCTGGTTTTGCGACGCGCCCGCCAGCACCAGATGAAACAGCTTATTGTTGTCCTGCGTGGTGTCATTCATGGCGATAGCGCGCTGTTCCTGCTCCAGAATGCGCCGCAGGTTGTCGATATCCGCTTTGGTGGCCATTTTCGCCGCGAACGCCGCGATATTGCTCTCCAGCAGTTGCCGCGCCTGCAGCATTTCAAACGGGCCGATATCGCTTGAGAAAAAGCGCTCCTCTTCGGCTTCGTGCTCCGCCGGAATACGCATCACATAGACGCCGGACCCCTGGCGAATATCCACGGTGCCCTGTAGCTCCAGCATCAGCAGCGCCTCGCGCACGATGGTGCGGCTGACGCCATATTTCTCGGCGATATTGCGCTCCGGCGGAAGACGGGAGCCGACCGGGTAGTGGCCCTGGATAATTTGCGCGCGCAGATCCTCACCAATCTCCTGATACTGCTTTTTCTCCGGCGGAACGACTGCCTTCTCCACGTGATCACCTGTGCTCTGAATGGACCCAATTTCGCGTGCCGCAAGCGGGCTTCGCGGCGCGTTAGATTACCAGAGATAACGCCTGATCGAGAACTTTCGCGCCGTTAAGCGTGCCATAAGCGACAGAATCAATGACCGCGATCGGGATCTGATGCTCGTCGGTGAGTTTTTTATTTTCGGCAAGCTTAAAGCGTACCTGCGGCCCCAGCAGCACCGCCTGAATATCGCCGCCGTGGAGTTCCAGTTCATCGCGCAGATTCTGCTCGGGAATAGCGTAGATGTTCAGTTCAAGCCCGCGTTCGACGGCATTTTTTTCCATTTTCGTGACCACAAGCGACGTGGACATGCCAGCGGAACAACACAGTACGATACGTTTCATCAGCGGTCCTTATTTCCATTCATCATCAATCGTAAGCGTCAGCGTGCGCGACTCGCGCAGCCGCCTGTACCAGTGCAGGGATTTTTTCGGCCGCCGCGCGCGCTGGTTTGCTAAGTCAATTTCGACCAGACCGTAACGGTTTTTAAATGCGTTCATGGGCGAGACGTTATCGGTAAACGCCCACAGCATATAACCCTGGCAATTGGCTCCCGCCTCGCGCGCCAGCAGCGTCTGGTACAGGTGCTCGCCGATAAACCCGATGCGGTAGTCATCTTCAATCACGCCGTCGGCGTTGCGAAACTGCGCTTCGTTTTCGACACCCATTCCGCTCTCCGCCACAAACCACGGGATGTTGCCGTAATCGTTTTTAAGCCGCATCGCCATGTCGTAAATAATGCGCGGGTAGATCTCCCAGCCGCGCGATTTGTTCATTCGCCGCCCCGGCAGTTCAAACGGCTCGTAGTAATACGCCGGATGGAACGGCGTCTCCGGGTGCCAGGCGCGCGACGGCGCTTTGACGCGATGCGGGTAATAAAGATTGATGCCAAGCTCATCCACGGTATTGTCGCGAATAATCGCAAGCTCCTCTTCGCTGTATTCCCACGTGACGCCATGTTTCCCCAGCAGTTCCATAAGTTCAGGCGGATAGACACCCTTGACTAACGGGTCGAGAAACACACGGTTATAGAAGAGATCGTAGCGTTCGGCGGCGCTGACATCGTGCGGCGCGCGCGATCGCGGATAGGTCACTTCCGGGTTCAGAATCACCCCCACGCTGCCCGCGTAGCCCTTCTCGCGAAACAATCGCACCACTTTCGCAGTGGCGAGCGTTTTATGGTGGTTCCACTGCATCCAAGTCGCGGTGTTCTGCTCATAGGGCCAGCGCAGCGCATCAAGATAGACGCGCGTCTGCACCACAATCGGTTCGTTAAAGGTAAACCAGCGCGAGACTTTGTGGTGGTAGCGCTCAAAGACTTTTTCGGCGTAGCGCACATACAGCTCGACCACCTTTTTGGACGACCAGCCGCCATAAGTGTCAAAGAGATAGCCCGGCAGCTCGTAATGCTCCAGGCAGATCATCGGTTCGACGCCCGCCGCCCTGATCGCATCCAGAAAGCGGTCGTAATACGCCGCGTACTCTTCATCGACAACACCGTTTTCATAGTCGGTGAAAAAGCGCGACCAGTTGATCGACGTGCGATAGTGCGTCAGCCCCGCCTGTTTCATCAGCGCCACATCTTCTTCGTAGCGATTGATAAGATCCGTCGCGCCCGCCGGGCCGTAGCCCTCGTGCCAGACGTGGCGATCGTTTTGATACCAGAGATCGAGCCACGAATCCTGGCCCGGTTTTTTGCCGCTCCACCCTTCGGTCTGCCAGGCGGACGACGCCGCGCCGAGAATGAAATCCTGCGGGATGGCGAGAGTTTTTTCGCTCATGCGGTCCTCATACATTTTTCGCGGTTTCAACGCGGGTGGCTTCTGCCTGCGCCTGTTCGGCACGGCGCGACGCAATCTTCACAAACGGCAGATAGATAAGAATGGAGACCAGAATGCAGACCAGCTGCGTGACGACCGCGCCCATTGAGCCTGCGGTGGAGAGCCAAGCGTTAATCAGCGGCGGCGTGGTCCAGGGCACCATCACCACGGCTTTCCCGGCAAAGCCCATGACCGTTGCGAAATAGCCTATCGTGCCGGTCACCAGCGGCGTGATGATAAACGGCACCGCGAGGATCGGGTTGAGCATAATCGGCATCCCGAAAATCACCGGTTCATTAATATTGAAAATGCCGGGGCCGAACGAGAGCTTGGCTATCTCTTTCATCTCTTTGCGTTTGGTGGCGATCATCACCGCGATCAGCAGGCCGATGGTCAGCCCAGAGCCGCCGATGCTCATATAGACATCCCAGAACGGCATCGTGATGATGTTCGGCACCTCTTTACCCTGTTCGAACGCGCTCATGTTGACGGTAATCGCGCCGAGTAGCAGCGGTTCGCGAATCGGCTTAATCATCTGGTTACCGTGAATGCCGATAACCCAGAAAAGCTGGGCGACGAACATCAGCAGCAGAATACCCGGCAGGCTTTGCACCACCCGCTCCAGCGGCTGCTGCACCACCTGATAGACCGCGTCGTAGAGATACATGCCGGTCACCTGATGGAACACAAAACCGAATGTGGCGATTGCGGTAGTGGTAATGATCGCCGGGATCAGCGCCGAAAACGACGCCGAGACGTTTGGCGGCACGGTATCAGGCATTTTGATTTTCAGCCCGTCGCGGTGCTCAAGCCAGGTGTAGATCTCAACGGAGAGAATGGCGATAAACATCCCGAGGAACAGACTGCGGGTGTCAGAGAACTGGCGCAGCAGCACATCTTTCACCACATGCATTTCGCCATCCACCAGCATTTCGACCGTGGTTGGCGTCACGCAGATAAAACAGATCACCGCCAGCAGGCCGGGGAAAAGCGTCTTGATGCCGTTGATACGTCCAAGCTCAATGCCAATCAAAAACACCGCGCCGATGTTTAAGAAGTTCAGCGTCGCGTAGTTAATGGCGCTGGTGATGGGCTTGAGCGCCGCCAGGAACGACAGCGCCTGAAAGCTCGCCAGCCCGTTTTTCGGATCCAGCACCATATTGGAAATCAGCACCGAAAACGCGCCGACGATAATCACCGGCATCAGCGTAATAAACGACGCTTTGATCGCCATGATATAGCGGTAACTGTTGAATTTAGTCGCGAAACTGCCCAGAGAATCGATCAACTTTTCCTGGAACGCCATAGGGTGTGCCCTCTTTGAATGTGGCTTTTTTAATGGAAAGGTTACCGCTGAACACCTTTTTTGGTATGCCAAAAATAGGATCGACTGGCACAATTATCTGTGACGCTTCTCCCACAAACGGCCATTGGTATTCCAAATAATGAATTCTCTAAAATTTGGTATACCAGAAAAATAACAGGTGTGAACGAGTCGACAGCGTGCGCGGGCGTTCCCGTAGCCGCCGGGCTTGTGTGTTAAACTCCATCGAATCACGACGACAACGGGAGCGAAGGGAATGGTGACAATGCGGGATGTTTCAGTTCGGGCAGGCGTTTCCAAAGCGACCGTTTCACGCGTGCTGAACAACACGGGCCAGGTGAAAGAGAGCACCCGCGCGCAGGTGTTCCGGGCGATGGAAGAACTGGGATACCGCCCTAACCTGCTGGCTCGTTCGCTGGCGCACCGCACCAGTAACAGCATTGGCCTCGTGGTGTCGAGCTTTAACGGCTTTTACTTCGGGCGTCTGTTGCAGCAGGCGTCGCGCCAGACCGAGGCGCACGGCAAACAGCTTATCGTCACCGACGGCCACGACACGCCCGCGCGCGAGCTGGAAGCCGTGCAAATGCTGGCGGACAGACAGTGCGACGCCATCGTCCTCTATACCCGCCATATGAGCGAAACCGCAATTATGGAGCTTATCGATAACACCGCCGTACCGCTGGTGATCATCAACCGCGACGTCAGCCAGGCGCGCGAACGCTGCGTCTTTTTCGAACAGCAGGATGCGGCTTTTCAGGCGGTGGAATATCTGATTGAACAGGGGCACAGGGAAATCGCCTGCATCACGGTATCGCTCGCCACGCCTACCGGCCAGGCGCGTCTGCTGGGCTATCGCCGCGCGCTGGAAAAGCACGGCATCGCAGGGAACGAGGCGCTGATTAAAAACGGCGATTCAAGCATGAGCGGCGGCCACGCGCGCTGTAAAGAGCTGCTGGAGCGCGGCGTGCGCTTCACCGCGCTGTTCGCCTGCAACGACGATATGGCGCTCGGGGCGTCAAAGGCGCTCTACCAGGCGGGCCTGCGTATTCCTGAAGATGTGTCGCTGTTCGGCTTCGACGACGCGCCGAGCGCCGCCTGGCTGGAGCCGGGGCTCTCGACGGTCTGTCTGCCGATTGAAGATATGATAACCACCGCCATTGAGAGCGCGGTGCGGCTGGCGCGCGACGAACCGCTCGCCGCGATCCCGCCATTTACCGGCACGCTGGTATTGCGGGATTCCGTCGCACCCGGCCCTTACGCCGTCGCGCCGTTAAAAGCGCTCAAGCGCCAGTAATTCGTCGATCGTCTGACGGCGACGAATGGTGCGCGCCTCGCCGTTTTCCAGCAGCACTTCCGGCAACAGCGGGCGGCTGTTGTAGTTAGACGACATCGACGCGCCATACGCGCCGGTATCGTGCAGCACCAGATAATCGCCCGGACGCACCGCCGGCAGCGCGCGGGTTTCCACTTTGCCGCCCTCCTGCTGCGTAAACACATCGCCCGATTCACACAGCGGCCCGGCTATCACCGTTTCCAGCAGCGGCGCGTCGCGCAGATCGCGCCCATCCGCCGCCAGCGCGGAAATATGGTGATAGCTGCCGTACATCGACGGGCGCATCAGATCGTTGAAGCCCGCGTCGATCAGCACAAAGTGGCGCGATCCCATCTCTTTCACGCTGCGCACCTGCGCTACCAGCACGCCCGCTTCCGCCACCAGAAAACGCCCAGGCTCGATCTCAAGCTTGATCGGGTGGCCAAAGTGCGCGGCGATCTGCTCGCGGGCGCGGTTCCACAGGCCGAAATAGTGGTCGGTATCGATGGTTTCGTCGCCTTCGCGGTAAGGAATCGAGAGCCCGCCGCCAGCGGAGATCGCCTCCAGATCCTGACCGAACTCGATCACCTGGCTTACCATCGCGCCGCATACCCGCTCCAGATGCCCGTAATCGACGCCAGAGCCGATATGCATGTGCATGCCAACCAGCTTCAGCTGATAGCGCTGCATCACCGCCAGCGCCGCCGGGAGATCGCTGTACCAGATACCGTGCTTGCTGTTCTCGCCGCCGGTGTTGGTTTTCTGGCTGTGGCCGTGGCCAAAGCCCGGATTAATGCGCAGCCAGACGCGATGGCCCGGCGATACCGCGCCGAGCTGCGCCAGCATATCCACTGAGCCTGCGTTGACCGGCACGCCCAGTTCATGCACGCGGGCGATGGTAGCGTCGTCCAGCACATCCGCCGTAAATACGATGTCATCCGGGTTCTGGCGCGGATCGTAGCCCGCGGCGATAGCGCGTTCGATCTCGCCGAGCGACACGGAATCCACTTTCACGCCCGCCTCGCGCATCAGGCGCAAAATATGAATATTCGAGCAGGCTTTCTGCGCAAAACGAATAACGTCGAACTGGCGCAGACGGTCGATTTGCGCGCGGATGATCTGCGCGTCATAAACCCAGACCGGGCCGCCGTACTGCGCAGGCAGCGGCAGAAGCATGTCGGCGTTAAGGGCACTGTCGGTGTGATAAAGCGAACGTGGCATGGCGAGACTCCTTTAAGCTGATGCCTTTATTACGCCACAGCCGTTAGCGAAGAAAAAATATCGTTTTCTCGTGAGTCTATGCAAAAATGATATGGATTTTGGAGTCCGCAGATTAACCCGTAGTTGTTGTAGGACGGGTAAGCAGAGCGCACCCGCCACTTGCCGCGCGCTTTACCCGTAGGGCGGGTAAGCAAAGCGCACCCGCCAGCGGCGGCGGATCTTTCCCCGTAAGCGGTTTGCCTGGCGCACACAACTTCAATCAACAAGGAAACCTTAATGCCTGGCGTCACGCTTCGCCATATCGAAATCTTTCATGCGGTCATGACCGCAGGCAATCTCACGGAGGCGGCGGCATTGCTGCGCACCTCGCAGCCCACCGTCAGCCGCGAGCTGGCGCGCTTTGAAAAACTCATTGGCCTGTCGCTCTTTACCCGTAGCCGCGGACGGCTGCATCCCACCGTCCAGGGGCTGCGCCTGTTTGAAGAAGTCCAGCGCTCCTGGTACGGGCTTGACCGCATCATCAGCGCCGCCGAAAGCCTGCGCCAGTTCCGCCAGGGCGAGCTTTCCATCGCCTGCCTGCCGGTTTTCTCACAGTCGCTACTGCCACTGGTGTTAAAACCCTTTCTGGATAGCTACCCGGACGTGAGCCTGAACATCGTGCCGCAGGAGTCGCCGTTGCTTGAAGAGTGGCTCTCCGCGCAGCGTCACGACTTAGGCATTACGGAAAATACCGCCACGCCCGCCGGCACCGAGCGGCTGACACTGCTGACGTTAAATGAGGTGTGCGTATTGCCCACAGGCCATACGCTGGCCGATAAACCGCAGCTGACGCCGCAGGATTTTGCGGGCGAAAACTACATCAGCCTGTCGCGTACCGACAGCTACCGGCAACTGCTTGATTCGCTCTTTCAGGAGCATAACGTGCAGCGCCGCATGGTACTGGAAACGCACAGCGCCGCGTCGGTCTGCGCGATGGTACGTGCAGGCGTCGGGGTATCGATAGTAAACCCGCTCACCGCGCTGGATTACGCGGCGACGGGTATTGTGGTGCGCCGCTTCAGCGTGGCGGTGCCGTTCACGGTGAGCCTCATCCGCCCTTTGCACCGCCCCGCTTCGGCGCTGGTTGAGGCGTTCAGCCAGCATCTACAGCAGCAGATGAAAGGGCTTAGCGACACGCTGGAGACGATGCTGGTCAGTCCTGGTCGCCCAGCATAAAGTTCACCGCATCGGCGGCGTGCAGCGCGGCGGTGTCGAACACCGGCAGCGGGCAATCCTGCGCACCGAGCAACAGGCCGATTTCGGTACAGCCGAAAATCACGCCCTGCGCGCCCCGCTCTGCCAGAATTTCTACCTGCTGCTGATAGTAGCGTTTTGATTCCGCGGTGATTTTCCCGAGACACAGCTCATCGAAAATAATCTGATTGATGCGCAAACGGGCGGGCGCATCCGGGATAATCGAGGTGACGCCAAACCCCTCTTCCAGCCGCGCGCGATAGAAATCCTGCTCCATGGTGTACCGGGTGCCGAGCAGCGCAACCTGGTGCAGCCCCGCCTGTTCGATGGCGCGGCCCGTCGCGTCGGCGATATGCAAAAACGGCAGCGCGCAGCGCGCTTCAATCTGGTGCGCTACTTTATGCATCGTATTGGTACAGAGCACGATGGCCTGCGCACCGGCGCGTTCTAAACCGAGCGCCGCCTGCGCCAGCATCTCGCCCGCCTTTTCCCATTCACCGCTCGCCTGGCAGGCTTCGATATCGTGAAAATCGACGCTGTGCAGCAGTAACTGCGCGGAGTGCAGCCCGCCGAGCCGGTCGCGTACGCCTTCATTAATTAACCGGTAATAAGGAATGGTCGATTCCCAGCTCATGCCGCCGAGCAAGCCTACTGTTTTCATCGTTGCCTCCTGTTTGCGCTTCCCCGGTTATAACATGCTCACAGAGCGGAACAAATGTGATCTGCCCGCCATTTCACACACCGGCGCGTTCTCATCTTTTTCCTGCCAGGATAGATTAATTGAAACAACGTTTCACAAATCAGAGGCGCGGCATGTTTATCTATCACAAAGAGACGACGCTTGAAGATTTAGGCAATGGCGTCACGCGTCGCATTCTGGCCCATGGCGGCAAAATGATGGCGGTGGAAGTGAGTTTTGCCGCTGGTGCGGTCGGCCCGATGCACTGCCACCCGCATGAGCAACTGACGTATGTGCTCTCTGGTGAATTTGAATTCACCATCGGCGAAGAAACCCGCCGCGTGAGCGCAGGCGATACGCTTTATAAACAGCCGAATATTATGCATGGCTGCGTCTGTATTACGCCCGGCACGCTGCTTGATACCTTTACGCCGGTACGGGAAGATTTTCTTAAGTAAATCGCGCCCATAAAAAAGCCGCCTCATCAGGCGGCTTTTTTGTCATACGAACGGTATCAGGAGAGCAGCGCGTCGACGTCGCTTGCGTGCTGCGTCATAACCTGACGCTTCGTGAAGACATCACGCACCAGCACCGTCGCGCAGGCAATGATAAAGCCCAGCATCGCGGCAAGGATAAGTACCAGTGCTTTTCCCGGCCCGTCGCTTTTCATCGGCAGCGAAGGTGCCATCTGATAGTGGAACGGCTGGAAATCCACGTCCGCCAGGTTGAGCTTTTTCAGCTCTGCCAGACGATATTCGCGGTTCTGGATGGCCGCATTCAGCGCCGTCACGTCGGTAATGGAGCGCTCGATAGCCAGCTTCTGCGCAAGCCCATCCGCGCCAAGCGCAATGGAGTAATCCGGGTCGTCTTTCACCGCCTGTCCATTGCTGTACACCGGCTTTTTAATGCCCGCGGCATTGGCAACCTGCAATGAATAGTTCAGTCGCTGAATCGCGATTTTATGCTCGTTAGCCAGCGTGTTACGGTCAAGAATCAGACGGCTCTCTTCCGATTTCACTTTAAGCTCAATGGTCGAGCGCAGGTTCTCAAGCACCTCTCGCTGTACCGCCAGCGCCGCATAATTGATGTATTCCTTCAGCACGCGCTGCGCATCTTGCGCTTTCGGCGCAGTGAAGCTCAGCGTCCAGGAGCTGTAAGGCGAGGCTGACGCCGCTTTCGGGTTGTCGTTAGAAACCATTTTTATCCGCTGCGCCACAAGCGTAATCGCGCGCTGCAGGCTTTCAGTATCCCCCTGCGCTTCCTTCACCTGCGCCTGCACCCACGGCGAGGTGCGCAGAAATTTTTCCTGAAGCGCGCGCGAATCGAATTTTTTCAGGAACATATTTTCAAGCGACGCGGCATCGATAGCGGCATCCACATCCAGCACCTGGAGATCAACCAGCACGCGTTTTAATTCAATAAGTTGCGGCGTTTCAGGAATGGACACCACGGCGTCACTGGTCCATTTTTGCGGGAGCAAAAAGGCCAGCGCCAGACCCATCACGATAAACAATGCCGTAATGGAGAGGATCACCTTACGGGATTTGAAAAGCACGTCGACCAGCGCAAACAGATCTAACTCGGCGCGCGGCTGCCCCAGGAGCGGATAATCCGCAGACGAGGTGAGCGGATTATTTTTGATATCTATCGATGACATAGTGAGTGCGTTACGTTTAATTAAGCTGCTGATGAAGTCGAAATTATTTCCGCCAAAAACAATATGCGTGCGAATTGTTTCACCGGTCAAATGTATTGTTTTGAGAAAGTGAACGGGCGCACACAACTATCTCTTTGACAAAAAAGGAAAAACTATGCAAAACAAAGAAACATATCCTTGTTGTGAGGAGAGGTATTACGTCCGTAATCATCATTATTACGAATAATCCTAATTGAGAGCAAACACTAATTTGCGTGCCTACCAAAAGTTGTATCACCGCCCTTGCCCCGAAAACGGCGCTGCTTCAAAAAACCAGAACAGCGTTTCGACCACGATCACATTTCCACTATTTATCGAATGACGGCGAAACAAATAGCAATAAAATAAATTAAAACGCTGTTTTAGAAACAAGAAACGACGGTTCAATAAATTATAAAAATCGCGATATTCATTACGTTACGCCCGCCGGTTTCCATGGCGATACGTTGCTGGCATCGCGATGGCATGGCAGTCCAGCCACGCCCTTACGAGCCTGGCGCATTCGCTGTCACGCTTTAAACACCATCTCACATCCGATTAACGAACCCTTGAATGCCAGGTAGGTATGTATGAATGAAAACAAGCTCCTGGGTCTGGCCTGGATATCGCCCTATATCATCGGGTTGATAGTCTTTACGGCCTTCCCGTTTGTTTCCTCTTTCGCGCTCAGCTTTACCGAGTACGACCTGATGAATCCGCCGGTGTTTAACGGCATTGAAAACTACCGTTATATGCTGATGGATGACGATCTGTTCTGGAAATCGATGGGCGTGACGTTCGCTTATGTATTTCTGACTATCCCTCTGAAGCTCGCCTTCGCGCTTGGCATTGCGTTTGTGCTCAATTTTAAACTGCGCGGCATCGGCTTTTTCCGCACGGCCTATTACATCCCGTCGATCCTCGGCAGCTCTGTTGCCATCGCCGTGCTGTGGCGCGCGCTGTTTGCCATTGATGGCCTGCTGAACAGTTTTATCGGCGTGTTCGGGCTCGATCCGGTGAACTGGCTTGGCGAACCGTCGCTGGCGCTGATGTCCGTCACGCTGCTGCGCGTCTGGCAGTTTGGCTCCGCGATGGTGATTTTCCTGGCCGCGCTGCAAAACGTGCCGCAGTCGCAGTATGAGGCGGCGATGATCGACGGTGCCTCGAAGTGGCAGATGTTTATGAAAGTGACAGTCCCGCTGATCACACCGGTCATTTTCTTTAACTTCATTATGCAGACCACTCAGGCGTTCCAGGAATTTACCGGCCCGTATGTGATTACCGGCGGCGGCCCGACTTATTACACCTATCTCTTCTCGCTCTATATCTACGACACCGCCTTTAAATATTTCGACATGGGCTACGGCGCGGCGCTCGCGTGGGTGCTGTTCCTGGTGGTGGCGCTCTTCGCCTCCATCGCCTTCAAATCCTCGAAATACTGGGTCTTCTACTCCGCCGATAAGGGAGGCAAAAATGGCTGATATTCAACAGGAACCACTGGCTCGCCGCCCGGCCATGAGCGCGGGCGATCGCGAAGTGGCGCGCACGCTACGGCGCGAAAAAGCAAGCCGCGCCATCCGTTACGTGATTTTGCTGTTCGTCGGCCTGCTGATGCTCTACCCGCTGGCGTGGATGTTCTCAGCGTCGTTTAAGCCCAACCACGAGATTTTCACCACGCTCGGCCTGTGGCCGACGCACGCGACCTGGGATGGCTTTATTAACGGCTGGAAAACCGGCACCGAATATAATTTCGGCCACTACATGATGAACACGTTTAAGTATGTGATCCCAAAAGTCGTGCTGACGGTTATCTCCTCCACCATCGTGGCGTACGGTTTCGCGCGCTTTGAGATCCCGTGGAAGAAATTCTGGTTCGCCACGCTTATCGCCACCATGCTGCTGCCGAGCACCGTGTTGCTTATCCCGCAATACCTGATGTTCCGCGAAATGGGGATGCTCAACAGCTATCTGCCGCTCTGGCTGCCGATGGCCTTCGCCACCCAGGGGTTCTTCGTCTTTATGCTGATTCAGTTCCTGCGCGGCGTGCCGCGCGACATGGAAGAAGCGGCGCAAATCGACGGCTGCAACTCCTTCCAGGTGCTGTGGTATGTGGTGGTGCCTATTCTCAAGCCCGCCATGATCTCGGTCGCGCTGTTCCAGTTTATGTGGTCGATGAACGACTTTATCGGCCCGCTGATTTACGTCTATAGCGTTGATAAGTACCCGATAGCGCTGGCGCTCAAGATGTCCATCGACGTGACCGAAGGCGCGCCGTGGAACGAAATTCTGGCAATGGCGAGTATTTCCATTCTGCCGTCCATCATCGTCTTTTTCCTGGCTCAGCGTTACTTCGTGCAGGGCGTGGCCAGCAGCGGAATCAAAGGTTAACAGGGGAATATCATGGCTGAAGTTATTTTCAATAAGTTAGAAAAAGTCTATTCCAACGGCTTTAAAGCGGTTCATGGTATCGACCTGAAAATCGCCGACGGTGAATTTATGGTGATTGTCGGTCCTTCCGGCTGCGCCAAATCCACCACGCTGCGTATGCTCGCCGGCCTTGAAACCATCAGCGGCGGCGAAGTGCGCATCGGCGAGAAGCTGGTGAATAACCTGGCGCCAAAAGAGCGCGGCATCGCGATGGTGTTCCAGAACTACGCGCTCTATCCGCATATGACGGTGCGCGAAAATCTGGCGTTCGGCCTGAAGCTCAGCAAACTGCCGAAAGATCAGATTAACCGCCAGGTGGATGAAGCCGCGAAAATCCTTGAGCTGGAAGAGCTGCTCGACCGTCTGCCGCGTCAGCTCTCCGGCGGCCAGGCCCAGCGCGTGGCGGTGGGCCGCGCGATTGTGAAAAAGCCGGATGTCTTTCTCTTCGATGAGCCGCTCTCTAACCTCGACGCCAAACTGCGCGCCTCGATGCGCATCCGTATTTCCGATTTGCATAAGCAGCTGAAAAAGAGCGGCAAACCGGCCACCACGGTCTACGTCACGCACGATCAGACCGAGGCAATGACTATGGGCGATCGCATCTGCGTGATGAAGCTTGGTCATATTATGCAGGTGGACACGCCAGATAATCTCTATCACTACCCGAAAAACATGTTTGTGGCGGGCTTTATTGGCGCGCCGGAGATGAACATCAAGCCCGGCAAACTGGTAGAAGAGGCAGGCGAGCTGCGAATTTGCATCGGCGATGACCGCCTGGCGCTGACGCCACGCCAGCAGGAGAAAGTGACCGCATACGCCGGGCAACAGGTTTTCTTCGGCATTCGTCCGGAATATGTCTCAATTTCCGACACGCCCTACGTCGAACCCTGTGGCACCGGTGAACTGGTGCGCGTGGAGAATATGGGTCACGAGTTTTTCGTCTATCTCAAGGTCGCGGATTTCGAAATGACCTGCCGCATCCCTTCCGATGAAGCTAAGCCGATGATTGAAAAGGGCCTTCACCGCAAGGTGTTTTTTAAGTTCGACATGAATAAGTGTCATCTTTTTGACGCCAAAACAGAACAAAACCTCACTCTCTGACAGGAGTCTTATAATGAAAAAAGCCCTCGTTAGCACAGCATTAGCGTCTACCCTCACCCTTTGCGCGCTGCCGTCGCACTCGGCGGAAAACGTCGAGCTGCGTATGTCCTGGTGGGGCGGCAATGGCCGTCACCAGGTCACGCTGAAAGCGCTGGAGGAATTTCACAAACGGCACCCGGAAATTAGCGTTAAGCCGGAATACACCGGCTGGGACGGACATCTTTCGCGTCTTACCACGCAAATTGCGGGCGGCACCGAGCCGGATGTGATGCAGACCAACTGGAACTGGCTGCCGATCTTCTCCAAAAACGGCGACGGGTTTTACGATTTAAATCAGGTAAAAGATGTCATCGACCTGAGCCAGTTCGACCCGAAAGAGCTGAAGTCCACTACTGTCAACGGCAAGCTCAACGGTATTCCGATCTCCGTCACCGCGCGCGTGTTCTACTACAACAATGAAACCTGGAAGAAAGCGGGCGTCGACTACCCGAAAACCTGGGATGAGCTGATGGCCGCCGGTAAAACGTTCGAGTCGAAACTCGGCAAACAGTATTACCCGGTCGTGCTGGAGCATCAGGATGTGCTGGCCCTGCTCAACTCGTACATGGTGCAGAAATACAATATTCCGGCGGTGGATGAGAAAACCAAAAAATTTGCCTACAGCAAAGCGCAGTGGGTTGAGTTTTTCGGCATGTATAAAAAGCTTATCGACAGCCATGTAATGCCGGACACCAAATATTATGCCTCGTTCGGCAAGAGCAACATGTATGAGATGAAGCCGTGGATCCAGGGCGAATGGGCGGGCACCTATATGTGGAACTCCACCATTACCAAATACTCCGACAACTTAAAGCCGCCCGCGAAGCTTGAGCTGGGTGCTTACCCGATGCTGCCGGGCGCCAAAGATGCGGGCCTGTTCTTTAAACCGGCACAGATGCTCTCAATCGGTAAATCCACTACACACCCGAAAGAGGCCGCGCAGTTGATTAACTTCCTGCTGAACAGCAAAGAGGGTGTGGCGGCGCTGGGGCTTGAACGCGGCGTGCCGCTCAGTAAGGCCGCGGTGGCGCAGCTTACCGAAGCGGGCGTGATTAAAGATGACGATCCGTCGGTGTCTGGCCTGAAGCTGGCGCAGTCGCTGCCGACCACGCTTGCCGTTTCGCCCTATTTTGACGATCCGCAGATCGTGTCGCAGTTCGGCACCGCGTTGCAGTATATCGATTACGGCCAGAAATCCGTTGAAGACGCCGCGGCGGAATTCCAGCGCCAGGCAGAGCGTATTCTGAAACGCGCGATGCGCTAAGAGCAGTTTCTGTTGCAACCCCGCCGGTGTGGGCGGGGTTAGGTAAACGTGGTAAAGATGTTGTCCGGCGGGTGCGCTTCGCTTACCCGCCCTACGCTAACATCAGGATTACCTACTTTGTAGGGTGGGTAAGCGTAGCGCACCCACCACATCCGGCACCATCTCCCTGTAGGGTGGGTAAGCAAAGCGCACCCACCGCGCCCTCCCATAAAAAACCTCCACGCGGGAGGTTTTTTTATCTGCACATCACGCTTACCGCGCCAGCCAGCCGCCATCAACCGCAACGGTATAACCGTTAATGTAATCCGACGCGCTGGACGCCAGGAACACCACCGGCCCCATCAGATCGCTCGGCAGACCCCAGCGGCCTGCCGGAATGCGGTCAAGGATCTCGGCGCTGCGCTGCTCATCGGCGCGCAACTGCTGGGTGTTGTTGGTCGCCATATACCCGGGCGCGATGGCGTTCACGTTGATATTGTGCTTCGCCCACTCGTTCGCCATCAGGCGCGTAATACCCATCACGCCGCTTTTAGACGCCGTGTAAGACGGCACGCGAATGCCGCCCTGGAAGGAGAGCATCGACGCGATATTAATAATTTTGCCGCCGTTGCCCTGAGCGATGAACTGCTTCGCCACGGTCTGGGACATAAAAAACACGCTCTTAATATTCAGGTTCATCACGTCGTCCCAGTCCTGCTCGCTGAAGTTAATTGCGTCTTCGCGGCGGATAAGCCCTGCGTTATTGACCAGCACGTCGATATGCCCGAACTCTGCCACCGCGCGTCCGATAAGCGCCGGGATCGCGTCGATTTTACGCAGGTCAGCCGTCAGGCTCAGAAAACGGCGGCCCAGCGCAATCACACGTTCGATGGTTTCCGCCGGTTCGACAATATTAATGCCCACGATATCGCAGCCTGCTTCTGCGAGGCCCAGCGCCATACCCTGACCAAGACCGGTATCACAACCGGTAACGATCGCGACTTTACCCTGAAGAGAGAATGCATCGAGAATCATGTGTGTTTCCTTGTTATCAGGCCTGTCTGTGACAGGCGTGACCGTAATAAGGCTGTCCGCCGCTTACGCCCTCTCTTCATCACGGATATCGATGCCATAAAACGCCAGGTAACAGGCAGCCCGGCACGTATCGCGTTATGACATCTGCCACTCACCGCGCATTAAAAGAGAGACCGCAGAAGGAAATAAAACAGCGAAACAGCGTTTCGTTTTTTGGGATGACATCCATCTTAAACGTAGCGAAACGTGTTTTCAATTATAAATAAAACATTGTTTCATTTTTATGGTTACATCTTGCCGAATTTGATGATGCGGTCACGTTTATCGCGTTGGCCCGACAGACAGCCTTTACACAATCTGCAAATTTTCCTTTTAAAATCAGTTAAATAAAATTTTATGGCACGGTTTTTATGAAAAGTCTACCGTCCGTCGCCCGGCATCCGTCGATACTGCTTTCGCGCTGATTTTGTCCAAAAATACTCTTTCCATTAGAACAGTTGCGCAGAAATGCGCCCACAGTCACACACATTGAAACAGTGTTTTGATAATTTATATTACTGTTTTCGAAATTTAATCAGCGAACGCCAGCCGGTAACGTAAGGAGCAGAGTATGGCCAAAGGCATGCGGGTGAAACTTCAGTATCAGGTAAGCATTGACCCGGATACCGGGGCGGAAGTCACGCGTTTAACCCCACCGGAAGTGACATGTCACCGCAATTATTTCTACCAGAAATGCTTTTTTAACGATGGCAGCCACCTGCTGTTTGCCGGCGAATTCGACGGGCACTGGAACTACTATCTGCTGGATCTGGAAAACGCCGAAGCGGTACAGCTCACCGAAGGCGCGGGCGACAATACCTTTGGCGGTTTTCTCTCGCCGGACGACAACTATCTTTACTATGTGAAAAACGATCGCGTCCTGCGCGAAGTTAACCTCACCACACTTGCCGAGCGCGACGTCTATCGCGTGCCGGAAGCGTGGGTCGGCTACGGCACCTGGGTGGCGAACAGCGACTGCACCAAACTGGTCGGGATCGAAATCGCAAAAAGCGACTATGTGCCGTTGAGCGACTGGAAAATCTTCCATGATTTCTTCCACAAAGGGCCGCATTGCCGCCTGCTGCGCATTGACCTGCAAACCGGCGCCAGCCAGACGATCCACGAAGAGAAAATCTGGCTGGGGCACCCGATTTATCGCCCGTTCGACGACAATACCGTCGCGTTCTGTCATGAAGGCCCGCACGATCTGATCGATGCCCGTATGTGGATGGTGAATGAAGACGGCAGCAATGTGCGCAAAGTGAAGGAACACGCCGAGGGTGAAAGCTGCACTCACGAATTCTGGGTGCCGGACGGCTCAGCGCTGGTTTATGTCTCTTATCTCAAGGGCCAGCAGGGCCGCACGGTTTACCGCTACCTGCCGGAGCGCGGCGTTAATGAAAAAATCATGCCGATCCCGGCATGCTCCCACCTGATGAGCAACTTCGACGGCACGCTGCTGGTGGGCGACGGCTCTGGCACGCCGGTCGATGTGAAAGACACCGGCGGCTATACCATTGACAACGATCCTTATCTCTATGTGTTTGATGTAAATAATAAATCCTATTACCGTGTGGCGCGTCACGATACGTCCTGGGAGACGTTTGCCGGCAGCCGTCAGGTGACGCATCCACACCCTTCTTTCACGCCGGACGGCAACGCCATTCTTTTCAGTACCGATAAAGACGGCAAACCGGCGGTCTATCTTGCAAAATTACCCGAACAGCGTGAAATGCTGAGCGTGTCATAATAATAAGCGTCCTGTTTCCATTACTGATCTTTGCCCTCCTCTCCTGGAGGGCTTTTTTATTTTTTCATGTTTAAGGTAAACCCGGCAGCTTAATAAGAATGAGCGCATGCGGAAAAAAATAATTTACAGCGGGCATAAAAAAACCGCCCCTGCATGGGCGGTGTGCTTATTCTCAGGAGCACGCTATCAGGAAACAGCAAAAAATTTAACGCCCCCGCACTGGCGGAGGCTAATTTCATCAGAAGCTGTATGCCACGCCGACACGTAAACGCGTCTGGCGCTCGTCAGATTCTTTTACGCCAATATTCCCCACTTCAAAATATGGTGCCCAGTTCTTATCAATTTTATAAGCCACTTTGGCGTTATATTCGTTGGAATAGTTTTTCCCGTTATTACGGGTAAAGCCTTCTTCGCTCTGGGCATACACATAGTTCAGCTCAGTGCGCCAGTCGCCGAGCGCAAATCCCACCCAGGCATCACCACGGTTAACTTTATCGTCATCATCTTTACCGTCCGGGACGCGGGTATACTCATAACGATAACGGGCCGCGACATAGAAGCCATTCTCAAAGCTGTACTGCACATGGATGTTTGGCTTATAAATGGTTTTACTATCAACACTTTCAATAGTAAATGCTGGCGTGATAGCGATAGCGTCGGTTGCTTTCCAGCGCCAGCTTATCTGATCTTCATGACCGTTACCCACGACTTCATTAAATGGACGCGACTGATCGTCTCCGCCGGTTTTCCATTTCGCCTCCACGGAAAAACCAAATCCATTATCAAAACGATGTGAAACCGCAACGCGATCGGCATTGATTCCGCTATCAATGTACTCGTGACGTAAATCAACGGTTACGGCTTGCGCCGCGAATGATGAACCACAGAGGACAGCCAGTACCAGAGCTTTCTTAAACATAAAATAACCTCAATGAAATATCGTTTCTTTTTTATGAAACTGCATTTTATTTTTTAATATGGGTTATTTTAGCGATCCGGATCGCAATACTTTGTTTCAAAAATAACGAAAAGAAAGCCCGTGATTGCGCTCAATAAAAAATCAACAAACGGCCATTAAATGATGTTTTGAATCACAGTTTGCTTTTAAATTCACCCATGAAAAGCGGCGATAGTGACTGCAATCTGAGAATTAACTTAAATAAAGGAAATAGTAAACAGAGCAACTGATATCAGGGATATAATTGCTCTTTCAATACTATTAGCTGACAAAGAAAGTGCGCCGTGAAGTGACGGCACATTTCTTAATAAGAAAGGAAAGGATTAATCGCGTTCAATCGCCAGCGCCACGCCCTGGCCGCCACCAATGCAAAGCGTGGCGAGCCCTTTGCGAGCCTGACGTTTCACCATCTCATGGACCAGAGAAACCAGAATGCGGCAGCCGGACGCGCCAATCGGATGACCCAGGGCAATCGCGCCGCCGTTAACGTTCACCTTGTGCTCGTCCCACTCCAGTAGCTTACCGACCGACAACGTCTGTGCCGCGAATGCCTCATTGGCCTCGATAAGATCGACATCATTGAGCTGCCAGCCCGCGCGCTCCAGACAGCGCCGCGTAGCGTAGACCGGCGCGATACCCATCAGCGCCGGATCGACGCCCACGCTTGCGAAAGCGCGTATGCGCGCGAGCACCGGCAGCCCCATTTCCTGCGCCTTGCTGGCGCTCATCATCAGCACCGCCGCCGCGCCATCATTCATTGACGAGGCGTTGCCCGCAGTAACGCTTCCCAGCCGGTCAAAGGCGGGCGACAGGCGCGCCAGCCCTTCCGCGCTGGTATCGGCGCGTGGCTGCTCGTCGGTATCGACCACCAGCGGCGCGCCCTGCATCTGTTCGATCACGACGGGCACGATTTCGTCACGAAAGCGCCCGCTGTCGATAGCGACCCGCGCCTTATGCTGTGATGCAAGCGCGTATGCATCCTGATGTTCGCGGCTGATGTTATATTCGCGCGCCAGATTTTCCGCCGTGACGCCCATATGGTAATCGTTAAACGCATCCCACAGCCCGTCATGCACCAGGCTGTCGATAATATGGCTGTCGCCGGGCTCGCCGGTGCGCCCTTCGGTCAGCACATGCGGCGCGCGACTCATATTTTCCTGACCGCCAGCAATCACCACATCCGCCTCACCGCACTGGATCGCCTGCGTCGCCAGATGCAGCGCCTTCAGGCCAGAGCCGCACACATCATTGATGGTAATCGCCGAAACCGACCACGGCAGGCCACTGTTGAGCGCAGTCTGCCGCGCCGGATTCTGGCCTGCGCCTGCCGTCAGCACCTGGCCCAGGATAACTTCATCGACATCCTGAGGGTTAAGCCCGGTGCGCGTCAGCAGTGCCTCAATGACCACCGCGCCGAGCTCGACCGCCGAGCGACGCGCAAGCTGGCCCTGAAAGCAGCCAATGGGCGTGCGAGCGGCCCCGACAATTACCACATCTTTCATTGTTATCTCCGGGAAGTGAACCGGGACATAGTAGCCGCTTGTTATAAAATCATTTCGTAAATGTTTAAAAATTGGTGAGGGGTATCACAAGGAATCTGCGCCGCACCCCATCGGGCGTCGGCACAGGTTTAAGGGAGTGACGCAGAGCTAATAGCGTTCTGGCAGTTTATTAATTGATTTAAGGCGTCCGCGTGAAATATCGATGTAGTCGCCTTTTCTTAAATCGCTAAAGACTTTGAGAATATAACTTTGAGAAAGATTGGTTTTACCACGAATAAAATCACAGGCGTTAATCTCCTCTCGCTCCTGCTCGTTTTTGGCTGCCAGCTCTATTAAGCAGTTGCGAATAAGCGTATAGGATTGCCGCCCAAGATAGTGGTAACTCTTCCAGTACAGCACATCGTAGTACCAGGAGACGACCAGCAGCAGTTCGCGCCATAGCTGGCGCGTCTCAATAATGGCTTCAAAATCGCTACGCGGCACCATACGCGCCTCACAAACTGATTCGGCTCTAATCGTGAAATGGTGGCTGAACTGATTATTGTAGGTGATGCCGAGCAACTGAGGCCGCGTCGACTCGATCATCATCAGGCCATCCATCATGCGGTGCATCGACAGTGCGCCCTGCTCTATCACAATAATATGATCAGGCTGCACAGGAATATGCGCACCACTGGTGAAACGACGCAGTTCACCGCTATTTTTCAGGGCGTCGATAAGCTGATTGATGGCCTCTTCGGGCCTTTCAGGAAGCGGATATGTTTCCATGCTGATAACACGCACCAGAGATAACGTTACGATCAGCATAGTAAAAACTTGATTGCGCGCCGCCTTATTTTTTCACAATGAGACGGCGCATTAATAAAACCACTAAAGAAAGAGCTTATTTACGTTTAATATTCTTAAACGCGCAGGCGCCAGTACCGCATTAGCGTTTACTTAAGGCCAGCTTTACGGCAAACAGCAGGAACACCCCACCTGTGACGCGATCCATCCATTTCACCACGCCTGGTTTTTTTAGTACGCCTGACGCGTAGCGGGTTGCGACAATCAACGTTAGCGACCAGAGGGTGCCTATCAGCGCATGAATCGCCACCAGGAGGAATGTCCAGACCATTGGCGAATGCCCGGCCGGGATAAACTGCGGCAGAAAGGAGACATAGAACACGCCCATTTTCGGGTTCAGTACGTTGCCCAGCATACCGCGCAGAAAACTGTTGCTGGCGCGCGTTTCATTTCCCACGCGGGTATCAAACGTGGCGCGCGGGCGCAGCAGCATCTGGATGCCTAGCCAGCAGAGATAGCCTGCGCCGCACCATTTCAGAATGGAGTACGCCATTTCAGACACAGCGAACAGCGCCCCCAGGCCAAACGCCACCAGCGCGCCCCAGATAAAACAGCCAACATCGATGCCAAGCGCCGCCTGAACGGCTTTCTTACCCCCGTCCGCCGCCGCGGTTCGCAATATGAGCGCCGTATCCAGCCCCGGCGTCAACGTTAACAGCGTAGCCGCAAGGGTATACGCAAGCAGAGCATCAGTAACCGACATGTTTATCCTCCGAAAAGAAAAATCTTATAGAAGAAAAACAGGCCCGGCAATCGGGAGTTAGTTACGCAGGGGGATATTAACAGTATGGGCAAATCGGATGCCGTGACCAGAAAGCAGACTTGATGTTTAACGCTCCAGAAAGATTAGCACCATGATAAAAGTCATTGGCAGGTTCACCGCATTTAAAGTTTTACCTGAGATCTGTGATGACTTATTAATGCGTCAGCATGATTCATGTGGCTCCCCACCGCTTCACAGAAAAATATTATCAGGCGTTTTTTTGTTTGCTGGCTCACTGAATAGCGTGATGACAGACAGTTGCAGGGCTTAAATTTTTGTCAGGGAGGATTGGCGCAATGAAAATGGAACAACGCCAGGCAGCAGAGCCATTATCCTGAAAGGTCAGGACACCATACATAATGAATTACTTAACAGGATTTGTGAGAACAGGGCATGTTCAGCCTGTCTTAAGCACCTGTGCAGTGTCATAACATAAATGTGTATGGGTTATTACACAGAAATCAAGGAGCGCCAGGAAGGATTCTGGAGCGGGCGAAGGGAAATCACCCCACTCCAAAGATCTCGTAATCCCATGGATTTTTTAACAAAAACTTGATGCATTGTAGGACGATTTTGTAGGAGGAGCTACAGCGTTACCTAGTTGCGAAAATGTCGGCCCTCTGTTTTGAGGGCCAAAATCATATATTATCTAATGCAATCAATCATTACTTGTCACTATCGAAATGACGTCTGAGGAAGCCCAATGGATCACGCAATTGGCTTATGATCGACTCCAGTTCTGCTTGGACATCAGTCGGGACATATTCATCTTGACGCTCGGAAATAGACTCAAAGCCTACTATCACCCCATCGCTATCCCTACTTATACGGCGCCTTAAAGATACCAACCTTCTGTTAACCCTGCTCAAATCAGAGATCACTGCAGGCATAGCAGAAAGCGCATGTTCCTTATTCTCCTTTGAGGAAAATCTTTCCAAAACTACTGACACGTATTCTTCAGGTAAAATATTTCTTGGATCTCTAAGCAGTTGGAAATTATTTCTACTTATAGCTAAGAGTTCCTCCAAAATCTTAGATTCTTTTTCTGTGCTATTTTCAGCTACCGCTTTCCCACTACCTTTCTTAGGTTTAGCTGACTCATATCGAGTAACAATTTCAGAGATTTTCTCACTCAGCTTAGGCCACCAAACATCAAACACATCTGTCAATACATCTTCTTTTACAGGACTTGGAGAAGATGCATTTATCGATGACAGCAATTTAAAGAAATCCTCTTTATCGCCAACATTTGTTGTTTGAAAACTCGATATTGGACCCTGAACATCAGATGGAACCATATCAATTAAAAGAGGGCATACCTTGCTATTATCGACACACTTACCTAATGCTCCAGCTTCAAAGTTAATCCATGGGCTTGAAGCATTTTCTTTAGTTAAGCAAATGATTCCAAAAGCTGTTTCATCAAGCCTTTTAGATATATCCATATGCCAACGACTACCTTTCTCAATATCTTCTGAGGACACATAAGGCTCAACACTTTGCAGAGTTTTTGGTAACCAATCCCTTAAGGCAATCGCAACATCCTTACTAAAATCTTTTGACCAACTAATAAAAACTTTCATTTTTTTCCTTTAGATTAGATAGTTAACCAATAAATAGACATTATTCCAAAAACACACCATCTCAATTTTTTCAAAATTTTAAAATCGAAATCCTCGTCACTAGATAGCGTGTTGTAGTTGATACTCCTGAATCGCTGACCACAACTTTTCATCATTAAGTTAAAACGCCACTGTAACGCCCATGTAACGCACCTAGATTTCAGTGTGTTAATCAATTGTGCAGAGACCAATTGCTTGCATAGAAAAAGGGCCGTCTCGTGGCTATAATCACTATCTATTCATACAGCCAGCAAATTCATAACCTTATAGTAACGTTACTTTTTCAGCTTGTCCCAACGAACCGCAGATACGATACCCCAGTTGCCGCTAGGATTGGGCCTGCGCCATTTTGCTGTCTTCATGCTACGTAGATACTCTAATGCTTCTGAAAATGAGCCAAAACGCTTCTGAGCAGCTTTATCACCTACTGCAAATGAACCATCTCGCGAGCTAGCCAGACCGGGGTGAAAACACGAGCCATCGGCCGCGTATGGAACCAACAGTTCCGGATCGTTATCTTCGGATGAATCAGACGCTAACAACCGCCACGGCTCAACGCTCAGGGCGCTAGCCAGCACCTCAATGGCATCAAGGGACGCATTAGAGCCACCGCGCTCAATGCGGCTCATATAGCTACGTGCAAACCCACACCGATCGGCAAAGGCTTCCTGGCTCAACCCGGTGGCTATACGCAGTTCTTTTACCCGCTCGCCAAACTGTATTCTCAAGGTCTTTTTCATGCATTGAATGTGCAATTTTGACCACTATAAGGCCACGCTCTATATGAGACATTTTGAATCACAGACTTCAATTGTTAGCACACGCCCCCTCACAAGAAGCCTGTATAACTACAATTAGAAAGATTCAAAATAAACACCAAAAGTGACAAATAAAATCAATTCCGTATGATGGTCGTCACTGGTTGTGTGTCTCAAGCACTCACTACAAGACATGATGTTGTTTGGCAAATGAGGGAATCATGGCGGGATCAGATTTTATATTACCGATGATAGCAGGAGCCGTGCTTAGCTGGGCCAGTTACAGCGTGGTCGCTCACGTTACATCAAAACGGCAGATCAGCAGTCTACGAGCAATCTCATGAGGTGTTCTGGGAACGCTCTCGTTAGTGCTGGGAGTAAGTGCATTTTCAGCTGTTAGCGCTGCACTCCCGGCAGAAAAACAAAATACCTTATGCTCGATTAGCGACCCAGAATGCTATGCAAAAGCACATCATAACCCCGTCAAAAAGTGCACACAGGTAATGGATGAGAAAGCGACGTTTCGCCATGTGTGGCTAAATAGCGAAGCGCAACCAGTTTTCAGCACTTACCTCTGGCACGACGAACAAACAAACTATTCAAATGTTCGGACAACAAGCTAAGGCGATTAATAGCCTTGGGATGCAAACACCACTCCAATATTTTTGTGAATTCAACACCAACACAGGGGAAGTCATCGCGGCCTCATTTGAGTAACCACCATAAGCTCCCCAAACTCATAAGTGGGGGCATTCAACCTCGTCGATCTTCTTTGCTGCTCTAACCGGAAACGGTGTCACGATCTTTTTCATGCTTTAAATCTCCCACGCTCCCCCCAGCTCGAGGTTGCAATGAAAGGCCAGAAACGTTTAAAGCAACGCGGTTATAGTAGCTCTGGAAACGCCGTATTCACGCGCTAAAGCACTGACACTGGTTCCACTATTCTTTTTCTCTATAATCGCCCTACGGGCTTCAGGGGCAATTTTCGACGGTCTGCCCAGCTTCTTGCCTTCAGCTTTTGCTCGTGACAGCCCCGCCTGAGTGCGTTCAATAAGTAGGTCACGCTCCATTTCCGCAACTGCTGCTAGCATCGATAACAGAAGTTTACCCGCTGCGGAGGTGAGATCAGTCGTGCCAAGCTGGTGGACAATTACCTTGATATTACGCTCTGCCAGTGCCCTGACCGTCTGGAGAACATCAATCGCATCACGTCCCAGACGGTCGAGTTTTGCCACCACCAGCGTTTCACCATCGCGGATTTTGCTGAGCATTTCGGAAAACGCTTTACGTTGCATTGCTGGAACCTTCCCGCTAACAACATCGGCAAACCAGTAGTCAATTTGCCACCCAGCCTGCCCAAGCTCCAGACGCTGGTTCTCAGTATCCTGCTGCGATGTCGAAACACGTGCGTAGCCAAAAATCGCCATAGTCATCTCCTCATCCGGCCCCTGCCAGAAAACGGTGATGAAAATAGGATGGCCTGCCAGAAAAGCCAAGGCTAATTTTCCACCAGTGAGAAAGCGTGCGGTTGGAGGATGCCAGAAAACGGTCGTTTGTTGGCACTAACTTACCCACCAATGCGGATATCAACTTTCAGCTTTTCCATATACGGAACTAAATTCAAAAAAGTTCCGCTGATATTCATAGAAGCTTGAGTCAACATTTGGAAAAGCCATAGCAAGCTTCCTCTCTGCACAGTTGCAGCGACCCACTTAGCTTTCGGCATCTTTCCTCGAGCTTCATCATTCAAAAATCCGATTGGAAAATTATCGAATGTAACAAAGCCTCTATCTAGTAAAAATACTCCATCAATCGATTCACTTGGGACGCGTATTCTCTGCTCTCCTAGAGGTAAATCGTTTCCAGCAAAACCTAATTTATTCTCTATTTCGATAATCCAACCAAGAACCGTATCCATCTGCTGAGGCCCATCATAAGCTACAACAAAGTTGAGAATGGCTGGAGGGATATAACCACTACTGAAAGACCACTGTTCATTTTTTTTAAGCTTCTTCGCCTGGTAGGCAGCAGTAATAGCTTGCTCCATTCCCGCTTTATCAAGGGTGGACTTAACTTCTATCGTTGCGATCACTGACTCCACAAGAAAGCCACTCACACCACCACCAAAATCAAGCTTAGGAAGGTTACGTTTATAAATCACAATATCAAACTGCCGTCGTGCCGAATTTGGCGAGGACTCACTGTCGATTATTTCACCTGTGCCAATGGCAAGTGTCGAAGGTAAGTGGGCCTCTAAAAATTCTCTGATGAAAGCTTCTCTCGGCGTTCCTTTGTGCAAAGAGTGACCAGAGTTTGCAGGGATTTTAGAAGTGGCAAGAAGTTGTTCTTCCACTGCCGACATATGAGCTAATAACATTGAGCCACCTGTTAACCTGTTGTATTAATGTTAATTAATTATAATGGCAAGCCAAACCGACTACGGTGTCGACAATCAATTATACCGATACTGATGCTATGTGTTGTTCTACATCAGTGAAGTGCTTTCAAAATATGAACGCACTTCACTGATATATAACACTTTTATTGAAGTTAAGCCTATGCTATTTTGGTCGTGACATCTATCTCATGCGGTAAACCGGTCCGGATAGGTGGAGCATTACCGCTCTTTTGCGGAAAACGTCAGGATGGGAACTCTGCGTAACGTTGATTGTGGTAGGTAGGGCGCTCAAGCGTTTGATGCAGCCAAGCAGAGGGTGAGAGTAGCTATCGGCGGATTCTTGAGTAGCTTCTTTTGCGCATAATGCATCTTTCAAGAAAGGTCGTCACACCACGAGGAAGACTTAATCTTCATCTGGCAAGGGGAACCGAGCAAACCTACAGGCTATCTTCTCAGATGGCTTTAGGGTTGATATGTCCGGCTTCCCCCCCGAGGAAGGGTTAACATCTTAAAGAACAACTATTGTTTTAACATTTTTAACAATTACGCTTTTCTCATGCTCGTTGTATTAAGCCTTTCCCATCAAAAGTAAACCTGCCGTTTTTGCCTCACTTTTGCAACAACCAAACACAAACCAGAAGCTGTTAACCTTCAACGTGTTCGCGGTGTAAATGCAGCCGGATAAGTTGGGCGCGAAAAAGTGGATGTCCTAGATCGGCAAGTGCCCCTCTCAGGCATTGCATCCGAAAATCTCCTCGGCTGTAGGCTTTTCCTTATAGAGGCAAACAGCCTCCAAAGTTAAGCGGCGCGGCAAAGCTAAAGCTCGCCCAGATTTCTCATTGATTGCTCGATCTCCGCAACCCATTGATCAGGGCAAGGATAAACCCGGCTTTCGGCGCTGATCCGGTTCAGTGATACGCCGCGGGTTAGCCCATGCAATGACTTAACATGAGCGATCCAGCATGTTTTGACAGCTTTCCCCGTCCGGGATTTAACATCATCGGCAATTTGTCGGTAGGTCGCCATAGATGTCCTTGCTCCTCTGGTTCATATTTTTCTGTATGAGCCTGCATATTCAGCCAGTGGCAAGGCTACGCTTGTTTGAACTAGCTTCGTCAGCCCCTCTATGAGAACGCAGTGAATTCTGCACCATGATTTCACTACCTGCTTTAAAAAACTCGCCAGAGAGCCTTACAGCGCGTTTGAACCGCATATCGCGGCTTCTGCTTACGGATGATTGTCTGATTAGTGGTAGCTTCATGGTCCAGTCCGGTTTACTTTATTGCTATCAACCAGGAGCCGCCCAGAAGCGACACGGAGATAACGCTTGAAAACTGTCGAGATACTGCAATACACCTTACGCAAAGGCAGCGGTGCCGCTTTTCACGCCATTATGCAGGAAATCAGTGTTCCTCTACACCAACGCCACGGGATCGATGTCGTGTCGTTTGGTAACTCGCTGCATGACCCGGACTGCTATTACCTCATTCGCGCCTTTGTCAGTCCTGAAAGCATGGCTACGATTCTCGACGCTTTTTACGCAAGCGATGACTGGCGCAGCGGCCCGCGCGAAGACATCGTTGGCAACATCGAAACCGCCAGCAAAACAGTGATGAACCTACCACTGGAAAGCGTGGACGGGCTTCGAAAATAAATAATTAGGGATACGATTCAAGGCGCTACAATACTTGTATCCCATTGATCATTATGGGCTATTTATAGTTTTCATATAAAAAATAGATCATATGTTTTCGCTAAATGCAACAATAAATCGAGCTCTTTCATACAGCTCATCAAAAGTGATAACTTCTGGACGGATCAAATTGCTTCTAAAATTTTCAAACGACCGCAATTTATCATGATTGATACCATTATCAGATGAAAACTGAGAGAGATTACCTACAACCAAAAATGATTTTGGATTAAAATTAAATAGCTCCTCTCCCGTTGGATCCCCATAAGAATCTGTTAAATTTAAATTCCTTTTTATTGAATCCATAGCATAAGAAACTGTCCCTTGAATTTGTGCCACAGCACCAGTTAATTCACTTGATGGGGCCCAACAACCTGAGCGATATGGAGTATTAGCTAGTAAGCCAGTTGTATTTGTTTTTATTTCAACGAAACATAGATTAGAAATTGCACCTCTTGTTTTCAGCAATCCATCAACTCGTTTTCCATGTTGACCAATCTGCGCTCCCTGAACAACCTGCTCTATTTTCTTATCGTTCAAACTTGATAAGTAGATATAACTTAATCCATATCCAAAGATCCAAGGATTTTTTTCAAAAAACTTTTGCCACAAAGCCTCATTCGAGCAGTTTTTTTCTTTCTTAGCATATTCAAAAAATGCTTCATCATTAAGAAGCCTATTAAATGTATCAAGTTGTTTTTTACGGTATGCTATTGATATAATATCCTTTTTAGTTACATGTGTTTTAAGCGCCTCAGCGATAGCCACCTCATTCCCATTTAAAAGTTGTGAAGCTTGGTTATTAGTTAAAACGATTTCCCTAAGCTCCTCATCCGTAATTTTCATGGGACCATTGCCGTTAAAGCCCATTGAATTAATGTTAGCTAGAAATTCAATAAACTTACCAATCTCATCACCTATAAAAGAAAAACCAGAACCATAAGGCTGTCCAGTTTGCGTGGAGAACTTTTGAATAGATAGAACAAATATTTTCTTACTACTTTCAAAAAACTTCGCTGTTATATAAGTTGATGCATCTAGCTTGTGCCTGAGTATAATTTCATCCTTAATTTTTGCGAACTCATATCCTTCATTACTAACTATCGCTTTTGAGGCAATTCGTATTTTCAAATCTTTGTTACCAAAAGATGGCAAGCTGGGGCTTATATAAGTTTTCTCCGGATCTGGCTCCATGTAGCTGTCCATTAATTCATCCTCTATATAAAGTTATCTAATAAAATTATTTTAGCCGATTTGGTTGGTTACAGATACTGATTGCACAAGCGAGGGCTAATGTAACTTTTGCTCTGATAGACACTATCTCTGATAAAAACGCGCCACAGAGCTTCCTGGCGCGTTTGGCACATCCTATGATTTATGTCTGCGCCGTGCGTCGATGACCGCCTTGATACCCGCTTGCGAGTCGAACTGCGCAATATCAGGCAAACTGTAGCGAAGCTGCGCAATCACGCCCAATTGCTCTCCCACATCAGCATCCTTACGATAGGTTGTCATCGCGGTGGTGCTGCCCCGAACATGTCCAACAAGCTGCGCAATCGTGCGTTTGTTGCTCTCAAACTCGTCTACGGCATTGATGAAAGTATGCCGCAGCGAATGGAACGTTTTCTTACCGTCACGGGGAAAACCGAGGACTTTGCCAAAGTAGTTTTCGTTGAACCATTTGGAGGCTGCGGCGCGATATCCTTTGATTTTATTATGCTTCAACTCAGGGAAAAGACGATCATACCCGGCAGCTTCCAATGCATCTACATACTTCAGCAGCCCTAATTCGATAAGTCGTGGATGAATTGGAACCTGACGGATCGCATTCACCGTTTTCAAGGATTTATCGCCGCCAGCCAGCGCCTCTTCATCCATCATCTTATCTGGCGCATCAAGGTTAAAATCAATGTAGGCAACGCCGTTTTTATCCACGCGAATATCCGCCAGATAAAGCTGGCAAAGCTCATTAATGCGCCCGCCTACATATAATGCCAGCAGGGGCAACCAGTAGTGAAACGGGCGAAAATTCGTATAACGTCCGTATTGATTAGGTGTCCCTGCACCGTTTTTGAACCAGTCAGCAGAGAAAATACGCAATAGCTCATCCTCGGTGAAGAGGTCGCGGCGATCCTGCTCCCGCACCGTAGGACGGCTCTGGGCAAGTATATTCTCGGCTGGGTTATCAAGAAGGTAACGCTCGCTCTTTGCCCATTTAAGCATTGAACCCAGAGACTCAATATGTCTGCCAATCGCATCTCGGCTCATTACTGGCTGACCATCAGCCAGCGCCTTTTCAATCAACTTGTGCGTGTCAGAGATCTTGTATTTCCGCCGCATCAGATACAAGTTGCCGGGCATACTTTGCATTCTGGTGACGTAATCCTTCACGACCTCACGATCCAGCTCACCTAAGGATATGTCACCCATAATTTCCGTAAAGTGCTCGATTCTGGAACGAATTTTCTCCTCACTGGCTAACTTGATATCGCCCGTATTTTTATAGGCCAGAAACTCTTCCAGCACTGCTGAAACCGTCATGCTTGCATGCATCGGATTGCAATACGGGTTCATGATAGCGGCCGAAGAAAGCGCCGCTGTTAGCACTGTCGGCGATGTTGGTGGGGTGGTTGACGGTTCCGATTTCGCAAGCGCTCTATCCCAGACGCTACGTAGTTTTTCAGCCTGCACGTTGTTGATGAACAAAGAGCTTGCATCCAGCGTCACCCCGGGCAAATCCAACAACCAGAGAGAAAGTGGATTGCCGTTGTTAGCCCTGAATGCCGTAACCTCAACCTCTCGCCCGTTCAGCAATTCAATAAGGGCAAACTGCGGCTGGTAAAGCTGCATATAGCCGTTCACAGCAGCCTCAGCACCGTCATACGCAATGTTATTCAAAACGAACCCATGGGTATCAGGATCACGCTCAAGCGTGCTGAAATCATTAATCAGAAAGCCACGCTGGTTCGACACAAGGGCATACAGCGGCACATTGTCTGTCAGAAGATGCTGGATGACAGTCTCAACCCCAACCCCAAATGACTCGCAAAATAGCGTCAGGCTGATTTTGCCTGCGCCAGTCAACAATGGGGCATTGCCCCTGATCTTCTCTTTATCCACTTGCCTGAACTCTTCCAGAGACGCATACCACTTATCCAGCAAACGCGCGGCAATAGCTCTGGCATCTGCAAGGTGGGTTGTGCGGGTAGATGCATGAATTTCACGCTGCCCTATCAGGGCGCGATAACGAACCGGAACGGTGATCCGCAGAACATAGATACCGCTTGGACGTCGATAAAGATTATCACGCTGCGCCATCGGCTGTATGACCTCTTTGTAGGAGCATCACGAGCGCCGTCACGTATGAATCAGAAAAAAGCTTAGGAATGAATACGTTAGGTAGTTTTTGGAGCGGGCGAAGGGAATCGAACCCTCGTATAGAGCTTGGGAAGCTCTCGTTCTACCATTGAACTACGCCCGCGATGAGGTGCGATAAGCATTATAGGCCTTCACCCATGGCTGACAAGCCCCCGGCACGTTAACTGACGGATTTATAAGCAACCGCCCGCGCAGGCGGGCGGTATAACGTTAACAGGAAGGCGATTTGCCCTGCGGCGGCAGGTAGCGCAGTGGGTCGATGGCCGTCGCACGATAGCGCAACTGGAAATGCAGGCCGACGGAATCGGAGCCGGTGCTGCCCATCGTCGCGATTTTCTGCCCCGCTTTCACCTGCTGGCCATTGTTCACCAGCATCGTGTCGTTGTGCGCGTAGGCGGTGATGTACTCTTCATTATGTTTAATCATGATGAGATTCCCGTAACCGCGCAGTTGATTGCCGACATAGACCACCCTGCCTGCTGCCGAGGCGTAAATCGGCTGTCCGCGGCGGCCGGCGATATCAATGCCTTTATTGCCGCCATCGGCGGTTGAATACCCCATGACTACTTTACCGCTGGTCGGCCAGCGCCAGCAGCGTTGACCCGGCGGTGGCGCATCCACTTTCGTTAATGAGGCGGTTTTGCGTGCGGCCGTTGTCTGGCGGGAGGCGGTCTTCCGTGAAGAGGCTGAACCAGAAGCGCTGCTCACGCGCAGCCGCTGCCCAACCTCAATCGTGTAAGGCGCAGAGAGGCCGTTCAGGCGCGCCAGTTCGCTGACGCTGGATCCGGTAATGCGGGAAATGCGATAGAGAGTGTCGCCTCGTTTGACCGTATAGACAGAGCCGCTATAGCCGCCTTTTGTCGCATCTGAGACGCCCGCTTTGTTGCTGGAACAGGCAGTCAGAAACAGGCAAAACAGTAAACACAGCGTTTTCAGAATTGTGCGGGCGGCCAGCCAGTCCGTGTTCAAAACGGCTCCTTAATTCAGTGACACCTTGAAATAACGGCGGTTATCTTAGCAGCTACGCCCGGATGACCCAAACCCGTAACCCTAAAAGAAAAGCCGCGCGTCCCGAAGGAGCGCGCGGCTTTCACGATGAAGCCGGATGGCTTATTTCACCGGACGCATCGCCGGGAACAGGATAACGTCGCGTATGGTGTGGCTGTTAGTAAACAGCATCACCATACGGTCGATCCCGATGCCGAGACCCGCCGTCGGCGGCAAGCCGTGCTCCAGCGCGGTGACGTAGTCTTCGTCGTAGAACATCGCTTCGTCATCGCCAGCGTCTTTCGCGGCAACCTGATCCTGGAAGCGTTGCGCCTGATCTTCCGCGTCGTTCAGCTCGCTAAAGCCGTTGCCGATTTCGCGGCCGCCGATGAAGAATTCAAAGCGGTCGGTGATTTCCGGATTTTCATCATTACGACGCGCCAGCGGAGAGACTTCTGCCGGGTATTCGGTGATGAAGGTCGGCTGAATCAGGTGCGCTTCGGCCACTTCCTCGAAGATTTCGGTCACAACGCGGCCGAGACCCCAGCTTTTCTCAACTTTAATGCCGACTGCCTGCGCAATGCCTTTGGCCTTCTCGAAATCATCCAGATCCGCCAAATCGGTTTCCGGGCGGTATTTCTTGATGGCTTCGCGCATGGTCAGTTTTTCAAACGGCTTGCCGAAATCAAACGTCTCTTCGCCGTAAGGCACCTGCGTGGTGCCGAGCACATCCTGCGCCAGAGTACGGAACAGGGATTCGGTCAGCTCGATCAGATCTTTGTAATCCGCGTACGCCATGTAGAGTTCCATCATGGTGAACTCAGGGTTATGGCGCACAGAGATGCCTTCGTTACGGAAGTTACGGTTGATCTCAAATACACGCTCGAAACCGCCAACCACCAGACGCTTGAGGTACAGCTCCGGCGCGATACGCAGATACATGTCGAGATCCAGCGCGTTGTGGTGCGTCACGAACGGACGCGCGGACGCACCACCCGGGATCACCTGCATCATCGGGGTTTCCACTTCCATAAAGCCGCGGCCAACCATGAACTGACGGATACCCGCCAGGATCTGCGAGCGCACTTTAAAGGTTTTGCGGGATTCATCGTTCGCGATGAGATCGAGGTAACGCTGGCGGTAGCGCGCTTCCTGATCCTGCAGACCGTGGAATTTATCCGGCAGCGGGCGCAGCGCTTTAGTCAGCAGGCGCAGCTCGGTGCAGTGAATGGAAAGCTCGCCGGTTTTGGTTTTAAACAGCTTACCGCGGGCACCCAGGATATCGCCGAGGTCCCATTTTTTGAACTGCTCGTTGTAGACGCCTTCCGGCAGATCGTCGCGCGCCACATACAGCTGAATACGGCCGCCAACATCCTGCAGCGTAACGAAGGACGCTTTACCCATAATACGACGGGTCATCATACGGCCTGCCACGCAGACCTCAATGTTCAGCGCTTCCAGCTCTTCGTTTTCTTTACCATCGAAGTCAGCGTGCAGTTGGTCTGAGGTATGGTCGCGACGAAAATCGTTCGGAAACGCGACGCCATGTTCGCGAAGCGCAGCCAGCTTCTCGCGGCGCGTTTTCAGTTCGTTATTAAGATCGACCGCCGCTTCTGCGCCTTGTGCTTGTTGTTCAGACATGTTGGTTCCTCATAACCCTGCTTTCAGACTTGCTTCGATGAATTTATCCAGATCGCCGTCCAGCACCGCCTGTGTGTTGCGGGTTTCAACGCCGGTGCGCAGATCTTTGATACGGGAATCGTCCAGCACGTAGGAGCGGATCTGGCTGCCCCAGCCGATGTCGGACTTGTTATCTTCCAGCGCCTGCTTCTCAGCATTTTTCTTCTGCATTTCCAGCTCGTACAGCTTCGCCTTCATCTGCTTCATGGCCTGGTCTTTGTTTTTGTGCTGCGAACGGTCGTTCTGACACTGTGTGACCGTACCGGTCGGAATGTGGGTAATACGCACCGCGGATTCCGTACGGTTAACGTGCTGACCACCCGCGCCTGACGCGCGGTACACGTCGATACGCAGATCCGCCGGGTTGATTTCGATATCGATATCGTCTTCCACTTCCGGGTAGACAAACGCGGAGCTGAAGGAGGTGTGGCGACGACCGCCGGAGTCAAACGGGCTCTTACGCACCAGACGATGTACGCCGGTTTCCGTGCGCAACCAGCCGAAGGCGTAATCGCCGGAGATTTTAATGGTGGCGGATTTAAGGCCAGCCACTTCGCCTTCGGACTCTTCAATGATTTCTGTTTTAAAGCCGCGCGCTTCGGCCCAACGCAGATACATGCGCAGCAGCATGCTGGCCCAGTCCTGCGCTTCGGTGCCGCCGGAGCCAGCCTGAATATCCAGGTAGCAGTCGGCGCTGTCATATTCGCCGGAGAACATGCGGCGGAATTCGAGCTGCGCGAGTTTGGCTTCAAGCTGATCCAGCTCGGCTACCGCTTCATTGAAGGTTTCTTCATCGTCCGCTTCAACGGCAAGCTCAAGCAGGCCCGCGACGTCATCGAGCCCCTGGGACATTTGATCCAGCGTCTCGACGATAGCTTCAAGGGATGAACGCTCTTTACCCAGCGCTTGTGCGCGCTCGGGCTCGTTCCAGACGTCCGGCTGTTCCAGCTCGGCGTTTACTTCTTCAAGACGCTCTTTCTTAGCATCGTAGTCAAAGATACCCCCTAAGAACGTCTGAGCGCTCCGTGAGGTCCTGAATGCGGTTCTTTACCGGGTTAATTTCAAACATGGCTGTAGAATCTTTTAGTGATGAAGATGGGCAAAATGCGGTCGTAAAACGGAAAGTTTACCGGATTTACGCCGCCTTTTATAGTTTATCCTGGCGCTAAACGGGCCAGAGATGGTCGATAATTAATTGCAGGCTGCGGTTGCCGCGAAACTCATTCACATCAAGCTTATAGGCAAGCTCTACTTCACGCACGCCGGGGTCGGGCCAACAGGTGGTATCGACGTTAAACGCGATGCCGTCAAGCAATGGCCCACCGCCGACCGGCTCCAGCATCAGCTTGAGATGACGCTCGCCGACCAGACGCTGCTGCAGAATGCGAAAACGCCCGTCAAACAGCGGCTCCGGGAACATCTGCCCCCACGGGCCCGCGTCGCGCAGCATCTCAGCCACTTCCAGCGTCATCTCCTGTGGCGCGAGCGCGCCGTCAGACCATATTTCGCCCTGCAACATCGCCGGATCTAACCAGTCGTTAACCAGCTGTGCGAAACGCGCCTGAAACTCCGGGAAACGCGCTTCTTCAAGCGAAAGTCCTGCCGCCATCGCATGGCCGCCGAATTTAAGCATCATACCGGGATAAAGCGTGTCGAGACGCTCCAGCGCGTCGCGCATATGTAGCCCCTGCACCGAACGGCCTGAGCCTTTGAGTATCCCCTCGCCCGCGGGCGCGAACGCGATAACCGGGCGGTGAAAACGCTCTTTGATACGCGAGGCGAGAATGCCGACCACGCCCTGATGCCATTCAGGATGAAAAATCGCAATTCCGCTCGGCAGCGTTTCCCCGCTGCGCTCAAGCTGCTGGCAGAGCGTTAACGCCTCCGCCTGCATCCCTTGCTCAATCTCTTTGCGGGTCTGGTTCAGCGCGTCCAGCTCGTTTGCCAGCATGCGTGCTTCGCCGATGTTGTCGCACAGAAGCAGCGCGACGCCGACAGACATATCATCCAGCCTGCCTGCCGCGTTAAGACGCGGGCCCAGCGCAAAACCGAGATCGCTTGCGGTCAGTCGGTGCGCCTCGCGGTTAGCTATCTCCAGCAGCGCGCGAATGCCTGGGCGGCATTTGCCTGCCCGGATGCGGCTCAGCCCCTGCCAGATAAGAATGCGGTTGTTGGCATCCAGCGGCACCACGTCTGCGACGGTGCCAAGCGACACCAGATCGAGAAACTCCGCGAGATTCGGCTCCGGAATACCCTTTTCCGTAAACCAGCCGACGCTTCGCAAATGCGCGCGCAGCGCCAGCATCAGGTAAAACGCGACGCCAACCCCTGCGAGCGATTTCGACGGAAACGTACACTCCGCCAGGTTCGGGTTGATGATAGCGCCCGCCGCCGGAAGCGTATCGCCGGGTAAGTGGTGATCGGTAACCAGCACCGGAATGCCCAGTTCATGCGCGCGCGCGACACCCGCATGGGATGAAATGCCGTTATCAACGGTCAGGATCATCTGCGCGCCCCGCGCGTGGGCCTGATCGACCACTTCCGGGCTCAGGCCATAACCGTCATCGAACCGGTTAGGCACCAGATACGCCACGTTGCTGCCGCCAAGCGCGCGAAGCGCCAGCACACTGAGCGCGGTACTGGTGGCACCGTCCGCATCGAAATCGCCGACAACAATAATGCGCAGCCCTTCGCGCAGCGCGTCATGCAACATCGCAACGGCTTTATCAATGCCGCAGAGTTGCTGCCAGGGGAGCATGCCTTTTACGCTGCGCTCAAGCTCCTGCGCGCCGCGCACGCCGCGGCTGGCATAGAGCCTGCGCAGCAGCGGCGGCAGGGTATCCGGCAGCATTATAGACTCATCCGGAGAACGCCTGCGAAGTTGTGTCTGTCTGCTCACCCGTTACTTTCCGCTCGCCTGAAGCTGTTTCTGATGCTCATCAAGAAACGCTTTCATCTCTTTTGGCCCCTGATAGCCCGGCACCATCGCGCCGTTGCTCAGCACGATCGCCGGCGTGCCCTGGACGCCAAACTGTACGCCAAGCTCGTAATGTTTCGCGGTGTCGACGTCGCAGCTTGCCGCTTCAACTTTGCCGCCGCTCATCGCGTTATCGAAGGCTTTATTGCGATCTTTCGCGCACCAGATAGCCTGCATATCTTTCGCTGTTTCGCTGCGCGGCCCCTGACGCGGGAAAGCCAGGTAGCGCACCGTGATGCCCAGCGCGTTATAGTCTTTCATCTCTTCGTGCAGCTTATGGCAATAGCCACAGGTGATATCGGTAAAGACGGTGATGACATGTTTTTCCTGCGGCGCTTTATAAACAATCATCTCTTTTTCGAGCGCGTTGAGTTTGGTCATCAGCATCTGATTGGTCACGTTGACCGGCTGGCCGCCGCTGACGTCATACAGCGGGCCCTGAATGATATGTTTGCCGTCTTCGGTGACATAGATAACGCCGCTTTCGGTCAGTACGGTTTTCATGCCTGCCAGCGGAGAGGGCTGAATTTCGGCATTTGCCACACCCAGTTTGGTGAGTGACTGTTTGATGGCCGCGTCATCCGCCTGGGCAAATCCTGAAAAAGCCGCCAGCGTAACGGAGAGCAGCGCAATAGTTTTTTTCATAGCATGTCCTTAAATTCGGCACTCACGCTCTGGGGTGGTGCTGTTGATGAAGTTGCCGCAACCGTTCCGTCGCCACGTGCGTATAGATCTGCGTGGTGGAAAGATCGCTATGGCCTAAAAGCATCTGTACCACGCGCAAATCGGCGCCATGATTTAACAGATGCGTGGCGAACGCATGGCGTAGAACGTGCGGCGAAAGCTTTTCACTATCAATGCCCGCCAGTTGAGCATAATGTTTGATGCGATGCCAGAAGGTCTGACGGGTCATCTGCCGGGCGCGGTTGCTTGGAAAGAGGATATCCAGCGATTGCCCGTTAAGCAGCCACGGGCGGCCGTGCGTGAGATACTGTTCAAGCCAGTAAACGGCCTCTTCGCCAAGCGGCACCAGCCGCTCTTTGTTGCCTTTACCGATAACGCGTACCACGCCCTGGCGCAGGCTCACATCGCTCATGGTCAACCCGACCAGTTCAGAGACGCGCAAACCGGTGGCATAGAGCACTTCCAGCATGGCTTTATCACGCAGCTCAATCGGCTCTTCGACCGTCGGCGCCTGAAGGAGTCTTTCCACCTGCGCTTCGCTTAAATCTTTTGGCAGACGCTGCGGCAGCTTAGGCGACGCCAGCAACGCGCTCGGATCGTCGTCGCGAATTTTTTCACGGTAGAGATGCTGAAACAACCGACGTACTGCACTGAGCATACGCGCAGTGCTGGTCGCCTTATAACCGCCTTCGACGCGCTCTGCCAGCAGCGTCTGGAGATCGCCGCTCTGTGCCGTTACCAGGGATAACCCGCGATGGTGCAACCACTCCACGACCATGCTGAGATCCCGCCGGTACGCGCTCAGGCTGTTCTCGGCCAGGTTGCGCTCAAGCCAGAGCGCATCGAGAAATTGTTCGATACGGACTAAATCCTGTTCCACTGCCACCTCTCTTACGCTCCCGGTCGCTGCATTATGCCTGACAGGAAGCGGGATCTGATACACTGACGCTTCTGCAGAATAGGAAATGAGACGTTATCGTTATGAACATTGGTCTTTTTTATGGTTCCAGCACCTGTTACACCGAAATGGCGGCTGAGAAAATCCGCGATATTATTGGTCCCGAACTGGTCACGCTGCATAACCTTAAAGACGACTCGCCGACGCTCATGGAACAGTATGATGTGCTGATCCTCGGCATTCCTACCTGGGATTTCGGCGAACTCCAGGAAGACTGGGAAGCCATCTGGGAACAGCTGGACGCACTAAACCTCGACGGAAAAATCGTGGCGCTGTACGGCATGGGCGATCAGTTAGGCTATGGCGAATGGTTCCTCGACGCGCTCGGCATGCTACATGACAAACTGAGCCCTAAGGGCGTGAAGTTTGTCGGCTACTGGCCTACAGAAGGCTATGAGTTCACGAGCGCCAAACCCGTTATCGCCGATGGTGAGCTTTTCGTCGGCCTCGCGCTGGATGAAACCAACCAGTATGACCTGAGCGACGCCCGTATCGAAAGCTGGTGCGAGCAAATCCTCGGCGAAATGGCGGCGCACTTCTCCTGATTTCAGGGCTTCATTAGCGTTTGTCGCCTACGGGCTGTTGCAACAGAAGGCGACGCAAATCGCGCCACTCTGCTTCCGTCATGCTATCCGCCGCCAGCCAGACATGATGGCGGCGTGTCGTTTTAGGATGACCCAGCCGCAGCATCATTCCGCTGCGCAGCATCCAGGGCGTGGCGCAAATCTGCCAGTCAACGCCCTGCCAGCGAAGGTGATAATCAGCCGTCAGGCTGACCTCGCCCTGGAACGCATTGATACGCCGCTGGCTACGTACGCAGTCAAACACCACCAGAGACAGCAACAGCATCCACACGGGCAGATACCGCAGCGGCCAGGGGAGCAGCAAAATAATAACGGCCACGGCGCCGTGCAGCAGCAGCGATAGCCACTGCGAGCGCCATGAAACGCGAAGATCAGAGTGCCACAGGACCACGTGCCTGATTCCGCTGCTGGATTAATTCCACCATTCGCGCCAGCTCCGAATCAGCTGGCTTGCCGTGATTCATCAGCCAGTTGAATAAATCAGGATCGTCACACTCCAGCAGGCGGACAAAAACGCGTTTGTCTTCGTCGCTCAGGGAGTCATAGTCATATTCAAAGAAAGGCATGATGGAAATATCCAGCTCGCGCATACCTCTGCGACATGCCCAGTGAATACGGGCTTTATTATTAATATCCATGTCTTTTACCTGCTAAACCACCATTGGATGACGGCTGCTAGTGTAACCCGTTTTTCATCCATCCTTCAGCCGAATGTGCGTATTTGCGAGGCGTTATCCTGAATATGACGTCTCTGATGCAATCGACATTTTTTCTTTCGAGCCGTCTCGAAGAATGCATTAACGGCACAAAAGGGAATGCTAAAAGGCTTGCAAACTTCGCCCGCTCTTTAACAATATGAAGCTATCTCTCCACTCATGTGGAGCATTATTGCGATAGCACACTGGGACTTTATTTATGGCATTTACTCCATTTCCTCCCCGTCAGCCAGCCGCCAGCGCGCGCCTGCCGCTGACGCTCATTTCGCTGGAAGACTGGGCGCTGGCGACGATAACGGGCCCGGACAGCGAAAAATATTTGCAGGGCCAGGTGACGGCGGACGTTACCGAGCTTGGCGAGAATCAGCATCTGCTGGTGGCGCACTGCGATGCCAAAGGCAAAATGTGGAGCAACCTGCGCCTGTTCCGTCATGGCGACGGTTTCGCCTGGATTGAACGCCGCAGCGTGCGTGACACGCAGCTCGCGGAAATGAAAAAATATGCGGTGTTCTCAAAAGTCACCATCGCGCCGAACGACGACGCCGTGCTGCTGGGTGTAGCCGGTTTCCAGGCGCGTGCGGCGCTGGCGAACCATTTCGCTACGCTACCGGATGAGCAGAATCCGCGTGTCGTGGACGGTGCCACCACACTTTTGTGGTTCGGCCTGCCGGCAGAGCGTTTTATGGTGATTACTGATGCTGAAACCGCAAGCCAGCTGAGTGACAAACTCCATGGCGAAGCGCAGCTCAACGCCAGCGCGCAGTGGCTGGCGCTTGATATCGAAGCCGGTTTCCCGGTGATCGACGCGCCGAACAGCAATCAGTTTATTCCACAGGCAACCAACATTCAGGCGCTGGGCGGCATCAGCTTCAAAAAAGGCTGTTATGCAGGCCAGGAGATGGTGGCACGGGCAAAATTCCGCGGTGCGAATAAACGCGCGCTCTGGTATCTGGCAGGCCACGGCAGCCGTGTGCCGCAGCCTGGCGAAGATATCGAAATGCAGATGGGTGAGAACTGGCGTCGCACCGGCACCGTGCTTGCCGCTGTACAGCTGGATGACGGGCGTCTGCTGGCGCAGGTAGTGATGAATAACGATCTGGAAGCCGGTACGCTCTTCCGCGTTCGCGAAGAGAGCGGTGCGCATACGTTGCACATCGAACCGCTGCCCTACTCGCTTGAAGAAGCGTAACCGTCTGATGGCTTTATAAAAGCAGTCACGCCGCCAGGGGCATCTGCCGCCTGGCGGTGGGTCTTCGAGGGAGTGAGTGAAGCGATTTGCGCAGCGCGCAATCCTCAGCGAATGTAGAGGTAAATGGCCAGAAAATGGCAAACGCTGCCGCCCAGCACGAAGCCGTGCCAGATGGCGTGATTGTACGGGATCCGCTTACAGACATAAAAAATGACGCCCAGCGAATAGATAATGCCCCCTGCCGCGAGCAGCGTGACGCTGCCAGGCGCGAGTTTCATCACCATCTGATAAATCACCACCAACGACAGCCAGCCCATCGTCAGATAAGTGACCAGCGACAGCACTTTGAAGCGATGTGCGATTGTGAGCTTAAACAGGATGCCAAGCAGCGCCAGGCTCCAGATGACAATCATCAGGCCGTGTGCCAGTGAGGATTTCAGCCCTACCAGCAAAAACGGCGTATAAGTGCCTGCAATCAATAGATAAATCGCGCAGTGGTCAAACTTTTTAAGCCAGGTTTTGGCGCGCGCATGCGGTATGGCGTGGTACAGCGTCGAGGCGAGAAACAGCAAAATCATGCTGCCGCCATAGAGGCTGTAACTGGTAATGGCGGTGGCGCTGGCATTGCTGTCCACGGCCTGAACAAGTAACAGAACAAGTCCGACTATCCCGAACACCAGTCCAATCCCGTGACTGATGCTGTTGGCTATCTCCTCAGCCAGTGAATATCCCTGCGCAAGTAATGGTTTACGAACCATGTGGCGACTCCGGTAAAACTGAATAAAAAAAACGCAGCCCACATAGCCTAACTGAGAATGATTCCAGTGAACACCTGTTCGCTAAAATAAATCTGTGACAGTCCGTTACCGTCTTGTTCAACGTTCGCCGCAACGCCGGGCGTTACCCTTCAACCTTTTTAAAAGCAATCACATACAGCTCATTTATTCCCGGATAAATGTCAGTGATAACTTTTTTGAGTTCAGCCAGCGTCATGTTCTCCTGCCGCGCGTGTTCCTCATCCAACTGTGCTAACGTGACCGGCGTCACGCTCAGAACCTCAAGCGTGCAGAAGTAGCCATTATCTTCATAACGGCCGGTGCGCAGCCGCTGGCCTGGCGTGAAGTGCGCTTCGCTCCCGTCACGGATGGTAATGGTCTTCGTGCCCGCCAGGATGTCCTGCTGGAAACGGGTATAAAACGTGATGTCGTTTTTCATTGTCTCTCTCTCAAAAGTAACGGCCTATGATAAGTCTGATGGCGCGCAGGCGCTATTCGCGGCGCAAAGAGTGACGCGCGCCTGCGTAAATTATGGCAGCATAAGCGAACCGATGCGGCTGAGAGTGCCCGTGCCGGAGCCCGAACGCTTTGACCAAAGGATGTTGCGCCGTGACGATGTTTACCCATTCCGCTGTCGCCAGCCTCAATAATCTTGAGATGATGGTTTACAATTTTGTGGTCAAAAACCGTGATAAGGTCATGTACATGACCATTCGCGAACTGGCGGATGCGGCAGGCGTCTCCACCACCACCGTGCTGCGTTTTTGCCGCAAGATGAATTGCGATGGATATTCTGAATTCCGCGTACGCTTTAAATTATATCTGGAACAAAATGAACCGCAGCAGGCCAATTTTGGTGCCAGCGAAATAATTAGCTTTTTCCGCAGCGTAAATAATGATGAATTTGACGCGCTACTGGATCGGGCGACCGACATTATTTTACAGTCTGAGCGTATTATTTTCGTTGGTGCAGGAACCTCCGGCGCGCTTGCTAAATATGGTGCACGATTCTTCTCAAACGTGGGTAAATTCAGTAACCATATCGATGATCCCTATTTCCCGGTGACCAGTGATATGGCGAAAAATGCGCTGGCGATTGTGCTTTCAGTGTCTGGCGAGACAGAAGAGATCCTGCGTTTTGCCAGCCAGTTTAGCCTGCATCACTGCAAAGTGCTCTCTGTGACCAGCCACGAGAACTCATCGCTGGCGAAACTCGCGGACTTTAATCTCTCTTGGCATATTCCGCAAACGCGTATCGCGGGCGTGTATGACATTACGACGCAAATCCCTGTTATTTATATTCTCGAAACGCTCGGCCGCAAGCTGGCGAAAAAAATCGCATAAAAAAACACACTGTTTTTCATTTGTAACAAATCACGCCATACGCTATTTGTTATAGCGTGACATTTCTTTTTCCTTTGTTAGACTCGCAATCAGCCTCAATAACTTTATCGTTATTATTCCCTTTTACTATTTCTGTTAATGAGATGACACGATGAAACAGCTTAAATTACCGAAAGACTTTTTATGGGGCGGCGCGGTCGCGGCGCATCAGGTAGAAGGCGGCTGGGATCAGGGCGGCAAAGGACCAAGTATCTGTGACGTCCTGACCGGCGGCGCGCATGGCGTACCGCGTGAAATTACGCAGGAGGTTGTACCGGGCAAATATTATCCGAACCATGAAGCCGTCGACTTTTACGGTCATTACAAAGAAGACATTAAGCTCTTCGCCGAAATGGGTTTTAAGTGTTTCCGCACATCGATCGCCTGGACGCGCATTTTCCCCAACGGCGACGAGACGCAGCCTAACGAAGCGGGCCTTCAGTTCTACGACGACATGTTCGATGAGCTGTTGAAATACAATATCGAACCGGTGATTACGCTTTCTCACTTTGAAATGCCGCTGCATCTGGTGAAGCAGTATGGCGGCTGGACCAACCGCAAAGTGGTGGATTTCTTTGTCCGCTTCGCCGAAGTGGTGTTTGAGCGCTACAAGAATAAGGTCAAATACTGGATGACCTTTAACGAGATCAACAACCAGCGCAACTGGCGCGCGCCGCTGTTCGGCTACTGCTGTTCCGGCGTCGTTTACACCGAGCACGACAACCCGGAAGAGACAATGTATCAGGTGCTGCATCATCAGTTCGTGGCGAGCGCTATGGCGGTGAAAATCGGCCATCGCATCAACCCGGAGATGCAAATCGGCTGCATGCTGGCGATGGTGCCGCTCTATCCGTTCTCCTGCAAACCGGAAGACGTGATGTATGCGCAGGAATCGATGCGCGAGCGTTATGTGTTTACCGACGTTCAGTTGCGCGGTTACTACCCCTCTTACGTGCTGAACGAGTGGGAGCGCCGTGGTTTCAATATCAAAATGGAAGAAGGCGACGCGCAAATCCTGCGCGAAGGCTGCTGCGATTACCTGGGTTTCAGCTATTACATGACCAACGCAGTGAAAGCCGACGGCGGCAGCGGCGATGCGCTGAGCGGTTTCCAGGGCAGCGTGCCGAACCCGCATGTGAAAGCCTCCGACTGGGGCTGGCAGATTGACCCTGTGGGCCTGCGCTACGCGCTGTGCGAGCTTTACGAGCGTTATCAGAAGCCGCTGTTCATTGTGGAGAACGGCTTCGGCGCGTATGACAACGTGGAAGCGGATGGCAGCATTAATGACGATTACCGCATCGATTATCTGCGCGCCCACATTGAGCAGATGATGAAAGCAGTGACGTATGATGGCGTCGATCTGATGGGCTATACGCCGTGGGGCTGTATCGACTGCGTGTCGTTTACCACCGGACAGTACAGCAAACGCTACGGCTTTATTTATGTGAATAAGCACGACGACGGTACGGGCGATATGTCGCGCTCGCGCAAGAAGAGTTTTGCCTGGTATAAAGCGGTGATTGCGAGCAACGGCGAGACGCTTTGATGTGATGTTACCGCGGAGAGTTGCGCCAGGTTTGCAGCCGTGGCACAGCTATCCCGGTGGGTGCGCTGCGCTTACCCACCCTACAATAGCGTTTGGCCGAACGTAGGGCGGGTAAGCGCAGCGCACCCGCCTTAAACGCCCCTATTTCCCGCCAGCGAGATCGAGAAAACTCCCCGTCACGTACGAGGCTTTATCACTCAACAACCAGGCGATCGCTTCCGCCACCTCTTCCGGTTGACCGCCGCGCTGCATCGGCAGGGCGGATTTCACACGGTCAACGCGCCCCGGCTCGCCGCCGCTGGCATGAATATCGGTATAAATAAGGCCCGGACGCACGCCGTTGACGCGGATACCCTGCGCCGCCACCTCCAGCGACAACCCGATGGTCAGCGAATCCACCGCCCCTTTTGATGCCGCGTAATCGACATATTCGCCGGGCGCGCCAAGCCGCGAGGCGGCGGACGACACATTGACAATCGCGCCGCCCTGCCCGCCGTGATGATGCGCCATACGCTTCACGGCCTCACGGCAGCACAGAAAGTAGCCCGTTACGTTGGTCGTCAGCACTTTGTTGATACGCTCCGCCGTCAGGTTCTCCGTCATACACTGGGTAAACAGCACGCCCGCGTTATTGACCAGGGCACCCAGCGGCTCGCCCCGCTCATCAATCTCTCGGAACATGGCCATCACCTGCGGCTCGTCGCTGATGTCGGCCTGAATGGCAAACGCACGCCCGCCGCTCGCCACGATGCGCTCAACCACCTCCTGTGCCGCCGCGGCGTTATGCAGATAATTGACCGCCACGGTGTAGCCCTGCGCGCCCAGCAGAAGCGCCGTCGCTCTGCCAATGCCGCGGCTCGCGCCGGTGATAAGTGCAACGGACATACTTCTCTCCTTTTCATGGTATGGGATACAGAAAGCTTGCGGTACCTTACCCATCCGCGCGCCACAGGAACACTCTACCAATCAGGTAGTGTGGCTATAAAAACGGGTGCTACAGAATAAAAAAGGGCGCCGGAGCGCCCTCTGTGGTCTGTTTTTTAATACCTGACGTTACTGATACTCGCTCATCGGCACGCAGGAGCAGAACAGATTACGGTCGCCGTAGACGTCATCAAGACGCTTCACGGTCGGCCAGTATTTATTCTCAAAGCCCGCCGGGAAAGCTGCCAGCTCGCGGCTATAGGCGTGCTCCCACTCCTGCGCCAGTTCGCGCTGCACGTGCGGCGCGTTCACCAGCGGGTTGTCGTCCTGCGGCCATTCGCCCTGCGCCACGCGGTCAATTTCGCCACGAATAGCCAGCATCGCGTCGATAAAGCGGTCCAGCTCATCTTTGCTTTCCGATTCGGTCGGTTCAACCATCAGCGTACCCGCGACAGGGAAGGACATGGTCGGCGCGTGGAAACCGTAGTCGATAAGACGCTTGGCAATATCGAGCTCGCTGATACCGGTCGCCTCTTTCAGCGGACGAATATCCAGAATACATTCGTGCGCCACGCGGCCATCACGGCCGGTGTAGAGCACCGGATAGGCGTCTTTCAGGCGGCTTGCGATGTAGTTCGCGTTGAGGATGGCCGTCTGGCTCGCTTTTTTCAGCCCCTGCGAGCCCATCATGCGGATATACATCCAGCTAATCGGCAGAATCGACGCGCTGCCGAAAGGCGCGGCGGAAACCGCGCCCTGCGAGGTCAGCATGCCTTCAATCTGCACCACGCTGTGGCCCGGCACAAACGGCGCCAGATGCGCTTTCACGCCAATCGGGCCCATGCCCGGGCCGCCGCCGCCGTGCGGAATGCAGAACGTTTTATGCAGGTTAAGGTGCGACACATCCGCCCCGATGTAACCCGGCGAAGTAATGCCTACCTGGGCGTTCATGTTGGCACCGTCGAGGTAAACCTGGCCGCCGTACTGATGCACGATGTCGCACACCTCGCGGATGGTTTCTTCATACACGCCGTGGGTGGACGGGTACGTCACCATAATGCAGGAGAGCTTATCGCCCGCCGTTTCGGCTTTGGCACGCAGATCGGCGAGATCGATGTTGCCCTGTTTATCACAGGCGACCACTACCACCTGCATCCCCGCCATCTGTGCAGAAGCCGGGTTGGTGCCGTGGGCGGAGCTCGGGATAAGGCAGATATCGCGATGGCCTTCGTTGCGGCTCTCGTGATAATGGCGAATCGCCAGCAGGCCCGCGTATTCCCCCTGCGCGCCGGAGTTCGGCTGCATGCAGAGCGCGTCATAACCAGTGAGTTTCACCAGCCAGTCGGAGAGCTGCCCAATCATCTGCAGATACCCTTCCGCCTGATCCGCTGGACAGAACGGATGCAGTTCGGCGAATTCCGGCCAGGTGATCGGGATCATTTCCGCCGCCGCGTTGAGTTTCATGGTGCAGGAGCCAAGCGGGATCATTGCCTGGTTCAGCGCCAGATCTTTACGCTCGAGGCTGTGCATATAGCGCATCATCTCGGTTTCGCTGTGATAGCGGTTAAAGACCGGATGCGTCAGGATAGCGTCATCACGCAGCATTGCGGCCGGAATGGAGCGGCTGTCATGCGCCACCTCTTTATCCAGCGCGTCGATATCAAACGTCGCGTCCTCGCCCGTGACCACGCGCAGCAGCGCCTGCACATCGGCGCGGGTTGTGGTTTCATCAAGGGTGATGCCCACTGCGCCCGGAATATCGCTGCGCAGGTTGATTTCACTGGCCTCGGCGCGCGCCAGAACAGTGGCTTTATCCGCCACCTCGACGCACAGCGTATCGAACCAGGTCGCGTGACGCAGTTTCAGCCCTTTGTGTTGCAGGCCCGCCGCCAGAATATCGGCGAAGCGGTGAATGCGGCTGGCGATGCGCTTCAGCCCTGCCGGGCCGTGGAACACGGCGTAGAGGCTTGCGATATTGGCCAGCAGCACCTGAGAGGTACAAATATTGGAGTTCGCTTTCTCGCGGCGAATGTGTTGCTCGCGGGTCTGCATCGCCATACGCAGCGCGGTGCGCCCGGCGGCGTCTTTCGACACGCCGATAATGCGCCCCGGCATAGAGCGTTTAAATTCATCGCTGGCGGCAAAGAACGCGGCGTGTGGGCCGCCGTAGCCCATCGGCACGCCAAAACGCTGGGCGGAGCCGAAAACGATATCCGCACCCTGTTTGCCAGGCGCGGTCAGGAGCACCAGCGCCATAAAATCGGCCGCCACGCTCACAATCACTTTGCGGGATTTCAGCTCGCTAATCAGTTCGCGGTAGTCATGCACTTCGCCGGTGGTGCCGACCTGCTGCAACAGCACGCCGAAGAGATCCTGATGATCGAGCGCCTTTGGCGCGTCATCGACGATCACTTCAAAGCCGAACGTTTCTGCGCGGGTGCGAACCACATCCAGCGTCTGCGGATGCACATCCGCGGCTACGAAGAAACGGTTGGCGTTTTTCAGTTTGCTGACGCGTTTGGCCATCGCCATGGCTTCCGCCGCCGCGGTGGCTTCATCGAGCAGCGAGGCGGAGGCGATATCAAGCCCGGTCAGATCCAGCGTCACCTGCTGGAAGTTCAAAAGCGCTTCCAGACGCCCCTGCGACACCTCCGGCTGATACGGCGTATAGGCCGTGTACCAGCCCGGATTCTCCAGCATATTGCGCAGAATAACCGGCGGCGTGTGGACTGCGGTGTAGCCCATGCCGATATAGTTTTTAAAGCGCTTGTTGCGCCCGGCGATGGCTTTGAGCTCCGCCAGCGCGGCGAATTCGGTGGCGGCATCGCCGACATCAGGCGGCGTCGCAAGCTGGATATCCGCAGGAACGATTTGCGAAATCAGCGCATCCAGCGAGTCCGCGCCAACGGTGCGCAGCATCTCCTGCTGCTGGTCAACACCCGGTCCGATATGGCGCTCGATAAAAGCGTCGCGATTTTCCAGGTGGCTCAGGGTCTGGGTCATGGGCGATATTTCCTGAAACGTGCAGTGAGGCAAATAAATGCGATGGTCAGTCGTGCTCCCGGCGGGAGCGGCGCTGGCGAAGCGCGCCCGCGCCTGCCCCTGACGTTACGCAGGGGCGAGGTCCGTGAATTACTCGTCTTCTAACAGCGCTTCATACGCGCTGGCATCCAGCAGCGCAGCCACTTCGGCCTCGTCACTGGCTTTGATTTTGAAGATCCAGCCCTGGCCGTACGGCTCGCTGTTAACCAGTTCCGGTGAATCGCTCAGCGCGTCGTTGACGGCCACAATCTCGCCGCTGACCGGCGCGTAGATGTCGGAGGCGGCTTTGACGGATTCCGCGACGGCGCAGTCATCGCCCGCGTTAACGGTCGTGCCGACGTCCGGCAGATCGACAAACACCATGTCGCCCAGCAGTTCCTGCGCGTGCTCGGTGATCCCGACGGTGTAAGTGCCGTCAGCTTCTTTACGCAGCCATTCGTGTTCTTTGCTGTATTTCAGTTCGTTTGGCACATTGCTCATTGCTTCTCTCCTGATAACAAAACTTACTGCGTGACCGGCTTACCGGCGCGCACGAAAATAGGTTTAGTGACTTTCACAGGCATTTCGCGGTTGCGGATCTGCACAATGGCAGTATCGCCGATACCCGCAGGAACGCGAGCCAGCGCAATGCTGTAGCCAAGCGTTGGCGAGAAGGTGCCGCTGGTAATGATGCCTTCGCGGGCGTTGCCCTGATCATCGGTAAAACGCACCGGCAGCTCGCCGCGCAGCACGCCTTTTTCTGTCATCACCAGACCAACCAGCTGTTCCGTGCCGTTCTCACGCTGGGCTTCCAGCGCATCGCGACCGATAAACGCGCGGTCTTCCGGCTGCCAGGCGATCGTCCAGCCCATATTGGCGGCGAGCGGCGAAACGCCTTCGTCCATCTCCTGGCCATAAAGGTTCATGCCCGCCTCAAGGCGCAGCGTATCGCGCGCGCCAAGCCCGCACGGTTTGACGCCCGCTTCCACAAGCTGGCTCCAGAACCCGGCCGCTTTTTCATTCGGCATCGCGATTTCATAGCCCGCCTCGCCGGTGTAGCCAGTGGTGGCGATAAACAGGTCATCCGCCTGCACGCCGAAAAACGGCTTCATGCCTTCTGTGGCTTTACGCTGCGCGTCGGTAAAGAGCGTGGCGGCTTTCGCCTTCGCGTTCGGCCCCTGGACGGCGATAAGGGAAAGATCGTCGCGCACCGTGACGGACACGCCATACGGCTCGCCGTGCTCGTTAATCCAGGCGAGGTCTTTTTCACGGGTGGCGGAGTTCACGACCAGGCGGAAATAGTCTTCGGTCATGAAGTAGACAATCAGGTCGTCAATCACGCCGCCGGAGGCGTTGAGCATGGCGGTGTAGAGCGCTTTGCCCGGCTGGGTGAGCTTTGCCACATCGTTTGCCAGCAGGTAGCGGAGGAAGTCGCGGGTACGCGCGCCGCGCAGGTCGACAATGGTCATATGGGAGACATCAAACATCCCCGCGTCGTTACGCACCGCATGGTGCTCATCAATCTGCGAGCCGTAATGCAGCGGCATCATCCAGCCGTGGAAATCCACCATGCGCGCGCCGCAGAGGTTGTGCTGTTCATACAACGGGGTTTGTTGAGCCATCTTTTCCTCATCCTGTCAGCCGGGTTGGTGTGGGTTTCGAACGGCGCAACGCGCTGAATGAAACCCGGCGCCGACGCCGATCCCGGCGGCGACGCAAACGTTAACTTGCGTCTGAACTTATCACCGAACGAGGGCGTAAACCATAAGCCAGGCTGTGTCATCAGATTAGCTTATGGCGCAAAATCCTTTTTCACGGCGCAGCATGAAACACTGCCTGAATGGTTTCAGGTGCCGTCAAAACGCTAACGCTTTGCCGCATTTTCAAAATAACCGGGCAGAAAACGCTGTTTTGAAGGAAAAATAATGGAAAGCGAAAAATCCAGAGATTAAAAAAACTAATCCGAAAAAGAGGGTGAAATTAGAATATTTCAAACGGGGAGAGACTTCTCTTTCCGTGCGCCGGAAAGAGAAGTGTGACGCAGTTAACGCAACCACTCCGGCAGGTCATTAAGCCCCATCGCCTGACGAATCAGCTGCGGTTTAACGCCCGGCAATTTATCGGCAAGCGTTAAGCCCAGATCGCGCAGCAGCTTTTTCGCCGGGTTAGCACCGGAGAAAAGTTCGCGGAAACCCTGCATGCCCGCCAGCATCATCGCGGCGGCATGTTTACGGCTGCGCTCGTAGCGGCGCAGATAAAGGTGCTGGCCGATATCTTTGCCCTGCTGTTGCAGACGGCGCAGTTCGCTTATCAGTTCGGCGGCATCCATAAAGCCAAGGTTAACGCCCTGCCCGGCCAGCGGATGGATGGTGTGCGCCGCGTCGCCGACCAGCGCCAGACGGTGCGCGGCAAACTGGCGCGCATAGCGCCCGGTGAGCGGAAAGACCTGGCGACCGCTTTCAAGCGAGCATAAGCCGAGACGATTATCGAACGCCACACAGAGCGCCTGATTAAACGCCGACACCGGTGCCTGCTGCATCCGGTCGGCTTCCTGAGGCGAAAGCGACCAGACGATGGAACACAGATGCGGGTCGCTTAGCGGCAAAAACGCCAGAATACCGTCGCCGTGGAACACCTGGCGCGCCACGCCGCCATGCGGCTCATCGGTGCGGATCGTGGCGACCAGCGCATGATGCTGATAATCCCAGGATGTCAGCGGAATTTCCGCTTTCGTGCGCAGCCAGGAGTTCGCGCCATCTGCGCCGATAACCAGACGCGCCGTCAGCATGTTGCCGTCTTCAAGCGTAAGGAAGGCTTCGTTTTCTCCCCACGCGACCTGCTGCAGCGTCGCGGGTGCCATCAGCGTCACCGATTTACACTGCTGCGCTTTTTGCCACAGCGCGTAGTGGATCACCTGGTTTTCAATAATGTGCCCGAGATGGCTGAAGCCAAACGACGCGTCATCAAACGCGATGCGCCCGAAACTGTCTTTCTCCCAGACTTCCATGCCGTGATAGGCGGCAGCGCGCTGGCGAAGAATGGCGTCCCAGACATCAAGCTTTTTGAGTAACGCTTCGCTGGCGGCGTTAATCGCTGATACCCGCAGCGCTGGCGGTGCGCTCGCCTCCAGGGGTTCCGGCGCGCGCTGCTCCAGCACCGCGACACGCAGCCCGCTGCCTTCCAGCCCGCAAGCTACTGCCAGCCCAACCATGCCGCCGCCAACAATCGCTACATCTACACTTTGCACATTCGACTCCTTAGCGCGGCACCCAACCGAGGGTGCGTCTGGCCAGCGCGTCACGCGCCGGGGTAAATAGATCCATTGCCATCAGGCCAAGGTTGCGCCCGACCACCAGCGGCGACCAGCGGTTGGCGAAAAGCTGCACCAGTCCGTCGGTCACGCCGATGGTTGCGGCTTTATCCTGCTCGCGGCGCTGTTGATACGCGCCAAGCACCGGATATGCGCCGATATCTTCGCCGCGCACGAAAGCCTGTGCCAGCGTCTCGGCGAGCGTCATGACATCGCGAAGCCCGAGGTTAAACCCCTGTCCTGCGATCGGGTGCAGCGTCTGGGCGGCGTTGCCGACCAGCGCCGTGCGGTGAGAAATCACCCGCGAGGCGAGACTTAACGCGAGCGGATAACCGCTGCGCGCGCCCGCGTGCGTAATGCGCCCCAGCCGCCAGCCAAAGGCGGTCTGGAGTTCGCGGCAGAAACGCTCATCGCTCCAGCCGAGCACCTCGGCCTGTTTATCGAGAGGATGGCACCAGACGAGCGAACTGCGACCGCCCGACATCGGCAACAGCGCCAGCGGGCCGTGCTCGGTAAAACGCTCGAACGCGCGGCCCTGATGCGGCAGCGCGGTCGCGACATTCGCGATGATTGCCGCCTGATGATAAGGCTGCTGACGCCACTCGATGCCGCACTGCGCGCCAATAGACGAGCGCGAACCGTCGGCCGCGACCAGCAATTGCCCTTCCAGCGTCTCGCCGTTATCAAGCTGTACGCTGACTGTCTCGTCACGACGTGTAATAGCCGTCACGCGCGCCGGGCAGTGCAGATGAACACCCGGCGCTTTACGCAGCAGGCTGAAGAGCCGCTGCCCGGCGTCGTGCAGCTCCACCACGTTCCCCAGCGCCTGCGTCTGGTAATCGCGCGCGTTCAGCGTCACAAAACCGGCATGGCCGCGATCGCTGACGTGAACGGTGGTGATAGGCGTGGCGCAGGGGGCGAGCGCCTGCCAGACGCCAACGCGCGCCAGCTCACGACAGGTGCCGTCGGCAAGCGCGATGGCGCGGGCGTCAAAGCCCGGATGCGCGGCGGATTCCGGCGCGCTGGCTTCCACCAGATGCACCGGCAACGCGCCATGAGTAAAACGAGAGAGCGCCAGCGCAAGGGTCGCGCCAGCCATGCCGCCGCCGGCGATAATCACGCTCATGAGCGACGCGCCGCCGCCATCAGCGCTTCGATATCGTCCGCCGATTTCACCACGCTGGCGGTCAGGTTCTCATTGCCGGTTTCGGTAATGACGATATCGTCTTCGATACGGATGCCAATGCCGCGGTACTCTTCAGGCACGTCGGCGTCCGGTGCGATATAAAGCCCCGGCTCAACGGTAATGACCATGCCTGGCGCCAGGATGCGCGAGCGATCCGGGCCATAGAAGCCGACATCATGCACATCCAGCCCCAACCAGTGGCTGAGCCCGTGCATAAAGTATGGACGGTGGGCGTTTTCGGCGACCAGCTGTTCCACGTCGCCTTTCAGAATGCCGAGCCCGATAAGCCCTTTCACCATCACGCGCACCACATCGCCGGTTACATCCTGAATCGAGGTGCCTGGACGGAAAAGACGCAGGGCGGTTTCGAGCGATTCCAGCACGATGTCATAAACTGCGCGCTGAGCGGGTGTGAATTTACCGTTCACCGGGAAGGTACGAGTGATATCGCCCGCGTAGCCTTTGTATTCACAGCCCGCGTCGATAAGCACTAAATCACCGTCGCGTAGCTGGCTTTCGTTTTCGGTGTAATGCAGGATGCAGCCGTTTTCGCCGCCGCCCACAATGGTGTTGTAAGACGGAAAGCGCGCGCCGTGGCGGGTGAACTCATGCAGAATTTCGCCTTCGAGCTGGTATTCATACATGCCCGGACGGCACTTCTGCATCGCGCGGGTATGAGCCAGCGCGCTGATTTCGCCGGCGCGGCGCATAACGGCCAGCTCTTCCGGTGATTTAAACAGGCGCATTTCGTGTACCCAGGGCCGCCAGTCGGTGAGGGTGGCGGGCGCGGAGAGGTTCTGACGCGCGCCGCGGCGCAGTTTATCCAGCGCGGCGAACACGATGGTGTCGGCGTAGGCATATTCGCCCTGCGCGTGGTAGACCACATCCAGCCCGTTCAGCAGTTGATACAGCTGCTCGTCGATTTCGTTAAACGCCAGCGCGCGGTCGACGCCAAGCTTCGCCGGTGCAGCCTCCTGGCCGAGACGACGGCCGAACCAGATTTCCGCGGTTTTATCGCGCAGGCGGTTGAAAATCACGCTGTGGCTGTGCGTTTCATCGCTTTTAATCAGCACCAGCACCGCTTCGGGTTCATTGAAGCCGGTGAAGTACCAGAAATCGCTGTTCTGACGGTACGGGTATTCGCTGTCGGCGCTGCGCGTCGCTTCCGGCGCGGCGAAAATCAGCGCCGCGCTGGCCGGAGCCATTTTCGCCAGCAACGCCTGACGGCGTCGCAGAAACTCTTGCTGTGTCATTGCACCTCCTGAGTAAACGAATGTTAGTGAAGCGTGGGCTTTTTCACTTCCGGCGCGGTCGGTGACTGGCGCGTAAAGGTGTCGTGGCAGAGCAGCGCCGCGACGCGCACATACTCGATGATCTCCTCAAGCGACATCTCCAGCTCTTCCTGATCCTCGCCTTCGTCATAGCCGAGCTGAGCGATGTTGCGCAGATCGTCGATGGCTTCGCCAGTTTCGCCGGTGATTTTGTCGAGCTTCGGCTGGGTGACGCCGAGGCCTAACAGGAAATGGTTTACCCAGCCTGCCAGCGCGTCGGCGCGGTCAAACACCGACACATCATCGCCGTCCGGCAGCCAGAGCTGGAACAGAAAACCGTCATCCTCCAGCGTGTCGCTGGTGGCGGCGTGTAACTGGCGCAGCGCCTGAGCGAGCTGCTGGCCGAACGCCAGCCCCTCGTTGGTCAGGTCGTGCAGCAGCGGTTGCCAGCTGCTGTCATGATTGCCGCCGCACAGGATTCCGCTGATAAGGCCATGCATTTCTGCGGGGGTCAGGCCCACGCCTTGCTGATTAAGCAACTGGCCGACCTCGTCGTAACCAGGCATTTCGTTCTGTATAGACATGCGCATTCGTCGTCGTTGGGAGGATGAGTTCGTGTTATGCTACCACTTCGTGCCCTGGTGATACCAGAAAAGGGCTTGTGTCTTCATATCAGGGTAGCTATAGTGTCGCCCCTTCGCAGCCCCGGCGCGAATGGTTGGCGAGTCAACAGCAGGAAAGTGGAATGTCTGCACAACCAGTCGATATCCAAATTTTTGGGCGTTCACTGCGGGTGAATTGCCCGCCTGAACAGCGAGATGCACTGAATCAGGCTGCGGACGAGCTGAATCAACGGTTGCAAGATCTGAAAGTTCGCACTAGAGTCACCAATACTGAGCAGTTAGTTTTCATCGCAGCATTAAACATCTGTTATGAGCTGGCTCAGGAAAAAGTGAAAACCCGTGACTACGCGGCCAACATGGAACAGCGTATCCGGATGCTCCAGCAGACCATTGAACAAGCATTACTTGAGCAAGGTCGCATAAGCGAAAGAGCGGAGCCTAAGTTTGAATAACGCTTCTGGGTCTACTATGGTAGAGTGACCGTGAAGCAAAAAATTTCTCTGAGATGTTCGCAAGCGGGCCAGTCCCCTGAGCCGATATTTCAAAAAAACAGAATGTGACGCTCCACGGTTGGTGAGCATGCTCGGTTCGTCCGAGAAGCCTGAAAACCGTGACGACGCATTCACCTTGAACCGCGGGTTCAAGGGTTACAGCCTGCGGCGGCATCTCGGAGATTCCCCTTCTTTTACTACCATGACAGAACTTCCCGTTACTTCAGACCTTCGTCAGCACATCCGTAAAGAGATCCGCCAGAAGCGTCGCGCGTTGACGGCTGAGCAGCAGGCACATTTCGCTGAACAGGCCGCTGCCCGTATGCTGGGCTTCGCGCCGGTGGTGGAAGCCAAAAGCGTCGCGGTGTTTCTCTCTTTTGATGGCGAACTCGATACCCGCCCACTGATCGAAGGCCTTTGGCGCGCCGGAAAACAGGTATACCTGCCTGTACTTCACCCTTTCAGCCCCGGCAATTTGCTGTTTTTGCGATACCTGCCGGACAGCCTGCTCGCCACGAATCGTCTGAAAATTCTTGAGCCTGCGCTGGATGTGCGCCATGTGCTGCCGTTAGACCGTCTCGACGTGCTTATCACGCCACTGGTGGCGTTTGACCGCACAGGGCAGCGCCTCGGCATGGGCGGCGGCTTTTACGACCGCACGCTGCAAAACTGGCGCGCGCACGGGTTCTTGCCGGTCGGCTACGCGCATGACTGTCAGCAGGTGGAAAGCCTGCCTGTGCAGGAGTGGGATATTCCGCTGCCTGTGGTAGTGACGCCCACCCAAACCTGGCGCTGGTGAAATAAAAAGCCGGGTCGCTTACGCTAACCCGGCTCAACATCTCGTTCAGCAGGCCGGGCAAAATGCCCAGCCTTATCACATCAATACAGCAGACGCGCGCGGATCGTGCCCTGAATCGCCTTCATGCTTTGCAGTGCGTTGTACGCGATGTCCTCCGGCGCATCAATATCAATCACCACATAACCCATCTGCGGCGTAGTTTGCAGATACTGCGCCGCGATGTTGACGCCCTGCTCGGCGAAGATCTGGTTGATGGCAGTCAGCACGCCCGGGCGGTTTTCATGAATATGCAGCAGACGGCTGACGCTTCCGCCGTGCAGCGGCAGAGAAACTTCCGGGAAATTCACCGCTGAGAGCGTAGAGCCGTTATCGGAGTATTTCGCGAGTTTACCCGCCACTTCGAGACCGATATTTTCCTGCGCTTCCTGGGTTGAACCACCGATATGCGGCGTCAGGATCACGTTGTCGAATTCGCACAGCGGCGAGTTAAACGGATCGCTGTTGGTCGCAGGCTCAACCGGGAAAACGTCAATCGCGGCACCGGCCAGATGTTTGCTGGAGAGCGCCTCGCACAGCGCCGGGATATCGACCACCGTACCACGCGCGGCGTTAATCAGCAGCGCGCCGGGTTTCATCAGCGCCAGCTCTTCGGCACCAATCATATTTTTGGTGGACGCGTTTTCCGGCACGTGCAGGCTCACCACGTCGCTCATATTGAGCAGATCGGAGAGGTGCTGCACCTGCGTGGCGTTACCGAGCGGCAGCTTGCTTTCGATATCATAGAAAAACACGTTCATCCCCAGCGATTCCGCGAGGATACCGAGCTGAGTGCCAATATGGCCGTAGCCGATAATACCGAGTTTTTTACCACGCGCTTCAAACGAGCCCGTCGCGAGCTTATTCCAGATGCCGCGATGCGCTTTGGCGTTCGCCTCCGGAATACCGCGCAGCAGCAGCAACAGCTCGCCAATGACCAGCTCGGCCACCGAGCGGGTGTTGGAGAACGGCGCGTTAAAGACCGGAATGCCGCGCTTCGCCGCCGCGTCCAGATCCACCTGGTTGGTGCCGATGCAGAAGCAGCCGACCGCCACCAGTTTTTCCGCCGCGGCAAAAATCTCTTCAGTCAGATGAGTACGGGATCGCAGGCCGATAAAGTGCGCATCGCGGATGGACGCTTTCAGCTGTTCGCTGTCGAGCGCGCCCTTGTGGTATTCGATATTGGTATAACCTGCGGCACGCAGGCTATCGATGGCTTTCTGGTGAACCCCTTCCACCAGCAAGAATTTAATTTTGTCTTTCTCCAGCGATACTTTTGCCATTTCCCGACCCTGTCTTGTCTGAACTGTTATGAAGCTGAAATAAGCCAGCCTTCTGCCAACATATCAAAATTTGCGTTCCCGGCAATATGAACGTTTGCGTCGCGACGTTGAAGAAACATCACGCAGAGATAAAAGGCAGAAGAAAATGTTGCATGGCAGAAATATGACGGAAGGATTAACAGGATGGAAACAAAAATGTGAGAGATGTCACCAAATTTAACGCAGGGGAATTTTTTTAACCGCAGGGGCGCCGGAGCGCCCCGGTCAGATCATTTTACGATGGTTTTCACGCCATCGGCGGTGCCGATGAGCGCCACGTCCGCGCCGCGATTGGCAAACAGACCAACGGTAACGACGCCCGGAATGCCGTTAATGGCATTTTCCAGCGCGATCGGGTCGAGAATGGTTAAACCGTAAACGTCCAGAATCACGTTGCCGTTATCCGTCACCACACCCTGGCGATACTCCGGGCGTCCGCCGAGCTTTACCAGCTGACGCGCGACCGCGCTGCGGGCCATCGGGATCACTTCTACCGGCAGCGGGAAAGTGCCGAGCACATCCACCTGTTTGGACGCATCCGCGATACAGATGAACTTTTGTGCCACCGACGCGATGATTTTCTCGCGCGTCAGCGCCGCGCCGCCACCTTTGATCATCTGCATCTGGCCGTTGATTTCATCTGCGCCATCGACATAGATGCCCAGAGAATCCACCTCGTTAAGATCGAAAACAGTAATGCCTAAGCTTTTGAGCTTTGCGGTGGAGGCGTCAGAGCTGGAAACCGCGCCTTCAATCTCGTTTTTCATGGTGCCCAGCGCGTCGATAAAATGCGCGGCGGTGGAGCCTGTGCCTACGCCGACAATCGTGCCCGGCTCGACGTACTTCAGTGCGGCCCAGCCGACGGCTTTTTTAAGTTCATCCTGCGTCATGAGAGTTTTGCCTGTGGTGTAAAAACTGTGGCGCATTATAAAACAACCCGCCGGGCAATGGGGGAGTCATTCTGCGGCACAGCTCCGATGTTTGCGTTTGGGTCTGTATCCGGTGCAAATTTATGTCATAGTGCGGAACATAACGAGACAGGGAGCACACCAGAGAGATGAAACGCCCGGACTACCGAACACTACAGGCGCTGGATGCGGTAATCAGAGAGCGCGGGTTTGAGCGCGCCGCACAAAAGCTGTGTATTACGCAGTCCGCCGTGTCACAACGTATTAAACAGCTGGAAAATACCTTCGGCCAACCGCTGCTGGTGCGCACCGTACCGCCGCGCCCGACCGAGCAAGGGCAAAAGCTGCTGGCTCTGCTGCGCCAGGTTGAGCTGCTGGAAGAAGAGTGGCTTGGCGATGAACAGACCGGTTCAACGCCGCTGCTGCTGTCGCTTGCGGTCAACGCCGACAGTCTCGCGACCTGGCTTTTGCCCGCGCTTGCCCCCGTGCTTGCAGATTCGCCAGTGCGTCTCAATTTGCAGGTGGAAGATGAAACCCGTACCCAGGAGCGGCTGCGCCGCGGTGAAGTGGTCGGCGCGGTAAGTATTCAGCCGCAGGCGTTGCCAAGCTGCCTTGTCGATCAACTGGGCGCGCTGGACTATCTCTTTGTCGCCTCGAAACCTTTTGCCGATCGCTACTTTCCAAACGGCGTGACGCGCGCGTCGCTTCTGAAAGCGCCCGCCGTCGCGTTCGACCATCTGGATGATATGCATCAGGCGTTTTTACAGCAGAATTTCGATCTGCCGCCAGGCAGCGTGCCCTGCCACATCGTTAACTCGTCAGAAGCCTTCGTACAGCTGGCCCGTCAGGGCACTACGTGCTGTATGATCCCGCACCTGCAAATTGAAAAAGAGCTGCAAAGCGGTGAGCTTATCGATCTCACGCCGGGGCTGTACCAGCGCCGGATGCTCTTCTGGCACCGCTTTGCGCCGGAAAGCAGAATGATGCGCAAGGTTACCGATGCGCTGCTGGAATACGGCCACAAAGTGTTGCGTCAGGATTAAAAAACCCGCCGGATGGCGGGTTTTTCGTTTACTGCTGTGATGGCGCGTTGGTCGCCGCAGGCGCAGTGCCCTGGCTTCCCGAACCATTCTGATTCGCCGTACCGCTCTGCGCCTGAGAAGGCTCAAGTTCAAACACCACATCCACCTGATCGTCAAACTGGATAGTCTGCTGATCGTAGGTGTCCTGCGCAGAAGCCGGCGCTGCCGCTTCGGCTTTCATCATGCGCATCACTGGCGTCGGCTGGTAGTTAGAGACGTGATAACGCACGCTGTAAACCGGGCCAAGTTTACTGTTAAAGCCGCTCGCCAGCTGCTGCGCCTGACGCACCGCGTCATCGATAGCCGCTTTGCGGGCTTTATCTTTATATTCATCCGGGTGCGCCACGCCTAAAGAGACGGAGCGGATTTCATTCAGGCCCGCTTTCAGCGCGCCATCCAGCAGCTCGTTCAGTTTATCGAGTTTGCGCAACGTCACGTCGACGGTACGCACCGCGCGATAGCCTTTCAGCTGGGTTTTACCATCCTTGAGGTACTCATATTCCGGCTGGGTACGCAGGTTAGCGGCGTTAACGTCTTTTTTCTCAACGCCGTTATTTTGCAGGAAAGTCAGGTACTGCCCTACTCGCTCGTCCGCCTGTTTTTTTGCCGCCGCCGCGTCTTTCGCGGAAACATTGACCTCAATAGCCAGCGTCGCGATATCCGGTATCGCATCCACGCTCGCCGTGCCGGAGGTGACGATATGCGGGCCGTTGGGCAGTTCATTCGCCTGCACAGACGCCGCGCCGAAACCAATCATTGCCGCAAGGGCCATCACTTTAAACTTCACTGTTCTTCCTCCATGCTGCGTGCAAGTAAAACTGCCCGCCAGAGAGTGTCGGGCATCTGCCTGCAAGCTTAGCGGTTCAGTGCCGAATGTCCATCAGAGAAGGCTTAGAGGCCGAGCGCAGACAGATTTTCTATCCCTTCGCGCGCCAGCTGGAAGGCGATAACCCACATCACCAGACCAACTAACAGATTAATCATCCGTTGCGCGCGTGCGGTACGAAGCCGCGGCGCAAGCCAGGCGGCCAGAAGCGCAAGGCTGAAAAACCAGATAATCGACGCGCTGATGGTGCCGAGCGCAAAGGCGCGCTTCGGTATGGCGTCAAGCTGCCCGCCAAGGCTGCCGAGCACCACAAAGGTGTCGAGATAAACGTGCGGATTAAGCCAGGTTACCGCAAGCATCGTGGTGATAATACGCAGCCTGCCCTGTTTGAGAACGTCTGCCGATGCCAGCTCCGGGTTGCCCGCCAGCGCGGTTTTCAGCGCCCCGAAGCCGTACCACAGCAAAAACGCCACGCCGCCCCACGTGACCAGCGCCAGCAGCCACGGCGACTGCATCAGGATGGCGCTGCCGCCAAAAATTCCGGCGCAAATCAGGACGACATCGCTGAGCGCGCAGAGCGAGGCGATCATCAGATGATACTGGCGGCGGATGCCCTGATTGAGCACAAAAGCGTTTTGCGGGCCGAGCGGCAAAATCATCGCTGCTCCCAGCGCAAGCCCCTGAAAATAAAAACTTAGCACGTTGCGTCCCCGAAGAGTGGTGATGTCTGGCGCTCAGTGTACGGGCTGCTTTTTATTAGCAAAAACGAATAGTTTTAATCACCAATAAGCAACGCTAATAGTGAGGCGTAAAAAAACGGCCTGCGCGTGGCAGACCGTCCTGAGCTTACTGGCCGTCGGCCGGTTTTTCTTTCGGCGCGTCAGGCTGTGTAATAATCCCTGACTGCGGCGCTTGCGGCTGAGTTTTCTCTTCAGCCTCGATTTTTACCGGCTTGTAATGCACGTCCATCTGCGGGTAAGGAATGCCGATACCGTTGGCATCCAGCGTTTTCTTGATGCGCTCCAGTACGTCCCAGTAAACCTCCTGCAGATCGCTGCTCTTACTCCACACGCGAATGACAAAGTTCACAGACGACGCGCCCAGTTCGTTCATGCGCACGGTCATTTCGCGATCTTTCAGAATGCGGTCTTCGGACTGAATGATCTCAGTCAGCAGCGCGCGCACTTTATCGATATCCGCGTCGTAAGACACACCAATGATAAATTCATTACGGCGTACCGGCTCGCGCGAGAAGTTAATGATGTTGCCTGCGATGATTTTTCCGTTCGGCACCACGACGATACGGCCATCCGGCGTGCGAAGCGTAGTGGAGAAGATCTGCACATGCAGCACGGAGCCCGCGACGCCGCCGAGATCGACATATTCACCCGCACGGAACGGACGGAACGTGACCAGCAGAACGCCTGCCGCGAGGTTTGAGAGTGAGCCTTGTAAAGCCAGACCCACGGCCAGACCGGCGGCACCGAGTACGGCGATAACGGACGCCGTCTGCACACCCACTCGGCCCAGCGCGGCAATCAGCGTAAAGGCGATGATCCCGTAGCGCACCAGGGCTGAGAGGAAATCCGCCACGGTGGCGTCGATATGACGGGCAACCATAACGCGGTTAAGCGTATTGGAAATGGCGCGCGCCACAATCATCCCGACGATAATAATGGCGATGGCCGCCACAATATTCACGGCGTAGCTGATAAGCAGCGCCTGGTTGCGCACCAGCCAGCCGCCGGCGTTATTAATGCTGTCTATTACGTGTAAATCATCCATTCGACATCCTTTCCCCTGGTCGGGTGATTGATAAACTGCCCGGATTGCGGCAGCGCCAGTCGTTAAAGGGTAAACAAAACCCCGGCGCTCTGCCAGTCGACCACCCGCGAATCAGATTTCGGTATGTTGCTCTTCCCAAAAAGAAAAGCCCACCAGAGGTGGGCTTTTTCAGATGACGCTGTAGAAAAGATTACAGTACGTCTACCGCGTTCAGTTCTTTGAACGCCTGCTCCAGACGAGTCACCATGCTGGTCTGCGCGGCGCGCAGCCATACGCGCGGATCGTAGTATTTCTTGTTCGGCTGGTCTTCGCCTTTCGGGTTGCCCAGCTGACCCTGCAGGTAAGCTTCGTTTTCTTTGTAGTACTTCAGAATACCTTCCCAGGTTGCCCACTGGGTGTCGGTATCGATGTTCATTTTGATTACGCCGTAGCTGACGGAATCTTTGATTTCCTGAGCGGAAGAACCGGAACCGCCGTGGAACACGAAGTTCAGGCTGTTGTGCGGCAGGTTGTGTTTCTTAGAAACATATTCCTGAGAGTCGCGCAGGATGGTCGGGGTCAGTTTTACGTTACCCGGCTTGTAAACGCCGTGTACGTTACCGAAGGACGCCGCGATGGTGAAACGGTGGCTGATCGCGTTCAGTTTGGTGTACGCGTAGTCAACGTCTTCCGGCTGGGTGTAGAGTGCGGAAGCGTCCATATGGCTGTTGTCCACGCCATCTTCTTCACCGCCGGTGCAGCCCAGTTCGATTTCCAGGGTCATGCCCATTTTGGACATGCGCTCCAGGTATTTGGAGCAGATTTCGATGTTCTCTTCCAGAGACTCTTCAGACAGGTCGATCATGTGAGAAGAGAACAGCGGTTTGCCGGTAGCGGCAAAGTGTTTTTCACCCGCGTCCAGCAGGCCGTCGATCCACGGCAGCAGTTTCTTCGCGCAGTGGTCGGTGTGCAGGATAACCGGCACGCCGTAATGTTCAGCCATCTGGTGAACGTGATGCGCACCGGAGATAGCGCCCAGAATGGCTGCCTGCTGGCCTTCGCCTTTGAAGCCTTTGCCTGCGATAAACGCGGCACCGCCGTTAGAGAACTGAACGATAACCGGCGCTTTAACTTTCGCAGCGGTTTCCAGAACGGCGTTGATGGAATCGGTACCCACGCAGTTAACTGCCGGCAGCGCAAAGTTGTTCTCTTTAGCTACCTGGAATACTTTCTGTACGTCGTCGCCAGTGATGACGCCCGGTTTTACGAAATCAAAAATTTTAGACATATTGCGTTGTCCTGTATGTGTATCTTCGACCGTTGAAAAGGGTAAGCGAGCTGTCAGGCGCGCTGAAAAACAGGCGGGATGCCCCGCCTGCTTAGATTATTTCTTCGCGCGCTCTTCGAGCATCGCAACTGCCGGCAGGACTTTGCCTTCCACGAATTCGAGGAATGCGCCGCCGCCAGTGGAGATGTAGGAGATTTTGTCGGCGATGCCGAACATGTCGATAGCCGCCAGGGTGTCGCCGCCGCCGGCAATGGAGAACGCGTCGCTTTCAGCGATAGCGCGAGCCACAATTTCGGTGCCTTTACGGAAGTTCGGGAACTCGAACACGCCTACCGGGCCGTTCCACAGAATCGTTTTGGCGTTTTTCAGGATTTCAGCCAGTTTCTCAGCGGAAACGTCGCCCATATCCAGGATCTGCTCTTCATCTTTGATTTCAGTAACAGATTTCAGGGTAGCCGGTGCGGTTTCAGAGAACTCGGTCGCTACGCGAACGTCTGTCGGAACCGGAATGTCGCAGGTGCCCAGCAGGCGTTTCGCTTCGTCAACCAGATCCGCTTCGTACAGAGATTTACCGACGTTGTGGCCCTGGGCTGCAACGAAGGTGTTGGCGATACCGCCGCCCACGATCAGCTGGTCAGCGATTTTAGACAGGGAGTCCAGTACGGTCAGTTTGGTAGAAACTTTAGAACCACCCACGATAGCAACCATCGGGCGAGCCGGCTCTTTCAGCGCTTTACCCAGCGCGTCCAGTTCTTCTGCCAGCAGCGGGCCTGCGCACGCGACGTCAGCGAATTTCGCGACACCGTGGGTGGAAGCCTGCGCGCGGTGCGCAGTACCAAACGCGTCCATTACGAATACGTCGCACAGGGACGCGTATTTTTTCGCCAGTGTTTCGTCGTCTTTCTTCTCGCCTTTGTTAAAGCGAACGTTTTCTAAAACGACCAGCTCGCCTTCAGCCACTTCAACGCCGTCGAGGTAGTCTTTCGCCAGGCGAACCGGGGAGTTCAGTTTGTCTTTCAGGTAGTTAACTACCGGCAGCAGAGAGAATTCTTCGTTGTATTCGCCTTCGGTCGGGCGGCCCAGGTGGGACGTCACCATCACTTTAGCGCCCTGTTTCAGAGCCAGTTCGATGGTCGGCAGGGAGGCGCGGATACGCGCATCAGAGGTAACTTTGCCCTCTTTTACCGGAACGTTGAGATCGGCGCGGATCAGAACGCGTTTACCTGCCAGATCCAGATCGGTCATCTTAATTACAGACATGGTGAATCCTCTCGTTGATTCTTAAAGTTTTGCAGACACCATACGCGCTGGCCTTAAGGCCGTAACGCATGAAATCTTACCTGAAACCAATAGCTGCCATCGCTAACGTGGTGTCGAGCATCCGGTTAGCGAAGCCCCATTCGTTATCGCACCAGACCAGTGTTTTAATCAGGTGCGCTCCACTCACCCGTGTCTGGGTGCCGTCCACAATGGCGCTGTGCGGATCGTGGTTAAAATCTGTTGAGACCAACGGTAATTCCGTATAGTCAACTATACCATGAAATGCACCCTGTGCCGCTTTTTGCAGCAACAGGTTGACTTCATGGGCTTTTACCGGTTTTTGCACCGTCACGCTTAAATCAATGGCCGTCACGTTAATGGTAGGCACGCGCACCGCAATTGCCTCAAAGCGGTCATGGAATTTAGGAAAAATACGCGTTATACCGGCGGCAAGCCTGGTATCGACCGGAATGATGGACTGGCTGGCCGCGCGAGTGCGGCGCAGATCCGGATGATAAGCGTCGATAACCTGTTGATCGTGCATGGCGGAATGGATGGTCGTCACGGTGCCGGATTCAATCCCGAACGCGTCGTCCATCAGCTTGATAATCGGAATAATGCAGTTGGTGGTGCAGGAGGCGTTAGAAACAATGCGATGCTCAGCGCGCAGTTCTTCTTCATTAACGCCGTAAACGACGGTGGCATCGAGATCGTTGCCGCCCGGGTGTGAGAACAGCACTTTGCGCGCGCCCGCTTCGAGATGGGCAATGCCATCGGCGCGGCTGCCGTAAACGCCGGTGCAATCGAGCACCACGTCCACATCCAGCGCTTTCCAGGGCAGCGCGTTGATGTCGCGCTCATGCAGCAGACGAATGACATCGTTACCAATCCAGAGCTGCTCGCCTTCCTGACGAACATCCCACGCGAAACGGCCGTGGCTGGTGTCATATTTCAGCAGATGCGCCATGCCCGCAGCATCGGCCAGCTCATTAATGGCGACCACACTGATTTCCGCGCGACGGCCGGACTCATACAACGCACGAACTACGTTGCGCCCGATGCGACCGAAGCCATTAATCGCTACGCGTAAGGTCATATCTCTCCTGCCAGAATCCCGGATGTGAAGGAGCTGACAGAGTAATGCAGCCACCTTTGAAGGGGAATCCTCGCCCGTCACAAACTACAACCGTTTGATGGATTGTCGAACAATCAGTCGACTGAAACGCTTCAGCAAGAATAAGCGAAACGTGGAATAAAAGGAATGATAACGCAGCGAAATGACACTAACTTCTGACCTGCATCACATTTTTTCTGGAATAAATTCCACCATTACACCTGCCAGGGTGAATGACGGACAGAAATAAACCATAACGGCAGTCAATATCGACGTTACGCGCCCGCCGCCGCATCCTACAATGGTCACGGCTCCACATTAACAAAGGGATGGTGATGGCGTATCCAGAAGAGTACGAAAACGCAGGAAGTCTCGCCGCCCTGCGCGCGCGCTTTCGCGGCTGCCTGCTTGGCGGCGCCGTGGGCGATGCGCTCGGCGGCCCGGTGGAATTTTTACGGCTTGCGGAAATCACCGCGCGCTTCGGGGCGCAGGGCGTCACGGATTATGAATATGCATGGGGCGGCATCGGGAAAATCACGGACGACACGCAGATGACGCTCTTTACCGCTGAAGGGTTGCTGCGGGCCTGGATGCGTGCGGCGATGCGCGGCATCGGCCCGTCGTTCACCGGTGTGACCGCTCACGCGTATTTGCGCTGGCTGCTGACGCAGGGCGAGCGCAACCGCCACAATCTGCTGGATAAAACGCAGATGTCCGGCTGGCTTGCCGGGCATAACGCGCTCTTCCATGCCCGCGCGCCGGGCAATACGTGCCTCAGCGCACTGCGCGAAATGCGCGCCTTCGGCGAACCGGCCCGTAACGACAGCAAGGGCTGCGGCGGCGTTATGCGCGTGGCGCCGGTGGGGCTTTTTTACGTGCGTTACCCGGGCAGCGATTTACTGAAAGCGGCGTTTGACACCGGCTGCCAGCTCGCCGCACTCACGCACGGTCATCCTACCGGCTATCTCACCGGCGGTGTGCTGGCAGCGCTGGTTTTGCAGCTCGTTCAGGGCGAACCCCTTGACGCAGCGCTGACGCGCTCGCTGGATTTACTGAAAAACGCGCCGCAGCATGAAGAAACATGGCGCGCACTGGAGCATGCGCGCACGCTCGCCGCCGCGCCGCTTACGCCGCGGGAGGCTATCAAAACACTGGGCGAGGGATGGGTGGCCGAAGAGGCGCTCGCCATCGCGCTGTTTTGCGCGCTGCGCGCCCGCTCGTTTGAAGAGGGCGTACTGATGGCGGTAAACCATGACGGCGATTCCGACTCGACCGGTGCGATAGCCGGGAACCTGCTCGGCGCGATGTACGGCATCACGGCTCTGCCGGAAACATGGCTGGCGCGGCTTGAGCTTAACGCGGTGATTCAGGAAATGGCGGATGATTTGCTGGACTACCGCGACTGGCCGGTCTCTGACTACGATAACTCACCGTTTGCCATCGCGTTGCGGGAAAAATATCCGGGCGACTGAGCCAAAAAAAACGGGAGGCGCTGGCCTCCCGTTCGTTTTATAACGCTATGCGCGATTACAGCAGCGCTTTTGCCTTGCTTACCACGTTATCCACGGTAAAGCCGAACTCTTCAAACAACTGCTCAGCCGGCGCGGATTCGCCGAAGGTCGTCATACCGACGATAGCGCCGTTCAGGCCAACGTATTTGAACCAGTAGTCGGCGATGCCCGCTTCGATAGCCACGCGCGCGCTGACCGCTTTCGGCAGCACGGCTTCGCGGTAAGCGGCATCCTGCTTGTCGAAAACATCGGTAGACGGCATGGAAACCACGCGCGCTTTCACGCCTTCTGCAGCCAGTTTATCGGCAGCGGCAACAGCCAGTTCAACTTCAGAGCCGGTGGCGATGAAGATGATTTGCGGCTGACCGTCGCAGTCTTTCAGGATGTAGGCACCGCGGGCGATATCCGCCAGCTGCTGTTCGCTACGTTCCTGCTGCGCCAGATTCTGACGGGAGAAGATCAGCGCCGTCGGGCCATCGTGGCGCTCAACCGCGTATTTCCACGCTACCGCAGATTCCACCTGGTCGCACGGACGCCATGTGCTCATGTTCGGGGTCACACGCAGCGCCGCCAGCTGTTCAACCGGCTGGTGGGTCGGGCCGTCTTCGCCAAGACCGATGGAGTCGTGGGTGTAGACCATCACCTGACGCTGCTTCATCAGCGCAGCCATACGCACCGCGTTACGGGCATATTCCACAAACATCAGGAAGGTCGAGGTGTATGGCAGGAAACCGCCGTGCAGCGCGATACCGTTCGCGATGGCGGTCATGCCGAATTCGCGCACGCCGTAGTGAATGTAGTTGCCTGCGGCATCTTCATTAATTGCTTTCGAGCCAGACCAGATGGTCAGGTTGCTCGGCGCGAGGTCGGCAGAGCCGCCCAGGAATTCCGGCAGCAGTTTACCGAAGGCTTCGATAGCATTCTGAGAGGCTTTACGGCTGGCGATTTTCGCCGGGTTCGCCTGCAGGTTCGCGATGAACTCCTGCGCTTTCGCGGCGAAATCAGCCGGCATTTCGCCTTTCATACGGCGGGTGAATTCAGCGGCTTCCTGCGGGAACGCTTTCGCGTAGGCCGCGAATTTTTCGTTCCAGGCGCTTTCTTTGGCCTGGCCCATCTCTTTGGCATCCCACTGCGCGTAGATTTCCTGCGGGATCACGAACGGCTCATATTTCCAGCCCAGCTGTTCGCGGGTCGCAGCCACTTCGGCGTCGCCCAGCGGTGCGCCGTGGGAATCATGGGTGCCTGCTTTGTTCGGCGAGCCGAAACCGATAACGGTTTTGCACATCAGCAGAGACGGTTTGTCGGTAACAGAACGCGCTTCTTCGATGGCGCGCTTGATGGAATCGGCGTCGTGGCCGTCCACGCCGCGCACCACGTGCCAGCCATAGGCTTCAAAGCGTTTAGCGGTATCGTCGGTGAACCAGCCTTCAATGTGGCCGTCGATGGAGATGCCGTTGTCATCGTAGAACGCCACCAGTTTGCCGAGGCCCAGCGTACCCGCCAGCGAGCAGACTTCGTGGGAGATGCCTTCCATCATGCAGCCGTCGCCCAGGAAGGCGTAGGTGTAGTGGTCGACAATGTCATGCCCAGGACGGTTGAACTGCGCTGCCAGCGTGCGCTCGGCGATAGCCATGCCGACCGCGTTCGCAATCCCCTGCCCCAGCGGACCGGTCGTGGTTTCCACGCCCGGCGTATAGCCGACTTCCGGGTGGCCCGGCGTTTTGGAATGCAGCTGACGGAAGTTCTTCAGCTCTTCGATCGGCAGATCGTAACCGGTGAGGTGCAGCAGGCTGTAAATCAGCATGGAGCCGTGACCGTTAGACAGCACGAAGCGGTCGCGGTCGGCCCAGGACGGGTTCTGCGGGTTATGGTTCAGGAAATCACGCCACAGGACTTCGGCAATGTCAGCCATGCCCATCGGGGCACCCGGATGGCCGGATTTGGCTTTTTGTACTGCGTCCATGCTGAGCGCACGAATAGCATTGGCAAGCTCTTTACGAGAGGACATTTTGACTCCAGATCGGATAGTTGAAGGCCACGCCTTGTTAACGGCTTGACTACTACGCGTTATGGGCTACGCCCGAAAAAGTGTCCCACAATGTAACCCAAGCGGCTGGGCATGTACATGGAGCATCCTTTTGTCCGATAAGAAATCTCTGGAAGCCGCTCGCAGTTTGCGCAACCCACTCGCCGCAGGTGCGCAAACCTCTTTATACTAAGCCGCAAGCCAGCGAAGCCGTTTCGCGGCGACGATAATGAAAACCTCAATGGAGCGTGGAAGCATAACGATGAAAATGCGCGCGATAGTACTGAGCATGACCGCAGCAGCGCTGCTGAGCGGCTGCCAAAACATGAATTCCAACGGCCTGCTGAGCTCAGGTGCCGAGGCATTCCAGGCCTATACCTTAAGCGACGCGCAGGTAAAAGCGCTGAGTGACGAAGCCTGTAAATCGCAGGACAGCAAAGCGAAAATCGCGCCAGCGAACAGCCAGTATACGCAGCGCCTGAACAAAATCGCCGCGGCGCTTGGCGATAACATCAACGGCCAGCCGGTGAACTACAAGGTTTACGAGGAAAAAGACGTCAACGCCTTCGCGATGGCGAACGGCTGCATCCGCGTTTACAGCGGTCTGATGGACATGATGAACGATAACGAAGTAGAAGCGGTGATTGGCCATGAAATGGGCCACGTCGCGCTGGGCCACGTGAAGCGCGGCATGCAGGTGGCGCTTGGCACCAACGCATTGCGTGGTGCGGCGGCTTCTGCGGGCGGCATCGTGGGCAGCCTGTCGCAGTCGCAGCTGGGCGAGCTTGGCGAACAGCTGGTGAACGCGCAGTTCTCGCAGCGTCAGGAATCTGAAGCGGATGACTACTCTTACGATCTGCTGCGTAAACGCGGTATTAATCCGTCAGGGCTTGCCACCAGTTTTGAGAAACTCGCGAAGCTGGAAAAAGGCCGTCAGAGCTCCATGTTTGACGATCACCCGGCCTCAGAAGCGCGCGCGCAGCACATTCGCGATCGCATGAAGGCAGACGGGCTGAAATAAGCGGCTTTAGCTATATAAAAGAAAACGCCGGACAAGGTTTCGCCTTGTCCGGCGTTTTTGCGAATGAATACTGTCAGCCCGGCAAGCATTACGTTACGCTGCCGGGCCAGGCAAAGATTACTCGCCTTTTTTCGCCGCCTGGATGTAGAGCATTTCCAGCGCCAGCGTCGCCGCGGCCAGTGCGGTGATATCAGACTGGTCGTATGCCGGTGCCACTTCCACAATATCCATACCGACGATGTTCAGATCCTGAATGCCGCGTAGCAGTTTCAGCGCGCGATCGGAGGTCAGGCCGCCAATCACCGGCGTGCCGGTGCCCGGTGCGAACGCCGGATCCAGGCAGTCGATGTCGAACGTCAGGTATACCGGCATGTCGCCGACAATCTGTTTCACCTGCGCGACTACGTCGTCAACGGTGCGGTCGTTCACCTGCGGCGCGTCCAGCACGGTAAAGCCGTTGTCTTTGTCGAACTCGGTACGGATACCAATCTGCACGGAGCGGGTCGGATCGATCAGGCCTTCGTTCGGCGCGGTGTAGAACATGGTGCCGTGGTCAAATTCACAGCCGTTGGCGTAGGTATCGGTATGCGCGTCGAAATGCACCAGCGCCATTTTACCGAAGTGCTTCGCGTGGGCGCGCAGCAGCGGCAGCGTCACGAAGTGGTCACCACCGAAAGAGAGCATACGCTTACCGGCCGCCAGCAGTTTTTCCGCGTGCGCCTGGAGTTTCTCGCTCATCTCGCGCGCATCGCCGAACGCGTAGACCAGATCGCCGCAGTCCACGACGTTCAGGCGCTTACGCATATCGAAGTTCCACGGGAAGCGGTTGCCTTCCCACGCGAGGTTAGTGGACACCTGACGAATAGCGGCAGGTCCGAAGCGGCTGCCCGAACGGCCAGAGGTGGCCATATCAAACGGAATACCGGTGATCACCCACTCGGCGTCGCTGTCATACGGCATGAAATTCAACGGCAGGCGTAAAAAACCAAAGGCATTGGAAACCAGGGAGTTGTCGTACTGATGGCCTAAGGTGTTCATGAATCTGACCTCTTTTAAGGTTGAGACGTGGGATAAAAAAAATCCCCTCCGCGTCGTTAAACCCGACGAGGAAGGGATGGATTCGTGTACAGCATGTTGGCGCGGATTATCGCCAGATTTTCGTTCAGGTTCAATAGCGCGCGGCTCATGCTCGTCAGTATAGAACAGGAAATTTCGCCGCGCGTTTTTTAACCTCCTGACCGGCAGGAGGCTAAAACCTGGTTACTCGTCTTCGAGATAGGTGTAGCCGTACAGGCCGCTCTCGAACTCTTCCAGGAACTGCTGTTGCAGCGCGGCATCAAGACCAGTCTGTTTGACCTGATCGCGGAAGTGCGTCAGCAGCGTATCCGGGTCGAGCTGGACGTAACGCAGCATATCCGCCACGGTGTCGCCTTCATCGGAAAGCTCCACTTCCACGCTGCCATCCGGGAATACAAACACGTCCACCGCTTCGGTATCGCCGAAGAGGTTATGCATGTTGCCCAGGATCTCCTGATACGCCCCCACCATAAAGAAGCCCAGCGGCGGCGGGTTTTCCGGATCGTATTCCGGCAGCGGCATGGTGGTCGCGATGCCGTCGCCATCGACGTAGTGATCAATGGTGCCGTCGGAGTCACAGGTAATATCGAGCAGCACGCCACGGCGCGTCGGCGCGTGGTTCAGACCTTCCAGCGGCAGCACCGGGAAGAGCTGATCGATACCCCAGGCATCCGGCATCGACTGGAACAGCGAGAAGTTGACGTAAATCTTATCCGCCATGCGCTCCTGCAGTTCGTCGATAATCGGGCGATGCGCGCGGTTTTGCGGATCGAGCTGTTTCTGCACTTCCTGGCACAGGCTCAGGTAGAGCTGTTCCGCCCAGGCGCGATCCTGGAGCGAATATGACCCGGAAGAGTAGCCGATATGAATATCGTGCAGATCCATCTGGCTGTCGTGCAGCCACTCGCGCAGCGAACGGCGCGTGCCCGGCTCGTGCATCTCCTGCCAGGTTTCCCACATGCTTTGCAGCGGGCGCGGCGCGTCTTCAGACGGCGCGGTCGGCTCGGTATATTCGTTACGCTCAACGCCGATGATATTGGAGACCAGCACGGTGTGGTGCGCGGTTACCGCACGGCCGGATTCGGTAATGACCGTCGGGTGCGGCAGGCCGTTTTCTTCACACGCGTCGCCGATAGCCCAGATAATGTTGTTCGCGTACTCGTTCAGGCCATAGTTGACCGAGCAGTCAGACTGCGAGCGCGTCCCTTCATAGTCCACGCCCAGGCCACCGCCCACGTCGAAGCACTGAATATTCACGCCAAGCTTGTGCAGTTCCACATAGAAGCGGGCGGATTCGCGCACGCCGGTGGCGATGTCGCGGATATTCGCCATCTGGGAGCCCAGGTGGAAGTGCAGCAGTTGCAGGCTGTCGAGACGATTGGCTTCGCGCAGCATCTCAACCAGTTGCAGCACCTGCGTCGCCGCCAGGCCGAACTTCGATTTTTCGCCGCCGGAAGACTGCCATTTGCCGGAGCCCTGCGAGGCGAGACGCGCACGCACGCCAAGACGCGGGATCACGTTCAGGCGTTCGGCTTCTTCCAGCACGATTTTGATTTCCGACATCTTCTCGATGACCAGATAGACCTTGTGGCCCATCTTCTCGCCGATCAGCGCCAGACGAATGTATTCGCGGTCTTTATAGCCGTTGCAGACGATAACGCTACGGGTCATGCCCGCGTGCGCCAGTACCGCCATCAGCTCCGCTTTGGAGCCCGCTTCCAGGCCCAGCGGCTCGCCGGAGTGGATCAGCGATTCAATCACGCGACGATGCTGGTTTACCTTAATCGGGTAGACCAGAAAGTAGTCGCCGTTATAGCCGTAGGATTCACGGGCGCGTTTAAACGCCGCGTTAATGGAACGCAGGCGATGTTGCAGGATCTGCGGGAAGCAGAACAGCGCAGGCAGGCGCTGGCCCTGAGCTTCACGCTCCTTTACCAGCTTCGCGAGATCGACGCGCGCTTCGGGGACGTCAGGATCCGGGCAAACGCTGATATGGCCCAGTTCGTTAACGTCGTAGTAGTTATTGCCCCACCAGGCAATATTGTAAGTACGCAGCATCTTGCTGGCTTCCTGGGAGCTCATTGCAACCTCCTGCATGGAACGTAGTACACCCTGTTCGCCCGCTGACGAAGGCGAAGATGAAAAGATGTCGTCAGACATAGCGAACCTCAAATTTTGTCGAAAGTGTAAAACAGTTAACTACTATCGCAGCGTTACACTGTGATAACAACCCATAAACAGCAGAGTTATCCAGCACATAGTGCTGACCACCCTGCCGCGCGACCGGTTTCTTATTCATATCATTGTAAAACACGTAACCGAACTCCGTGTGACGGGTCGGCGAAACCACGAGAAAACTCCTGACGTCAGGAGAGCCCTTGTTCAGTTATCGCAAGCCGTGACCGGCCCGGGAATCCTGAGAAGCGCCGAGATGGGTAGAACATCGGCAGGTTTGCAAAAAAGAGATGCAGGTTGCGGGGGAAAAGCGCACGCCAGAACGGCATGGCAGATTAAGCGAATAACGGCGGTTCATTATCTGGTATCACCTCCACGCCAGCCCTTGTAGACCGGCGATAAGCCAAAGCTAAAAATCACTCTCAGCCCGGCTGGAAGTGGCGACACGGAGACTGTTTCCGTGCGCTTTTTTGCAGGAGCCGCGCGCGCCGTTTTATACCGGGAACACAGGTAAAAAGCAAAACAAAAAAGCGCCGTTTGCCGTCCTTGTCAGGAATTCTTGCCAGCGCGGCGTTAAAGGCATTGTTCAATGCTGCAAAAACTGCTGGAAATCGGCTTAAGATTTAACCTAGAATAGCCGTCCAGATGTTAATCCATCTATACTGATTAACACTTAGCCTTCCTGTGTGTTTACCTGCATGGCCGCAGAATTTTCTTCTTAGATGGCACCGACACACGGTATGCTGAGCTAATTGATTTATCCAGGGTGATACAAAACATGGCAAAACACCTTTTTACTTCTGAATCTGTCTCAGAAGGACATCCCGATAAAATTGCGGACCAGATCTCCGATGCAGTGCTGGACGCCATTCTTGAGCAGGATCCGAAAGCACGCGTGGCCTGCGAAACCTACGTAAAAACCGGCATGGTGCTGGTCGGCGGTGAAATCACCACCAGCGCGTGGGTCGATATCGAAGAGATTACCCGCAACACGGTACGCGAAATCGGCTACGTCCATTCCGATATGGGCTTTGACGCCAACTCCTGCGCCGTACTGAGCGCTATCGGCAAACAGTCTCCGGACATCAACCAGGGCGTTGACCGCACCGATCCGCTTGAGCAGGGCGCGGGCGACCAGGGCCTGATGTTCGGCTACGCCACCAACGAAACCGACGTGCTGATGCCGGCACCGGTCACCTACGCGCACCGTCTGGTACAGCGTCAGGCGGAAGTGCGTAAAAACGGTACCCTGCCGTGGCTGCGCCCGGATGCGAAAAGCCAGGTCACGTTCCAGTACGATGGCGGCAAAATCGTGGGTATCGACGCCGTTGTGCTTTCCACCCAGCACGCGGAAGACATCGAGCAGAACGTTCTGCACGACGCCGTCATGGAAGAGATCATCAAGCCGGTTCTGCCTGCGGAATGGCTGAATGAATCCACCAAATATTTCATCAACCCGACGGGCCGTTTCGTTATCGGCGGGCCGATGGGCGACTGCGGTCTGACCGGTCGTAAGATCATCGTTGACACCTATGGCGGCATGGCGCGTCACGGTGGCGGCGCGTTCTCCGGTAAGGACCCGTCTAAAGTTGACCGTTCCGCAGCGTATGCGGCGCGTTATGTCGCGAAAAACATCGTGGCCGCAGGCCTGGCTGACCGTTGTGAAATCCAGGTTTCCTACGCTATCGGTGTCGCAGAGCCGACCTCCATCATGGTTGAAACGTTCGGTACCGAGAAAATTGCGACCGAGCAGCTCACCCTGCTGGTGCGTGAGTTCTTCGACCTGCGTCCGTACGGCCTGATCCAGATGCTGGATCTGCTGCACCCGATCTACAAAGAGACCGCCGCTTACGGTCACTTTGGCCGCGAACACTTCCCGTGGGAAAAAACCGACAAAGCGCAACTGCTGCGCGACGCTGCCGGTCTGAAATAATTTCTGCGTGGTTCTCTTAAAGGCCAGCCTTGTGCTGGCCTTTTGCTTTTTGGGTGGTGATAGCCCCCCGCCCCTTCCTCTTTTCTGCCAGCAGCTATACTTTCTGCCATCGCGACGGACACGATCTCACTGAAACCGATTACATGAGCAGGAAAAGCGGCGTTTTTTCAGAATTGTCTATAGGCAAATGCTCTTTCTGCATTCTGTTACATCCCGCTTCGGTTTAGTCTGAATTCCTCTCCGCCGCTTCGTTTCTGGCTACACTAATTAACTGATTAAAAAAGGGATAAGCGCTTTACACAAGCTGACAGTAGTGTAACCGATTACACGCACGTGACTGATATCACATATTTTTACGTTACGCTAACTTACCCTTTACCACGATAAAATCAATAACCCAACTGGAGGGCAGTATGCCTGACAATAAAAAACAGGGGCGTTCACACAAGGCCATGACGTTCTTCGTCTGCTTTCTGGCGGCCCTGGCAGGACTTCTTTTCGGCCTCGATATCGGCGTCATTGCGGGCGCACTGCCCTTTATCGCCAAAGATTTTAATATCACACCCCACGAGCAGGAGTGGGTGGTCAGCTCCATGATGTTCGGCGCCGCCGTCGGTGCGGTCGGCAGCGGCTGGCTCTCTTCGCGTCTCGGGCGTAAATACAGCCTGATGATTGGCTCCGTGCTGTTCGTTATCGGCTCCCTCTGCTCGGCGTTCGCGCCAAATGTGGAAGTGCTGATTATCTCCCGCGTACTGCTGGGCCTCGCGGTCGGTATCGCCTCTTACACCGCGCCGCTGTACCTCTCTGAAATTGCGCCGGAGAAAATCCGCGGCAGTATGATTTCTATGTATCAGCTGATGATCACCATCGGTATTCTGGGCGCGTATCTCTCTGACACCGCGTTCAGCTACAGCGGTGCCTGGCGCTGGATGCTGGGTGTTATCACTATCCCGGCCATCCTGCTGCTGATTGGCGTTTTCTTCCTGCCGGACAGCCCGCGCTGGTTCGCCGCCAAACGCCGCTTCCACGACGCCGAGCGCGTCCTGCTGCGCCTGCGTGACTCCAGCGCCGAAGCCAAACGCGAGCTGGAAGAGATTCGTGAAAGCCTGAAGGTGAAACAGGGCGGCTGGGCGCTGTTTAAAGACAACAGCAACTTCCGCCGCGCGGTCTTCCTCGGCATTCTGTTGCAGGTGATGCAGCAGTTCACCGGGATGAACGTCATCATGTATTACGCGCCGAAAATCTTTGAACTGGCGGGTTACTCCAACACCACAGAGCAGATGTGGGGCACCGTGATTGTCGGCCTGACCAACGTCCTGGCGACCTTTATCGCCATCGGCCTGGTTGACCGCTGGGGCCGTAAGCCGACGCTGATTCTGGGCTTTATCGTCATGGCCGCCGGTATGGGCATTCTCGGCACCATGCTGCACATGGGCATCGACAGCCCGGCTGGCCAGTACTTCGCCGTCGCGATGCTGCTGATGTTCATCATCGGTTTCGCCATGAGCGCCGGTCCGCTGATTTGGGTGCTGTGCTCTGAGATTCAGCCGCTGAAAGGCCGCGATTTCGGCATCACGCTCTCCACCACGACCAACTGGATTGCGAACATGATTGTCGGTGCGACCTTCCTCACCATGCTCAACACGCTGGGCAACGCGCCGACCTTCTGGGTCTATGCCGGTCTCAACCTGTTCTTCATCGTGCTGACCGTACTGCTGGTACCGGAAACCAAGCACGTGTCGCTGGAGCATATTGAACGTAACCTGATGCAGGGCCGTAAACTGCGCGATATCGGTTCGAACGACTAAGCCTGATCTTGCCGCCCGTTTACGCGGGCGGCGCACGCAAGGGGCAGCCGCCCCTTGCGCCCATCCCCGCCTCAGCTCTATCCTCTCGCTATGAAAACCCCACGTCTCCCTATCGCCATTCAACAGGCCGTAATGCGCAGTCTGCGCGACGCGCTCGCACGCGCTAACCTCAAACTTGGCCGCAACTACCCTGAACCGAAACTGGTCTATCAACAGCGCGGTACAGCGGCGGGCACCGCCTGGCTCGAAAGCTATGAAATCCGCTTAAATCCGGTACTGCTGATGGAAAACCAGCAGGCGTTCATTGATGAAGTGGTGCCGCACGAGCTGGCGCATCTGCTGGTCTGGAAGCATTTTGGCCGCGTGCCGCCGCACGGCAAAGAGTGGAAATGGATGATGGAAAGCGTGCTTGGCGTTCCGGCGCGCCGTACGCATCAGTTTGAGCTCGATTCGGTGCGAGCTAACACCTTCCCCTACCGCTGTCGCTGCCAGCAGCATCAACTGACCGTGCGCCGTCATAACCGCGTCGTGCGCGGCGAAACCCAGTACCGCTGCGTGCGCTGCGGCGATACGCTGGTTGCGGAAAACTGACGCCTTCAGGAAATTTCTGGCAATAACCGATTGCTTCCGGCGCCTGCCTTCGTTACGTTGCGAACACCTTCGGACAAGGAGCTGGAAGATGTCTCGCAAAATTACACTGGTGGCGGCGCTGTGCGTCGCCTTTGCCGCACCCGCCGCGCTGGCGTCCGGTATTCATAGTTTCAGCCAGGCCAAAGCGGCTGGCGTGAAAATCAACGCCGACGCGCCTGGCGATTTCTACTGCGGCTGCCCGATTACCTGGCAGGGCAAAAAAGGGATCCCCGATCTCAAGGCCTGCGGCTATCAGGTGCGGAAAAACGAAAACCGCGCCTCGCGCATCGAATGGGAGCACGTGGTGCCCGCGTGGCAGTTCGGCCACCAGCGCCAGTGCTGGCAGGATGGCGGACGGAAAAACTGCGATAAAGACCCGGTCTATCGCGATATGGAAACCGATCTTCATAACCTGCAACCCGCCGTCGGCGAAGTGAACGGCGATCGCGGCAATTTCCTTTACAGCCAGTGGCGCGGCGGTGAAGGCCAGTACGGCCAGTGCGAAATGAAAGTCGACTTTAAAAATAAACAGGCCGAGCCGCCTGCCCGCGCCCGCGGCGCTATCGCACGCACCTATTTCTATATGCGCGATAAATATCAGCTCAACCTGTCGCGCGCCCAGACGCAGCTTTTCGAGGCCTGGAACAAGCTCTACCCGGTGACACCGTGGGAGTGTACCCGCGACGAACGCATCGCGAAGGTGCAGGGCAACCATAACCCCTATGTACAGCAGGCTTGCCAGGGGCAAAACCGCTAACCTACACTACCGGGCAATTGTTAACGCAGGGCTTGCCGCGCGATGCCGCAAGCCCGTTTACCGGAAAATGCCCATGCGAATTCCCCGCATCTATCACCCCGAGCCGCTGGTCGTCGGGCGTGAAATCGCTCTTGATGAAGACGCCGCGAACCACGTTGGCCGCGTGCTGCGCATGAGCGCAGGCCAGGCGCTGCAACTGTTCGACGGCAGCAACCACGTCTTTGCCGCTGAAATCACGCAGGCGAGCAAAAAAAGCGTGCTGGTGAATGTGGTGAGCCGTGAAGAGGCGAACCGCGAATCGCCGCTCTTTTTACATTTGGGCCAGGTGATGTCGCGCGGCGAGAAAATGGAATTCACCATCCAGAAATCGATTGAGCTTGGCGTCAGCGTCATTACCCCGCTCTTCTCCGAGCGCTGCGGCGTTAAGCTTGATGAAGAGCGTCTTAATAAGAAGCTGCAGCAGTGGCAGAAAATCGCGATTGCCGCCTGCGAGCAGTGCGGTCGCAACGTGGTGCCGGAAATCCGCCCGGCGATGGATCTTGAAGCCTGGTGCGCCGAGCCGGACAGCGGCCTTAAGCTCAATCTTCACCCGCGCGCCGCCCACAGCATCAACACGCTGCCGCAGCCCGTTGAGCGCGTGCGTCTGCTGATTGGCCCGGAAGGCGGCCTTTCCGCTGACGAAATTGCCATGACCGCACGTTACCAGTTTACTGATATCCTGTTAGGACCACGCGTTTTGCGCACAGAGACCACTGCGCTCACCGCCATCACCGCACTGCAGGTGCGCTTTGGCGATCTGGGCTAAAGGAGAAAAATAATGATCAAGCTCGGCATCGTGATGGACCCCATCGCAAACATCAACATCAAGAAAGATTCCAGCTTCGCTATGCTGCTGGAAGCCCAGCGCCGCGGCTACGAACTCCACTATATGGAGATGGCGGATCTGTACCTTGATAACGGCGAAGGCCGCGCCCGCACGCGTCTGGTGAGCGTCGAGCAGAACTATGACAAATGGTACGAGTTCGGCACCGAGCAGGATATTGCGCTGGCCGATCTCGACGTGGTGCTGATGCGAAAAGATCCGCCGTTCGACACCGAATTCATCTACGCCACTTACATCCTTGAGCGCGCCGAAGAGAAAGGCACGCTTATCGTCAACAAGCCCCAGAGCCTGCGCGACTGCAACGAGAAACTCTTCACCGCGTGGTTTGCCGACCTCACTCCGCATACGCTGGTGACGCGCAACAAAGCGCAGCTGAAAGCCTTCTGGGAAAAGCATGGCGATATCATTTTAAAACCGCTGGACGGCATGGGCGGCGCGTCGATTTTCCGCGTTAAAGAAGGCGATCCGAACCTTTCCGTCATTGCGGAAACCCTGACGGTGCTCGGCAGCCGCTACTGCATGGCACAGAACTACCTGCCAGCTATCAAAGACGGCGACAAGCGCGTGCTGGTTGTCGACGGCGAGCCGGTGCCGTACTGCCTCGCACGCATTCCGCAGGGCGGCGAAACCCGCGGCAACCTGGCGGCAGGCGGCCGTGGCGAACCGCGTCCGCTGACGGACAGCGACTGGGAAATCGCCCGTCGCGTCGGGCCGACGCTGAAAGCGAAAGGTCTGATTTTTGTCGGCCTCGATATCATCGGCGACAAGCTGACGGAAATTAACGTCACCAGCCCTACCTGCGTGCGTGAAATCGAAGCGCAGTACCCGGTTTCCATTACCGGCATGCTGATGGACGCTATCGAAAAACGCCTCGCTAAGTAAGCCTTTCGGGCGGGAACTCTCCCGCCCGTTACCCCACCGGGGGTGACAGCTCGCGACTTTCCCCGCATACTGAATCTGCCGATTTTCCAACCAGGACTACAGAACTTTTGACGATGAATTTACAGCATCATTTCCTCATTGCCATGCCGGCCCTTCAGGACCCGCTGTTCCGCCGTTCCGTGGTGTATATCTGCGAATACAATAATGAAGGCGCGATGGGCCTTATCATTAACAAACCTCTGGAAAATCTGCAGGTTGAAGGTGTTCTTCAGAAACTGAAAATCACGCCGGAGCCGCGCGACCCGGCAATTCGCCTCGATAAGCCCGTGTTTCTCGGCGGCCCGCTGGCCGAAGATCGCGGTTTTATTCTGCACACGCCGCCGGATGCGTTCTCCTCCAGCATCCGTATTTCCGATAACACCGTGATCACGACATCGCGCGACGTGCTGGAAACGCTCGGCACGGCCGAACAGCCCGATGACGTACTGGTGGCGCTCGGCTACTCCTCCTGGGAGAAAGGCCAGCTTGAAGAAGAGATCCTGGAGAACGCCTGGCTTACGGCACCGGCGGATCTGAACATTCTCTTTCGCACGCCTATCGCCGACCGCTGGCGCGAGGCCGCGAAGCTTATCGGTATCGACATCCATACCATGCCTGGCGAAGCGGGGCACGCGTAATGAGCGGCACCCTGCTGGCCTTCGATTTTGGCACGAAAAGTATCGGCGTGGCGATTGGGCAGCGCGTGACGGCCACAGCCCGCCCGCTTACCGCAATCAAAGCGCAAAACGGCAACCCGGACTGGACGCTCATCGAAAAGCTCCTGAAAGAGTGGCAGCCGGACGACGTGATTGTTGGCCTTCCGCTGAATATGGACGGCACCGAACAGCCGCTGACGGCGCGCGCACGCACGTTCGCCAACCGGCTGCATGGCCGCTTCGGCATTAAAGTGACGCTGCACGATGAACGCTTAAGCACCGTGGAAGCCCGCGCCGGGCTCTTCGAGCGCGGCGGTTTCCGCGCGCTGAACAAAGGCAGCGTGGATTCCGCCTCGGCGGTCGTCATCCTGGAAAGCTACTTCGAGCAACACGGCTAACGCAATTTACGCAGCGCTGCCAGGCGCTGCGTTCGCCCTTCTCTTATCCGCCCGAATTCTTTATTTCCACTCATGAATCCGCCCCGGATCACACTTCTCTGGTGTGGCCTTTGCCCGGCTCGCCGATCGTTTCTATAAAAGAAACATAGCCAGTTTACGTCAGACCGGTTTCATCAGCCGCGCGGCAAGCGCATCAAGCTGCTCAAGACGCGTGTGGATTTCAGGATTGCTGATGTTCCACATGCCAGCCAGCGCTACCGCGGCGTTATGAATGCCAAGCGGTTTCGCCATCGAGACTTCACCGTCGTCGTGGCGCCAGACCACCCGGCCCTGTTCACGCTGCTGCGCCACGTGTGGCGCGAGTTGTTCCCACTGCTCAGGCGTGAAGCGCGCTTCCAGCGCCTCGTCGCTCTCCGCCGCCAGCAGCGACATGCCGATGACCGACTGCCAAGCAGGCAGCATGCGAAAACCGGCCAGCGCCTGGCTCATCTGAGTGCCGGGCGTGGAGTGATAGATGTAGATGATTTGATCTTCCCAGAGCACGCCCAGCGCCACCACCACATCTTTAGGGGCGTAACGCTCAAGTAGCGGCAGGGCATGGGAGAAAAGCGCAGAACCACGAATCGACTGTGCCGCCAGGGCGTGAATGCCAGGGCCGGGCAGATAACGGCGCTGCTCATCCTGCATGGTGAGGCCGATAGAGGCCATTGTCATCAGCAGGCGGTTGACGCGTGTGGTGTTGATGCCCATCAGCCGGGCAAGCTCCCGACACCCGATGGCCCGATCGCTGGAGACCAGGTATTGCAGGCAGCGGATCCCATCGATCAGGCTCTGGTTGGGTTGTGAAGACATAGCGAAGTCCCGTTGCATGACAATGTCATGAGTGTAATGCCAGTTAAGAAGGATACAAGTTTATGAACGTCTTTCCCCGCAGCGCCGACCGGACCTTTCCTGAAGAACAACTCCATGCCGATCTGCTGGTGGCAGGCGGCGGCCTTGCCGGTTTGTGCGCCGCGCTGGCGGCCGCCCGCGACGGATTGCAGGTAATTCTGGTCCAGGACAGGCCGGTACTGGGCGGCAACGCCTCCAGTGAAGTACGGCTGTGGGCCAACGGCGCAACCTCGCACATGGGCAACAACAATCGCTGGGCGCGCGAGGGCGGCATTATGGGCGAAATCCTCGAAGAAAACCTCTGGCGCAACAAAGAGGGTAATCCGGTGATGTTCGATCTGGTGCTGCTGGATCTCGCCCGTTCGCAGCCGGGACTGACGCTGTTGCTGAACACCGCGCTTTTTGACGTCGTCAATAATGGCCAGCGGATTACACGTGTCCATGGCTTTAACGCCATTAACGAAACTTTTTATAGCATTACCGCTGCCCAGTTTTGCGACGCCACAGGCGATGGCGTGCTGGGCTATCTTGCGGGCGCCGAGTTTCGCGTCGGCGCGGAAGAGGCGGACGAGCTTGGCGAAAAAATGGCACCGGGCGACAGCTTCGGTCACAAGCTCGGGCATTCGATTTACTTCTACACCAAACAGACCAGCGGCCCGGTGCGCTTTGTTCCGCCGTCGTTTGCGCTGAAAGAGATAACCGATATTCCGCGCTATCAGCGGCTTACTTCCACGCTCAACGGCTGCGATCTCTGGTGGCTCGAATGGGGCGGCCGTCTTGATACCGTTCATCAGAGCGAAGAGATCAAATGGGAGCTGTGGAAAATAGTCTGGGGTGTGTGGGATCACATTAAAAACTCCGGCCAGTTCCCGGATGCGGAAAATCTCACGATCGAATGGGTCGGCACCATTCCCGGCAAGCGCGAAAGCCGCCGGTTTATGGGCGATCACCTGCTCTGCCAGCAGGATATTATCGAGCAGCGCGACCATTACGACGCTGTCGCCTACGGCGGCTGGTCTATCGATTTGCACCCGGCGGACGGCGTCTACAGCACGCATGACGGCTGCCGCCAGTTTCACAGCAAAGGCACATACACCATTCCCTGGCGCAGCCTCTACAGCCGCTCGCTGGATAATCTGTTTCTGACCGGGCGGCTTATCTCCGCCTCGCATGTAGCTTTCGGCAGTGCCCGCGTAATGTGTACCTGTGGGCTGCTGGGCGAAGTGGTTGGCCGGGCGGCCGCGCTCTGCCATCAGCAGGGCATCACGCCGCGCCAGCTGGCGGCGCGCGAGCGCATCACTGCGTTGCAACAGCACCTGCAGGCGACCGGCTGTTATATTCCCCGCCAGCGGCTGGACAACCCGGCGCGCGGCGCGCGGCTTCGCGTCAGCAGTGAATATCAGCTCACTGAACTCACGCCGAACGGCGAATGGGCAACGCTTTCGGCGCGCACGGCGCTGCTGCTGCCCCTGCGTGCCGGACAGTCGCTGCCGACCCTGCACTTCACGTTGCGGGCAGAGGCACCACAGCGCCTGCGCGTTCAGTTGCTCACCAGCCATAAACCGGGCAACTATACGCCGGAGCGCTGGCTGGACGAGTGCGAGCTGGAGGTTCACGATGCCGCACCCTACCGGGTGGCGCTGCGCCATACCGCCGAGCAGGACTGTTACGTGTTTATTGTTTTCGAGCGATGCGATGCCATTGAAATGGCGCTCAGCGCGCAGCACTTGCCTGGCATCATGATGGTATTTAACAGTCTTAACGCGCGCGTCGCCAAACGCTCGCGCCAGGTGGCCGATGGCGATTACGGCGTGGATGAGTTTGACTTCTGGCTGCCGCGCCGCCGCCCGCACCAGATTATGCCCGCGCTGCGCCTCGACGCGCCGCTGCGCTGTTATCCGCCCGAAAACCTGCTTAACGGCCGCCTGCGGCCCGAACAGCAAACCAACGCCTGGGCACCCGCCGCGGACGATCCGCAACCCACCGTCGAATGGCGCTGGGCGCAGCCGCAAACGTTCGACACCCTGACGCTGATTTTCGATAACGATTTCGATAATGCGATGGAAACCGTCCAGATGGGCCATGACTGCGCCGTGACGCCCCACTGCGTCACGCATTACCGCCTGTGGGCCGATGAGACGCTGCTGGCGGACGTGACGGATAACCATCACGCCGTCTGCGAATACCGCGTCGATGCGCCACGCACCGCGAGCGTCATACGTCTTGAAATCCTCAGCACCGCAGGCGCGCTGCCCGCCCTTTACGCGCTCCACGTGCGTTAGCCCCAGTGCCCGGCGCTGGCGTCTTTTTGCAGCGCCAGCCTGCCTTCGTTCAGGCGCATCGCCACGCTTTGCGCGAAGGTTTGCATCCCCTGCTGCTGACCGGTTTCCATCAGGCCCGGCAACTGGTGCGTTTTCCCTTCACGGATGAGATTCGCCACGGCGGGCGTATTGATAAGCAGCTCATGCAGCGCCGTTCTGCCGCCCTGCGCATCCGCCACCAGCTTTTGTGCCAACACTGCCTTCAGGCTGCCCGCCAGTTGGCTGCGCACTTTGTTCTGCTCATAGGCGGGAAAGACATCCACCAGCCGCTCGACGGCCTGCGCCGCGCCGCGAGTGTGCAGCGTCGCCAGTACCAGATGGCCGGTTTCCGCCGCCGTGAGCGCGAGCCGGATCGTTTCGCTGTCGCGGAGCTCCCCCAGCAGGATGACATCGGGATCCTCACGCAGCGCGCCGCGCAGGCCGTCGCTGAAGCTCTGGCAGTGCGTGCCGATTTCACGCTGCTGGATGAGACAGCGCACCGGCTGATGACAAAATTCGACCGGATCTTCAAGCGTCAGAATATGGCCGTCGAGCGTTTCGTTCAGGTGGCCGACCATCGCCGCAAGCGTGGTCGATTTACCGCTCCCGGTAGCGCCCGTGACCAGCAGCAGGCCATCCGGCATCGTCAATAACCCCGGCACGGCGGCGGGCACGCCGAGCGCCTCAAGCTTTGGGCAGCCGCGCGGCAGCAGGCGCAATACCAGCGAAATGCCCTGCATCTGGCGAAACGCGTTGCCGCGCAGCCGCACGCCGCCCGCCAGACTGACTGCGAAATCGGTCTGCCCGCGCTCGGCAAGCTCGCGCTGATGGGCGTCGTCAAGCCAGCGCGCCAGCAGGTTTTCCGGCTTCGGGACAGGCTCCTGCAGCGTCTCCAGCCGCCCCTGTCTGCGCCAGCGCGCCGACAGCTCGCTACACAGGTGTAGATCCGAAACGTTATGCTTTACACTAAGCGCCACTAATTCATCCATTTCCATACAGCTTCCCTGATCATGAGTGAGACAGAACGCAACTTAACGCAGGTCCGGCAAAAGATCTCAGCGGCTGCACAACGCTGCGGCCGGGCTCCAGAAGAAGTTACGCTGCTTGCAGTGAGTAAAACAAAACCTGCGAGCGCGATAGCAGAAGCGATTGCCGCCGGGCAGCGTGAATTTGGTGAAAATTATGTGCAGGAGGGCGTGGAAAAGATCCTTCACTTCCGCGACGCGGGCGTTGACGGGCTGACCTGGCACTTTATCGGTCCGTTGCAGTCCAACAAAAGCCGTCTGGTGGCGGAGCATTTCGACTGGTGCCATACGGTCGACCGACTGCGCATCGCCACTCGCCTGAATGAACAGCGCCCGGATGAAATGACGCCGCTTAACGTGCTGATTCAGGTTAATATCAGCGACGAACAGAGCAAATCCGGCATCGCCTTAAGCGAGCTGGACGCGCTGGCAGAGCAGATTGCGGCGCTGCCGCGTCTGCGGCTGCGCGGGCTGATGGCCATTCCGGCGCCGGAAAAAGAGTATGCGCGCCAGTTTGCCGTCGCCTGTGAAATGGCGGCGGCCTTCACGGCTCTTAAAGCGCGCTACCCGACGGTAGACACGCTTTCGCTCGGCATGAGCGATGATATGGAAGCCGCCATCGCCGCTGGCAGCACGATGGTGCGCATTGGTACCGCGATTTTCGGCGCGCGCGATTACGCCCGCGCCACCCAACAATAACTTCTGAGGAACGCCATGCTGACGTTGACTTTCCTGGTCAAAACGCTGATCGACCTGTATGTGATGGTGCTGCTGCTGCGCATCTGGATGCAGTGGTCGCGCTGCGATTTTTACAACCCGCTCGCCCAGACGGTGGTGAAATTTACCCAGCCGGTGATAGGCCCGCTGCGCCGCATTATTCCGTCGATAGGGCCTATCGACACCTCATCGCTGCTGGTGGCGTTTATTCTCTCAACGCTGAAATTCCCGCTGCTGTTATTGATTCAGTCAGGCGCGCTGTCGCTCGATCCGTTTAACCTGGTGGTGGGCCTGCTGTCGCTGCTGAAATCCGCAGGCCAGTTAGTCTTCTGGGTGATTATTATCCGCTCGCTGATGAGCTGGGTAAGTCAGGGCCGCAGCCCGATTGAGTTTGTGCTGATTCAGCTGACTGAACCGCTGATGGCCCCGATCCGCCGTATTCTGCCAGCCATGGGCGGCATCGATTTTTCCGCCATGGGCGTCATTATCGTGCTCTATCTGCTGAATTACCTCGCCATGGATCTCTTCCCGGGGCTGTGGTATTTGCTGTGAGTGCCGTCAGTAAAACCGTCGACGGACTGGTGTTACGGCTCTATATCCAGCCGAAAGCCAGCCGCGACAGCATTATCGGTTTACATGGCGACGAGCTGAAAGTCGCCATTACCGCCCCGCCGGTTGACGGCCAGGCCAACGCCCATCTGGTCAAATATCTCGCGAAACAGTTCCGCGTGGCTAAAAGCCAGGTGGTGATCGAAAAAGGCGAACTGGGCCGTCATAAACAAGTCAAAATTATCGAACCCCAACAGATCCCAACGGAAGTTGCGGCTGTCACCGATTAATACAGGATTACGCTATGCAGAAAGTTGTCCTCGCGACCGGCAACGCCGGTAAAGTGCGCGAACTCGCCTCATTGCTGCAGGAGTTTGGGCTGGATATCGTGGCGCAGACCGAGCTTGGCGTCGACTCCGCCGAAGAAACCGGCCTGACATTTATCGAAAACGCCATTTTGAAGGCGCGTCACGCGGCTCAGGTGACCGGCTTTGCGGCTATCGCTGACGATTCAGGTCTCGCGGTTGATGCGCTGGGCGGCGCGCCGGGGATTTACTCCGCGCGCTACGCAGGCAACGACGCCACCGATCAGGAAAACCTGGAAAAGCTGCTTGAGGCGTTAAAAGACGTACCGGACGAGCAGCGTCAGGCGCAGTTCCACTGCGTGCTGGTCTATATGCGTCATGCCGACGATCCGACACCGCTGGTCTTTCACGGTGCCTGGCCTGGCGTGATTACCCGCGCGCCTGCAGGCCAGGGCGGCTTTGGCTATGACCCTATTTTCTTTGTCCCTTCTCTTGGCAAAACCGCCGCCGAACTGACGCGTGAAGAGAAAAGCGCGGTTTCCCACCGCGGGCAGGCGCTGAAATTATTACTGGAAGCAATGCGTAATGGCTGATTTGCCACCCTTAAGTCTGTATATCCATATCCCCTGGTGCGTGCAGAAGTGCCCTTACTGTGACTTCAACTCCCACGCGCTGAAGGGCGAAGTGCCGCATGACGATTATGTCCAGCATCTGTTACGCGATCTGGATAACGACGCGCCGTGGGCGCAGGGCCGCGAGGTGAAGACGATTTTCATCGGCGGCGGCACGCCGAGCCTGCTCTCAGGACCTGCGATGCAGACGCTGCTGGACGGCGTGCGGGCGCGGCTTACGCTCGCGCCGGATGCCGAGATCACGATGGAAGCCAACCCTGGCACCGTGGAAGCTGACCGCTTTGTGGAGTATCAGCGCGCGGGCGTGAACCGCATTTCCATCGGCGTGCAAAGCTTCAGCGAGCCGAAACTCGCGCGTCTTGGCCGTATTCACGGGCCGGAAGAGGCGAAGCGCGCCGCGCGTCTTGCGAGCGGCCTTGGGCTTCGCAGCTTTAACCTCGATTTGATGCATGGCCTGCCGGATCAGTCGCTGGAAGAGGCGCTCGATGATTTGCGAGAGGCGATTGCGCTGAACCCGCCGCATCTGTCGTGGTATCAGTTGACCATTGAGCCGAATACGCTGTTTGGCTCGCGCCCGCCGGTGCTGCCTGACGACGACGCACTGTGGGATATTTTCGAGCAGGGGCATCGGTTGCTGACCGCCGCCGGGTATGCGCAGTACGAAACCTCGGCCTACGCGAAACCAGGCTATCAGTGCCAGCACAACCTGAATTACTGGCGCTTCGGGGATTATCTGGGTATCGGTTGCGGCGCGCACGGTAAGGTGACGCTCGCCGACGGGCGTATTTTGCGTACCGCGAAAACCCGCCATCCGCGCGGCTATATGACCGGTAATTACCTCGATAAGCAGCATGAGGTCGAGGCGCAGGATAAGCCGTTCGAGTTTTTCATGAACCGCTTTCGCCTGCTGGAGCCCGCGCCGCGCGCCGAGTTTGCCCGTTATACAGGGCTTAGCGAAGCCGCGATCCGCACGCAGATTGACGAGGCGATTGCGCTGAATTATCTGGTGGAGACGCCGGAGAGCTGGCAGATAACCGAGCACGGTAAGCTGTTTCTTAACTCGCTGCTGGAGCTGTTCCTGGCGGAGTAACAGGCCTGGCGCTGCGGCATATGGCGGGTGCGCTGCGCTTACCCGCCCTACGAGCTGGAAGAGGGCGTTGTAGGGTGGATAAGCGCAGCGCATCCACCGTTTACCCTCCACAGGCGTCATGCAACTGATACAAAAAAAGCCGCTTCTCAGCGGCTTTTTCCATATTTATCAAACGGCTTACGGGGCCGGGTTCACGACCATCTGCCCCACCGAGCCGCGGTCGGCCATCTCCAGCGTCTGGCTCGAATAGAGGAACGGGAAATGCTCCCACGACGGCTGGCTGAAATACACCAACAGCTCCACCTGGCCATCCACCCACACCGTATCCTTCCAGCCGCGATCTTCCGGGAACGGTGCCGCGCCATTTACGCTGCGAATCAGAAAACTCACGCCTTCCATATGGAACGCCTGCGGCATATCGGAACGTACCGTCCAGCGCTCCCACGCCCCCTGCTGGGTCTGCACGTCGGTACGCTTCATATCCCACAGCTGGCCGTTAATACCCGGATCGTCGCTCAGCGTGATATCGCGGCTACGCACCGGCGCGCCGTTGATAATTTCATCCGGCAGCAGGCGCATCGGCAGCGTATCCGTCACCAGCGGCAGCAGGCCGGTGGGCCGCAGCGTCAGCACCAGCGTGGAGATAAGAATGCTGGACGGCTCAAAAATGCCGCGAATGCGGTCCATAATCGACGCCGCTTCACCGCAGGTAATGGAAACCTCGTCGCCGTTGGTCATATCGATGAGTACTTCACGGCGCTCGCCGGGTGCCAGCGCCAGCTGTTTCACCGCCACTGGCGCGGGCAGAAACCCCTGATCGCCTGCGATCACGTGCAGCGGGCGGCCATCACTCATCTGTAACTGATAGCGACGCGCGTTAGAAGCGTTCAGCAAGCGCAGGCGTACCCAGCCGCGCGACACCTCCACATACGGGCTTTGCGCGCCGTTCACCAGCAGCGTGTCGCCGACAAAACCGCCGCTGCCCGGCTCGCTGTACTCCGGCGTGCCGAAGTTGTCGAGGCGTTTGTCCAGAATAATGACCGGGAAATCATCTACGCCGTAGTGGTTCGGCACTGGTAGCGCTTTGCTCACGGCGTCTTCCACCAGCCACATGCCCGCAAGGCCGTTATAGACCTGCTGACCAGTGCGGTTGGGCGTATTGGCGTGGTACCAGAGCGTTGCGGCCGCCTGGCGTACCGGCAGCACGGGTGCCCAGTCGGCACCGGGCGACATCATGCGCGGCGCGCCGCCCATCAGCGGCCCTGGCACCTGTAGCCCGCTCACCGTCATGGCGACATTTTCCTGCAGGCGGTTGCTGTAGATAAGCTTAACGTCGTCACCGCTCCAGACGCGAATAGTCGGCCCCATATAACGGCCGTTGAAGCCCCAGACCTGCGCGCGGGTGCCTGGCACAAAAGACCAGTGCGCGCGGGAGAGCGTCAGAAACAGCGGCTGGCCGCGGCGTGATTCCAGCAGCGGCGGCACCGGCAGCGCCTGCTGCTGACCTGCGGCATGTGCCCTCAGCGGCACCGCGCCCGCGCAAAGCGCCGCGCCCGATGCCTGAATAAACTGACGCCGACTGAGTGACATAAGTGCTCCATGAAAACGGGTAATGAATGACGGTCTGCCCGTCAGTTTCAGATCTTGCCAGCGGCTTCGCGCTCGGCCACTTCGTTATCAAGCTGGGCGATTTTCTCTTCCATCAGCTGGCGACAGTGGGCGGCAAGTTCCCGTACCTGTTCTTTTCCCCAACCCTGGGTGTCGACAGGCGGTAACATTTCGACGATGACCAGACCGTTGTTCCAACGGTTGAGCTTGATTTTACCATGGGTATTGGAAACGCAGACCGGAATAATCGGCACGCCTGCGGCAATGGCGGCATGAAACGCGCCGGTTTTAAACGGCATCAGGCCGCGCCCGCGACTGCGGGTGCCTTCCGGGAACATCCAGATGGAAATATCGCGCTTGCGGAACTGGTTCACCACTTCGGCGATAGTGCCGTGCGCCTTGCTGCGGTTGTTACGGTCGATTAACAGGTTGCCGGTCAGCCAGTAGAGCTGGCCGAAGAAAGGGATCCAGACCAGACTTTTTTTGCCGACGGTCACGGTCGGCGGCTGAACGATATTCGACGCCGTCACCATGTCGTAGTTGTTCTGGTGGTTGGCGATGTAAATCGCGTTGCCGTAGTTTTCAGCGCCCTGCGGTTTGCGCAGTTCCACCTTCAGACCGAACACCCTGGAAAGGCGTCCGAACATATGGCCGAAGGTCGCCACGTGGCGCGGATTGCGCGGGCTGAACAGACACCAGATGCTACCCAGAATACAGACCACAATGCTGTAGAGAACCACAATAATTATTCGAACGATCGATAACATAACTACCTCTGAAGCCGCAGCCGCGGACCAGTATAACGGCTTTAACGGAAAACACACCGCTCACGGTCAGGCATCCCTGGCGGCTCATGATGTTGAGCAGACTCAAACACTTATTTTTATGCGTCACGCGCTAACAAACAATGGCGTGGGCGGGAAAATTACGCAAGCGAGGCCGCCGCGCTTCCTGCAGAGAATCACAGAAAGCGTGGCGGCGATGCGTTTGCCACTATTTCGGGGGGTTACGCCTCGCTGTCGTCGGCTTTCGGGCGCGACGGCGAATCCACTTCGACGCTGTCGATGCGTTGCAGGCCGCGCATCAGCGTACCGCGACGACCGCGTTCGCCATGCACTTTTTGCAGCTCTTCCGGGCGCAGCTTGATTTTGCGCTTGCCGACATGCAGCGTCACGGTGCTCTGCGGCGGCAGGATGGTGAGATACGCCAGCTTATCGTCGCCCTTCGCCGCGTCGGCGGAAGGAATGGAGATAATTTTGTTGCCCTTCCCTTTGGAAAGCTGCGGCAGATCCGCCACCGGGAACATCAGCATACGTCCTGCCGCCGTTATGGCGAGCAGCATGTCGTCGTCATGCTCAATTTCCAGCGGCTTCAGCACATGCGCGTTTTCCGGCAGCGTAATCAGTGCCTTACCGGCGCGGTTGCGCGCAATCAGGTCGTTGAAGGTGCAGACAAAACCGTAACCAGCGTCGGACGCCATCAGGAGTTTTTGCTCCTCGCCCGTCATCAGCATATGTTCCACCACCGCGCCCGGCGGCAGCGTCAGTTTGCCGGTAATCGGCTCGCCCTGGCCGCGCGCCGACGGCAGCGATACCGGATCCAGCGCGTAACTGCGACCCGTGGAGTCGATAAACACCACCGGCTGGTTGCTCTTGCCTTTGACTGACGAGAGCCAGCCGTCGCCCGCTTTGTAGCTCAGGGCTTTGGCGTCGATATCATGACCTTTAGCGCTGCGCACCCAGCCCATCTGAGAAAGCACGATAGTCACCGGCTCGGACGGCAGCATGTCGTGCTCGCTCATCGCTTTCGCTTCTTCGCGCTCATGCAGCGGCGAACGGCGATCGTCGCCGTACGCGTCGGCATCCGCCTGGATCTCTTTTTTCAGCAGGGTATTCATTTTGCGCTCGGAGGCGAGAATGCCCTGGATCTGATCGCGCTCTTTCTCCAGATCGCTCTGCTCACCGCGGATCTTCATCTCTTCCAGTTTGGCGAGATGGCGCAGTTTCAGTTCGAGAATCGCTTCCGCCTGCGTCTCGCTGATGCCGAAACGGCTCATCAGCACCGGCTTCGGCTCATCTTCGCTGCGGATAATCTCAATCACTTCATCGATATTGAGAAACGCCACCAGCAAACCTTCAAGGATATGCAGGCGCTTGAGCACTTTCTCCAGACGATAGTTCAGACGACGGCGCACCGTATCGCGGCGGAACGCCAGCCATTCGGTGAGGATCTCCAGCAGGTTTTTCACCGCCGGACGGCCATCAAGGCCAATCATGTTGAGGTTAATGCGGTAGCTTTTTTCCAGATCGGTGGTGGCGAACAGGTGATTCATAACCTGATCCATATCCACGCGGTTGGAGCGCGGCACAATAACCAGACGCGTCGGGTTTTCGTGATCCGATTCATCACGCAAATCGTCGACCATCGGCAGCTTTTTGGCGCGCATCTGGCTTGCGATCTGCTCCAGCACGCGGGCACCGGAGACCTGATGCGGCAGCGCGGAAATCACCACCGCGCCGTCTTCTTTCTTCCACACGGCGCGCATGCGCACCGAGCCGCGGCCGCTCTGGTAGATTTTGCGGATTTCAGCGCGGGAAGTGATGATTTCCGCTTCGGTCGGGTAATCCGGCCCCTGCACGATATCCAGCAGCTCATCAAGCGTGGTTTTCGGGCTGTCGATAAGGCTCACCGCCGCTTTGGCGACTTCGCGCAGGTTGTGCGGCGGAATATCCGTCGCCATGCCCACCGCGATGCCCGTGGTGCCGTTCAGCAGAATGTTCGGCAGGCGCGCCGGCAGCATTTTCGGCTCGTTCAGCGTCCCGTCGAAGTTCGGCACATAATCCACGGTGCCCTGGCCCAGCTCGCCCAGCAGCACTTCGGCGTATTTAGACAGACGCGATTCGGTATAACGCATCGCGGCGAAGGATTTCGGATCGTCCGGCGCGCCCCAGTTCCCCTGCCCGTCCACCAGCGGGTAGCGGTACGAGAACGGCTGCGCCATCAGCACCATCGCTTCATAGCAGGCGCTGTCGCCGTGCGGGTGATATTTACCCAGCACGTCGCCCACGGTACGGGCGGATTTTTTGAATTTGGCGCTGGCATTCAACCCCAGTTCCGACATGGCATAGACGATGCGGCGCTGAACAGGCTTAAGCCCGTCACCGATAAAAGGCAGCGCGCGGTCCATGATGACGTACATGGAATAGTTGAGATAGGCGTTTTCAGTGAATTCATGCAGCGCCAGGCGCTCTGCACCATCATGAGTCAAATCACTCATTACTCGTTATTCCTCAGACAAGCCAGCCGTACACGGGGGAAACGGCAATATTGCCGCGATAGTACCTTATCTGCGACGCCGAGTCACAGCAGGGTTCATTATTGCTCATTTCGCAAATGTCTTTGCGCGTTTTGCCAATATTACCGTCTCGCCCGATGGGGTAAAATTAATGACAAACGCGATAATTAGAGGACAAATAATGAGCAACGTACTTATCATTAACGGCGCGAAACAGTTCGCGCATTCCAGTGGCCAGCTTAACGACACCCTGACTGAGGTCGCGGAGAGCTACCTGCGCGACGTTGGGCATGATGTTAAGGTCACCCGCGCAGACAGCGAGTATGACGTCAAAGAAGAGGTGCAGAATTACCTCTGGGCTGACGTCATTATTTACCAGATGCCGGGCTGGTGGATGGGCGCACCCTGGACCGTGAAAAAGTATATCGACGATGTTTTTACCGAAGGCCACGGCTCACTGTACGCCAGCGATGGCCGCACCCGCTCTGACGCCTCGAAAAAGTATGGCTCCGGCGGCCTGCTGCAGGGCAAAAAATATATGCTGTCGCTCACCTGGAACGCGCCGCTGGAAGCGTTCACCGAGAAAGATCAGTTCTTCCACGGCGTGGGCGTGGATGGCGTGTACCTGCCGTTCCACAAGGCGAATGAGTTTATTGGCCTGACCGCGCTGCCGACGTTTATCGCCAACGACGTGATTAAAATGCCGGACGTGCCGCGCTACATTGCAGAATATCGCGAGCATCTGGCGAAAATTTTTGCTTAACTGTCTGACGGTTTTACAAAAGGAGTTAACCATGCTGACAGTAATAGCAGAAATTCGTACCCGTCCTGGCGCGCATCACCGTCAGGCGGTGCTGGAAGAGTTCAAGAAGATCATTCCCGTTGTGCTCGCGGAAGCAGGCTGCCACGGCTACGCGCCGATGGTGGACAGCGCCACCGGCCTTGATTTTCAGACCAGCGCGCCGGATTCCATCGTGATGGTGGAACAGTGGGCGAGCGCAGAACACTTAAAAGCGCACCTGGAAACGCCGCATATGCTGGGCTTTCGTGACGCGGTGAAAGGCGATGTGCTGGACACCACCATTCGCATTCTGGAAAGCGGCGTCTGACGCTTAAATGCGAATAAAAAAGGCGATGAATATTCATCGCCTTTTTTGTTTATCGCATCACGCTTATTGAATATCGAAGCGGTCCAGGTTCATGACTTTGGTCCAGGCCGCGACGAAATCCTTCACGAACTTCTCGTGCGCGTCCTGGCTCGCATAGACCTCCGCGAAAGAACGCAGAATCGCGTTCGAGCCAAATACCAGATCCGCGCGGGTCGCCGTGTATTTCACTTCGCCGCTCTCGCGGTCGCGCCCTTCAAACACTTCAGCGGTCGCGTCAGTCGCTTTCCACTCGTAACGCATATCCAGCAGATTCACGAAGAAATCGGTGCTGAGCACGCCCACGCGGTCTGTGAACACGCCGTGCGCGCTGGCGTCGTAGTTTGCGCCAAGGGCACGCATCCCGCCCACCAGTACGGTCAGTTCCGGCGCGGTCAGCGTCAGCTGCTGCGCTTTATCGATAAGCAGCGACTCGGTCGGGGTGCTGCTGCGCACGCCGCGATAATTACGGAAGCCGTCAGCTTTCGGTTTCAGGAATTCAAACAGTGCCACATCGGTCTGATCCTGGCGTGCATCGACGCGGCCCGGCGCGAACGGCACGGTAATCTCAACGCCTGCGGCTTTCGCGGCCTGCTCAACGCCGACCACGCCTGCCAGCACGATGATGTCAGCGAGCGATGCTTTATTCGCGGTACGCTGGATAGCTTCAAGCGTCGCCAGCGCACGGGCGGCAGAGGCGTTTACTTCCCAGTCGCGCTGCGGGGCAAGCGCCAGACGCGCGCCGTTAGCGCCGCCGCGTTTATCACCGCCGCGGAAAGTGGACGCCGACGCCCAGGCAACGGAGACCAGTTCGCTAACCGTTAAACCGGCGCTGGCGATCTCCGCTTTCAGGCTGTCGATATCTGCCTGCGTCGGCTGATAAATCGCCGCCGGTAACGGGTCCTGCCAGATCAGATCTTCTTTCGGCACTTCCGGGCCGATATAGCGCGCTTTCGGCCCCATATCGCGGTGCGTCAGTTTGTACCAGGCGCGGGCGAACGCTTCGTTGAACGCCTGCGGATCGTTAAGGAAACGGCGTGAGATCTTCTCGAACTCCGGGTCGAAACGCAGCGTCAGATCGGTCACCAGCATCGTCGGCTTACGTTTTTTCGACGGATCGAACGGGTCAGGAATGATCTCCGGCGCGTCGACCGCTTCAAACTGGATGGCGCCTGCCGGGCTGCGAGTCTGCACCCATTCATATTTGAACAGGTTCTCGAAGAAATAGTTGCTCCACTGGGTTGGGGTCTGGGTCCAGGTCACTTCCAGCCCGGAGGTGATGGCATCTGCGCCCACGCCGCTGCCAAAGCTGCTGTGCCAGCCGAGCCCCTGCGCTTCAATAGGCGCGGCTTCCGGATCGACGCCGACGTGGCTCGCTGCTGCCGCACCGTGAGTTTTACCGAGCGTATGACCGCCTGCGATCAGCGCCACGGTCTCTTCATCGTTCATGCCCATGTTGCCGAAGGTCGCACGGATGGCGGGGGCCGCGGAGGCCGGATCGCCGCTGTGGTTCGGCCCTTCCGGGTTAACATAGATAAGGCCCATTTCGGTCGCGCCGAGGGGTGCCTGCGCCAGCGATTCCGGGTGACGATGCTCAAGCCAGTTTTTCTCATCGCCCCAGTTCACGTCCATATCCGGCTCCCAGACGTCTTCACGCCCGGCACCGAAACCAAAAGTACGGAACCCGGAGTTTTCCAGCGCCACGTTACCGGCGAGGATAAACAGGTCGGCCCAGGAGATTTTCTGGCCATATTTCTGTTTCACTGGCCACAGCAGACGGCGCGCTTTATCAAGGCTCACGTTGTCTGGCCAGGAGTTGAGCGGCGCAAAACGCTGCTGCCCGCGGCCCGCGCCGCCGCGCCCGTCAGCGGAGCGGTAAGTGCCCGCGCTGTGCCACGCCATGCGGATGAAAAGCCCGGTGTAGCTGCCCCAGTCGGCAGGCCACCACGGTTGGGAATCGGTTAACAGGGCTTTCAGATCGGCTTTCAGCGCCGCGTAATCCAGCTCGCTGAACGCTTTACGGTAGTTGAAATCTTCCCCCAAAGGGTTGGTGCGGTTTGAGTGCTGGGCCAGCAGCTCCACGCGCAGTTGATTCGGCCACCAGTCACGGCTGGACGTGCCACCGCCCGCGGTCTGGTTGCTGTTGCCCTGATGGAAAGGGCATTTCCCGGCAGATAACGTATTGTGTTGATCAGATGGCGTGCTCATGTTTCGCTCCGTTTTCCATTTTCAGGCTACGATAGCCCCGCTTTTTGATAAGTCCTACCTGAATTAATCTACGGATTCGATAGCCTGTGCCTTGCTAATGCGACGGATAATCGGTGCAGTATTTTTCAGCCAAAAGCGTCAACAAGAGATGCAGGCGAATCGTGTCCTGTTGAGTACGACGGATGGAAGCTGGCGTGTTTGATCGGGATCGCAAACGAAGCGGTAAAACGCAATCCGCCATAAAAGTAAGGAGTTACATCAGGGAAACAGCAGCGGCGCCAAAGGCGCCGCTGAAAGGAGTGTTGTTACAAAACGGGCGTTATCAGACTTCGATATCTGCCATATCGCCTTTCTCCTGAAGCCAGTTACGTCTGTCTTCAGAGCGTTTTTTGGCGAGCAGCATATCCATCACCGCCAGCGTGCGCGCGTCGTCGTCATCGCTGATGGTGAGCTGCACCAGGCGGCGGGTATTCGGGTCGAGCGTCGTTTCGCGCAGCTGCATCGGGTTCATCTCGCCGAGACCTTTGAAGCGCTGGACGTTCGGCTTGCCCTTTTTACGCTTGAGCTGTTCCAGCACGCCCGCTTTTTCTTCTTCATCCAGCGCGTAGTAAACCTCTTTACCGAGATCGATACGATAAAGCGGCGGCATGGCGACGTAGACGTGACCGCCTTTCACCAGCGCGCGGAAGTGTTTCACAAACAGCGCGCACAGCAGCGTGGCGATGTGCAGACCGTCAGAGTCCGCATCCGCGAGGATACAGATCTTCCCGTAACGCAGCTGGCTGAGATCGTCGCTATCCGGATCGATGCCGATCGCCACCGAGATGTCATGCACCTCCTGCGAGGCCAGCACTTCATCCGACGACACTTCCCAGGTGTTCAGGATCTTACCCTTAAGCGGCATGATCGCCTGATATTCGCGATCGCGCGCCTGTTTGGCGGAGCCGCCTGCGGAATCCCCTTCCACCAGGAAGAGCTCCGTGCGGTTGAGATCCTGCGCGGTGCAGTCGGCAAGCTTGCCGGGCAGCGCCGGGCCGCTGGTGAGCTTTTTACGCACCACTTTTTTGGCGGCGCGCAGTCGGCGCTGGGCGCTGGCGATGGCGAGCTCGGCGAGCTGTTCCGCCGCCTGGACGTTCTGGTTCAGCCACAGGCTGAAGGCGTCTTTCACCACGCCCGAGACAAACGCCGCGCACTGACGCGAGGAGAGACGCTCTTTGGTCTGGCCGGCGAATTGCGGGTCCTGCATTTTCACCGACAGAACATAAGCGCAACGCTCCCAGATATCTTCCGCCGAGATCTTCACGCCGCGCGGCAGAATATTGCGGTATTCGCAAAACTCTCGCATCGCGTCCAGCAGGCCCTGGCGCAGGCCGTTGACGTGGGTGCCGCCCTGCATAGTCGGGATCAGGTTGACGTAGCTTTCGGTCAGCAGCTCACCGCCTTCCGGCAGCCATAACAGCGCCCAGTCCACCGCTTCCGTCTCACCGGAGAAGTTACCGATAAACGGTTTTTCCGGCAGCGTAATCAGCCCGTTTACCGCCTCGGAGAGGTAATCGTTAAGACCATCCTGATAGCACCAGCGCTGCTCGGTGTTGTTCACCTGATCTTTAAAGTTGATTTCAACGCCCGGACACAGCACCGCTTTTGCTTTCAGCAGGTGCGTCAGGCGGGAGACGGAAAAACGCGGGCTGTCGAAGAATTTCTCATCCGGCCAGAAGTGGACGCTGGTACCCGTCTGGCGTTTCGGGCAGGTGCCGACCACGCTCAGCTCTTTGACCTTTTCACCGTTTTCAAAGGCGATGTTGTAGATCTGCCCGTCGCGTTTCACGTTCACTTCGACACGTTTTGACAGGGCGTTAACGACCGAGATCCCAACACCGTGCAGGCCGCCGGAGAACTGGTAGTTTTTGTTCGAGAATTTACCGCCCGCGTGCAGGCGGCAGAGGATCAGCTCCACGGCGGGAACGCCCTCTTCCGGATGGATATCCACCGGCATGCCGCGCCCGTCGTCGATAACTTCCAGCGACTGGTCGGCGTGAAGGATCACGTCGACGCGTCTGGCATGCCCCGCCAGCGCTTCATCGACGCTGTTATCAATAACTTCCTGGCCCAGATGGTTGGGACGGGAGGTGTCGGTATACATCCCCGGACGGCGGCGCACCGGCTCAAGCCCGGTGAGCACCTCAATGGCATCGGCATTATAGGATTGGGTCATGATTTTATCGTCAGGTCACAAAACGGGATCGTTGCCTTAGCGTTAACGCAGGCTAAGGAAATCGACAATCTGCGTGAAATAATCTTCAAAGCCTGCAAAAGCGTGGTTGCCGCCGGTTTCCACCGTCTGACGGCACGGCGCGTAGTACGCCACCGCCTGGCGGTAATCCAGCACCTCGTCGCCTGTCTGCTGTAACAGCCAGATAAGATCCGGGGCTTCGAGCGGCTCTATTTGCATCACTTTCAGATCGTAAATATGGCGAGACTCTAGCACATATTGCTGCCCGGTGTAGGGGTTCTCGTTCGCGCCGAGAAAATCGGTCAGCAGCTCAAAGGGGCGTACCGCCGGGTTCACCACCACTGCGGGCAGCATAAAACATTGCGAAAGCCAGGTCGCGTAATAACCGCCAAGCGAGGAGCCCACGACGCCGAGCGGCTCGCCGCCGTGCTCAAGCACTAACGATTCCAGCAGCTCCGCGGCATCAGACGGATACGGCGGCAGTTGCGGAACGACCATATTAATTTCTGGATGCTGCTGCGCAAGCCAGCGTTGCAGGCTGGTGGCCTTCGCCGAGCGAGGAGAACTGTTAAAACCGTGGAGGTAGAGGAGCGTAGACATCAGTATCCTTCTGATGCGGTATCAGGGCGGAACTGCGCGCCTTCGAGGCGGCACACTTCCGTAGTGAGCGAGCCGTCAGGGTGCAGATTCAGCCAGCGCCAGCCGGGTGCGACCGTATCAAGCGTAAAGCCCGCGCAGTGAGGTTTGAACTGAACGCAGGTAGACGGCGTCGCCATCAGGCGGCGTCCGTTCCAGTCGAGATCCAGCTCCTGATGAATATGCCCGCAAAGCAGATGCTTCACTTGCGGGTAATGGTTCAGCACATCGTCAAGCGCCTGCGCGTTGCGCAGGCTGTGTTGATCGAGCCAGCCGCAGCCGGACGGCAGCGGGTGATGGTGCAAAAGCAGCAGCGTATGGCGCTCCGGCGCCGCCTGAAGCATGCGCTCAAGCCACTCGAGCTGGTAGTCGCTCAGCTCGCCGTGCGGCACGCCGAAGACCTGGCTGTCGAGCAGCAGCACCTGCCAGTTATCTCCAGCGAACACGCGCTTGGCGGGCGAAATGCCGGCGTCCTGCAGCGTGCTGTACATCGCGGGCTGGAAATCATGATTGCCCGGCAGCCAGACGCAGGGTGCGGGCAAAGAGGCGATACCTGTTGCAAAGTGTTCATAAGCCTCAGGCGTATGATCCTGCGCCAGGTCGCCTGTCGCGACAATCAGATCGCACTCGCGCTGTTCGGCGTGAAGCTCTGCCAGCACCGCCTGGTAGCTCTCCCAGGTGTTGACGCCGAGCAGGGTATCGTTCTTTCCGGCAAACAGGTGAGTATCGGTAATTTGTAGAATCCTGACGCTGGCCCCACCAGCAACAGGAAGATTTAACAGGCTTTCCAAATGGTGTCCTTAGGTTTCACGACGCTAACAAACCGGAACCGCCATTGCTCCATGCGCTAAACAGTAGCGTAGCCAGTCGGCAAGAAACTGGTTAATTTGATGTTTTTCGTCGCGCTGATGCAACTTTTTATTTGGGTAATCATAACGCGCTTTGAAGCGAAAGATCTGCTGGCTTGAACACACTTCCGCGACCATGGCGTCATGGTAAAGCCTTACGCTCATTGACGGCAAACTCCAGTAGCTCACTTTCGGCGCGGTTTGCTCTATCTGTACAAGCGTGGTGTACCGGGTTGATTCGAGGATAGTTAAACGGTATTGCGCGCCCGCCACCTGATAACTTACGGCTTCGCCCGGCGCGTCATTACGCGGCAACAGGCGGCGCAGCTGCGCGAAATTGGTCTCGCACAGGCGCATCATTTCTGGAAAATCAGGTGTATAACGCTTCATATTCAGGTGTTCCACTCGTTTCTCAATGCTTGATAATGTAATTGCAGCCATTGCAATGCGATGACGGAGGCTGCGTTGTCGATTCTCCCCTCTTCTACCCACTGGTATGCCTGTTCCCGGCTTACCACATGAACCCGAATATCTTCGTTTTCATCAGCCAGACCGTGTATGCCTTGCGCGGTCGTGGCGTCCACTTCGCCAACCATTAATGACAGGCGCTCACTGGTGCCGCCAGGGCTTGCCAGATAGCTCATAAATTTTTTTACTCGCCCGACGGAAAGGCCTGCCTCTTCCATCGCCTCGCGGCGCGCGACCTCTTCCACCGTTTCGCCAGGCTCAATCATACCGGCGACCAGTTCCAGCAGCCACGGGGTGTCGCTGGTATCGAAAGCGGCGATACGAATCTGCTCGATCAGTACCACCTCATCACGCACAGGGTCAAAGGGTAGCAGGACTGCGGCATGGCCGCGCTCAAAAATTTCGCGCCGCACTTCCCCGCTCATTTCGCCATTGAAAAGGCGGTGGCGAAAGCGGTAAAGATCGAGCGAAAAAAAGCCGCGATATAGCTTTTCCCGTGCAATAATTTCTACATCGTTTTTGGTGAAAGTAACGGGGCGTGGGGTTGATTTGCTCATGATGGTTTCCGGTTCGAGATGGTGCCGAATCTGGGCATTTCAAGCCAGTTTACCTGCCGTTTCATTGCCCATGTGATAGATTGTGGAAATTTAGCGGCAGAAGGCACGTTACGCCAAGCCTCACGGCGGGTTGACTCTGGTAGAATCGGCGATCAATTTTTCGGCTTCTGACAGCGCTAATAAATTCTTTATGCTTCACAACAAGGAATGCAAATGAAGAAACTGCTCCCCATCCTTATCGGCCTGAGCCTGACGGGCTTCAGCGCCATGAGCCAGGCAGAAAACCTGTTGCAGGTTTACCAGCAGGCACGTTTAAGTAACCCGGACCTGCGCAGCTCCGCTGCTGACCGCGACGCCGCATTCGAAAAAATTAACGAAGCCCGCAGTCCTTTACTTCCGCAGCTCGGCCTGGGTGCAGATTACACCTACAACAGCGGTTTTCGCGATAACGACGGCGTAGACAGCACTGCCAAGAGCGCGTCGCTGCAATTAACGCAGACCATTTTCGATATGTCCAAATGGCGCGCCCTGACCCTGCAGGAAAAAACCGCAGGCATTCAGGATGTGACCTACCAGACCGATCAGCAGACGCTGATGCTGAACACCGCGACAGCTTATTTCCAGGTGCTGAGCGCGATTGACGCGCTCTCCTACACCGAAGCGCAGAAACAGGCGATCTACCGCCAGCTCGATCAAACCACCCAGCGTTTTAACGTGGGCCTGGTGGCGATTACCGACGTGCAGAACGCCCGCGCGCAGTACGATAACGTGCTGGCGAACGAAGTGACCGCGCGTAACAACCTCGACAACGCGCTGGAACAGCTGCGCCAGGTGACGGGCAACTACTACCCGCAGCTCGCGTCGCTGAACGTCGATAATTTCAAAACCACCAAACCGGCCGCCGTTAACGCGCTGCTGAAAGAGGCAGAACAGCGTAACCTGACGCTGCTGCAGGCGCGTCTGAGCCAGGATCTGGCGCGTGAGCAGATCCGCTACGCTGAAACCGGCCATATGCCGACGCTCGGCTTAACGGCGTCCAGCAGCGTGTCGGACACCGACTACAGCGGCAGCAAAACCAGCGGCGCAGCGGCAAGCCGTTACGCTGACAGCAAAATCGGCCAGAACTCCATCGGCCTGAGCTTCAACCTGCCGCTCTACAGCGGCGGCTCGGTGACATCACAAGTTAAACAGGCGCAGTACAGCTTCGTGGGTGCCAGTGAAAAACTGGAAAGCGCGCACCGCAACGTCGTGCAGACCGTGCGTTCGTCTTATAACAACGTTAACGCCTCCATCAGCAGCATCAAAGCCTATGAGCAGGCGGTCGTGTCCGCGCAAAGCTCACTGGATGCGATGGAAGCCGGTTACTCGGTCGGTACGCGTACCATCGTCGATGTGCTCGACGCCACCACCACGCTGTACAACGCCAAACAGCAGCTCTCCAGCGCGCGTTATAATTACCTGATCAACCAGCTCAATATTAAATCTGCGCTGGGTACGCTCAACGAGCAGGATCTGGTCGCGCTGAATAACTCGCTGGGCAAACCGGTCTCTACCGCGCCTGAAAGCGTCGCCCCGGAAAACCCGGAGCAGGACGCCGCCGTGAATAACATGGCGAACGGCGGCGGCAATGCGCCTGCCATGCAGCCTGCCGCGGCCACCCGCAGGAGCAGCAACAGCGGCAACCCGTTCCGTCAGTAACGTCTGTGGCGGGAGGCGCAACGGCCTCCCGCCTGAACGTAAGTCAACGTAAAGATCCCCGCCCCCTCCGGCCTCCCGCTTTAATTTCAACCACTCATCCACTATCCTGAGCACCATAACTGTGCAATACCACTGGGTCAGGATGCAGGCATGAAACGGACAAAACAGATTAACCGCGCGATGTTTCGCAAAAGCTGGAACGCGCGTCATTTAACGCCGGTGGCCTTCGCGGTCACGGCAGCCTTTATGCTGGCAGGTTGCGAAAAGAGCGATGAAACCGTCCAGCTTTATCAAAACGCAGACGACTGCTCGGCCGCCAACCCCGGCAAAAGCGCTGAATGCACCACCGCGTATAACAACGCCCTGAAAGAGGCGGAACGCACCGCGCCGAAATACGCCACGCGTGAAGACTGCGTGGCGGAATTTGGCGAAGATCAGTGCAAACAAGTCAATAACACCAATACCAGCCAGGCCACGCAGCAGACCGGCAGCATGTGGATGCCGCTGATGGCGGGTTACATGATGGGCCGTCTGATGGGCGGCGGCATGGGATTCGCCCAACAACCGCTGTTCAGCTCGCGCAACCCGGCAAGCCCGGCTTACGGTAAATATACCGACGCCAGCGGCCGTAATTACGGTGCCGCGCAGCCGGGCCGTACCATGACCGTACCGAAATCCGCGATGGCACCGAAACCGGCGACCACGTCAACCATCACCCGCGGTGGTTTTGGTGATTCCGTCGCGAAACAGGCCACGATGCAGCGCAGCGCGGCGGGTTCTTCTTCTCGTTCAATGGGCGGCTGACACATGGAAAGAATCGCTATCAGCGAGCGCCCGGACTGGCGCGATAAGGCCACGGAGTACGGTTTTAACTTTCACACCATGTACGGCGAGCCGTACTGGTGCGAAGACGCGTACTACCGCCTGACGCTGGCGCAGGTCGAAAAGCTCGAAGAGGTGACGGCCGAGCTGCACCAGATGTGCTTACAGGTGGTGGAGAAAGTGGTCGCGAGCGACGCGCTGATGACCAAATTCCGCATTCCGAAGCACACATGGGAATTTGTGCGCCAGTCCTGGCGCAGCGGCCAGCCGTCACTTTATTCGCGTCTCGATCTCGCCTGGGACGGACACGGCGAGCCAAAGCTTCTCGAAAATAACGCCGATACGCCGACCTCTTTATATGAAGCGGCATTCTTTCAGTGGATCTGGCTCGAAGATCAGTTGCGCGCCGGGAATCTCCCGCAGGGCAGCGATCAGTTCAACAGCCTCCAGGAGAAGATCATCGAGCGTTTCGGTGAGCTAAAAGCGCAGTACGGCTTTAACCGCCTGCATCTCGCCTGCTGTCGCGATACGGTGGAAGATCGCGGTACGGTGCAGTATTTACAGGATTGCGCCAGCGAAGCCGGGATCGAGAACGATTTTCTGTTTATCGAAGATATCGGCCTTGGCGAAAAGGGGCAGTTTACCGATCTCCAGGATCAGGTCATCAGTAACCTGTTTAAGCTCTATCCGTGGGAGTACATGCTGCGCGAGACGTTCTCCACCAAGCTTGAGGACGCAGGAGTGCGCTGGCTGGAGCCGGCGTGGAAGAGCATTATCTCCAACAAAGCGCTGCTGCCGCTGCTGTGGGAACTCTACCCAAATCACCCTAACCTGCTGCCGGCGTACTTCAGCGAAGATAACCCGCCGCCGATGGAGAAATATGTGGTGAAGCCCATTTTCTCCCGCGAAGGCGCTAACGTGTCGATCGTTGAAAACGGCCAGACTATCGCGCAGGTGGAAGGCCCGTATGGCGAAGAAGGCACCATCGTGCAGCAGTTCCATCCGCTGCCGAAATTCGGTGACAGCTACACGCTTATCGGCAGCTGGCTTATCAACGATCAGCCCGCCGGGATCGGTATTCGTGAAGACAGAGCGCTGATCACCCAGGATCTCTCCCGCTTCTACCCTCACATGTTTGTGGAATAACCGAAATGGCGCCCCAGGGCGCCATGGTTAACCCACCTGCACCGATAACATACTCAACGACGCCATTTCCAGCCCGTCGACCGGTATCGTCACCGGTTCGACGCCGTTCCACGCGCCAAGTACATACAGCAGCGGCAGGAAGTGCTCCGCCGTCGGGTTCGACAGGCTGCCGCCGGGATGCGCCAGATAGTTGACCAGCGGGTGATCCGCCGCCTCGCCGCGCCATGTCAGATTCTCTTTAACAAAGTTATTGAACGACTCTGCCCACGGATAGGGTTCGCCTTCGCCATGCCAGCGCGCGGTACGCAGGTTATGAACGACATTGCCGCTCGCCACCAGCATAACGCCTTCGTCACGTAATGCCGCAAGGCGCTGGCCCATCTGATAGTGCCAGACCGGGGGTTTGGTGCTGTCTATACTCAGTTGCACCAGCGGAATATCGGCCTGCGGATACATTTTTATCAGTACGCCCCAGGCACCGTGGTCAAAGCCCCAGGCTTCTTTATCAAGCGTGACTGGCAGCGGTGCCAGAAGATCCACGACGCGCTGTGCCAGCGCGGGCGAGCCGGGCGCAGGGTAGTGCGTATCGTACAGCGCCTGCGGAAAGCCGCCGAAATCGTGAATGGTTTGCGGCTGCTCCATCGCGGTCACGCCGGTGCCGCGCGTAAACCAGTGGGCCGAGACCATCACAATGGCTTTCGGACGCGGCAGCGTTTCGCCAAGCGTGCGCCAGGCGCGAGTATAACGGTTATCTTCCAGCACGTTCATCGGGCTGCCGTGGCCCAAAAACAGTGCGGGCATGCGAGTGGAAGCAGTCATTTTTGTATCCTGAAACGGTAATATCAATAACGCTACCTTACGCTTATCGCACAGAGAAAGAACGGAGATAACCGTGATGAAGACCGTCAGAAAATTTGAATGTAAGTAATCTGTAAAAGCCACGGACGGGCCTCGACTTTTCCGTTCCGCCCGATAAATTAATGATAATTATTATCAAAAAGGAGTGTTCGATGTCAGTGCCTCTGATCCTGACCTTACTGGCGGGTGGCGCCACGTTTATCGGCGCGCTGCTCGGTGTGCTGGGGCAGAAACCCTCCAACCGGCTGCTGGCCTTCTCGCTGGGCTTTGCCGCAGGCATTATGCTGCTGATTTCGCTTATGGAAATGCTGCCCGCCGCGCTCGGCGAAGAAGGCATGTCACCGGTGCTGGGCTATGGCATGTTTATCGTCGGCCTGCTCGGCTATTTCGCGCTCGATCGTATATTGCCGCACGCGCACCCGCAGGATCTTATCGACTCGCCGCCGACCCATGCGTCACGCAATCTGCGCCGCACCGCCCTTCTGCTGACGCTGGGCATCAGCCTGCATAACTTCCCGGAAGGTATCGCCACCTATGTGACGGCCAGCACCAACCTGGAGCTGGGCTTCGGGATTGCGCTCGCCGTCGCGCTGCACAACATTCCTGAAGGCCTGGCGGTGGCAGGCCCGGTTTACGCGGCCACCGGCTCGCGCCGTAAAGCGGTTATCTGGGCGGGGCTCTCCGGGATGGCCGAAATTCTGGGCGGCGTGCTGGCGTGGCTTATTCTCGGCACCATGGTATCGCCGGTGGTCATGGCGGCGATTATGGCGGCAGTCGCCGGGATCATGGTGGCGCTGTCGGTGGATGAACTGATGCCGCTTGCCAAAGAGATCGATCCGCATAACAACCCGAGCTACGGCGTGCTGTGCGGCATGTCAGTGATGGGATTAAGCCTGACGCTGCTGCAAACGAGCGGCCTTAGCGGCTAATAAAAAAGCCCGGTCAGACCGGGCTTTCAGAAGCATTCAGGCCCGGCGCTCGCCGGGCTTTTTGTCAGCTCGCTTTGCGCTCCTGCGCCTGGCGATAGCTCACTAAATCTTCAATGGTCACGACCGGCATATTGTGTTCGCGGGCAAACGCGATGCACTCCGGCGCGCGCGCCATGGTGCCGTCGTCGTTAGTCAGTTCACACAGCACGCCTGCCGGTTTAAAGCCCGCCAGCGAGACTAAATCGATAGTCGCTTCGGTGTGGCCGCCGCGGGTCAGTACGCCGCCCGGCTGCGCGCGCAGCGGGAAAACGTGGCCAGGACGGTGCAGATCGGACGGTTTCGCGTCGTCGGCAATCGCCGCGCGAATGGTCGTGATGCGGTCGGCGGCCGAAACGCCAGTGGTCACGCCGTGTGCCGCTTCGATGGTCACGGTGAAGCCGGTGCCGAACGCGCTGGTGTTGTTTTCCACCATCATCGGCAGGTCAAGCTGTTTACGGCGTTCTTCGGTCAGGCACAGGCAGACGATGCCGCTGCCGTGACGGATGGTCAGCGCCATCTGTTCAACAGTCATGGTTTCGGCGGCGAAAATCATGTCGCCTTCGTTTTCACGGTTCTCGTCATCGAGCACCATCACGCCGCGCCCTTCGCGAAGTGCGGCGATCGCGTTTTCCACGCGTTCAAAAGCGGTGCCAAAAGCAGAAAGAAGCGTCTGATTCATGGTAAAGAAACCTCATTAATTATATGGATTACCAGAATCAGGGCGGTCTTAGGAGTGCCGGCAAGCGGCAAGCAAAATAACGTGAGTGGGCGCAAGCCCAGGCAGATCGTTACCCTCTCCCATCCGGACTTTAACCGTCGGCCCCGGAATTACACCGGATCTGCTGACCTTCAGAAACAACCTGAAGCGCTCGCGGGCTTTCAGTTTATCTTGCGTCTTCGCTTTCGCGCTGGAGCAGAACAAGCCTGATTTACCGCCGGTGGGGAATTTCACCCCGCCCTGAGAATAAGCGGGATAACTATAACGCCATTGATAATCGTCGGCAATGCATGAGATTCAAACATTTCCGGTTTATACCCTTCCGATCAGCGATTACAATTACTCTTCAGACCATACCAGATCAGGGAAACCGCTATGATTGACCCGAAGAAAATTGAACAGATCGCCCGTCAGGTCCATGAATCGATGCCAAAAGGGATCCGTGAGATCGGGGAAGATGTTGAGAAGAAAATCCGCCAGGTACTGCAGGCCCAGCTGTCTCGCCTGGATCTGGTGAGTCGTGAGGAGTTTGACGTGCAGACGCAGGTACTGCTGCGCACTCGCGAGAAACTGACGGCGCTGGAGCAGCGTCTGACCGCGCTGGAATCGCGTGGCGCGACTACCTCCGCACCGGCTGACACCTCAGCGACCACGACCGCAGGCAGCGCCAGCGCGCCCGTGACTGCCGTAACGCCGCCGCCTGCCATTCCGCCGGTCGATAGCCTCGACAAACAGGACTGACAGAAACGACAACGCCCCCTGCCAGGCAAGGGGCGTTCGTGCAACGTGCGTTAGCTGTTCTTCTGGATCTTCTTGATGATATTGGTGGTCGAGCAGCCATCTTCGAAGTTCAGCACCATGACGTCCCCGCCATTCGCCCACACCTCTTTGCTGCCCGCGATATCTTCAGGCTTATAGTCGCCGCCTTTAACCAGCAGATCCGGCAGGATTTCGCTGATAAGCCGCTGCGGTGTGTCTTCTTCAAACGGCACTACCCAGTCCACGGCTTCCAGCGCGGCCAGCACGATCATACGCTGCTCCTGCGGGTTTACCGGGCGCGTATCGCCTTTCAGGCGTCGGGTGGAGGCGTCGCTGTTGACCGCCACGATCAGGCGATCGCCAAGCTTGCGCGCGTTCGCCAGATACGAGACGTGGCCTGCATGAAGGATGTCGAACACGCCGTTGGTCATCACCACTTTCTCGCCGCGCTTGCGTGCCGCCAGCACGGCTTCTTTCAGCGCCGCCTCGCTCATCACGCCGAAGCCCGTCTCCGCGCGTCCGCGCACCGCGTTTTCCAGCTCGACCGGCGACACGGTTGACGTACCGAGTTTGCCGACCACCACACCCGCCGCCGCGTTGGCGAAGAAGCAGGCTTCTTCCAGCGAATTGCCGGAGGCCAGCGTCGCCGCCAGCACGCCAATCACGGTGTCGCCCGCGCCGGTCACGTCATAGACTTCCTGCGCCTGCGTCGGCAGGTGGAACGGCGCTTTGCCCGGTTGCAGCAGCGTCATACCCTGCTCTGAGCGGGTCACCAGCAGCGCGCTGAGATCGAAATCGGCGATGATTTTCATGCCGCGCTCGACAATGTCCTGCTCGGTTTTACACTTGCCTGCCACTGCTTCAAACTCAGACAGGTTCGGCGTCAGCAATGTCGCGCCGCGATAACGCTCGAAATCGGTGCCTTTCGGATCGATAAGCACCGGAACGCCTGCTTTACGCGCCAGCTGGATCATCTGCTGGACGCTTGCGAGCGCGCCTTTGGCGTAGTCAGAAAGCACCAGCGCGCCGATCTGCCCCAGCGCCTGGTTAATACGCTCATGCAGCGGCTCGGGATCCACACCATCGAAGCCTTCTTCAAAATCGAGGCGGATCAGCTGCTGATTGCGGGACAGCACGCGCAGCTTGGTGATAGTCGGGTGCGTCGGCACTGATACAAAATCACATTTCACGTTCACCTGTGCCAGAGACTGGCTGAGCGCGCGCGCCGCGTCGTCAATACCCGTCAGGCCGACCAGGCGCGAGCTGGCGCCAAGAGACGCGATGTTCATCGCCACGTTCGCCGCGCCGCCCGGGCGCTCTTCGATGGTTTCCACTTTAACGACCGGCACCGGCGCTTCTGGTGAAATGCGGCTCGTCGGGCCATACCAGTAGCGGTCCAGCATCACATCACCCACTACCATGACGCCTGCGCGTTCAAAATCGGGCAGCGTTACTTTCATTCCTGACTCTCCTGAGAGACACCAAAATTTGCGCGCGATGATAGCACAGTTACGCGCAATCGCACGGTTACGCCGGGGCCAGCCAGCGCCGCCAGCTCTCGCGCACCTGTTCGCGCTCAGGCCCGAACGCCGTCTGCGCCACATGACCTGGCTGTTCCTGTAGCGCCAGCCGGTGCAGTTCATCGCGCAGCGTAACATAAGCGTGCGTCAGCGCTTTCGCCTCGTCCTCGCGCATAATGTCATTCTGCGCCAGCAGCTCCAGAATACGCACGTTATCGGACCAGCGCGTCAGCTTCGGCTGCTCCGGCGCGTAGCGCAGCACCAGATACTGCGTAATAAATTCGATATCCGTAATGCCGCCTTCATCGGCTTTGATATCAAACCGGTCGCGGTTTTTATTGCCCAGATGCGCGCGCATTTTTTCGCGCATTTCGCGCACGTCCGTTTGCAGCTTGTCGCCCTCGCGCGGGGTGGCGAGGACGTCGCGGCGAATCGCGTCAAACTGCGCCTGCAGCGGCCTGTCGCCGTAGACGACGCGGGCGCGCACCAGCGCCTGATGCTCCCACGTCCAGGCCTCGTTTTTCTGGTAATCGGCGAACGCTTCCGCGGTGGTCACCAGCATGCCTGCCGCGCCGGACGGGCGAAGACGGGCGTCCACTTCATAGAGAATGCCGGACGACGTGCGGGTGCTGAAGAGATGCATAATGCGCTGCGCCAGGCGCAGATAGAACTGGCGGCCATCGATTTCGCGCTCGCCGTCGGTCATGACATCCGCCGGGCAGTCATGCAGGAAGACTAAATCAAGATCGGAGCTGTAGCCGAGCTCCCAGCCGCCGAGCTTGCCATAGCCCACCACCGCGAAACCGCGCCCGTCGCGACCGCGCAGATGCGTCGGCTGGCCGTAGCGCGCCACCATATGGCCCCACGCCTGCTGCACGACCGCATCAATAATCGCCTCGGCAAGCCAGGTTAAGTGATCGCTCACTTTCATCACCGGCAGCGTACCGGCGATATCCGCCGCCGCCACGCGCAGCAGTTGCGCCTGTTTAAACTGGCGCAGCGCCTCAAGCTGTTGTTCTTCGTCATCATCCGGCACGCGCAGCAGATACTGGCGCAGCTCGTCGCGATAGGCGTCCATCGCCGTCGGCTGATAGAGCGTATTCGGGTCGAGCAGTTCATCAAGCAGTAGCGGGTAGCGCGCCAGCTGGCTTGCGACCATCGGCGAGGCGGCGCACAGGCGAATTAAGTGCTTCAGCGCGCCGGGATATTCGCTTAGCAGTTCAAGATACGTGGTACGGGTGACAATGCCGGTGAGCAGCGGCGTGACACGGGAGAGCGCCAGCGCCGCGTCGTCCGGACTTGCACAGACGGCGTTCAGCAAAGGCGGCATCAAATTATCAAGCACCTGACGACCGCGCGGCCCGATAGTGCGCTTTTCGGTCTCTTTACGAAAATCCGCGAGTGTTGCGAGGAACCGCATCCGGCTTTCCGCGCCCAGCTCGCTCAGCACCGGCGTGTCATCGTCGGCATCAAGCGCGTCATGCCACAGCTCGCGCCAGCCTTCGTTCAGCGCCTCTTCGCCCGTGCCCGGCTCTTCATCGCCGATAAGCTCGTTAAACACGCGCCGCACGCCCGCCATATGGCGCTCCAGCCGCGCGCTGAGCGCGTCCCAGCTCTCTTCGTCCATTGCCCAGGCCAGACGCGCGCGATTAAGCGCGTCGCCAGGCAGCGTCTGGGTCTGTTCATCGTTAATGCTTTGCAGCAGGTTTTCGAGACGCCGCAGGAAGAGATAGGCCTCGCGCAGGCAAGCGGCGTCGTCCGGCGAGAGCAGACGCAGTTGCTCAATCGCTTCAAGCGTCGGCAGCAGCGAGCGCTGCTGTAACGACGGCTCGCGCCCCCCGCGGATCAGCTGGAACACCTGAACGATAAACTCGGTTTCGCGGATGCCGCCTGCACCAAGCTTGATGTTATCGGTCAGCCCCCGGCGGCGCACTTCGCGGGCAATCATGCCCTTCATGTTGCGCAGCGACTGGATCACGCTGAAATCGATATAGCGGCGGAAGATAAACGGCCGCAGCATGGCGCGCAGCTCCTGGCTCCAGGCGTCGTCGTTATCGCCCATGATGCGCGCTTTGACCATCGCGTAGCGCTCCCAGTCGCGCCCCTGCTCCTGGTAGTAATCCTCAAGCGCCGCGAAGCTCAGCACCAGCGGGCCGCTGTCGCCAAATGGCCGCAGGCGCATGTCCACGCGGTAGACAAAACCGTCCTGCGTGGGCTGGTCGAGCGCTTTGATAAGCCGCTGCCCGAGGCGCGTGAAAAACTGCGCGTTATCGAGTTCGCGCCGTCCGCCCTGGGTCGAGCCGCCTTCCGGCCAGGCGAAGATAAGATCGATATCCGAAGAAAAGTTGAGTTCGCCGCCGCCGAGTTTTCCCATACCGAGGATCATCAGCGGCTGCGGAACGCCCTGCGCGTTGCACGGCGTGCCCCATTCGCGACAGCAGGCGGCGTAGAGCCAGTCGCGCGCGGCGACGATAAGCGTTTCCGCAAGCTGGCTGAGCTGCGTGAGCGTTTCCTGCGTGGTGGCCTGCTTAAGCGTCTGCGACCAGGCGATGCGCGTCATCATCCGGCGGCGGAACTGGCGCAGCGCGCGCATCAGCGCCGCCTCGTCGTTCACTTCCGCGAGCGCGGTCTGAAGCCAGGCAGGATAGTGACGCCATTCATCAGGCGCGGGCGGCGCGGCTTCCAGCTCGCTCAGCCATTGCGGGTGCGCGCTGAGCGCCTCGCGGACAAAATCGCTGAAGGTGAGCACCGCGCGCGCGTCATCGCTGAGCGCGGCGGCATCAAACGGCAGCCGCTCCACCACGGCTTGCCACTGTTGTTGCAAAGGGAGGGAGAGCGGCGTCATGCGGGTTTCCTGTGGTTATTTACACTTTCCCGCTGTGCCGCCAGAACGGCGCCTGCGAGATAGCCTCATTGCGGAAATGCTCGATTTCAATACGCTGGCCGGTTTCGATGGCGTGACGCAGCCCCTGCCAGTTATCGAGCCAGAACAGCGCGACGGTGTCGTCATAGACGCCCGCCAGCAGGCGCAGCGCGTCCAGTTCACGCGAAAGGCGCGGCAGCTGATCAACGTAGCGGTCGCCGAGCGGCTGACCAAACGCGGCTTTCAGTTCCGCGGCGTGACGCGAGAGGTTGATATCGGCAAAGCGTTTCCAGGAATCCGCCATTTTCTGACGGCCCTTTTCATCAAGGAAAGGCTGCCAGCTACGGAAAATCAGCCATTCGGTGAGCGCCAGGCGCGCAGAGGCCTGAATGGCGCTAAAGGCGACCGTCTGGGCCGATGCGTCAGTCGCGAGCGTCGCTTCGCACTGGGTCAGCAGATCGCGTAAGCGAGTGCTCGCTTTTCGCGGAACAATGCCGCCGAACAGCGCCAGCGTATGGCGCACCAGCGCAATGGCCTCACGCACCTGCTGCTTCGCTTTATCGTTACCGCGCAGCCATAGCTCTTCGTGGTACAGCCAGTGATCGAGCGCCCACTCCAGCGACGCTTCAAACCCCTGTTCGACCGTGATTTTCGCAGGCACTTTAAGAAGCGTCAGCGGACGCAGCGGGCGTTCAGGGTTCCCCTGCGCCAGATGATAGCCGCGCGCCGCTTTGCTGAGGCTGCCCTGGCGCAGGCCCGGTTTCGCCACCAGCTGACGGGCAAATTTCAGCACATCGGCCGCCTCGCCCTGCAGCAGTTCCAGCTCCAGCTCGCAGATCGGTTCCGCCAGCTCGCCGGCTTTCACTTCGCCACGATCAAGCGCAAGCTCAATGCGGCTTTCGCCGTAAGTAACCACCCACTTTTCACGCGCGAAATCGGTGCTGAACAGCGGTTTCACCGCCGCCTGCAATGTCTCGGGCGACAGCCCTTCCGGCCAGACTTCCGCCGGGAAGCGCGTGAGCGCAAGCGCCGGGGATTCCAGCGCGACATTATATTCCGGGCGCTGATGCAACCCGCCGGTCGTGCGGCCCGCCACTTTCATGGTCATTTCATAACGGCCATTATCGCCGCGGATACGCAGCCCCATATCGTGACGGCGCAACTGGTTGTCCGCGGTTTCGTAGTAGATGTTGACCAACTGGCGCGGGGCGCTGTGTTCAGCCTCAAGGGCGTTTAGCGTGGCGCGCAGCGCGTCAATCTGTTCCGGGTCGACGATAAATTTGAGTTCGATTTCCTGAGCCATGTCTCTGCTTTACTCGTTGGGTCACACTGAAGAAAACTCCAGCGAACTTAATAGCCTGGTATCTGTCAGTAGATAGTATTTTGTGAAAAATTGCCATGTTTGAGGCTTTTTGACGCCATCAAAATACGAAATTTGCCGCGGTGGCAGGCGACAGGCTGACCAGGAAGATTCCCATTCAGGTTTACGCTTTGCATCGTCAGACTGATGCCACTACTATCGTTCCACTTTCAACGACAATAACGACCAACTGATGCACAAATTACGTCTGATTTGCTTTTCCTTGCTTGCGCTTAGCGTCACTTTCCAGGCCGTTGCCGAAGAAAAACGCTATGTCTCGGATGAACTCAACACCTGGGTGCGTAGCGGCCCTGGTGACAATTACCGCCTGGTCGGCACGGTCAACGCCGGCGAAGAAGTCGCACTGCTCGAAAGTAACGGCAAATATGGACAGATTCGTGATGCCAGCGGCCGCACGTCGTGGATCCCGCTGGAACAGCTGAAAAGCGAGCCCAGCCTGCGAACCCGCGTGCCGGAGCTGGAAAATCAGGTCAAAACCCTGACCGATAAGCTGACGAATATCGACACCACCTGGAATCAGCGCACGGCGGAGATGCAGAAGAAAGTCGCGGCGAGCGATGGCATCATCAACGGCCTGAAAAATGAGAACCAGAAGCTCAAAAACGAGCTTATCGTGGCGCAGAAGAAAGTGAACGCCGCCAATATCCAGATCGACGATAAACAGCGCACCATCATCATGCAGTGGTTTATGTATGGCGGCGGCGTGCTGGGTGTTGGTTTGCTGCTCGGTTTGCTGCTCCCGCACATGATCCCAAGCCGCAAACGCAAAGACCGCTGGATGAACTAATCCTCTCAGGGCAGCGCCCGCTGCCCTTTTCACTCACCATCTCCTCTACACTTAACGTATTATCTGTCGGCTGAATTGATGTCGGAGTGGAATGCGTGAAGAGTTATCTGGTTGGTGGTGCGGTACGCGATGCCCTGTTAGGGCTGCCGGTAAAAGACAAAGACTGGGTGGTCGTGGGTGCCACGCCCGCCGAAATGCTGGCGCTTGGGTATCAGCAGGTCGGGAAAGATTTCCCGGTCTTTTTGCATCCGCAAACCCACGAAGAGTACGCGCTGGCACGCACCGAGCGGAAATCAGGCCAGGGTTACACCGGCTTTACCTGCTATGCCGCGCCGGACGTGACACTGGAGCAGGATTTACAGCGCCGCGATCTCACCATTAACGCTATCGCTCAGGATGATTCCGGCGAATTTATCGACCCGTACCACGGCCGCGACGATTTAAAAGCGCGCCTGCTGCGCCACGTCTCGCCCGCCTTTAACGAAGATCCGCTGCGCGTGCTGCGCGTGGCCCGCTTCGCCGCGCGTTATGCGCATCTCGGGTTTCGCATCGCGCAGGAAACGCTTTCGCTCATGCGCGAGATGGCGGAGAACGGTGAACTGGAGCATCTGACGGCGGAGCGCGTCTGGAAAGAGACCGAAAGCGCGCTCACCACCCGTAACCCGCAAATCTACTTCCTGATGCTGCGCGAGTGCGGCGCGCTGAAAGTGCTGTTCCCGGAAGTAGACAAGCTGTTCGGCGTTCCGGCCCCGGCCAAATGGCACCCGGAAATCGACACCGGCATCCATACGCTGATGACGCTCGCCATGGCCGCAATGTTAAGCCCGGCGGTGGACGTGCGTTTTGCAGCGCTGTGTCACGATCTCGGCAAAGGGTTAACGCCGCCGCACCTCTGGCCGCGCCATCACGGCCACGGCCCGGCGGGCGTGCGGCTGGTGGCGCAGGTTTGCGAGCGGTTGCGCGTGCCGAACGATATTCGCGATCTCGCGAAGCTGGTGGCGGAATTCCACGACCTGATTCACACCTTCCCGATACTCAAGCCGCGCACCATTGTGGGCCTGTTTGATTCGATAGACGCCTGGCGCAAGCCGCAGCGCGTGGAGCAGATTGCCATTACCAGCGAGGCTGACGTGCGCGGACGCACCGGCTTTGAAGCGAAAGATTATCCGCAGGCGCGGCTATTGCGCGAAGCGTGGGAAGTGGCGCGCGCGGTATCGCCAAAAGAGGTGGTGGAAGCAGGCTTTACCGGCCCGGCGATTCGTGAGGAACTGACAAAACGGCGTATTCGCGCGGTGGCGGCCTGGAAGGAAGAGCGATGCCCCCAGCCAGCGGCTGAGGGCTAAGACGTTTACATGAACACCGCGAAAACGGCGGCAGCCACGATAAAACGGTAAATCGCGAAAGGAATAAAAGAGATACGTTTGATGATGTGCAGGAAGGTTTTGATCGCCACCAGCGCCACGACGAACGCGGTGACAAAACCGACCGCGAACATCGGCAGATCCGCCATCGTCAGGAAGCCCATGCTTTTATAGAGATCGAGCGCGGTAGCCCCCATCATCATCGGTACGGCGAGCAGGAACGAGAATTCAGAAGCCGCATAGCGGCTCACGCCCACCAGCATACCGCCGGAAATGGTCGCCCCGGAACGCGAGAAGCCCGGCCACAGCGCCAGACACTGGAAGCAGCCAATAAAAAACGCCTGGCGGTACGTCATGTCGTCCAGCCCCGGCGCTTTTGGCTCTTTCGGCTTCAGCACTTCGGCGATAATCAGCAGCACGCCGCCCACCACCAGCGCATACATCACGTTGATCGGGTTAAACAGCGACTTGATGAAATCGTGGAACACCAGCCCCAGCACGACCGCCGGCACCATACCAAGCAGAATGTGGATGAGCGACAGGCGACCTTTGCCGACGCCTTCATGCGGCGGATGCCCGAAATGGATGCCAATGAGCCCGAACAGGCGACGCCAGAACATCACGACGACCGCCAGAATGGAACCCAACTGGATAACCACTTCGAAAGTTTTCGCAGTGTCGCCTTCAAACCCCAGCAGGTGACCCACAATTATCATATGACCGGTACTGGAGACCGGCAGGAATTCGGTGAGCCCTTCAACAATGCCCAGGATCGCCGCCACCAGCAGCGAGTGCATATCAGTCATTCAGTAAACCCTCGTACCCCAAAAATAAGCGCTAAAAAACGCGGCAGTCAGCGCGACGGCCGCGTAAGTTCCTGCATTATGACCGGTATACCCGCGTTTGGTTTACTCATTATGAATTTAAATGTTTTAATTCGGATTATTGCTACGCTCAATCATCACGCCGACATTCGCGGCCTGCGCCACTGCGCCTGGCTTGCTTAATTTGATGCGCACCCAGGGAGCGTTAAAGCGCGTCAGAATGATCTCCGCGACTTCTTCCGCCACCCGTTCCACCAGCGCGAAACGACCATTACCGACATGTTCCAGCACCGCCTGCGTGACGTCCGCGTAGCTCAGACAGTCGCGCACGTCGTCACTCGCCGCCGCCGCCCGGTTGTCCCAGCCGATTTCGATATCGAACACGAGTTTCTGCTCGATGGTCTGTTCCCAGTCGTAAACGCCAATAGTGGTGATTACCGAAAGTTGCTCTATAAATACTATGTCCATCACGGCCCTGCCTGTTTTTAGCCCCGCCGGATACCACTTCCGGCAAAATATGCGTATTATCCACAGATGCAGAGAATACAACGACATTTTCACAACGGAACAGCGTTATGAGTGCAATCGCGCCTGGAATGATCCTCCTCGCGTACCTTTGCGGCTCGATCTCCAGCGCCATTCTGGTCTGCCGCATCGCGGGTCTTCCCGATCCTCGTGACAGCGGTTCCGGCAACCCCGGAGCGACCAACGTCCTGCGAATTGGCGGCAAGGGAGCAGCCCTGGCGGTACTGATATTCGATGTGCTGAAAGGCATGCTGCCGGTCTGGGGTGCGTATGCGCTGGGCGTGACGCCATTCTGGCTGGGGCTTATCGCCATTGCTGCCTGTCTGGGCCATATCTGGCCGGTCTTTTTCCATTTTCGCGGCGGTAAAGGCGTGGCGACGGCGTTCGGCGCGATTGCGCCTATCGGCTGGGATCTTACTGGCGTGATGGCAGGCACCTGGCTTCTGACGGTGTTACTGAGCGGGTATTCCTCGCTTGGCGCGATCGTCAGCGCGCTGGTGGCGCCGTTTTATGTCTGGTGGTTTAAGCCGCAGTTTACATTCCCGGTAGCGATGCTCTCGTGTCTTATTCTTCTGCGCCATCACGATAATATTCAGCGCCTGTGGCGCGGCCAGGAAAGCAAAATCTGGAGCCGGTTTCGCAAAAAGCGGCCACAAAAAAAGGAGTGATGATTCACTCCTTTTCTTTATGACTTTGCTGACGCGTTACGCGGCAGGCAGCTCCGAAAGCGGCCAGCGCGGACGCACGGTCACACCAAGCCCCGCTTCGCCTTTCGCTTTCAGACGCACCATGCCTGCATAGGCGATCATCGCACCGTTATCGGTACAGAATTCCGGGCGCGCATAGAAAACCTCGCCGCCGCGTTTTTGCATCATTTCCGCGAGACGCGCGCGCAGCGTGCGGTTAGCGCTCACGCCGCCCGCCATCACCAGACGCTTAAAGCCGGTCTGATCCAGCGCACGGCGGCATTTGATCATCAGGGTGTCCACCACCGCATCTTCAAACGCGCGCGCAATGTCGGCGCGGGTCTGATCGTCGGTGCCGTTATCACGAATGGTATTCGCGGCGAACGTTTTCAGCCCGGAGAAGCTGAAATCCAGGCCCGGACGGTCGGTCATCGGACGCGGAAAGGTAAAACGCCCCGCTGTGCCCTGCGCCGCCATTTTCGACAGCATCGGGCCGCCCGGGTAATCAAGACCCAGCAGCTTGGCGGTTTTATCGAACGCTTCGCCCGCAGCGTCGTCAATAGACTCGCCCAGCAATTCATACTGGCCGATCCCCGTCACGCTGATAAGCTGCGTATGGCCGCCAGAAACCAGTAGCGCCACGAAAGGAAATTCGGGCGGATTGTCTTCTAACATCGGTGCCAGCAGATGGCCTTCCATGTGGTGCACCGGCACCGCAGGCACATCCCAGGCGAACGCCAGCGCGCGGCCGACCGTCGCGCCGACTAACAGCGCGCCCACAAGTCCTGGCCCTGCGGTATACGCCACCGCGTCGATATCCTTCGCCGTCAGGCCCGCTTCTTTTATGGCAGCCTGAATCAGGGGCACAGTTTTACGCACGTGATCGCGCGAGGCCAGTTCAGGCACGACGCCGCCGTAATCGGCATGCAGTTTTACCTGACTATACAATTGGTTGGCTAATAACCCGTTTTCATCGTCATAAATCGCGATGCCGGTTTCATCACAGGATGTCTCAATTCCCAGTACACGCATGGTTTTTCTTACCTCTCTCGCCTGCCGCGCAGTGTAGGGCCAACGGTGGCCGATGTAAAACTTTGCTCAACCCAGGCGGCCAGATAGTGTATAATACGTGCCCCTGGAATAGACCGCACAAAAACCGCGTTTCTGGTCCTGGCGGTGCTTTACAAAGCAGCAGCAGTTGCAGTAAAATTCCGCACCATTTTGAAATAAGCTGGCTATCTGATGCCAGCAGAACCGAATTAATCAAAGGTGAGAGGCACATGCCGGTAATTAAAGTACGTGAAAACGAGCCGTTCGACGTAGCACTGCGTCGCTTCAAACGTTCCTGCGAGAAAGCGGGTGTTCTGGCGGAAGTTCGTCGTCGTGAATTCTATGAAAAACCGACTACCGAACGTAAACGCGCCAAAGCTTCCGCAGTGAAACGTCACGCGAAGAAACTGGCTCGCGAAAACGCACGCCGTACTCGTCTGTACTAATTCCTCAGGGGATATCCTCCCCTGAAACAGACAGAGTAGTAGTTGTAGAGGCCGTGCTTCCGAAAGGAATGCGCGGCTTATTCTCGTTTATGGGCTGATAAAAACGGGGCTTATGGCTGGACGAATCCCACGTGTCTTTATCAATGATCTGCTGGCTCGCACCGATATCGTCGACCTGATAGACGCACGGGTAAAGCTCAAGAAGCAGGGCAAGAACTACCACGCGTGCTGTCCCTTCCATAATGAAAAAACCCCCTCTTTCACCGTAAACGGCGAAAAACAGTTTTATCACTGCTTCGGTTGCGGCGCGCACGGCAACGCTATCGACTTCCTGATGAATTACGACAAGCTCGAATTCGTCGAGACCGTCGAAGAGCTGGCGGCGATGCATAATCTGGAAGTGCCGTTCGAAGCGGGTAGCGGACCGACGCAAATAGAGCGTCACCAGCGCCAGACGCTGTATGAGCTGCTGGACGGGCTGAACGGTTTTTATCGTCAGGCCTTACAGGCGCAAAGCGCCGAACCAGCGCGCCAGTATCTGGCAAAACGCGGGCTGAGCGAATCGGTTATTGAACGTTTCGCGATTGGCTACGCGCCGCCGGGCTGGGACAACGTGCTCAAGCGTTTTGGCAATAACAGCGAAAACCGCAAGTCGCTTATCGACGCGGGCATGCTGGTGACCAACGATCACGGCCGCAGTTACGACCGCTTTCGCGAACGGGTGATGTTCCCCATCCGCGACAAGCGCGGGCGAGTGATAGGCTTTGGCGGCCGCGTGTTAGGCGATGCGCTGCCGAAATATTTAAACTCCCCGGAAACCGATATTTTCCATAAGGGCCGCCAGCTGTATGGCCTTTATGAAGTTCAGCAAAGCGATCCGAACCCGCCGCGGCTTCTGGTGGTCGAAGGTTATATGGATGTCGTGGCGCTGTCGCAGTATGACATTAACTATGCGGTCGCCTCGCTCGGCACCGCGACCACGGCAGAGCATATCCAGATGCTTTTTCGTGTCACGAATAACGTGATTTGCTGTTACGACGGCGACAGAGCAGGCAGAAGCGCCGCGTGGCGCGCGCTGGAAACCGCGCTGCCTTACATGACGGACGGACGTCAGCTACGCTTTATGTTTCTGCCCGATGGCGAAGACCCGGATACGCTGGTTCGTCAGGAAGGCAAAGCGGCGTTCGAGGCGCGTATGGAGCAGGCACAGCCGCTCTCGACGTTCCTGTTTAACAGCCTGCTGCCGCAGGTGGATTTGAGCACGCCGGACGGGCGTGCGCAGCTCAGCACGCTGGCGCTGCCGTTAATCAGCCAGGTGCCGGGCGAGACGCTGCGCATCTATCTGCGTCAGGAGTTAGGCAACAAGCTCGGCATTCTGGATGACAGCCAGCTTGAGCGGTTGATGACGCGCCAGGCAGATAATTCGCAAACGCGGCCTGCGCCGACGCTAAAGCGTACAACCATGCGTATACTGATAGGATTATTAGTCCAGAATCCTGAGCTGGCGCCTTTAGTGCCCTCACTGGCCGCATTGGATAAAACAAAGCTGCCGGGACTGGAGCTGTTTGCAGAGCTGGTCAATACTTGTCTTTCACAGCCTGGTCTGACCACCGGGCAGTTGCTCGAACATTATCGCGGTACAAAAGAAGCCGCTACCCTTGAAAAACTCTCAACGTGGGACGATATAGCAGATAAGGATATCGCAGAGAAAACGTTCACCGACGCGCTGGACCATATGTTTGATTCAGTGCTGGAGTTGAGACTAACAGAATTGATCGCCCGCTCGCGCACCCAGGGACTTAGCGCGGCGGAGCGCGAAGAAGTGCGCATCATTACCGAGGCGCGCGCCAGAAAATAAATTCCGCGGCTTAATTGCCGATTGACGATCGGGTGCACCCGAGAGCCGCACTGCCGGGCAGCGGCAATAATAAAACAGCCCGCACCGCCCTGTGGTTTTATATCGCTGTCGAAGCGTCCAGGCACTACTGAAACGCCGTCGCTTGCAACATGTTGTGATATGAACCCCGGGGCACACGTTATTGTTGGCGGCAACGCCTACCGACACCAACCTCATGAAATAAGTGTGGATACCGTCTTATGGAGCAAAACCCGCAGTCACAGCTTAAGCTTCTTGTCACCCGTGGTAAGGAGCAGGGCTATCTGACCTATGCCGAGGTCAATGACCATCTGCCGGAAGATATCGTCGACTCCGATCAGATCGAAGACATCATCCAAATGATTAACGACATGGGCATCCAGGTGATGGAAGAAGCGCCGGACGCCGACGATCTGTTGCTTGCTGAAAACTCCAACAGCACCGACGAAGACGCGGAAGAAGCTGCGGCCCAGGTGCTCTCAAGCGTTGAATCTGAAATCGGGCGCACCACTGACCCGGTTCGTATGTACATGCGTGAAATGGGTACCGTTGAGCTGTTGACCCGTGAAGGCGAAATTGACATCGCTAAACGCATCGAAGACGGCATCAATCAGGTTCAGTGCTCTGTCGCCGAATACCCGGAAGCGATCACCTATCTGCTGGAGCAGTACGATCGCGTTGAAGCGGGCGAAGCGCGTCTTTCCGATCTGATCACCGGCTTTGTCGATCCGAACGCCGAAGAAGATCTGGCGCCTACCGCGACGCATGTCGGCTCAGAACTCTCTCAGGAAGAGATGGATGATGACGAAGATGAAGACGAAGAGTCTGACGACGACAGCAGCGATGACGACAACAGCATCGATCCGGAACTGGCCCGTGAAAAATTCGGTGAGCTGCGTACCCAGTACGAAGTGACCCGCGACACCATCAAAGCCAAAGGCCGCAGCAACGCGGCGTCTCAGGAAGAGATCCTGAAGCTTTCTGAAGTGTTCAAACAGTTCCGCCTGGTGCCGAAGCAGTTTGACTATCTGGTGAACAGCATGCGCACCATGATGGACCGCGTGCGTACCCAGGAACGTATCATCATGAAGATGTGCGTTGAGCAGTGCAAAATGCCGAAGAAGAACTTCATCACCCTCTTCACCGGCAACGAAACCAGCGAAACCTGGTTTAACGCGGCAATCGCCATGAACAAACCGTGGTCTGAAAAGCTCCACGACGTGGCGGAAGATGTGCACCGCAGCCTGCAAAAACTGCAGCAGATCGAAGAAGAAACCGGCCTGACCATTGAGCAGGTGAAAGACATCAACCGTCGTATGTCTATCGGCGAAGCGAAAGCGCGTCGTGCGAAGAAAGAGATGGTTGAGGCGAACCTGCGTCTGGTTATTTCTATCGCCAAGAAATACACCAACCGTGGCCTGCAATTCCTCGATCTGATTCAGGAAGGCAACATCGGTCTCATGAAAGCGGTAGATAAATTCGAATACCGCCGCGGCTACAAGTTCTCCACCTATGCGACCTGGTGGATCCGTCAGGCCATCACCCGCTCTATCGCGGATCAGGCGCGCACCATTCGTATTCCGGTGCACATGATTGAGACCATTAACAAGCTCAATCGTATCTCCCGCCAGATGCTGCAGGAGATGGGCCGCGAGCCGACGCCGGAAGAGCTGGCCGAGCGCATGCTGATGCCGGAAGACAAAATCCGCAAAGTGCTGAAAATCGCCAAAGAGCCTATCTCCATGGAAACGCCGATCGGCGACGATGAAGATTCGCATCTGGGGGATTTCATCGAGGATACCACCCTCGAGCTGCCGCTGGACTCCGCGACCACCGAAAGCCTGCGTGCGGCGACGCACGACGTGCTGGCCGGTCTCACCGCGCGTGAAGCGAAAGTGCTGCGTATGCGTTTCGGTATCGACATGAACACCGACCACACGCTGGAAGAAGTGGGTAAACAGTTCGACGTAACCCGCGAACGTATCCGTCAGATCGAAGCGAAGGCGCTGCGTAAGCTGCGTCACCCGAGCCGTTCTGAAGTGCTGCGCAGCTTCCTGGACGATTAATCGTCTGTGATAACGCGTTTAAAAAGCCCTCTTCGGAGGGCTTTTTTATTGGCACCAGAAATGACTGAAGCGACTTTTACGGGCTACCTTTCAACAGGCGGCCCTGCAACGATAAATCATCGTGATATGCGTGGATTAATTAGCAAAAAGAATTTGTCAGGATTATAGATTCTGAGTAATTTGCTGTGAGATTTTGCGTATAAAAATGAAACATCGCGTTGATAACATTGCAAGGAACCGGGATGAACAAGTCGCTGTTATTTATGACATGCGTTTTACTGGCCGGATGCGCCAGCCAGCCGCCAAAAAGCCAGGTAACGCCGCTTACGCCAGCGCCCGCTCCGGTCGCCGCGCAAACGCCGCCTGCTCCACAGCAGCCTGAAAGCCAGCCTTTCTCGGCAGCCTCTGAAAGCACCAACAGCATGGCGACCTGCCGTAAAGAGCTCGACGCGCTCAAGCACTACGGCCCGAAAACCTACAGCCGCTACGCCGCTGAAATGGACGCACTCTCCGCGAAAACGGGGAAATATCTGGCGCTGAAAGACGGGATGACGCCGGAGCTAAACGACATTGTCATCACGATGTATCAGTCGCAAATCAAGACGCTCTGCTTCCGCATCCAGTCGTCGCTCGGTAAGCTGATTATTGAACAGGCTGGCGGCTAAACCACCTGCCTTTTTCTGCTCATAACGGCGCAGCGAGAGTTGCGCCGTTCTGTTATCTGCCGCGCGCCACCAGCGCGTCGTCGAGCTCACGGTAGGCTTCCACCAGCTTATCGAGCGAAGCGCGATTCAGCCCACTTGGGTTAGGCAGCACCCAAATTTCCGTCTTGCCGATTTTTAGCTTCTGCTTACCCCACTTCACACCGCGCTGGCTGAATGCCTGCTCATAGGCTTTTTTGCCCAGCACCGCGAGCGCATCTGGCTGGAAATCCTCGATTTTTTTAATGAGATTACGCCCGCCCTCATGCAATTCTTTTACGTCCACTTCGTTCGCCTGCACCGTCGGGCGTTCTACGAGTTTCGTGATGCCGCAGCGCGTATCCAGCAAATGGCGCTCTTCTTCAGGCTTCAGTTGGCGATCCGTAAACCCGGCCAGATGAATAACCTTCCAGAAGCGATTACCCGGATGCGCAAAGTGAAACCCCGTATGCGCCGACGACTTTCCCGGATTAATCCCGCAAAAGACCACCCGCAGACCCGGCTCAAGAATATCGTTAATCATGTCCTCTCCTGTTAACTCTCGGATCTGTAAAGTATAAAGCCTTACGCCGCGCCTGCTTACAAATTCAGCAGCCGCGACACCGAGACTGGATTGGCGTCGCCAGTTACTTTATAATCCAGCGCCACGGCCCCTTAGCTCAGTGGTTAGAGCAGGCGACTCATAATCGCTTGGTCGTTGGTTCAAACCCAACAGGGGCCACCAAATTTTAGCTTTAAATTCATATAATTAAGCCACCTCGCGAGGGTGGCTTTTTTGTTTCTGCTTTAAGCGCCTCAACTTCAGCAGATAGACGGCAACAAATTGCACAGAGTTCAGAAGACGTAATCATAGGCTGTCTTCAATAACACTCCCTTGTTGAGGCGGTAAACATGAGAAAAACCCAGCCCACGAATATAAAATCGTATAAATCACAATATATGACAGAAAAAAACATCGTTCTAATCGATAAAGAACTTTATGCCGCCTTAGCCGGGATAAAAAAGATCATCTGTTAGGGCATGTTATTGCATGTTTCGAGCTGTACTGGAAAGAGCACACACAGAATTACCAGCACGACAACTCACCTGTATGGTACGGCACACATTTACCTGTCGATTTATGATGAATGGTGGAAACTCATTAGTTCTACATTAATGCTCGTCCATAGAGACATTAAGATAATAATGCGTTATTCTCATTTGGCTCCTGAGCATTTAAAGGATTGTTTAGGTTTTAACATCTAAAGGGGCCTTAGGATTATTTAGACGAAAAACAGCAATAGGGATTAAAAATGAAAGTACGTGATTTTGAAGATAAAGTATGGGAAACAGAGGGAATCAGGATTGTTATCCATGCTAAAGATAACACTGAAGTCAACGATTATGATTATAAAAAAGCTGCGGATGCCTCCTGGCGTATTACAGAATTAGGCCAAAAAAGAATTGATAAATGCCTTGATGGAAACACCTTTTCTGTTATTCAGGGCGATGGCGAAGAGCCAAACGGGCGTGTCATTCTGCGTACCATTCGAAATAGCTACACGAAGTAAGCCTGTCGAAAGCCCCTGATGAAATTTTGGGGCTTTGTTCACCTAATCGGATTTCATAATAACGGTAAAAACTGCCAGATATCCCCGTAACCAAAACGCCAGCTCAATGCGTAGAGACTGTTGCGTATCAGCAACCGAACGCTGAGCCGAGTAACGATATGTCGACAGTAGCAGACCTACCAGCCCGCATAATGTTGCGACAACCCCTTTGCCTGACATACGTTTACTGCTTCGGTCTTGCGAAGAACAGTCATGTTCTGCCCGTCTGAGAGTCGATTTTTCCTGTGGCTAACCTCATGTGTCTGATGCAGACATGACTCACATCGCGATGTATTAATTGACGCTGAGCAGAGCGGATGAATAATGGTGATGAACAAATCGCCTGACGAGCGACTATATCTATCTACGTTAAAATTGCTGCCTGTTACGGAAAATGATTTACTACCTCGACAATTACCCTATTTTCCCCTTGAGAAGTATTAACGCACACGGTTTCTATTGGGTTGCCGTCACCCAGCAAGTCGCTTCGATATCGCATTTTCTTGTTGCTTAAATCCTCTTTTAACAAGGTGGTCATCAATTTTTGTTATTTTCTGGGCATCAAAAAAATTTAACCGTGCTTACATGCGATACTGGCCCACCAACATTATTAAAGTTGAACTCATACCTTCTGGAAATATGTTGCATCTTCGACTGAATCGCTGGTGTATAGAAGCTGTATCCCCGAGCATCATCTTTTATGTTATAAGCACTTTTTGTAAATTCCATTTTTATATAAGGGATAACGTAACCAAGTGCAGCAGCTTACAGCTCTATCCGGCTACATAAGGTATGTGTGTCTCCTTTTGCTTTTTCCATGTAAGTGCCATTCATAGTGTGATTGTAACTATAACTGACCGGAAATCGCCCCATGCAATAATGGCTTACATGAATTCAGGGAAATGCCATTTATGAGGCATTTCATTACGGAACTTCTACGGATTAGGAAAAAGCCACGATGTGAAACCTCTATTTTTTCAGTTACCTGTTTTACCGTAATAATCCCAACGCATTAGCGCAGCCTCTTTACTGACAGGCCGTAATAATTCAAAGGGATTTTGGTTTCCCCTTACAATTAGTGACAGAGCGCCAGAAGACGGCTGCGCCTCCATAAAACCAGCCTCCGCCGACGCTTCGGCCAAAACGTCTACCTTCGCCTACATCACCAGACGCGTAGCGGGGCTTCCGCTCCTTGAATATGCGGGACGTGAATTGAAACCACTACTCACACCCGGCATAGAAATCATTTTTATTATTCCCAAACCAGGCCATACATTTTTTGGCGCTGGCAGGTACCTTCAGGGTGATTTTTTTAGCGGTGCCCTGATACTGGCACACCAGAAAAACAGCGGTGTTATGCGCTTTCGCATAGTTTTGCGAATCGCTTAATGTCCAGATCATTTCATCGTCCGTATCTGGCAATAAAGACGCAAGCTCTTCCGGCGGGCCTTCAAACACATCGACCAGATGCAGCCTGTGGACGTGATTTTTCTCTGTCAGAGTAGTCGGGCACTGGATTTTTTCAGCCCATGCAGCGCCTGAGAAAAACATCACGCCGATACTACACAACGCGGCTTTGATCCATCCCATCATTCTCGTCTCCCTGTTTTTGATTTTCCTTTATACCTCAAAATCAATAACCTCACTCTTCTCCCGATCAAAACGTCAGAACACGCTCATCTGTCATCCCTCAACCCAACCGGGCAATCTCCACTACACTTTTCCCAACTCCCCATATTGAGGATTTCCCATGCTGCGTTCGTTACTGCTCATCTGCACTCTGCTGCCCTTTTTCGCCTGCGCGCACAATTTTACGGAAGGCGAACGGGTGGCACCGGTTGGCGTGGCTGAGCGCGGCGAGCTGACGCTGAATCAGGGCGAGATTGATTATCGTGACTGGAACAGCGCGCGGCTTAGCGGCAAAGTGGGCCTGGTGCTGCATGTGGCGGGCAGGCTGTCGGCGAAAGATCTGAATAAAGGCATCAGCGACGCCATCGCGGCGGCGCAACTGCCGGCAGATAAATTTCAGGCCACCACGATAATCAACACCGATGATGCCATTCCCGGCAGCGCCATCTTTGTGCGCCGCAGTCTGGAAAGCACCAAAAAAGCGTATCCCTCATCGGTCTTTGTGCTCGACGGCCAGGGCGCGGTGCAGCGCGCCTGGCGGCTTCAGCCGGGCGGTTCCGCCGTGGTGGTTCTGGATAAAGATGGCCGCATCCGCTTCGCCAAAGATGGCGCGCTTACGCCGGATGAAGTCCGTCAGGTGATGACGCTGCTGCGCTCTCTGCTCGCATAAACCTGTACAACAGCTCACAGAATTGTAAAGTTTTGTGCCACACTGAGGTTAGCTGAAGAAATTTTCCGGGATTACGCTACGCTTTTTAAGAACGTATCCGGAAAGATTACCGTGAAGATAATCAGTTGTTCAGACACAAAAAATCCCACATTTCGCCTGATGCGACGATTGCCGCGCGCCTGAGGGCGGCACTCGCGCGCAGTTGCGCTTTTCATTCCTTCCACGCCACAGCGATAACGGACACCATCAGAGGCCTTAACCATGAACGCTAACGCCGTGAAATCTTCAGGGCAGGAAATCGAATTGCAGGCGCTGCGCGACGCGCTGCAAACCCGCCTTGACGAGCTTCTGCCGCCGGGCCAGGAGCGCGATCTGGTCTGCGCCGCGATGCGCGAAGGCGCGCTGACGCCCGGTAAGCGGGTGCGTCCGCTGCTGCTCATTCTCGCCGCGCGCGATCTCGGCTGCGACGCCAGTCAGCCCGCGTTGATGGATCTCGCCTGCGCCGTGGAGATGGTGCACGCCGCTTCGCTGATGCTCGACGATATTCCGTGTATGGATAACGCCCTGCTGCGCCGCGGCAAGCCCACCATTCACCGCCAGTATGGCGAAAGCGTGGCGATCCTCGCGGCGGTGGCGCTGCTGAGCCGGGCATTCGGCGTGGTGGCGCAGGCCAACCCGTTATCCGATAGCTGCAAAACTCAGGCGGTGAGCGAGCTTTCCAGCGCCGTCGGGTTGCAGGGGCTGGTGCAGGGGCAGTTTCGCGATCTCAGCGAAGGCAACCAGGCCCGCAGCGCCGAGGCGATACTTGCCACTAACGATCTCAAAACCAGCGTGCTGTTTGACGCCACGCTGCAAATCGCCGCCATCGCCGCCGGCGCTTCCGCGTCGGTGCGCCATAAGCTTCGCGAGTTCTCGCGCCATCTCGGCCAGGCGTTCCAGCTGCTTGACGATCTGGCGGATGGCCTGAACCATACCGGTAAAGACATTAATAAAGACGCCGGGAAATCAACGCTGGTGGCGATGCTTGGTCCGGAAGCGGTGCATCAGCGCCTGCGCGATCACCTGCTGCGCGCCGATGAGCATCTCACCGGTGCCTGTTCGCGCGGCGCGTCCACCCGCCGTTTTATGTACGCCTGGTTTGATAAACAGCTGGCTATGTTTGGCTGAAAGCGCGCCGTGTCGCCGACAGTGACTGTTACTGGAGTATGAATGAAGGACAAGGAACTGAGCCAACGCAAGAACGATCATCTGGATATCGTTCTGCACCCGGAGCGGGCTAAACAAACGATTCGCACCGGCTTTGAGCAGTGGCGTTTTGAGCACTGCGCCCTGCCGGAACTCGCGCTTGACGACATCGATCTCAGCACCCGCCTGTTTGGCCGCGTGATGAAAGCGCCGCTTCTGATTAGCTCCATGACCGGCGGCGCGCGGCGCGCGAGCGATATCAACCGTCACCTCGCCGAAGCCGCGCAGACGCTGGGGCTGGCGATGGGCGTCGGCTCACAGCGTGTGGCGCTGGAGAGCGAGGACAACTGGGGGCTGACGGGCGAACTGCGCCGGTACGCGCCGGATATCCCGCTGCTGGCGAATCTCGGTGCCGCGCAAATCGGCAGCATTCAGGGGCTGGATTACGCCCGGCGCGCCGTCGATATGGTGGAGGCGGACGCGCTCATTATTCATCTTAATCCGTTGCAGGAGGCGCTGCAGACCGGCGGCGATCGCGACTGGCGCGGCGTGCTGGCGTCAATTGAACGCGTCGTGAACGCCCTTCCCGTGCCGGTGGTGGTAAAGGAAGTCGGCGCTGGCCTCTCGGTGCCGGTGGCGCGCCAGCTTGCGGAGGCAGGCGTCACGATGCTGGATGTGGCAGGCGCAGGCGGCACCAGCTGGGCCGCCGTGGAAGGTGAACGCGCGGCGAGCGACCATGCCCGTAACGTGGCGATGGCCTTCACCAACTGGGGCATTCCCACCGCGCAGGCGCTGCGCCAGATACATCAGGCATTCCCGTCGATGCCGCTTATCGCCTCTGGCGGCATTCGCGACGGTATCGACGCCGCCAAAGCCCTGGCGATGGGCGCAAGTCTCGTCGGGCAGGCCGCGGCGGTGCTCGGCAGCGCGACCACCTCCACCAGCGCCGTGCTGGACCATTTCGCGGTCGTGATTGAACAGTTGCGGGTCGCCTGTTTTTGCACCGGCAGCGCCAGTATCAGCGCGCTGCGTGAGGCCCGGCTGGCGCGCGTCGGGGATGAGGAATGAGCCATTACGCCGTCATTACGCCCCCGCTTTACAGTCACGTTCATGCCATGCAGGCGCTCGCACAGGCGCTTATCGCGCGCGGGCATCGCATCACCTTTATTCAGCAGGCCGAGGCCCGCACGTTGCTGGACGATTCGAACATCGGTTTTTACCCGGTAGGCGAAGCGAGCCATCCGCCCGGCAGCCTCGCCCGCACCTTACGCCTGACCGCGCATCCGGGCGGCCCGGCCATCCTGAGCCTGATTGACGATCTGGCGCGCACCACCGATATGCTGTGCCGGGAGCTGCCCGACGCGCTGACGCGTCTTGGCGTGGACGGCCTGATTGTCGATCAGATGGAGCCCGCGGGCGGTATCGTCGCCGACGCGCTGGAGCTGCCGTTTGTCTCGGTCGCCTGCGCCCTGCCGGTTAACCGCGAGGCAGGGCTTCCGCTGCCGGTCATGCCGTTTCGCTATGCGCAGACGCCGCGCGCCCGCAAGATTTACCAGACCAGCCAGCAGATACACGACTGGCTGATGGGTCGCCAGAGTAAAGTGATTGCCCACCACGCGCAGCGCTTCGGGCTCTCGCCCCGTCGCGGGCTGCATGATTGTCTCTCGCCGCTGGCGCAAATCAGCCAGACGCTCAGCGCGCTCGATTTCCCGCGCCACGCACTGCCGCCCTGCTTTCATGCAGTCGGTCCGCTGCGTCCGCCGCAGCCGCCGGTAGCGGAACCGGTGCCAGACGCGACACGCCCGCGCGTGTTCGCCTCACTCGGCACGTTACAGGGGCATCGCTACGGGCTGTTTCGCACCATCGCCCGCGCCTGTCGCGACGCTGACGTCGAACTGCTGGTCGCGCATTGCGGCGGCCTGAATGACGCGCAGGCCAGCGCGCTGAAAGCCAGCGGGGCCACACAGGTCACGGGATTTACCGACCAGCCGCTGGCGCTCAGCCAGTCGGATGCCGTCATTACCCACGGCGGGCTTAACACGGTGATGGACGCTATCGCCAGCGCCACGCCGCTGTTAGTGGTGCCGCTGGCGTTCGATCAGCCCGGCGTGGCGGCGCGGGTGGAGCACTGCGGCATCGGGCAGCGCGTCTCGCGCTTCGCCGGGCGTCGCACCTTTGCCCGCAAGCTTAAAACGCTGCTTGGCGACGATCGCTGCCGCACGCGTCTCGTCGCGATGCAGCGCGCGCTGGCGCAGGCGGGCGGCGTCGTACGCGCGGCGCAGATCGCTGAACAGGCGCTGGATGAGCGCCGCCCTGTATTCGCGCAGGCTCCTTTATGAACACGCGGTGGGATCTGATTCTCGCTGGTGGCGGTCTGGCAAACGGGCTTATCGCCCTGCGCCTGCGCGCGCGACAGCCGGGGCTTAACGTGCTGTTGCTTGAGGCAAGCGACGCGCCCGGCGGCAATCACACCTGGTCATTTCACGGCGCGGATCTCACGGCCGAACAGCACGCCTGGCTCACACCGCTGGTGGCGCACCGCTGGGACAGCTACGAGGTGCGCTTTCCGGCGCTGACGCGCACGCTGGATGGCGGCTACTACAGCGTCACGTCTGAGCGTTTCGCTCACGTTTTGCAGGAAACCGCGGGTGAACGCCTCTGGCGCAACGCGCCGGTCGCGAGCCTGACGCCGCAGAGCGTGACGCTCACCGACGGGCGCACGCTGCACGCCCGCGCGGTGATTGACGGCCGCGGCTGGCAGGCGAGCCCACATCTCACCGCAGGCCAGCAGGCGTTCCTCGGCCAGCAGTGGCGGCTCGCCGCGCCCCACGGCCTGACGCGCCCTGTTCTGATGGACGCCACGGTAGCGCAACAGGGCGGCTACCGGTTTGTCTACACGCTGCCGATCACGCCCGATTCCTTACTGATAGAAGACACCCACTACATCGACAGCGCCACACTCGATCATGACCGCGCGCGGGAAAATATCGCCAGCTACGCGCGTTCGCAGGGCTGGCAGCTCGCGACGCTTGAGCGCGAGGAGCGCGGCAACCTGCCGATTACGCTTACCGGCGCGCCGCAGGCATTCTGGCGCGAAGCGCAGGGCGTGGCGCGCGCAGGCCTGCGCGCCGGGCTGTTTCACGCGACGACCGGCTATTCGCTGCCGCACGCGGCAACGCTTGCCGATCTTATCGCCGCGCAGCCGCCTGCGTCTTCAGCAGCGCTGTATGCGCTGACGGCAGATTACGCGCAGCGCCAGTGGCGGCGTCAGCGCTTTTTCCGGCTGCTGAACCGGATGCTGTTTCTGGCCGGAAAACCGGACCAACGCTGGCAGGTGATGCAGCGCTTTTATGGACTCAATGCGGGGCTTATCGCCCGGTTTTACGCCGGACGACTGACCCCAATGGATATGGCGCGACTGCTGACAGGCAAACCCCCGGTTCCGGTGGGCGAGGCCATGCAGGCCGTGCTAAAGCAAACTCCCCGGCTGCGAGCTTTTCATCATGACTAAAACTGTTGTTATCGGGTCCGGCTTTGGCGGCCTGGCTCTGGCTATCCGCTTACAGGCGGCGGGCGTTCCCACCTTACTGCTTGAACAGCGCGATAAACCCGGCGGGCGGGCGTATGTTTATGAAGATAAAGGGTTTACCTTTGACGCCGGCCCGACGGTGATTACCGATCCCTCAGCCATTGAGGAGCTGTTCACGCTGGCCGGTAAAAACATCGCCGATTATGTCGATCTTTTGCCCGTCACGCCGTTCTACCGCCTGTGCTGGGAGAACGGCCAGGTGTTTAATTACGATAACGATCAGGCGAGCCTTGAGGCGCAAATCGCCCGCTTCAACCCGCGCGATGTCGAGGGCTATCGCCAGTTCCTGGCGTATTCGCAGGCGGTGTTTAAAGAAGGCTATCTGAAGCTTGGCGCGGTGCCGTTCCTCTCGTTTCGCGATATGTTGCGCGCAGGCCCGCAGCTCGCGCGTCTTCAGGCGTGGCGCAGTGTGTATGGCATGGTGTCGAAATTTATCGAAGACGATCATCTGCGCCAGGCGTTCTCTTTTCATTCCCTGCTGGTGGGCGGCAACCCGTTTGCGACGTCATCAATCTATACGCTTATCCACGCGCTGGAGCGCCAGTGGGGCGTCTGGTTCGCCCGTGGCGGCACCGGCGCGCTGGTGCAGGGGCTGGTGAAGCTGTTTACCGATCTGGGCGGCGAGATTGAACTCAACGCCAAAGTGACGCGCCTCGATACTCAGGGCGACAAAATCAGCGGCGTGACGCTCGCCGACGGCCGACGCATTCCCGCGCGCGCCGTGGCGTCGAATGCTGATGTGGTACATACCTACAACAACTTGCTGGGCCATCACCCGCGCGGCGTCTCGCAGGCGGCCTCACTGCGCCGCAAGCGGATGAGCAACTCGCTGTTCGTGCTCTATTTCGGGCTCAATCACCACCACAGCCAGCTCGCACACCACACCGTCTGCTTCGGGCCGCGCTACAAAGGGCTGATTGAAGATATTTTTAAACGCGACTCGCTCGCGGACGACTTCTCGCTCTATCTGCACGCGCCGTGCGTCACCGATCCGTCGCTGGCTCCGCCGGGCTGCGGCAGCTATTACGTGCTCGCCCCGGTGCCGCACCTCGGCACCGCGAACCTGAACTGGGATGTCGAAGGGCCGCGTCTGCGCGACCGGATTTTTGAATATCTTGAGCAGCACTATATGCCGGGCCTTCGCGAACAACTGGTGACGCACCGTATGTTCACGCCGTTCGATTTCCGCGACCAGCTCGGCGCGTATCATGGCTCGGCGTTTTCGGTGGAGCCTATCCTCACCCAGAGCGCCTGGTTCCGCCCACATAACCGCGACAGCCGCATTGATAACCTCTATTTAGTCGGCGCGGGCACGCACCCCGGCGCGGGTATTCCGGGGGTTATCGGCTCGGCGAAGGCTACCGCCGGGCTGATGCTGGAGGGGCATGCATGAGTGACAAACCGCTGCTGACGCATGCCACAGAAACCATCGAGGCGGGCTCGAAAAGCTTTGCCACCGCCTCGAAACTGTTTGACGCAAAAACCCGACGCAGCGCGCTGATGCTCTACGCCTGGTGTCGCCACTGCGACGATGTGACTGACGGCCAGACGCTTGGTTTTCGCACGGCCGACGCGCCGACAGACACCCCGCAGGCGCGCATCGCCCTGCTGCGCGCGCTGACGCTTGAGGCTTACGCGGGCAAACCGATGCGCGAGCCAAATTTCGCAGCGTTTCAGGAGGTAGCGCTGGCACATCAGATCCCGCCTGCGCTGGCGCTCGATCATCTGGAAGGTTTCGCGATGGACGTGCGCGACGAGCGCTATCACACCTTTGATGACACGCTGCGCTACTGTTACCACGTGGCGGGCGTGGTGGGGCTGATGATGGCGCGCGTGATGGGCGTGCGCGATGAGGCCGTGCTGGATCGCGCCTGCGATCTGGGCCTGGCGTTTCAGCTCACGAATATTGCGCGGGATATTGTCGAAGACGCCGCCATCGGGCGCTGTTATCTCCCTGAGACGTGGCTTCAGGAGGAAGGGCTTCGCGCTGACACCTTAACAGACCGCGCGCACCGCCCGGCGCTGGCGCGTCTCGCCGCACGGCTGGTGGATGAAGCGGAGCCGTATTACGCCTCGGCGCGCGCCGGGCTTGCCGGTCTGCCGCTACGCAGCGCCTGGGCTATCGCCACCGCGCATGGGGTCTACCGGGAGATTGGCGTAAAGGTGAAGCGCGCGGGCGTTAACGCGTGGGAAACGCGTCAGGGCACCAGCAAGGCCGAGAAAGTGGCCCTGCTGGCGAAAGGCGCGGTTATGGCCGTGAGTTCTCGCGGCGCGTCGTCGTCGCCTCGCCCTTCGGCGCTCTGGCAGCGGCCGCGCGCGCAGGACGACCGTTACGCTCACGCAGCACCGCCTGCAGCTTAGCCACCGGTGGCGCGTAGAGAAAACCAAAGGAGACGCAGCCTTCGCGCCCGCGCACCGCGTGATGCAGCCGGTGCGCCAGATAGAGCCGCTTCAGATAACCCCGGCGCGGCACATAGCGAAACGGCCAGCGCTGGTGAACCAGCCCGTCATGCACGATAAAATAGAGCGCGCCGTAGAGCGTCATCCCCGCGCCAATCCACTGTAGCGGCCAGCGTCCGCCTGCCCCAAGCGCAATAAGCAAAATCGCCACGCCCGCAAACACCACCGCGTAGAGATCGTTGACTTCAAACCAGCCTTTGCGCGGCGAATGGTGGGAAAGATGCCAGCTCCATCCCCAGCCGTGCATCACATATTTGTGCGTCAGCGCCGCCACGATTTCCATCGCCGCGACCGTCAGCAATACAATCGCCACGTTATACAGCACAATCATAATTTCTCCTGGGCCCGCCTGAAGGGAACGTCCTGTTGCCGGGAAACGTAAGCGCGGTTCGCGCCGCAACCCAGAGAGTATAGCAACCCAGGCGTCAGTGTCGGGGGAGTCGCCCTGCCTCTGCGAATAAAAAAACCCCGGCAAGCCGGGGTTAATGTGTGTCTGAGCTGACGCTTAAAAATGTTCCCATTCGCCCTGAGCACCCGCCACCGCGAGCGCTTTCGGCGCAGGCGCCGCGACCGGCACGGCGGCGGGCTCAGCACGGCGAGGCGCGCTGGTGCCGACGTTAAATATCGCGACCATCTGCTCCAGCTCGCGCGCCTGCTCTTCGAGCGACGAGGCGGCCGCGGAGGACTCCTCCACCAGCGCGGCGTTCTGCTGGGTCGTGGTGTCCATTTCCGACATGGCCTGGCCAATCTGGGCGATGCCGCGGCTCTGCTCGGTACAGGCGCGGGCGATCTCATCCATAATTTCACGCACTTTGGCGACGGAGCCGACGATATCTTCCATCGCTTCACCAGCGCTCGCCACCAGCTGCGCGCCGTTTTCGACACGCTGGTTCGCCTCCGTAATCAGCGCGCCTATCTCTTTGGCGGCGGTGGCGCTGCGGCTTGCCAGGGTGCGAACTTCCCCCGCCACCACGGCGAACCCGCGGCCCTGTTCACCGGCGCGCGCGGCTTCCACGGCGGCGTTCAGCGCCAGGATGTTGGTCTGGAAGGCAATACCGTTGATGACACTGATAATGTCGGCGATTTTCCCGGAGCTCGCCTGGATGTTGCGCATCGTCTCGACCACTTCATTCACCACTTTCCCGCCGCGATCGGCGTTGGTGGAAGCCTGCGCGGCCAGCTGGCTCGCCTGCTGGGCGTTACCGGCGGTTTCTTTCACCGTGGAGGTCAGCTCTTCCATACTGGCCGCCGTCTGCACCACGGCGGCGGACTGCTCTTCGGTGCGCGATGAGAGATCGATATTCCCGGCGGCGATTTCCGACGAGGCGCGCGATACGTTATCGACGCCGTGACGCACACGGGTAATGATGCTTTTCAGGCTGTCGTTCATGGTGCCGACCGCCTGCATCAGCAGGCCCGGTTCATCGCGGCGCAGCGACGAGACGGTAACGGTTAAATCGCCCTGCGCGATGCGGTTCGCCACTGCTAATGTTTCACGCAGCGGGCGGGTGATATTGCGGGTAATGAACGCGGCGACAATCAGCCCGAACAGAACACCTGCCAGCGTGCCGCTGAGCATCAGCGTTTCAACATGGCTGATGGAATTGGCCATGCGCATTTTGCGAAACTCATGGAATTCGCTCACCGTTTCATTAAGTGCGGTCGCGGCGTTGCTGAGCGCGGTCGATTGTGTCTGCTGATCGCCTGAAGCCGACACAAACAGCGCGGCGCTGCTGTGCAGCATACGGGTCTGATCGGTTAATGCGGAGAGCCACGGCAGCGGCGTATCACGCGTACTGGCTCCCAGTTGCGCGGCGGTTGTGTCGATACTGCCCAGCAGCTCATTGAGTTTGTTCAGCGTCTCGCGGTCGCCATGAGTGATCAGCGCGTCAACGGCGCTCCGTATCTGCTGCGCTTTCGCGGCAAGACGGGCCGCCAGCATCGCCGCCTGCGGGCTGGCGGCCGCCTGCTCGCTATACGCCGATGCCTGATCGATAAACTGAGACGGCCACTGCTCATGCAGATCGGCGGCGAGCGTATTACGCTGGCGCAGCGTCTGAATATATTTGTCGCGCACGCCGAGATAAGTTTGCAGATTGGTTTGCATGGCCGCAAACCGGGCGCGCCCTTCGGTATCCATATTAAATTGCGACAGCGACGCGAGCTGCTCACCCACCTGACGCAGCGCACTGGCGTTCAGCTCGGCGTATTTTTCCTCGCCGGTCAGCTGGAAGATCGTGCGGTTAATACGCGCTTCGTTCAGGGCAGTCACGATACTGACGGTCAGCGTTTCCTTACGGGCATTCTCATCCACCTGACGAAAACCATAAATTCCGGCACCAGCAATCAGCAGCATAATGCACAGCACAATAATAAAACCCGACGTCAGTTTTTTGCCGACGCTCAGATTATTCACTTTCTCGCCAAACGACGTCACTAAAGCCATTGCATTCACCATCACGTTAAATGATAAAAATTGTTTAACTGTTTATCGTCAGTGAAAGAATGATCCTTTAGCGCACGCGTTATTTTAAAAGGTTCAAAAAAATTCAATAATTATCAGAAAAAGAAAATATATTGGGTAAAATAATCACAGGATATATGTTAAAAAAATATTATCACGCAGGTAATTAAGTGCAAAAGTAGAGACTTAAGCGCAATCTAACGTTCATTAAATAAACAATTATGCGTTTCTTTTTAACGTAAATTTTTGGGGCAGATTTGTTCTCCTTTTTTCACATGTTTTTAAGTTAATGATTATCAGAAGATTTTATTTTCAAATAAATTTTCAGGCTTTCGCCTCTCCATTAATCAGTGCTTAATTCGTGTTTATTACCACTTAATAATCAAGCTTATCTCCGGGGCGCGTATAAAATAACACAGTAGTTCACCCTGACTGAAAGTGATACGGGTATCACATTCCCCGTGCGATCACAGTAAAAATATATCATGTATTATTAATTCAGAAGACAACTTATTACCAACGCGAAACTATTTTACTTTTTACCATTATTACCCAGCGGGAAAGTGAATGCCGGTCGGAAAGAGAATAGGGTCGTGTGCCAGCGTCGAACGCCCATGCCACCTCTTCCCTCCTACCCGCCCCCCGTGACTGGCGTCACAGAACCCGCGCCGCTCAGGGCGCTGGCGAACCGCTCGCTGCGCTATATGACCGTTCGCCTCGCTATGTAACCGCTCGTTTAAGCCATTTCCAGGCCGCCTGCGCGTTTTGTCATCATTAAGCGTGTTTTAAATCTTTTGGTTATCCGCCGTCTGCGCCGCCAGGGATGTACGTCACAGCCGGTTTTATCTCTGTCTGACAAGCAGGTCTCCTATGGACAAAAAAACAGTAATGAAACATCTGCCCTGGGCGCTTCTTGGCGTCATCGGGGCCTTTTGTCTTGCCGTAGTGGCATTACGCCGCGGCGAGAGCGTCAGCGCCTTGTGGATTGTGGTGGCCTCGGTCTCCATCTACCTGGTGGCTTACCGCTACTACAGCTTGTATATCGCCAGCCGCGTGATGCAACTCGACCCAACGCGCGCGACGCCAGCAGTCATTAATAACGACGGGCTGAACTATGTGCCCACCAACCGCTACGTGCTGTTCGGCCACCATTTCGCCGCCATCGCAGGCGCGGGGCCGCTGGTGGGCCCGGTGCTGGCCGCACAGATGGGCTACCTGCCCGGTACGCTGTGGCTGCTCGCAGGCGTGGTGCTGGCGGGCGCGGTGCAGGATTTTATGGTGCTGTTTATCTCCTCGCGCCGGAACGGTGCCTCGCTTGGCGAGATGATCAAAGAGGAGATGGGCCCGGTGCCGGGCACCATCGCGCTGTTCGGCTGCTTCTTAATCATGATTATTATCCTCGCGGTGCTGGCGCTTATCGTGGTGAAAGCGCTGGCGGAGAGCCCGTGGGGCGTCTTTACCGTCTGCTCAACGGTGCCGATCGCGCTGTTTATGGGCATCTACATGCGCTTTATCCGTCCGGGGCGCGTGGGTGAAGTGTCGGTTATCGGCGTGGTGCTGCTGGTGGCGTCTATCTGGTTCGGCGGCGTGATCGCAGCCGACCCGTACTGGGGCCCGGCGCTGACCTTTAAAGACACCACGATCACTTACGCGCTGGTGGGCTACGCGTTTGTCTCCGCCCTGCTGCCGGTGTGGCTGATTCTGGCGCCGCGCGACTACCTGGCGACGTTTTTGAAAATCGGCGTGATTGTCGGTCTGGCCGTAGGCATTCTGATCCTCAATCCGGAACTGAAAATGCCTGCCGTGACGCAGTATATCGACGGCACCGGGCCGCTGTGGAAAGGCGCGCTGTTCCCGTTCCTGTTTATTACTATCGCCTGCGGCGCGGTCTCCGGCTTCCATGCGTTGATTGCCTCCGGCACCACGCCGAAGCTGCTGGCGAACGAAACCGACGCGCGCTTTATCGGCTATGGCGCAATGCTGATGGAATCCTTCGTCGCCGTAATGGCGCTGGTGGCGGCCTCTATCATCGAGCCGGGCCTCTATTTCGCGATGAACACCCCGCCCGCCGGGCTTGGCATCACGATGCCGAACCTGCATGAGCTGGGTACCGACAACGCGCCGCTGATTCTGGCGCAGCTCAAGGATGTTTCTGCCCACGCGGCGGCGACCGTGAGCGCCTGGGGTTTTGTGATAACGCCTGAGCAGATCATGCAGACCGCCAAAGATATCGGCGAACCGTCTGTACTGAACCGCGCGGGCGGCGCGCCGACGCTTGCCGTTGGTATCGCCCACGTGTTCCACAAAATCATCCCGGCGGCGAATATGGGCTTCTGGTATCACTTCGGCATTCTGTTCGAGGCGCTGTTTATCCTGACCGCGCTGGACGCCGGTACCCGTTCTGGCCGCTTTATGTTCCAGGATTTGGTAGGCAACTTCGTGCCATTCCTGAAGAAAACCGATTCGCTGGTAGCGGGCATCGTCGGGACGGCGGGCTGTGTGGGCCTGTGGGGTTATCTGCTCTATCAGGGCGTGGTGGACCCGCTCGGCGGCGTGAAGAGCCTGTGGCCGCTGTTCGGTATCTCTAACCAGATGCTGGCTGCCGTGGCGCTGGTGCTGGCGACCGTGGTTCTGGTGAAGATGAAGCGCACCCGTTATATCTGGGTGACCGTGGTGCCGGCGGTGTGGCTGCTTATCTGCACCACCTGGGCGCTCGGCATGAAGCTCTTTAGCGTGAATCCGCAGATGGAAGGCTTCTTCTATATGGCGAACGAGTACAAAACGCGTATCGCCGCAGGCGGCGCGGAGCTGACTGAGCAGCAGGTAGCCAACATGCACCATATCGTTATTAACAACTACACCAACGCGGGCCTGAGCATTCTGTTCCTGGTGGTGGTGTACAGCATCATTTTCTACGGTGTGCGTACCGCGATGAAGGCGCGTCGTTCCGCGCAGCCGTGCGCGAAAGAAACGCCGTATGTGCCGGTGCCGGAAGGCGGCGTGAAAACCTCGTCACACCATTAATGTGATGGCGGTAAACGGCGGGTGCGCGAGGCTTACCCGCCCTACATTTAACAGATTCTTTTTTTGTGTAGGGTGGGTAAGCGGAGCGCACCCACCATCGCACATACAGGTTTCATCCGTAGGGTGGGTAAGCGGAGCGCACCCACCGTTATACGTGCAGGTTTCATCCGTAGGGTGGGTAAGCGGAGCGCACCCACCTTGCATCGACACAATCGCAAGCCCCGGCCCGTACCGTCGGGCTTTTATGCCTGGGGAACACAATGTTTGGTAACTTAGGACAAGCGAAAAAATACCTGGGTCAGGCGGCGAAAATGCTGATTGGTATCCCGGATTATGACAACTACGTTGAGCATATGAAGACCAATCACCCGGATAAACCGTATATGACCTACGACGAATTCTTCCGCGAGCGCCAGGAAGCGCGTTACGGCGCAAGCGGCGAAGGCGGCATGCGCTGCTGCTGACACTTACCGGAGGTAAACATGCAACCCGTTGCGGTCACACTCTTAACCGGCTTTCTTGGTGCCGGAAAAACCACGCTGCTGCGTCATATTCTCGAAGCTAACCACGACTATAAAATCGCGGTCATTGAAAACGAATTTGGCGAAACGCCCATCGACAGCGAAATCCTCGGCAGCCGCGCCACGCAGATGAAAACGCTCAGCAACGGCTGCATCTGCTGTACCCGCTCGGAAGAGCTGGAATCGGCGCTGCTCGATTTGCTGGAACTGCTGGACGGCGGCGTTACCACATTCGATCGGGTGATTATCGAATGCACCGGCATGGCAGACCCCGGCCCCATTATCCAGACGTTCTTCTCCCACGAGACACTGTGCGAGCGCTACCTGCTGGATGGCGTGATTACGCTGGTGGACGCCGTACACGCCGGTCAGCAGATGGACCGCTACGCGCTGGCGCAGTCGCAAATCGGCTACGCCGATCGCATTCTGCTGACTAAAACCGATGTGGCGGGCGAAGACGAAGCGCTGCTGGCCCGTCTGCGCCGCATTAACGCCCGCGCGCCGGTGCATAAAGTAGTACATGGCGAGGTAGATCTGGGCCTGATTTTCGACACCCAGGGCTTTATGCTCGAAGAGCGCATCGTACAGCCTGCACCACGCTTTCACTTCGCGCCCCCCGCGCAGACCGATATCGCCTCTATTGTGGTGAATTTTGATTATCCGGTAGCGCTGGATGCGGTTTCCCGCGTGATGGAAGGACTGCTGCTGCAGTTCGCTGATAATCTGATGCGCTACAAAGGGATGCTCTATATTCAGGACGAGCCGCGCCGTTTGTTGTTCCAGGGCGTCCAGCGGCTTTACAGCGCCGACTGGGACCGCGAATGGGCGAGCGACGAAACGCCGCAAAGCACGCTGGTGTTTATCGGCGCGCACCTGCCGGAAGACGAGATCCGCGCCGCCTTTGCATCGCTTGCGCCGAAGGATTGAGCAGGCACTCAGCACACGAATAAAGGATTATTCGCCCTGTAGCTCATGGCGCGCCGCCTGCGCCAGAAAGTGACTGCGGTCGCGGTATCGCCCGTCGCTCGCTTTAACCCGGTTGTCGATGCGCTGGATAAGCGTATCCGGCAGCGTGATATTAATGCGCTGCTGACGCCCTTCCAGCCCGCTCAGATCCACCTCAATCACGAACCAGCTGTCATACGCGCGATAATCCGGGTGCGCGGCGTAGGTGAGATGCCCGGCATCCCTGATCGCCTCCGCGCGATATTTACCGCGACGGATCATCTCTTCAAGCACCAGCAAAATCGCCTCGCGAGCGGCAGGCGCAATACCCGCTTTGTCGTCGACTGCGGAATAACAGCCAAATTCCTCATTGCATAAAGCAGGCACCACGATGCCCCACGCCATATCAACGCTCGCGGGCGTTTCAACGCCTACAGAAAAAAACATGTTTGCCTCCGGCGAGTTATGGTTTAAGACCGGCCATTTTCAGGATGGCGTTTAGCGTTCCCGGCGGCAGATCCTTTTTCGGGTGCGGGACGGGAAACGTTTTGCCCGTGAGCGGCGACCACCATATTTGATGACTGCCGCCGTTATGCCTCACGCATTCACATCCTGCCGTCTGCAGCCGCCTGATAAGCTCGCTGGATCTCATCCGCCCTCCTGGCCCTCATAATATACACATGCATACACACGAAAACAAATGGCCTGTACAGGCCGATGACAAACACAAAGATCACTATGCGTGTTTATGAAAAGGCGTAAAGGAGGGAATCGTGACGCTGCGAGGCGTCTTCAGAAACGCCGCGTCGCCCAGGCAAAAGGAAGAAGAGTAATGACAGTTGAGTCCTGAATTACCACGGTTCGCCCGACTCCTCGCCCAGCCAGAAATCATCATCGGGCAGGTCGTCCGGCCAATACATATCATCATTACGGTAGAGCGCGAGTTGCGCGGGAGAAAAGCGCGGGCTTACGGGAGGCAAAATATCTTCAGTCACGTGTAATGGCGGCTCGCCGGGCAGCGGCCCTGCGGGCGGCATTTCGTCTTCACAATATTCCGGCGCAGCGTTAACACAGCGGTCTGCTGAGGCGCTAACGGGCACGCTCTCCGCCTGGTAATTTTGCACCCAGAGCACGGCGACGTTTAGCGTGATGATGGCGAGCAAAAAGAGAGAAATAAGGCTCCCTGCTGAAATATCCCGTTTCATCCGCATCCTCGCGTTTATCGTGTGAAGTCACTCGTAGAGCGTAGTGCGAAAAATTAAGACAAAGAGGAAGCGATTGTGATTCTGTGTAACGGGATGTATCTGGCGGAGTAAGGCGAAACGGTAAAAACGGGAGCCAGCACTCCCGTTACGATTATTTAAAGCTGCCCACCAGCGCCTGACGCTGCTCTTCAAGCTGGATGGTGCGGGTGCAAACTTCATGGCCGAACTGCTGGAAATCCGCTTCCTGGTTTTTCCATTCGTTCTGGATAGCCGTTTGCAGGCCGCCGAGGCTCCCCAGCACGCCTTCCAGCGGGTTGCCGCCGCCTTTCAGCACCGCTTTGGCGCCCATTTCGTTAATGCTGTCCTGCAGAATGCCGCCCATCGCCTGATTCACCAGCTGCTGACCGTCGGCGCGCACCTGATCGATGGCTTTATAGTGGAATGTCAGCCCGTCGTCACGATGCTCGATGATTCGGTTCATCTGCGTTTTCAGCTGCGCGTCGAGTTTGGTGAGACGCCCGCGCATGCTGCTGTTTTCACCCACCTCTTTGGCGATGATTTTATCCAGCGCGACGCGGCCTTTCTCCACGCGCGACAGCGCGCCCTGATCGACCCACGGCAGCGTGGCGCGCAACGCTTTCTGATAATCGAGCGCCTGCTGACGCTGGGCGGCGGAAAGCGTCATCGGCTTGCCGTTAAACTGCACCGCGCCGTCAGGGCCAATCACCAAATCGCCGTTTTCGCCCACCACCTGAACATGCTGGGGCTTGAGCACCACGTCGTCGCGCGGCGTGACGCTGCATTTGTATTCCGCCTGGGCCTGCATTGCTGTCACCAGCAACACGCCCAGCAGCGCTTTACGCATCATACTCGCTCCTGAAATGCTAACGGGCCGGCAGAGCCGACCCGTTGTTTAACTTAATCCCACCAGATGTCGACCAGTTCGCTCACCTGGACATCCGTCATGCCGCGCGCTTCCAGCCATTTGCGCACCACTTCGCGATCTTCATCGGTGCATTTGCCGATCTGCTGGCGGAACACCAGCCCTTCCCAGGCCTGGTTGCCGCTGCCGCCAAAGGCGAGGCCGTTTGGCTCGATAGCCTCGCTGATAAGCTCGTCCACCGTGGTGTTGATCTGCTCATCCGTGGCGCCCTGCGGGAAACGCCAGGTTACCGTAAAGCCCAGTTCCTGAAATTCGTCGATGTGCATCTTTTTACGCAGACGACGGCTACGGTTCTTCGCCATTATTTTACTCTCCCGAACATTAAGTCCCATACGCCGTGACCAAGACGATGGCCACGCTGTTCAAATTTGGTCACCGGGCGCGAGGCCGGGCGCGGTACATAATCCTGCGTCGGGGACAGGTTCTCATATCCTTCCACCGAAGACATTACTTCGAGCATATGTTCGGCATAAGGTTCCCAGTCGGTCGCCATATGGAAGACGCCGCCTGGCTGTAATTTGCGAAGCACCAGCTGCGCGAACGGCACCTGTACGATGCGGCGCTTATTATGGCGCGCTTTGTGCCACGGATCCGGGAAGAACAGCTGCACCATATGCAGCGAGCCGTCCGGGATCATTTTCTCCAGCACTTCCACCGCGTCATGACACATCACGCGCAGGTTTTCGACGCCCTCTTCATGCGCGGCGCTCAGGCACGCGCCCACGCCCGGCGAATGCACTTCAATGCCTAAAAAATTCTGCTGCGGATTGGTTTTCGCCATCTCCACCAGCGACGCGCCCATGCCGAAGCCGATTTCCAGCGTCACCGGCGCGTCGCGGCCAAACAGCGCGACGAGATCGAGCGGCTCTGCGCGATATTCAACGCCCATCACCGGCCAGTAGTGGTCCAGCGCGTGCTGCTGCCCTTTGGTCAGGCGCCCCTGGCGGCGGACGAAGCTGCGAATACGGCGCAGCGGGCGACCGTTTTCATCAAATTCCGGTGAAATGACGTCGTTATTCATGGCGATTAGTCTGTTTGAGTAGTGGTTCGGGAAACGGGCATTATCCAAAGATAGTTGCCCGATGCAAGCACAGGAAAGTTCCTGTTTACAGCCCACAGGGCCTGTGCTGGAATCACAGCCCCTGATTTCTTCAAGCCGGAAGCCACGCGTTCATGATGCAGGCACAGCAGTTCTCCCGCCAGGTGCTCGACTGGTACGACAAATATGGTCGCAAAACCCTTCCCTGGCAGCAGGAAAAAACCCCTTACAAAGTATGGCTCTCGGAAGTCATGCTGCAACAAACGCAGGTGACGACCGTTATCCCCTATTTTGAGCGGTTTATGGCGCGCTTTCCTGACGTGACGGCGCTGGCAAATGCACCGCTCGACGATGTGCTGCATCTGTGGGCCGGTCTTGGCTACTACGCCCGCGCCCGCAATTTACATAAGGCGGCGCAGCAGGTGGCGACGCTGCACGGCGGAAAATTCCCCGAAACGTTCGAAGAAGTGGCCGCGCTGCCGGGCGTCGGGCGCTCCACCGCAGGCGCGGTGCTGTCGCTATCGCTTGGCAAACATTTCCCCATCCTTGATGGCAACGTGAAACGCGTGCTGGCGCGCTGCTACGCGGTCGAAGGGTGGCCGGGGAAAAAAGAAGTGGAAAACCGCCTGTGGCAGATAAGCGAGACGGTAACGCCCGCCGAGGGCGTGGCGCGCTTTAACCAGGCGATGATGGATCTCGGCGCGATGGTCTGCACCCGCTCGAAACCCAAATGCGAGATCTGCCCGCTTAATAATGGCTGCGAGGCGTTCGCCCACCAGAGCTATGCGAAATACCCTGGCAAGAAGCCCAAACAAATCCTGCCGGAGAAAACCGGCTATTTTCTACTGCTTCAGCATGAAGGCGCACTCTTTTTGCAGCAGCGCCCGCCGGTGGGTTTATGGGGCGGGCTGTACTGTTTCCCGCAGTTTGAGAGCGAAGCCGCGCTGCGCGAGTGGCTTTCAGCGCGCGGCATTAACGATGACGGCCTGACGCAGCTCACCGCCTTTCGCCACACCTTCAGCCATTTCCATCTGGATATCGTGCCGATGTGGCTTGGCGTGCAGCAGACCGCCGCCTGCATGGATGAAGCGTCGGGTCTCTGGTATAACTTAGCGCAGCCGCCAGCGGTGGGCCTCGCCGCCCCCGTAGAGCGCCTGTTACAGCAAGTGCGCGCAGAGCCGGTGGCGTCCCGCCCCGCTCGCGCCATTCATGAGGATTGACGATGAGCAGAACCATTTTTTGTACTTTTCTTCAGCGTGACGCCGAAGGCCAGGATTTCCAGCTCTATCCGGGCGAACTGGGTAAGCGTATCTATAACGAAATCTCGAAAGAAGCCTGGGCGCAGTGGCAGAAGAAGCAGACCATGCTTATCAACGAGAAAAAGCTCAACATGATGAACCCTGAGCATCGCAAGCTGCTGGAAGAGGAGATGGTGAATTTCCTGTTTGAAGGCAAAGAGGTGCACATCGAAGGCTATACGCCGCCGGAACAACAGTAAGGGCCTCTGGCCCTTTCACTTAACCCAACAGCACGCCCGGAATGATGAAAAAAATATTTGCGCTCGCTTTGATTGCGCCGTTGCTCATCTCCTGCTCCAGCAAAAAAAACGCCGAAAACGCCTATAACGAGGCCTGGATTAAGGACACCAACGGGTTTGACATTCTGATGGGCCAGTTTGCCCATAACATTGAAAACATCTGGGGATTTAACGAAGTTTTAATCGCGGGTCCGAAGGACTACGTGAAATATACCGATCAGTACCAGACGCGCAGCCACATCAACTTCGACGACGGCACCATTACGGTTGAGACGATAGCCGGTACCGAGCCTGCGGCGCGCCTGCGTCGGGCGATTATCACCACGCTGCTGATGGGCGACGACCCCGGCTCTATCGATCTCTATTCTGATGTTAATGACATTCAGATCTCCCGCGAGCCGTTCCTTTATGGTCAGGTGGTGGACAACACTGGGCAGCCGATTCGCTGGGAAGGCCGCGCATCGAAATTCGCCGACTACCTGCTGCAAACGCATCTGAAGAGCCGCAGCAACGGCCTGCGGATTATCTACAGCGTGACCATTAACCTGGTGCCGAACCACCTCGACAAACGTGCCCATAAGTACATTGGCATGGTGCGTCAGGCGTCGCGCAAATATGGCGTGGAGGAATCGCTGATCCTCGCGATTATGCAGACCGAGTCGTCGTTTAACCCGTATGCGGTGAGCCATGCCGATGCGCTCGGGCTAATGCAGGTGGTGCAGCACAGCGCCGGTAAGGACGTTTTCCGCTCGCAGGGCAAATGGGGCACGCCGAGCCGCAGCTATCTGTTTGATCCGCAAAGCAACATTGATACCGGCACCGCGTATCTGGCGATGCTTAATAATGTGTATCTGGGCGGCATTACCAACCCGACCTCGCGTCGTTACGCCGTGATCACCGCCTATAACGGCGGCGCGGGCAGCGTGCTGCGGGTGTTCTCAAGCGATAAAGACCAGGCGGTGAATATTATCAACCAGTTATCGCCAGGTGATGTATACGAGACGCTGACCAACCGTCATCCGTCTGCCGAATCGCGGCGTTATCTCTACAAGGTGAATACCGCGCAGAAGATGTATCGCCGTAAATAAGCGTGAGAGGTGGGTGCGTAGCGCTGGTTTGTTGGGTGCGCTGCGCTTACCCACCCTACGCGGGGAGGTTCTCTGTTATTCGGTGGGTGCGCTTCGCTTACCCACCCTACAAAAGGCTGATAATCTGTTATCCGGTGGGTGCGCTGCGCTTACCCGCCCTACAAAAGGCGGATAATTTGTTATCTGGTGGGTGCGCTTCGCTTACCCACCCTACAAATGGTTTGTGGCTGAATCGTAGGGCGGGTAAGCGAAGCGCACCCGCCTTTTTTACGCCGAATCACAAAGCCAGCGCCGCCAGCAGCCAGCTCACCGCCAGCAAATCCGCGCTGCCGCCGGGGCTTAAGTTGCGCGTAATCAGCGCCCTGTCCATCTCGCGTAACGCCTCGTCGTCCCAGCCGCGCGCCAGCAGGCCGCTCGCGTACTTCTGCACATAACGCAGCCCTTCAAGCCCGCCGCGTGACGCCAGATTGGTATCCGGATTAACCGCCATCAGCCGCAACAGCGCCTGCTGCAACCCTCTCTCGCCCTGCGCATGCTGCCAGAACGGCAAAACATGGCGGCGCACCGTCGCAAAGCCGCTCTCCACCTCGCCGCGCGCGCCGGTCAGACCAAACTGGCGATACAACCGCTCGCCCGCCGTCGCCGCCCGCCGCCCGTGCGCCAGCTCGCGCGCTACGATGCCGCGAGCCATCGCGCTCACCGTCATGCAGAGCGTGGTTGGCGTCAGCGGCTCACCCTGCGCCGCAAGCCTCCCCGCGGCGGTGCACAGCAGGCCGAGCGAGAAAATCCCGCCCTTATGCGTATTTACGCCGCCGGTGGCGCTGAACATCGCCTGTTCACACGCAAGCCCCGCCGGGCGCAGCCGCCGCAGCATCTCGCTTTCGGCAAGCCCGGCGTCCTGTACGCCCTGCTGATAAAACACCCGCAGCCACGGCGCAATCGCCCTGATGCTCGCGACAAACAGCGCATGATCCATATCCTGGTGCGCGCCGCTATTGGCGCAGTCCACCAGCCCCGGCTTGGGCGTCAGGGTCAGTTCGGCGTACAGCGCCGCCACCGCGAGTGACGGCACATCGGGCTGGCGCGCAGAGCGCCGGTCAGTCGCGGGCAAACCAGTCATCGATCATCTTCTCCACGCGCCCGACCACCTCTTCCAGCGGATGACGGCGCGAACGCGCGCAGGCGTGCGCCGGCTCATCGCACAGCAGACAGCGCCGCCCCGGACGGTCAAGCGACGCGCGCCCCACCGGGCCCGCCTGCGGGCAATGAATGTCGAAATCCCACAGCCTGCCGAGCGGGTGCGTCTGCTCAAGCGCCACGCACAGCGCTTTGATTTCGCTTGCCGGGTGCGCCACGCTCCAGAGCGCCGTCGGGCCGGTATGCGCGTGAAACACCTCGCGCGCCAGCCACGGCCAGCGGTGCTGCCACAGTAGTTGATCGCAGGCCTGCACCGCCACCGCGAACGCATTGCGGTAACGCACGCTGTCTTTCATCGGGCCGGGCGTTACCAGTGAGAGCGAAATCACCGGCTGGCCGTAGCGGGTAAGCCACGCCTGCTGACGGCGGGCGCGCGCGTCTTTCGCCGCCAGCAGCTCATCAAGTGTGACGCCCGGATTCACGGGCGTATCAATTTCCATACGTTACTCCTTAACCTGACGCACCACGTCGATGACGCTACCGTCGCGATAGCGCACCACGCCGACGATGCGGTCGGTGAATTCAATGGGTTTCGGCTCGCCGGCGATCGCCACGGCGCGTTCGCACAGCGCATGAATATCGACGACATTCAGCCCCGCCGCGACCAGCCGCTCCCGCACCTCGGGCCGCGCAGGGTTAACCGCAATGCCGTGATCGGTAACCAGCACATCGATGCTCTCGCCCGGCGTCAGGCGGGTAGTGACGCGTTTAACCACCGTCGGAATGCGGCTGCGCAACAGCGGCGCCACCACGATGGTGAGATTCGCCGCCGCGGCCACGTCGCAGTGCCCGCCGGACGCGCCGCGCATCACGCCGTCGGAGCCGGTTATCACGTTGACGTTAAACCCGACGTCGATTTCCAGTGCGCTCAGGATCACCACGTCGAGCTTGTCGCAGCAGGCCGCTTTACTGGCGGGGCTCGCGTAAACGTTGGTGGAGATTTCGATGTGCTTCGGGTTGCGGGCGAGCGACGCCGCCGCCTGGCTGTCAAAGCACTGGGTGTCGAGCAGGACGTCTATCAGCCCTTTTTCATGCAAATCCACCAGGCTGCCGGTGATACCGCCGAGCGCGAAGCGCGCCTTCACGCCGCGGCGCGCCATCTTCTCGCCGAGAAACCGCGTACAGGCGGTGGACGCCGCGCCGGAGCCGGTCTGCATCGAGAAGCCGTCTTTGAAATAGCCGGCGTGTTCAATCACGTCAGCGGCGTAGCGGGCAATCATCAGCTCACGCGGATTGCTGGTGACGCGCGCCGCGCCGACGCTGATTTTCGCCGGGTCGCCCACGCTCTCCACCGGCACCACGAAATCCACCCGATCCTGCGACAGGCTCGCGGGCATATTCGGGTACGGCACAAGCGTTTCGGTCAGCAGCACCACTTTACGGGCGAACTGCGCATCCACCATCGCGTAGCCGAGCGAACCGCAGCAGGATTTGCCGTGGCTGCCGTTGGCGTTGCCAAATTCATCGCTGCACGGCACGCCGAGAAACGCCACGTCTATCTTCAGCTCGCCATCCTGCAACAGTTTGACGCGCCCGCCGTGGGAGTGGATCTGCACCGGCTCCGCCATCAGCCCGTGAGAGACCGCCTCGGCGAGTTTGCCGCGCATGCCGGAGGTGTAAATCCGCGTGATGACGCCGCTTTGGATATGCTCAATCAGCGGCTCGTTGCAGGTCATCAGCGAACTTGACGCCAGCGTCAGGTCTTTAAAGCCCATCTGCGCAAGCGTCGCCACCACCTGGTTGATCACCCGGTCGCCTTCACGAAACGCGTGGTGGAAGGAAATTGTCATGCCGTCGCGCAGGCCGCTTTTGCGCACCGCCTCTTCCAGCGACGCGCAGAGTTTGCGGTTGTGCTTGCACTCGTCATCCGCAAGCCACGGCGTGGCGGTATGGGCGGTATCGAACGGTGCCAGGTCGCGCAGGTGCGGAAACTGCACATGCAGAAGTTCTGTCTGATTCATCACTATCTCCTTAACGGCGCACGCCGGAGGCGGCAGCGCGTTCCAGCACCACCTGCGCATGGTTGATAATCGGCGCGTCAATCATCTTGCCGTTGAGCGACACCACGCCGAGCCCGTTGCGCTCACCCTCTTCGGCGGCGGCAATCACGCGGCGGGCGTAATCCACTTCCTCCTGCGTCGGCGCATAAGCGTTGTGCAGCAGATCTATCTGGCGCGGATTAATCAGCGATTTGCCGTTAAAGCCCATCTTGCGAATCAGGTCGACCTCTTTTAAAAAGCCCGCTTCGTCGTTGACGTCAGACCACACCACGTCGAACGCGTCGATGCCGGCGGCGCGCGCCGCGTGCAGCACCGCGCAGCGGGCGTAGAAGAGTTCGGTGCCGTCGCCGCGCTCGGTCTGCATATCCATCACGTAATCGAACGCCGCGAGCGCAATGCCGATAAGCCGCGGCGAACTGCGGGCGATCGCCACGGCGTTGATAACGCCCACCGCCGATTCAATCGCCGCCATAATGCGCGTCGAGCCGGGCTCGCGGCCGCACTCGCGCTCAATGCGCGCCAGATGGCCTTCCAGCTCGTCGATATCCTCCGGCGAGTCGGTTTTCGGCAGGCGGATCACATCGACACCTGCGCGCACCGCGGCTTCGAGATCGGGCAAGCCGAACGGCGTGCTGAGCGGGTTAATGCGCACCACGGTTTCGATATCCCGGTACATCGGGTGTTGCAGGGCGTGAAAGACCAGCAGGCGCGCGGTGTCTTTCTCGCGCAGCGCCACGGCGTCTTCGAGATCGAACATGATGGAATCAGGCCGGTAGATAAACGCGGTGGAGAGCATGGCGGCGTTCGCGCCGGGTAAAAACAGCATACTGCGGCGAAGTTTGCTCATTTGAGCGCCTCCCAGCGCAGCGGCTGCGCCTCGCAGGCGCGCAGTACGGCGCTTTGCAGCCGGGCACGGATAACACAATCCAGCGCGCCTTTATCCTCAATAATCACCAGCCCTTCGTACACTTCCATCGCCGCGAGCGTCTCTTTCACCACGCGGCGGATCTGGTCGCCGAACTGCTTTATCACATCGCTGTAGATTTCTATCTCCAGCTCGCCCGCCGCCGGGGCGATTTTCACCATCAGGTCGCTGGACTCGGCGGTCCCCGCCAGCGCCTCTTTAACTATCTTCATTACGGTTTGTCCTGTCAGATAAGAATTCAGGCCACTTCAGCGCGATAACGTTGCGCGAGAAGGGCGAAAGTGCTCTCCGGCACCCGTTCGTGAATCGAAGAAAAACGCTGCGCGCGCAGCAGGCGGCGTACTTCGGAGGCGGAAATCGCCTCGCCCGCGGCGTGGCTGAGACGTGGAATTTCGATAACGCTCACTGGCGGCGCGTTAAGTGGCGCGCGCTCAAGCCACGCGTGCATCGCCTGGTTGTAGGCGCGCGTCACCGGGCAGAACGGCTCGCTGCCGACAAAGCGCTGGTTAATGCCAAGCGCCGGCGCGATATAGCGGCGGAAAATCTGCAAATCCAGCCCGCTCCAGGCTTTATCCACCAGCCCGCGCTCCTTGAGGAAATAACCCGGAAAGGTGGCGCGAGAGATGAGATACGACGAGCCCTCATGCACCGTGACGTTCGGCAGATGCGCGACGCCCGCCCGCACCATCGCAAGCCGTTCGCGGTAAGGGAAAAACGACGCCTCTTCACGCACCACAAAAAGATGCAGCCAGTCGCTCTCACTCGCCGCCTGTTCGGCGAGAAAGCGGTGGCCGAGCGTAAACGGATTGGCGTTCATCACCACCGCGCCGATACGCTTGCCGGGGTGTTTCAGCCTGCCAAGCTGCTGGCAGTAACGGCGGATGCCGGAGGGCGTGTTTTCAAGCAGCGCCGCGATATCATCACACTGCGCGAGCGGCCAGAAGCCGCAGCGCCGGAAGCGCTCCAGGTTATACGGACGTGTGCAGAGAAACAGATGAAAGTGGCCGAGGCTCATCGCCAGGTTTTCCACCTCCACCAGCAGACGGGCGCTGAGGTTTTCGCCGCGCCAGCGCTCATCCACCGCCACGCCTTTAATCACGTTGCCTGCAAGCCCCGCGCAGCCTGCGATCTCACCCTGCGCGACGGCGATGACGACATGCGTGACGTCTTCATCCATGCCTAACTGATGGCTGGCGAGAAACGCCGCGACGCGCGCTTTCTCCTGCGGCTGGCGGGCAAGCGCCACGGTGATGAGTTCCAGATTGCTCATACGTCCGTCCGGTCTCTTTAGTGGGCGGGCGCCGGTTGCGCGACGGGCGCTTCGGCGATCACATTGCACAGATGGCCGATCCGCTCGATCTCCACCTCGATTTTGTCGCCCGGCTTCATAAACAGCGGCGGCGTGCGTTTTTTGCCAACGCCGCCCGGCGATCCGGTGATGATCACATCGCCCGCGCTTAAGCGAGTGAAGGTGCTGATGTATTCGATAAGCTCCGCCACGCCGTGGATCATGCTGCGGGTGTTGTCGTCCTGCACCATGCGGCCGTTAAGCCAGGTGCGGATGACGAGCTGGTGCGGATCGGGGATCTCATCGGCGGTCGTCATCCACGGGCCGAACGCGCCGGTCTGCCGCCAGTTTTTGCCCGCCGTAAACCAGGTGTGCTGCCAGTCGCGCGCCGAGCCGTCCATGTAGCAGCTGTAACCCGCCACGTGCGAGAGCGCCGCCTCGCGGGCGATGTTCTCGCCGCCGCGCCCGATAATCACCGCAAGCTCCCCTTCGTAATCAAACTCGCTGGAGTGGCGCGGTTTGAGCACCGGCGCGTTATGGCCGGTCTGCGAATCAGGGAAGCGGACAAACAGCGTCGGCGCCGGGTTATGCTGGTCGAATTCTTTGCGTTTCTCGGCGTAGTTCATGCCCACGCAGAGGATCTTCTCCGGCTGCTCGATAACCGGCAAAAACGTCACGTCGCAGAGTGCGAAATCAGCGGGCGCCTGCGCATGGCAGCGCGCCTGTTCCAGCGCATCCCGCGCCAGCAGCGTTTTGAGATCCGCGTAGTGCGCCCCGAGACGGGTGCCGAGATCCACCACGCCGTTATCCGTGACAATGCCGTAACTGCGGCGGCCCTGATGGAGATAACTCGCAAGTTTCATAACAACGTATCCTGACGATTAAACAAGGAAATTGCCCAGTACCAGCAGCGCGAGCGAGACGTTAATCGCGCCGCCAATGCGGGTGGCAATCTGAGCGAAAGGCATTAAGGTCATGCGGTTGCCGGCGGTGAGAATGGCGACGTCGCCGGTGCCGCCCTGCCCGCTCTGGCAGCAGGAGACGATGGCCACATCAATCGGGTGCATACCGATTTTCTTGCCGACGAAAAAGCCCGTCGCCACCAGCGCCGACACGGTGCTGACAATCACCAGCAGGTTGTTGAGCGTAAAGGCGTGCATCAGCTCTTCCCACGGGGTGATCGCCACGCCGACGGCGAAAAGAATCGGGTAGGTCACGGAAGTCTGGAAGAATTTATAAACCACCTGCGAGCCTTCCAGCAGGCGCGGAGAAACGCCGTGCACCAGCTTGATAAAGACCGCGATAAACAGCATGCCAACCGGCGCAGGCAGGCCAATCAGCTTATGGCCGAGCATGCCGAGCATATAGAGCAGCACCGCCAGCAGCGCGCCGGAGGCAATGGTGGTGACATCAGCCTTGCCGCTGAACGCGCTGTTCAGCATCTGGGCCTGCGGTTTATCGCCGCGATCCGGCATCAGCTCGCCTTCGCCGGTCAGGTGCGGATAGCGTTTGCCAAGCTGGTTAAGGCAACCGGCGATGATAATCGCGGTGAGGCTGCCGAGCATCACGATAGGCAGTACGCGGCCCAGCGCCACGCCCTGATCCATATGCAGCAGCGTCGCGTAGCCGATGGAAAGCGGGATCGCCCCTTCGCCCACGCCGCCCGCCATGATAGGCAGGATCAGGAAGAAGAAGATCTGGAACGGCTCCATACCCAGCGCGATACCGACGCCCATCCCCACCAGCATGCCGACGATTTCGCCGCACAGCATCGGGAAGAAAATGCGCAGAAAGCCCTGAATCAGCGTGGTGCGGTTCATGCTCATGATGCTGCCGACGATAATGCAGCAGATGTAGAGATAGAGAATGTTGGTGGATTTATAGAATTTGGTGGTGGATTCCACGACCACATCCGGCAGCCAGCCGTAATAGACCAGCGCGGAAGGGATGAAAGTGGCGCAAATCGCCGCCGCGCCCATTTTGCCAACCACCGGCAGGCGCTTGCCGAACTCGCCGCAGGCGAAGCCGAAGAAGGCAAGTGTCGCGACCATCACCACAATGTCGCTCGGCAGTTTGCCGCCGAGGCAGTCAATGGCGATAAGCGCGCCGGAGAGCAGAAACAGCGGCAATGGAATAATCCCGATTTTCCAGGTATCCATGATATGCCACCACTTTTCTTTCAGAGATATTTGCTTCGTAGCAGACGATGTGTGGGGTACAACGTAAGAATCATCGGTTGTGCTCATTTTATTAAGCTCCGTAGTTATATTTCCCGACAAGCGTAAAAGAGGTTACCCTTACAATTTGTGAGGAAGGCCGAATCGGCAGCGGTAATTTAATGGCACCTATGGTGTTTATGGTTTTAATTAACGCGATGTGATCAGCGCTCAATTTACGGGCGTGGTTTTTATGGCGTTTATTCAATAAGCACCGTTTTTGGCGTAAAAACGTAACGCGGGTAAACAGTTACCGCCGCGCACCGCGCCCTGTGCAGGGGATCACAAGTTTCAGGCACAGGCCCGGTAAGCGCCTGAAAAAATGGTACAGTTCTCTATTGTTTGTATTCCGGCGCGCCAGTGAACGATGAAATTTTCCTTTCGCATAAAGTTATTTATTCATCTCATCATATTCTTCTCCGTATTGTTTACGGCGCTCGGCGTTTATTATTATCTCGATGTCAGCCGCCAGCTTTATCAGGAGATGAGCAGTCGCGCGAGAATACAGGCGGAAGAGATTTCGCTCATTCCGTCATTACGTGAAGCGGTCAGACAACGTAATATTTCGGCGATTAACACCTTTATGACAGGCATGGCGCGCCACAGCGACGCCAGTTTTATGGTTATTGGCGATGAGAAAGGTCTGCACCTGTTTCATTCTGTTTTTCATGACCGCATCGGCACTCCGCTTATCGGTGGCGATAATCAGGATGTGTTAGAAGGAAAAACCATTACCAGCATTCGCCGGGGCGGGCTTGGCGTCTCTCTGCGCAGCAAAGCGCCGATTTTTGACGACCAGGGCCATGTCATCGGTATTGTCTCGGTCGGCTATCTGACCAGCTATCTCGACACCATTACGCTTGGCAAGGTGGTCAATATCCTGATTGGCGCGGTGTTATTGCTGCTGGCGCTGTTTATCTTTTCGTGGTTTTTCACCCGCAGTATTAAAAAACAGATGTTTTTTCTGGAGCCGCGGGAAATCGGGCTTCTCGTGCGCCAGCAAAAGGCGCTGATGGAGTCCATCTACGAAGGCGTTATCGCCATCGACGAGCATTCGCGCATCGCGGTGATTAATCGCGCCGCCAAGCGGCTGCTGGGGCTGAACGTGTCGTCGCGCTCGCTGCGCGGCCAGCCGCTGGAGGCGGTGATTAACCCGGTCTCGTTTTTCTCCCCGCAGGTGATGCTGGAGAACGACACGCATGATGAGATTTGCGTGTTCAACCATCTGACGGTGATCGCAAGCCGGGTGCGCATTCTGCTGGAAGGCGAGCTTCAGGGCTGGGTGATTACCTTTCGCGATCGCAAGGATATCGACAGCCTGAGCGTGCAGCTAAGCCAGGTGAAACGCTACGCGGATAACCTGCGCATTTTGCGCCACGAGCAGTTAAACCGGATGTCGACGCTGGCCGGGCTGCTGCATCTGGGCCATTACGATCAGGCGCTGAGCTATATTCAGGCCCAGACCGAGCACACCCAGGAGCTGCTCGATTTTATCTCCCGGCGGTTTCATTCCCCCACGTTATGCGGGCTGCTTATCGGCAAATGCGCCAGAGCGCGCGAGAAAGGCGTGACGCTGACGTTCGATCCGGCCTGCGAGATGACGCGCGCGTTCCGCGGGCTTGGCGAGCCGGAGCTGATTTCAGTTATCGGCAATCTGCTGGATAACGCGATTGAAGCCACCCAGCGCGCCGAAGGGCCGCACGATCCGGTCGAGGTGTTGATCCGCCTGAATGAGCGGGAGCTGATCATCGAGGTGGCGGATCGCGGTGTCGGGATCGCGCCCGCGCTTCGCGACAGGATCTTCGAGCCGGGTTTTACCACCAAACGCCGCGGCGATCACGGTATCGGCCTGCATCTTATCGCCAGCTATGTGAAGCTCGCAGGCGGCACGCTGGAAGTGTCCGCCAATACGCCGCGCGGCACGATTTTCTCACTTTTTATTCCTGACGCGCCCGACGTTCGTCCGGCCCAACCGCAGGGAGAACCTGACTATGCCACCTGAGATGACCGACGTACTGATTGTGGAAGATGAAAACCAGCTGGCGGCGCTGCATGCCGAAATGGTAAAGCAGCACCCGCATTTGCGGCTGGTGGGCATGGCGGCGACGCTCGCCGACGCCGAGCGGCAGATCCGCGAGAAGCGCCCGCATCTGGTGCTGCTGGACAATTATCTGCCGGACGGCAAAGGGATTACGCTGACGGAGAGCCTGACGCTGAAGAACAGCGCCTGCTCAGTGATTTTTATTACCGCCGCGAGCGATATGGACACCTGTAGCCAGGCGATCCGCAACGGCGCGTTCGATTATCTGTTAAAGCCGGTGTCGTGGAAGCGCCTTAGCCACTCGCTGGAACGCTTTGTGCAGTTTCGCGAGCAGCAACGGGTGTGGAAGATTGTCGATCAGCAGAACGTGGATTCGCTGTATCAGTTGCAGGCGCGCAGCTTCCGGCCAGACTCCGGCGCAAAGGGGATTGAGGAGAATACGCTGACGCTGGTGCAGCGGCTGTTTGTGGAGAGCCGCGAGCAGATTTTTTCAGTCGATGACGTGGTGAGCGCGACGGGTTTAAGCAAAACCACCACGCGGCGGTATCTGGAGCACTGCGTGGAGAGCGGGTTTCTGACGGTGGAGATGCTGTACGGGAAGATTGGCCATCCGCGGCGGTTATACCGCCGGGCGGAAGAAGCGTGATGTTACGGTGGATGTGATTTTACGGCGGGTGCGCGTTGCTTACCCGCCCTACGGAAATCGATGCTCTGGCTGTACGGCGGGTGCGCTACGCTTACCTGCCCTACACGATAAAAATGATGGCATTCTCGTAGGGTGGGTAAGCGAAGCGCACCCACCATTCACGCCCCACCATCACCAACGACACATAAGGCGCTGAAATTATGTAGGGCGGGTAAGCGAAGCGCACCCGCCAGCGTCACATCCAACACCCGCCCGATAACGCCTTATTCGCGCAACATATACCCGTACAACCGCTTAATACCGTCCGGGTCGGTCTGGCTGTAAACGCCCTGCAATTCCGGCGAAAAGCCCGGCAACAGGTTCACGCCCTCTTCCAGCGCCAGGAAATAACGCAGCGCCGCGCCGCCCCACACTTCGCCTGGCACCACGCACAACACGCCCGGCGGATACGGCAACGCGCCTTCCGCCGCCACGCGTCCTTCGGCCTCACTCAGACGCACCAGTTCCACGTTGCCGCGAATATACTCCACATTCGCCTGCTGCGGGTTCATCACCACCTGAGGCAGCTCGGCTTTGCGGAACATCGCCCGCTGCAACGCCTTCACGTCGAAACTCACGTACAGATTATGCATCTCCTGACAGAGCTGGCGCAGCGTGTAGCCTTTGTAACGCACCGGATATTTCTGGCAGATCGTCGGCAACACGTCGGCAAGCGGCGTATCGTCTTCAATATGCTGCTCAAAGCGCGCCAGCATCGCGACCAGGTGCGCCATCTTCTGCGCGCTCTCGGCGGGGGTGAGCAAAAACAGGATCGAGTTAAGATCCGCTTTTTCCGGCACGATGCCGTTTTCTCGCAGATAATTGGCGAGGATCGCCGCCGGGACGCCGAAATCGCTGTACTCGCCGGTTTCGGCATCGATACCTGGCGTGGTCAGCAGCAGCTTGCACGGATCGACAAAATATTGCTCGCGCGCGTAACCGGTGAAACCGTGCCACGCCGCGCCCGGCTCAAAGCTGAAAAAACGCCGCTCACGCGCAATCGCGTCTGTCGGGTGATCCTGCCACGGCCGCCCCGCTACCGTATCCGGGATAAACGGCTTGATCATGTGGCAGTTGGCGATAATCGCCTTGCGCGCCTCGATCCCAAGCGCCACGCACTCGGCCCACAGCCGCTTGCCGCTCTCGCCTTCGTGGATTTTGGCGTTCACATCCAGCGCGGCGAACAACGGGTAAAACGGGCTTGTCGAAGCGTGCAGCATAAAGGCGTTATTGAGCCGCTTGTGCGGGCAAAAACGCGCCTGTCCGCGGATATGGTTATCTTTCTTGTGGATTTGCGAGGTCTGCGAGAACCCGGCCTGCTGTTTGTGCACCGACTGCGTGACGAAAATCCCCGGATCGTTTTCATTGAGATCCAGCAGCAGCGGCGAGCAGTCGGCCATCATCGGGATGAACTGCTCGTAGCCGACCCATGCGGAATCAAACAGAATGTAGTCGCACAGGTGGCCGATTTTATCCACCACCTGACGGGCGTTATAGATGGTGCCGTCGTAGGTACCGAGCTGGATCACCGCCAGGCGGAACGGACGCGCCTCCTGCGCGCGCGACGGCGCGACTTCGGCAATCAGCTCACGCAGATACGCCTCGTCGAAGCAGCGCTCGTCGATCCCGCCGATAAACCCAAACGGGTTACGCGCCGCTTCGAGATAGACCGGCGTCGCGCCCGCCTGAATCAGCGCCCCGTGGTGGTTCGATTTATGGTTGTTACGATCGAACAGCACCAGATCGCCCTGCGTCAGCAGCGCGTTGGTCACCACTTTATTCGCCGCCGACGTGCCGTTCAGCACAAAATAGGTTTTATCGGCGTGAAAGACCTTCGCGGCAAATTTCTGCGCGTGCTTGGCGGAGCCTTCGTGGATCAGCAAATCGCCCAGTTTGACGTCGGCGTTGCACATATCGGCGCGAAACACGTTTTCCCCGAAGAAATCATAAAACTGCCTGCCCGCCGGATGCTTTTTAAAGAATTCGCCGTGCTGATGGCCGGGGCATGCGAACGTGCTGTTTTGCATCTCTACATACTGCGTCAGCGTGTCGAAAAACGGCGGCAGCAGGTTCTCTTCATACGCGAGCGCCGCGGTTTCGAGCGCCAGGAACTCCTGCGACGTTCCCGTGAGCGTGCCGCTGACCGGCGCGTCGCAGCGTTCGCCGCTTTGCAGATAAACAAAAACCGGCAGATTAAACCCGGTGCGCTTAAGCAGCGCGAGAATACCGCTGCGCGTATCGGCCACAGAAAGCACCACGGCGGCCACGTCGGTGAAGTCGGTGCTATCGAGCCCCACCACGTCGCGGGAGGTTGAAAGCAGAGGAGCCACGGCGTGGCTGGCGGCAATTTTTAACGATTTCATAAGCACAAAAACCCTGAGTGTCGGTGTAAGCGCCTTCGGGCACGGCAACGGGACGGTATCCCGGCGAAACAATGAGGTCTGACTGATTACCAGCTCCGACCGCGAGACATCAGTAAAAGCAGAGCACGCCTGGTTTTACTGTTGTCCGGCAGTGAGCGTACGGTGGCCTCACCGCATGGTGGGCATGGAGAAGTATGGCGGACAGACATGACGGGCGCGCGGCATTGTGCAATGTCGCGAAGAAATGACGGCTGGCAGCGAACGCGCGGTCATAACACACCCTGTCTGATGGAGAAAAGTCGCGCAATCATGTCACCTTACGCCGCGTGGGGCAAGACTGCGCGTGGAGAAAATCGGGGTTTTAAGCAGAAGATTTGCAGCCTTATTTTTTATCTTTTTGATTATTATTGTGAAAAATAAATCGTTAAAATAAGTAAGCATAAGATACGCATAAAAATGCCGGTAGCGGGCGCGCTTTTCTCCCTCTCACTGTGGGCTTATGCTGAAGCCCATCGCGATACAGACTCAGGCAGGAGCTCAATGTGGTAACCGGACCTTTTATCAATGCAGCGGCAGTACTGCTGGGCGGATTGCTCGGCGCGGCGTTAAGCCAGCGGCTTCCCGAGCGGCTACGCAGTTCTATGCCCTCGATTTTCGGGCTGGCGTCGCTCGGCATTGGCATTTTACTGGTGGTGAAGTGCGTGAACCTGCCGGTGATGGTGCTCTCGATGCTGCTCGGCGCGCTGATTGGCGAGCTTTGCTATATCGAAAAAGGAATCATCAATCTGGTGCATGGCCTGAACGGCGTGGCGCGCCGGTTGCGGCCCGGTAAAAACGCGCGGCCCGCGCAGGATAATTTCGTCCAGAGTTTTGTGGCGATCATCGTGCTGTTTTGCGCGAGCGGAACCGGCATTTTTGGCGCGATGCGCGAAGGCATGACCGGTGATAACAGCCTGCTTATCGCCAAGGCGTTTCTCGATTTCTTTACCGCCACGATTTTCGCCACAACGCTTGGTGCCGCCGTCGCGGCCATCTCCCTGCCGATGCTGCTCATCCAGTTAGCGCTCGCCGCCGGCGCGGTATTTATCCTGCCGCTGACCACACCCGCGATGATGGGCGATTTTACCGCGACGGGCGGTTTGCTGCTGCTGGCGACAGGCCTGCGCATCTGCGGCATCAAGATGTTCGCGGTGGTTAATCTGCTGCCCGCGCTGCTGATTTCAATGCCCCTTTCCGCGCTCTGGACGCATTTCTTCGCGTAAGGCGTTAAAACGGCTATTTCGCAAGCAAAGTGGCGCAGGAATGGGCGGGCGGCGCAGAATTCGCGGAATTTCGTTGACGCCGTAAGTTGAATCGGGTTTAATGCGCCCCGTTGCCCGGATAGCTCAGTCGGTAGAGCAGGGGATTGAAAATCCCCGTGTCCTTGGTTCGATTCCGAGTCCGGGCACCACTCATTTATAACCCTCGCTTCGGCGGGGGTTTT
>NZ_JAANQB010000021.1:0-541437 GCF_011605445.1 Cronobacter sp. HA18006 | reverse complement strand
TGTTAGGCCTGCCGCCAGCGTTCAATCTGAGCCATGATCAAACTCTTCAATTAAAAGTCTGATGCTCAAAGAATTAAACTGTTAGTTCGTAATGAATTAACTGTTGTTCACTTGAGACTTGATATTCGTTTATCGTCCGAAGACGTTAAGATATCAGTGCCCCGAGTGCCCACACAGATTGTCTGATAAATTGTTAAAGAGCGGTGCGACGCGGCGTTCAGCCTGCTGTCGCGAGGTGGCGTATATTACGCTTTCCTCTTTCAGAGTCAACCCTTAATTTCAGGATTTTTCTCTTCCCGACTCACCGTCGCTGTGGGATGTTTCTCATCAGCGCCGTGTCGATGGAGGCGCATTATAGGGAGCTCAGAAGTAATGGCAAGCGGAAAACTTAAAAAAAATCACGACCGCTCACCTTTTCATCATAACGCGTATTTTTAGCGCTTTTTGATCGCTTCTGGCAGCGCAGCGAGGCTATTTAACACCCAATCGGCCGCCGCTTCGGCTTCTGGCGTCACAGGTTTGCCGGTTCGCACCAGCACTTTGGTGCCGACGCCTGCCGCTGCGCCCGCCTGCATATCTTCTAATTTATCGCCCACCATATAAGAAGCCGCCATATCGATGTGCAGAAAATCGCGCGCGGAGATTAACATGCCCGGCTGCGGCTTGCGGCAGTCACAGTTCTGGCGAAACTCCTCCACTGCCCCTTCCGGGTGATGCGGACAATAATAGATGCCGTCGAGGTCGACGCCACGGTCCGCCAGCGACCAGTCCATCCATTCGGTCAGTTGCTCAAACTGCGCTTCGGTAAACTTACCCCGCGCGATGCCGGACTGATTGGTCACCAGCACCAGCGCAAAGCCCATGGCTTTAAGCTCGCGCATCGCATCGATAACGCCATCGATAAACTCGAAGCGGTCAATCTCAGAGACATAACCGTGATCGATATTAATAGTGCCGTCACGGTCGAGAAAAATTGCCGGTACAGATTTAGCCACCTGAAAAACTCCTGCCTTAAATAATGCCGCCTAGTATCGCATGATTCCTGGACGGAGAAAGTGCTCATTGCAGACAGCCAGATTGATTTAGACGTCTGGATGCCTTAACATCCATTCTGTTTACGGCCAACACCCGTATAAGGCAGAACAAAATGCCACGGCTAACTCCTATAAGATAATAAATAACCAGATGATCAAACTGTCGAATATCACCAAAGTGTTCCAGCAGGGAAACCGCACCATTCAGGCGCTGAATAATGTCAGCCTGCATGTCCCGGCAGGACAGATTTATGGCGTGATTGGTGCCTCAGGCGCCGGTAAAAGTACGCTCATCCGCTGCGTCAATCTACTTGAACGCCCGACTCAGGGCAGCGTGCTGGTCGGCGGCCAGGAGCTGACCGCGCTTTCCGAATCAGAACTGACCAAAGCCCGTCGCCAGATTGGCATGATTTTCCAGCATTTTAATCTGCTGGCATCACGAACTGTTTTTGGCAACATCGCGCTTCCGCTGGAGCTCGATAACACGCCGCGTGACGAAATCAAACGCCGCGTAACCGAACTGCTGGATCTGGTTGGCCTGAGTGAAAAGCAGGACGCCTACCCGGCAAACCTCTCTGGCGGACAGAAGCAGCGTGTGGCGATTGCCAGAGCGCTTGCCAGCAACCCGAAAGTGCTGCTGTGTGATGAAGCCACCAGCGCGCTGGACCCGGCCACTACCCGCTCGATTCTGGAATTGCTAAAAGACATCAACCGCCGTCTGGGCCTGACTATTCTGCTCATCACGCATGAAATGGATGTCGTGAAGCGTATCTGCGACTGCGTTGCGGTGATCAGTAACGGCGAGCTTATTGAACAGGACAGCGTCAGCGAAGTGTTCTCGCACCCGAAAACGCCGCTGGCCCAGCAGTTTATTCAGTCCACGCTGCATCTGGATATCCCGGAAGATTACGCCGAGCGTCTTAACGCGCAATCTGATGATAACCGCGTACCGCTGCTGCGCCTTGAATTCACCGGCCAGTCGGTTGACGCACCGCTCCTCTCCGAAACCGCGCGTCGCTATAACGTGAACAACAACATTATCAGCGCGCAGATGGATTACGCCGGCGGCGTGAAATTCGGCATCATGCTGACAGAAATGCACGGCACACAGGAAGAAACGCAAGCGGCCATCGCTTACCTGCAACAACATCATGTAAAAGTAGAGGTTCTGGGTTATGTCTGAAGCAATGATGTGGTTACTGGTGCGCGGCATCTGGGAAACGCTGGCGATGACCTTTGTTTCCGGCTTTTTTGGTTTTGTGATTGGCCTGCCGGTTGGCGTATTGCTGTACGTAACGCGTCCGGGCCAGATTATCGAAAACGCGAAGCTCTATCGCATTCTTTCAGCGCTGGTGAATATCTTCCGTTCCATTCCTTTTATTATCTTACTGGTATGGATGATCCCGTTTACCCGCGCCATCGTCGGCACTTCCATTGGTCTGCAGGCGGCTATCGTCCCGCTGACCGTGGGTGCCGCGCCGTTTATCGCCCGTATGGTGGAAAACGCCCTGCTGGAGATCCCGTCAGGTCTTATTGAAGCTTCACGCGCGATGGGTGCCACGCCGATGCAGATTGTTCGCAAGGTGCTGCTGCCTGAAGCGCTGCCGGGCCTGGTGAATGCCGCGACCATTACGCTGATTACGCTTGTCGGCTATTCCGCTATGGGCGGCGCGGTCGGCGCAGGCGGTCTGGGCCAGATCGGTTATCAGTATGGCTACATCGGCTACAACGCGACCGTGATGAACACCGTATTAGTCTTACTGGTCGTACTGGTGTATTTAATTCAGTTCTCAGGCGATCGCATCGTCCGGGCTGTCACTCACAAGTAACGTTACACACAACATCAATATACTTTCAGTTAAGGAATGGTTATGTCTTTCAAGTTTAAAACCTTTGCGGCAGTAGGGGCCCTTCTCGGCACACTGGCTCTGGCAGGTTGCGGTCAGGAAGAAAAAGATCCGAACCATATTAAAGTGGGCGTAATTGTGGGTGCGGAACAGCAGGTTGCTGAAGTCGCCAAAAAAGTCGCCAAAGAGAAATATGGTCTCGATGTCGAGCTGGTCACCTTTAACGACTACGTTCTGCCGAACGAAGCGCTGAGCAAAGGCGATATCGACGCGAACGCGTTCCAGCATAAACCGTATCTGGATCAGCAGATCAAAGACCGCGGCTACAAGCTGGTTTCTGTCGGCAACACCTTCGTGTACCCGATCGCTGGTTACTCCCGCAAAATCAAATCACTGGATGAGCTGCAGCCGGGCGCGCAGGTTGCCGTGCCGAACGATCCGACCAACCTTGGCCGTTCCCTGCTGCTGCTGCAGAAAGTCGGCCTTATTAAGCTGAAAGACGATATCGGCTTGCTGCCGACCGTGCTGGATATCACCGAAAACCCGAAAAACCTGAAGATTGTCGAACTGGAAGCGCCGCAGCTGCCGCGTTCGCTGGATGACGACCAGATTGCCCTTGCGGTGATCAACACTACTTACGCCAGCCAGATCAACCTGACGCCTGCGAAAGACGGCATCTTTGTGGAAGACAAAGATTCCCCGTACGTGAACATGATTGTGACCCGCGAAGATAACAAAGACGCGGAAAACGTGAAGAAATTCGTCAAGGCTTATCAGTCTGACGAAGTGAATGAAGCCGCGAACAAAGTCTTCAACGGCGGTGCCGTCAAAGGCTGGTAAGCCGTTTTGATTGCCAGTGGTTATAATTTCAGGACGGGCTTAAGCCCGTCTTGTTATTTCTGCAAGCTCCTGATTCAATAAGCCACGTTTTTATCACCGACGAGGAATTATTATGCGTGCTTTACCGATCTGTCTTTTAGCATTCATCCTGAGCGGCTGCTCCGTGCTAAGCAGATCCCCCGTAGAACCTGTTCAAAGCACCGCGTCGCCGCAAAAATCCGAGCCAGTTCGCCAGAAGACGGTTCGCCCCGCTCCGGTAAAAATCTACACCAATGCAGCCGATCTGGTTGGCAAACCCTTCCGCGATCTGGGCGAAGTGAGTGGCGAATCCTGCCAGGCCTCTAACCAGGATTCTCCGCCGAATATCCCGACGGCCCGTAAGCGCCTGCAGATTAACGCCTCTAAAATGAAAGCGAACGCCGTCCTGCTGCACAGCTGTGAAGTGACCAGCGGCACGCCGGGCTGCTACCGCCAGGCCGTTTGCTTAGGGTCAGCCCTTAGCGTTCCGACCAAATGACGACTTTTGCGTTTGAGCAAATCGGCGTCATCCGCTCGCCTTATAAAGAAAAATTCGCCGTGCCGCGCCAGCCAGGACTGGTTAACAGCGCGCGCGGCGAGCTGCATTTAATCGCGCCTTATAACCAGCCTGACGCCGTGCGCGGGCTGGACGCGTTTAGCCATATCTGGATCGTGTTTGTTTTTCATCAGACGATGGAAGGCGGCTGGCGGCCTACCGTGCGTCCGCCACGGCTTGGCGGCAACGCCAGAATGGGCGTTTTCGCCACGCGCTCTACCTTTCGCCCGAACCCCGTTGGCATGTCGCTGGTGGAACTTCAGGGCATCCGCTGCGAAAAAGACCGCGTGATCCTGACGCTCGGCGGGCTGGATCTGGTAGACGGCACGCCGGTCATCGATATCAAACCGTATTTGCCCTTTGCCGAAGCGCTGCCCGATGCGCGCGCGGGCTATGCACGGGAAGCACCGGAGGCGGCGATATCCGTCTTTTTTACCGATGAGATTGCGAAGGCCCTGCCGCCGCTTGAGAAACGCTACCCACGGCTTGGCCAGTTTATTTGTGAAGTGCTCGCCCAAGATCCGCGTCCGGCTTATCGTAAAGAGGAAGAAACCGGCAAGAGCTACGCCGTCTGGTTGCTTGATTTCAACGTCCGCTGGCGCGTAACGCCGCAGGGCTTTGAGGTCTATGCCCTGGAGCCGCGTTAATTTCCATAGCCTCTCTTTTGGCGGCCCATTCTCACTGGTACACTAAACCACTTTTTTGTGTCAGGCTTTAGCGTGCCTGAATTCACACGTTCAAACGGAACCGTAACAACATGCGTACTAGCCAATATCTGCTCTCCACTCTGAAGGAGACACCTGCCGACGCGGAGGTTATCAGCCACCAACTGATGCTGCGCGCCGGGATGATCCGCAAGCTGGCCTCCGGGTTATACACCTGGCTGCCAACCGGCCTGCGCGTCCTGAAAAAAGTCGAAAATATCGTGCGTGAAGAGATGAACAACGCCGGTGCTATCGAGGTGTCGATGCCAGTGGTTCAGCCCGCTGAACTGTGGCAGGAGAGCGGCCGCTGGGAACAGTACGGTCCGGAACTGCTGCGTTTTGTCGATCGCGGCGATCGCGCCTTTGTGCTCGGCCCGACGCACGAAGAAGTCATCACCGATCTAATCCGCAACGAACTGAGCTCTTATAAACAGCTGCCGCTCAACTTCTATCAGATCCAGACCAAATTCCGTGACGAAGTGCGCCCGCGCTTCGGCGTGATGCGCTCGCGCGAGTTCCTGATGAAAGACGCCTACTCTTTCCATACCACGCAGGAATCGCTGCAACAGACCTACGACGCGATGTATGAGGCCTACAGCAAAATCTTCACCCGCATGGGGCTCGATTTCCGCCCGGTGCAGGCAGATACCGGTTCAATTGGCGGCAGCGCGTCGCACGAATTCCAGGTGCTGGCGCAGAGCGGCGAAGACGATATCGTCTTCTCTGACACCTCTGACTTCGCGGCCAACATTGAGCTTGCTGAAGCGGTCGCCCCGCTGACGCCACGGGCGGCGGCAACTCAGGAAATGACGCTGGTCGATACGCCGAACGCCAAAACCATCGCCGAGCTGGTTGAGCAGTTCAACCTGCCAATTGAAAAAACCGTGAAAACCCTGCTGGTGAAAGCGGCTGAAGGCAGCGAGTTCCCGCTGGTGGCGCTGCTGGTGCGCGGCGATCATGAACTGAACGAAGTAAAAGCCGAAAAACTGGCGCAGGTCGCCAGCCCGCTGACGTTCGCGACCGAAGCCGAAATCCGCGCCGCAGTTAACGCCGGTCCGGGTTCGCTTGGCCCGGTGAATATGCCGGTGCCGGTTGTGATTGACCGCAGCGTGGCCGCGATGAGCGATTTCGCCGCAGGCGCGAACATCGACGGTAAACACTATTTCGGCATCAACTGGGATCGCGACGTGGCGACCCCGCAGGTTGCGGATATCCGTAACGTGGTAGCGGGCGATCCAAGCCCGGATGGTCAGGGCACGCTGCTTATCAAACGCGGTATCGAAGTGGGTCACATTTTCCAGCTTGGCACCAAATACTCCGACGCGCTGAAAGCTTCCGTACAGGGCGAAGATGGCCGTAACCAGGTGCTGACGATGGGCTGCTACGGCATCGGCGTTACGCGCGTGGTGGCGGCGGCGATTGAGCAGAACCACGACGAACGCGGCATCGTCTGGCCGGACGCCATTGCGCCGTTCCAGGTCGCGATTCTACCGATGAACATGCACAAATCCTTCCGCGTGCAGGAACTGGCGGAGAAACTCTACGCTGAGCTGCGCGCCAAAGGCATCGACGTGCTGATGGATGATCGTAAAGAGCGTCCGGGCGTAATGTTTGCGGATATGGAGCTTATCGGCATTCCACACACTGTGGTGATTGGCGATCGCAACCTCGACAACGACGAGATTGAATACAAATACCGTCGCGACGGCGAGAAGAAGATGATCAAAACCGGTGACATCCTCGATTACCTGGTCGCGAATGTGAAGCGCTAAGCGCTCTCCACATTGCATTAAAAAGGCCCTCAGTAGAGGGCCTTTTTCTTATTGGCTTACCTGTCACCGTTACGGATGGTCGCAATCTTTACCGGGCTTAAACGCCACTTTGCGATCGGCGACCAGACGCTTTTGCACCGCGCCGCTCGCCGGATCGACCGTCATGGTAAAGTGCGCTTCCACCACCAGCAGCACCGGTTTCTGGCTCACGCCACCTGCGCTTTGATAGTCATGCGCCAGCACGGCATGATTTTCTACGTTCGTCTCGCGCCCGGTGGCGCAGTCGGTAAAGGTGGCGTCGCTTTCATTGTGCTGGTACATCCCCGTCATGGTCATGGGCGTTTTCGGCAGCGGATCGCTCACCGGATCCAGCCGGTAATTCAGCGACGACTCAATCGGGTGGCCTTCCCGGTCAAGCATTTCCAGCGCCTCACCGCGCGCGCGGAAATAGGTTTTCTCGCCCGCGCTGTCAGTGAGCACCAGCTTATCGGCGGTACGCGCCCAGGTGCCGTAAGCGGCGAACACCGCCTGCCCCTTCGCCCCCAGATAACGTTGATTCATCACCCAGGTGCCGTCTTTTTCTAAAAACAGCGCGGTCTCGATGCCTTCGCAATCGGCGCAGGGCAGCACGCCTTTCCAGCTCTGCTGCATCGGCTTCAGCTCCGCGGCGCTGGTCGGCGCTAAGGTCTGCATTTCTGCCCGGTTGTTACAGCCAAACAGCGTAAACAGGCTTAACGCCGCCGCTGCGCAAAATATGATTTTTTTCACCGTATTTCCTTATTGTTCGTGGTGCTTTTAATCCGGCATACCGCGCACTTTTCCCCGCAGGGCTTTAGTGGCAGATTTATGGGTTTTCGCCTCCAGGCGTCGCACTTTCGAGGCGCGCGTCGGGCGAGTCTCCTTTCGACGCTTTTGCGTGGCGGTAAGTTCCCGCACCAGCATCACAAGACGCGCCAGCGCCGCCTCGCGGTTCATCTCCTGGCTGCGATACTCCTGCGCCTTGATAACCACCACACCCTCGGCGGTAATCAAGTGGTGACTCGCCGCCAGCAGGCGCGCTTTCCACTCATCCGGCAGGCTGGAGGCGTTGATATCAAACCGCAGGTGAATGGCCGTCGAGCTTTTATTTACATGCTGCCCGCCCGCGCCTTGCGCCCGGATGGCGCTGAACGTCACCTCGTCATCGGGCACCGCCACGCTTCGTGAAAACGTAATCATGCCTGAGCTTGCCAGACGGTCGGGTGAAGCTCCAGGTTTTCCTCGCCGCCGGAAAGCCAGATAACGCCTTCCTGCAACGTGGCCTGTAACGTCATGGTTCTCTGCGCCAGCGCGCTCAGCTGGGCGAGCTGGTCATCATTGATATACCAGATAGTCAGGTTCTTATACTGCCGCAGTTTGTCCTGATTCTGCTGCCACCAGATCTGCGCGGCGCGATCATTATAGGTAAACAGCGCCACCTGCTGCGACTGGCTCACCGCCTTCTTAAGGCGTCGCTCTTCCGGCAGCCCGAGTTCAATCCAGAGATCGATGCCGAGATGATCGTTGCGCAGCCAGATCTCCGGCTCGTCATCGGCGCACAGGCCACGGGTAAACTGCAACCGCTCGTCGGCGTACATCATCCAGGCCAGCAGGCGCAGCATCATCCGCTCCTGCGTTTCCGAAGGATGGCGCGCCAGCGTCAGGTTGATGTCGAGAAACTGCTGCCGGTCGAGGTCGGCCACATTGACCGCCGCTTTATAAATGGTTGCTTTTAACGCCATAGGGCCCCCTGAAAAGTTGGGGGGTATTGTAGCGTAATACGTGTCGGCTGGCTGCCGCTTCAAGCGCAGCGCGGTAACGCTGCGAGAGCCTGCGCTATGGCTCTGATGACTATGGTATAGTCACCTTGCTAAACAGAGTTTAACTACGTAGGCTTAGACTTGCATCCCGCGGTGAAGTCTGTCGTCAGGCTCTGACAGGAGGGCATGTGGATAAATATTGTGAATTAATACGACAGCGCTATTCGCAGATAGCCAGCGGCGAACTGGGGTACATTCCCGACGCGCTGGGCTGCGTATTAAGGGCTCTGAATGAGGTGGCCTCTGACGAAACCCTCTCGGAGTCGGTCAGGGAACAGGCGGCGTATGCTGCCGCGAACTTACTGGTGAGCGATTATGTCAATGAATGATGCCTATCAACCCATCAACTGCGATGACTATGACAACCTCGAGCTCGCCTGCCAGCATCACTTATTACTGACGCTGGAACTCAAAAGCGGCGAGGTCATGAAGGCCAAAGCGCAGGATCTGGTTACGCGCAAAAACGTCGAATATTTGATTGCCGATGAAGCCGGTGCCGTACGCGAAGTACGTCTCGACAAAATTGCGAGCTTCAGCCATCCACAAATCGGTACGGTGGTTGTCAGCGAATCCTGACGCGCACGTCACCCTGACGGGCAGCCCTGGCGGCTGCCCGTTTTTTTTCAGGGCTTCTGCCCGGCGTAGTAAGCCGCCAGATTCGCGATATCTTCATCCGACAACCCACTCACATAGGCCTTCATGATTTCCGCCTGCCCGCCGCTGCGCTCGCCTTTTTTGTACGCCTGAAGCGCATGTTCAAGATACGCCTCATTTTGCCCGGCGAGATTCGGATAAATGGGCGCGCTGGCTTTGCCGGACGCGCCGTGGCAGGCGACGCACATGACTGCTTTCTCTTCGCCTGCCGCCGCGTCGCCTTTGGCCTGCGCCGTCACGCTTAACGCCATCAGGCTCGCCAGCCATACGCCATGTTTAATCATCGTTGTGCTCCTTGTGCCAGACCAGACTCCAGCCCGGTTCGTTCTGCGCCTGGCCTTCACGGGTAATGAACAGGCCGGGGGCGCAAATGGGTTGCTCATCATAAAACAGGATTGGCGTTATCTCGCGCTGCCAGGGCGGCACCTGGAGTTCCTGCCAGAGTTTTTTCAGCGTGCGTCCGCGATCGCGCCCGACGATATACAACATCCCTGGCGCGCTGAAGCGCACCGAGACCGTTTCGCCGGGGCGCGGTGGACGCACGGCGTCGCCTGCCTCACCGAAAAGCAGGCAGCCCAGCGATTCCGGCAGGAGCAATGCCTTATGCGGATCGGGCCAGGCAAGCACCGTCTGGCGCTGCCCCTGCCGCGCTCTCACCCACCACAGCCGCCCCTGATAGCGCCGCGCTTCATAATCGCCGCATTTCAGGCGCGGCGCGGCATCCTCACGGCTTTGGGCCACTTCATCCCAGAGCCGTTGCAGCGTGGCGCGCGAAGGCATCGCCGCGTTCAGCGCGGCCAGCCAGCGGCGCAGCAGCGCGGCGCGTTTCAGCGCGCTCATGGTTTCAAGCGGCGCAATCGCGAGCGTTTTGCCATCCATCAGCGCGGCAAGCTCAGGTGCCAGCAGTTCATCCAGCAGTCGCTCCTGCTCGCCACAGAGTTGTGCGCTGCGCGCCGCCGCCTCAGTGAAGTGCGGCCAGCGCGCTTCCAGCGCAGGCAGAATGCGCAAGCGTAAAAAGTTGCGATCGAAGCGATCGTCCTCGTTGCTTTCATCGTCGATCCACACAAGCTGGTGGCGAGAGGCCCACGCCTCCAGCTGCGTGCGCGGCGTGTTCAGCAGCGGGCGCAGAAGAACGCTGCCCGCAAACGGCAGTTCGGCAGGCATCGCCGCCAGCCCCGCCGGGCCGCTGCCGCGCTTTAGCGCCAGCAGCAGGGTTTCGCACTGGTCATCGAGATGCTGCGCCGTCACCAGCGCTTCACCCGGCAGAAGTGCGGCTGCAAACGCCTGGTAGCGCGCCTTGCGGGCCTGCGCCTCAAGGCCTGAGCCGTCCTGCGCCAGCTCCACGTACGCCAGCTCAAACGGCACCTGCCAGCGGTGACAGAGCGCCTGACAGTGCGCCGACCAGCGGTCGGCGTTCGGGCTGATACCGTGATGAACGTGAATGGCGCGCAGACGCATTTCAGGGTGCGCCTCGCGCAGCCGCACCAGTTGATGGAGTAACACCGTCGAATCGAGCCCGCCGCTGTATGCCACCAGCAGCTGGCGTCGGCCCCGCAGGGCTGAGAGCAGAGAAGTGTCCATTGCATCGCAAGAAAGAAGAGCCATTGCCGGGCAACTTACCGGGCAATGGCGTCGGGAGCAAGCGTTACTGCTGGTAGAGCTCCAGCGGCAGGCCATCCGGATCGTTGAAGAACGTAAAGCGCTTGCCGGTGAGCGGATCCACACGTACCGCCTCGCACGTCACGCCGCGGCTTTCCAGAAACGCCACCGCCGTGTCGACATCGTCCACGCTGAATGCGAGATGGCGCAAACCGCAGGCTTCCGGGCGGCTCGGCCGCGCGGGCGGAAACGGAAACGAAAAGAGCTCGATCACGTACTGTCCGTTCAGCGCCAGATCGCCCTTCCAGGAATCGCGCGCCTCACGATAAACCTCTGACTGCAGGGTAAAGCCCAGCGTATCGCAGTAGAACGCTTTGCTGCGGTGGTAATCCGTCGCGATAATGGCGATATGGTGAATCTGTTTTAAACCCAGCATAATCCCTCCTTATGATTGTCTGGCACGTTACTGAGCCTCATGCGGCAAAACAAGGGGTTACTCGCTTTTTAGGACACGTACCCTATAGACGCCGTCTTCGCCGCACTTCGCGCCGTGGATATCCGTTTCAAAGCCGGGATAGTGCCTGCCGATGGAGCAGAGCATAAGCAGGAAATCGAGCACCGCGCGCGAATCGTCGGTGATCATCTCGCCGGGCATCACCAGCGGCACGCCGGGCGGATATGGCAGGATCATATTGGCAGACACCCGCCCGATCAGCTTTTCGATCTCCACCGTTTCGACATTGCCCTTCACCTGCTGCTGATACATTTCATGCGGCGTCATTTTCATTTCCGGCAGCACGTCAAACGCCCGCAGCATCAGATCCGGCAGATCGTGCTGCTGGATAAGCTTGTGGATCCCCTGCGCTAACTCCTGCACGCGCATGTTGCGGTAGAAATCGGGATCTTCCGCCCAGAGATCGGGCAGCATGTTTTTCACCCGCAGGTTGAGATCGTAGGCGCGCTTAAACTCCGTCAGGCCGCGCAGCAGGCCCATCGCGCGGGTTTTATCGATGCCAATGCTAAACAGGAACAGCAGATTGTATGGGCCGGTTTTCTCGACCACCACGCCGCGCTCGTCAAGAAACTTCGCGACCAGCGCCGCGGGGATCCCCTCTTTCTCCATATTGCCCTGCGCGTCCATGCCCGGCGTCAGGATCGTCACCTTCACCGGATCGAGATACATATGATCGCGGTCGGCATGGGTAAAACCGTGCCAGTCGTCGCCGGGCGTAATCGGCCAGCAGTCTGCTTCGTCAATCTCCTCTGGCTGCCAGATATCAAAGAACCAGCTGTCACTCTCCTCGCGAAGACGCTGTACCTCTTTGCGAAAATGCAGCGCGCGCTCCACCGAGCGGTTAATCAAGCGGCGGCCCGGATTACCGCGCAGCATCGCCGCGGCAGTTTCAATCGACGCCACCAGCGGATAACTCGGCGAGGTGGTGGTGTGCATCATGTACGCTTCGTTGAACGTCTCTTCGTCATAGTCGCCCTTAATATGGATAAGCGACGCCTGCGACAGCGCCGCCAGCATTTTGTGGGTCGACTGAGTTTCAAAGAACACTTTCCCCGGCACACGCTCGCCGCTCATGCCGCTCTTGCCCTTGTAGATCGGGTGAAAATGGGTGTAAGGCACCCAGGCGGAATCGAAATGGATCGAGGGAACGTCCAGCGTCTGCTTGATCCAGTTGGTGTTATACAGCAGCCCGTCGTAGGTGGAGTTGGTGATGACCGCATGGACCGGCCAGCTCGCGTCCGGCGTCTGCGCCACTTTTTGGGCGATCGACTCGCGGGTAAATTCCCGCTTCGGAATGCCGCCGAGAATACCGAGCGCATTACGCGTGGGCTTGAGCCATAGCGGCACAATATCGCTCATCATCAGCAGATGCGTCAGCGATTTATGGCAGTTGCGATCGATAAGCACCGTGCTGCCGGCGTGCGCGGCGTACATCCCGATGATTTTATTCGACGTGGATGTGCCGTTGGTCACCATATAGCTCTGCTCGGCCCCGAAAGTGCGGGCGATATACTCTTCCGCCTCCAGATGCGGCCCGGTGTGATCGAGCAGCGATCCAAGCTCGGTGACGGAGATCGAAACATCCGCCTTCAGCGTGTTGCCGCCAAAAAAATCGTAAAACAGGCAGCCGACCGGGCTTTTCTGATACGCCGTGCCGCCCATATGCCCTGGCGTGCAGAACGTATATTTGCCCTCTTTCACATAGGTAAACAGCGCTTTGGTAAACGGCGGCGTGATGTTGTCGAGATACTCCTGGGTGTACTGGCGAATGCGCGTCGCGATGTCGTCGGCAATGCCCAGCGAATACTCGAAAAACCAGAGCGCCATGCGCATCTCGTTGGCGCTGACATCCAGCGTTGAGTGCGTATTGATAAATGCATAAAGCGGCAGATATTCGTTGAGCTGATTGATTTCACAGCATAAATCGAGACTGTACTCATCCCAGTCGAAAATGACGCCACAGATGCGTGGGTTGTGCTCGATAAACTTCAGCAGATCGTTGCTGTTTTTCGGCCAGATTAGCTGAAAGCCCTGCTGCTGGAGCGCCGCCTGCAACTCTTTCATCGGCTCGTCTTTATAAAAAACGCCGTGCGGCCCCATGATGGCGATGATATTCACTGCTTACCCCCTGGCAAAAAAAACCGTCTGGTAAGCATAGTTGAGCGAAGCGGAACGACGGGCGAGAAGGCAAAAAACCTGCAATCCGCCGTTTGCCTTCTCGCGGTAATCATCCAAAAAGCCAGCCTGCAGGCTGGCTTTTTACGCTTACAGCGCGTTCCAGGCATCCTGCCAGTTAAGGCCTGCGCCTGGCTCATAGTAAGCAGGCGCCACACTGCACCAGCCGCCAGCCGGGAACGGCTTGCACTGATAAAGCGCGCCCTGGTTGAGCACGATGTCGCCCGGCTTCCAGCTATGGCTCGCGGTCCATGACGGGTAGCTCACGGGGCCAGCATCCGGCGTTTTCGCTTTCGCTTTCACGTTGAGGATATAGCTGGTGGTGTCGCTCAGTTTACCGTCGTCCACTTTCAGGCTGATGGTGTACTGCGCGTCGCTGGTGCTCTCTGGCGCGTTAAAGGTCACTACGCTCTTGTCTTTACCGCTCAGCGTCTGCCCGTTTTGCGCCATCCAGGTGTAGGTCAACGCGTCGCCGTTCGCATCGCTGGAGCCCGTCGCGCTCAGCGAGACTTTGCTGCCTGACTCAACCGCGCCCACCGGACCGCTGATACGCGCAACCGGCGCGACATTGCCTGAAGGGGTTGGAGACGGTTGTGGTTGCGGCTCAGGCTGCGGCGCGGGCGTAGTGCCGCCGGAGGCGTCGTTAACGATATTCACGTTAAAGTGATTCTGCACACATTTGGCATAATCCCCCTCTTTGAACGCGCTGAACGGCGTCTGGTAGCCCACCAGCTGACAGGCATAAGCCTGACCATCCGGCGTGGTGGTGCTCCAGCTCCAGTCCATTTCCCAGTAAATTGGCAGCGCGCCTGCCCCGCCTGCGTCAAACTGCTTCATTTTTTTACAGCCGAGGACTTCATCTGCCGGCACCGGCACTTTCAGGTATTTGGCAAACTCTTTGTAATACGCGATACGGTTCAGCGACTGGGCATTTTCCGCGTCGCCGCCACACTCAACGCCGCCGTTGATTATCTGGATGGTCACGCCAAAGCCGGGCACCAGCCCGTTCTCTTTATCGTGTTCGTTCGGCACCCAGGTGCCATCAATCACATGCAGCATGCCAGGCTTAGGCGGTTGCGGATAAACAAAGAAAAAGATCGCGCTGGCGAGATTCAGCCAGGTATCGGCGACCATTTCTGGTTTATCCAGTAGCGGACGCACATCGCCGTACATCGCGTCGGAGAACGGCCCGTAGTTGTAGTTATAGGAGAGCTGCTTGGCGCCACGCCCGAAATAACTCACATAATCGCCGTCTTTATCCTTGCCGCAGGGCCAGGTCTGCCCCTGCCAGGTATCCGGATTACATTCGCCGTTATAACCGCCCTTCTGCCCTTCGCTCCAGCCCATTTCGCGCAGATAGACCAGCGCCTGACGCCACTCCGGCTGCTCGCGCCAGCTCTCATGGCCGCCGGTCTCCTGTGCGAAGTGCGCAAACATGGTGGCGAGCGATTTCCGGCAAATAGCGTCAGCGTCGCGTCCGTCGCTGTAGCTGCCGCACACCGCCGGGAATTTGCCGACGGCTTTCAGAAAGTTGATGTAGGTGTATTCCGGCGCACGCAGCGGAAAGAGATATTCCCAGTCCTGCGCGCTCAGGATTTTCTCGACCCGCTTAACGTTGTCCGGGTTCGCGGCGCGCCCCGGCGCTATCTGCTCGACCTGCGCGTTATCCAGCGTGCGGATAGCGCTTTTTACCGACTGCATCAGTGGAAAATTGGTCAGCTCCTGCTCTTTTTTAGTGAGGTCGCTGGCGTTAAGGGTGTAAGGCGTGCTGCTGGTGAGTAGCGGCGCGGCCAGCGCCTGAGCGCCTGCAAGAACCCCTGCGGCACCAATCGCCGCGATTTTTGCTATTTCCATTCCGGTGTCCCCTTGTGGTTGTGGTTCACAAGCGAGTGTAGGAAGGGAGAAAGACGCGTCACCTCACGTTAACTCATTGCAAAAATCACATTTCATCAGCGACGAGCGACCATAAAAAAGGGCCGCTATCGCGACCCTCATTGAGATTTTTATCTGCCGTTTATCAGGCGTAACCGTAGCTCATCAGACGCTGATAACGGCGGTTGAGCAGATCGTCTTTGCTCAGCACATCGAGATCGGCGAGATCGGCAAGCAGCTGGGTTTTCAGCGACTGCGCCATGGCTTCCGGATTGCGGTGCGCGCCGCCCAGCGGTTCCGGGATAACGCTGTCGATAAGCTTCAGCTCTTTCAGGCGCGGCGCGATGATGCCCATCGCTTCTGCCGCAAGCGGCGCTTTATCGGCGCTTTTCCAGAGAATGGAAGCACAGCCTTCCGGCGAGATAACGGAATAGGTGCTGTATTGCAGCATATTCACTTTATCGCCAACACCGATGGCCAGCGCGCCGCCGGAGCCGCCTTCACCGATAACGGTACAAATAACCGGCACCTTCAGGCGAGACATTTCACGCAGGTTGCGGGCGATAGCCTCCGACTGACCGCGCTCTTCCGCGCCCACGCCCGGATACGCGCCAGGGGTGTCGATGAAAGTAATGATGGGCATGTTGAAACGCTCAGCCATTTCCATCAGGCGCAGCGCCTTACGGTAACCTTCCGGTGCGGGCATACCAAAGTTACGACGGATTTTCTCTTTGGTTTCACGGCCTTTCTGGTGGCCGATGATCATCACCGGACGCCCATCCAGACGCGCGATGCCGCCGACGATTGCTTTGTCGTCAGCGTAAGCGCGATCGCCTGCCAGTTCGTCAAATTCGTCAAACGCCAGGCGGACATAATCCAGGGTGTACGGACGCTGTGGATGACGCGCCAGCTGGGCAATCTGCCATGCGCCGAGATCGGCAAAGATTTTGCGCGTCAGTTCTACGCTTTTTTCACGCAGACGATGCACTTCTTCGTCGATGTTAATATCCAGTTTCTCATCCTGACGGCTAACCGCAGTCAGGGAATCGATTTTCGCTTCCAGCTCTGCAATCGGCTGTTCAAAATCAAGGAAATTCAGACTCATAGTATTCCTGTATTAGTCAAACTCCAGTTCCACCTGCTCCGAACCTGGCAGGCCACGCGGATTGAATCCAGCGATTCAGGGGCCTGGCACCTGATGCAACGCATCAGTCAAACTCCAGTTCCACCTGCTCTGAACCAATCAGGCCACGCAGATCGTTGAGTAAACGATCGTTCGGAGAGACACGCCACGTCGCGCCAAAGCGCAGCCGGGCGCGTGCATCCGCCCTCTGATAGTAGAGATGTACTGGAATGGTTCCCGAACGGTGGGGTTCCAGAGACTGACGGAGTCGGTTTAAAAGCTGGTCATCAATTTGCCTGTCCGTCAGCGAGATAGCAAGCCCACGCGCATACTTTTCGCGGGCTTCGTCAATGTCCATGACTTCGCGGGCGGTCATTTTAAGGCCACCGCTGAAGTCATCAAAGCTGACCTGTCCGCTGACGATAAGGATTCGGTCTTTTTCCAGCAGATGCTGGTATTTTTCCAGAGCGTCGGTGAACAACATCACTTCAAGACGCCCGGAACGGTCATCCAGCGTACAGATGCCGATACGATTGCCGCGCTTGGTGACCATAACCCGCGCGGCAATTATCAAACCCGCCGCCGTGGTCACTTTGCCACGTTCGGTAGGATGCATATCTTTTAAGCGCATGCCGCCGACATAACGCTCGATCTCTTTCAGGTACTGGTTGATGGGGTGACCGGTGAGATACAACCCCAGCGTTTCGCGCTCGCCATCCAGCACCACCTGCTCCGGCCACGGCTGACAGCTGGCGTAGGATTGCTCGATTTGCTCCGGCTCTTCCGCCAGCACGCCGAACATATCCGCCTGGCCGATAGCCTCGGCTTTCGCATGTTGATCCGCCGCTTTCAGCGCGTCGCCGAGCGAATTCATCAGCGCGGCGCGGTGCGGCCCGAGGCGGTCAAACGCCCCGGACATGATCAGTTTTTCCAGCACGCGGCGGTTAAGCTTTTTGGTGTCGGTACGGGCGCAGAGATCGAACAGCTCGCGGAAGTAGCCGTCTTTATTACGCGCCTCGATGATGGCCTCGATAGGGCCTTCGCCAACGCCTTTGATCGCGCCAATGCCGTAGACAATCTCCCCGTCGTCGTTGACGTGGAAATGGTACAGCCCGGAGTTGATATCCGGCGGCAGGATCTTAAGCCCCATGCGCCAGCACTCATCCACCAGCCCCACCACTTTATCGGTGTTGTCCATATCGGCGGTCATGACCGCCGCCATAAACTCCGCCGGATAGTGGGCTTTAAGCCACAGCGTCTGGTATGACACCAAAGCATAGGCGGCAGAGTGCGATTTGTTAAATCCGTACCCGGCGAATTTCTCCACCAGGTCGAAGATTTTCATCGCCAGCTCGCCGTCGATGCCGTTGTTTTTCGCGCCGTCTTCAAAGATGGAGCGCTGCTTGGCCATCTCTTCGGGTTTCTTTTTACCCATCGCACGACGGAGCATATCCGCGCCGCCGAGGGTATACCCTGAGAGCACCTGGGCTATCTGCATCACCTGTTCCTGATACAGAATGATGCCGTAGGTCGGCTCCAGCACCGGTTTCAGGCTTTCGTGCTGCCACTGAATATCCGGGTAAGAGATAGCCTCGCGTCCGTGCTTACGGTCGATAAAGTTATCCACCATGCCCGACTGCAGCGGCCCCGGACGGAATAGCGCCACCAGGGCTATCATATCTTCGAAGCAGTCTGGCTGCAGACGCTTGATGAGATCTTTCATGCCGCGCGATTCAAGCTGGAAAACTGCGGTGGTTTCCGAGCGCTGGAGCATATCGAAGCTTTTCTTGTCATCCAGCGGAATGGCCGCGATGTCGATAGGCTCCAGGCCCTGCTTCGCACGACGGGCGTTAATCATCTCCAGCGCCCAGTTGATAATGGTGAGCGTGCGCAGGCCTAAGAAGTCGAACTTCACCAGGCCCGCGTATTCCACGTCGTTTTTATCAAACTGCGTGACCGGGTGGTGCCCCATCTCGTCGCAATAGAGCGGCGCGAAATCGGTGATTTTGGTCGGCGCGATCACCACGCCACCGGCGTGTTTACCGGCGTTACGCGTTACGCCTTCGAGCTTGCGCGCCATGTCGATGAGGGCTTTGACCTCTTCATCGGCATCGTAAATTTCCTGCAGTTGCGGTTCGGCTTCAAACGCTTTGGCAAGCGTCATGCCCGGATCGGGTGGCACCAGTTTAGAGATGCGATCGACAAACCCGTAAGGATGCCCCAGCACGCGGCCTACGTCGCGGATCACCGCTTTCGCCGCCATGGTGCCGAAGGTAATAATCTGGGAAACCGCGTCGCGACCGTACATATCGGCCACGTGCTCAATCACCTGGTCGCGTTTTTCCATGCAGAAGTCGACGTCGAAGTCGGGCATGGAGACACGTTCCGGGTTAAGGAAACGTTCGAACAGCAGGTCAAATTCCAGCGGATCGAGATCGGTGATTTTCAGGGCATACGCCACCAGCGACCCCGCGCCCGAACCACGGCCCGGGCCTACCGGAATACCGTTATCCTTCGACCACTGGATAAACTCCATAACGATCAGGAAGTAACCAGGGAAGCCCATCTGGTTAATCACCTGGAGTTCAATATCCAGGCGCTCATCATATTCCGGGCGTTTCTGCGCGCGGACTTCCGGATCGGGGAACAGGAACTCAAGACGCTCTTCCAGGCCCTCTTTCGATTTCATGACCAGGAAATCTTCGGTGGTCATGTCGCCGGTCGGGAATTTCGGCAGGAAATATTCGCCAAGACGAACCGTCACGTTACAGCGACGGGCGATCTCCACGCTGTTTTCCAGCGCCTCCGGGAGATCGGAGAACAGCTCGCACATCTCCTCTTCGGTACGCAGATATTGCTGCGGCGAATAGTGGCGCGGCCTTTTCGGATCATCGAGCGTAAAGCCGTCGTGGATGGCGACGCGGATTTCGTGCGCGTCAAAATCGCCAGGCTCAATAAAGCGCACGTCATTCGTGGCGACGACCGGTATGCCTTTTTCTTCCGCCAGCGCGACGGCAGCATGCAAATACCGCTCTTCATCCGGACGTCCGGTACGCACCAGCTCCAGATAGTAGCGGTCCGGGAAATGCTCCTGATAAAACGCCAGCGCCTGCTCGGCCATAACGTTATTACCACGAAGTAAACACTTACCAACATCACCCTGACGACCGCCGGAGAGCAGGATCAGCCCTTCGCCAAGCTCCGCCAGCCACTGCTGGTCTATCCAGGGGCCAGCCGCGCCGTAACCACGCTGGTAGGCGCGTGAGATAAGCAGCGTCAGGTTCTGATAGCCGGTATTGTTCGCCGCCAGCACGGTGATATGCGAGAAGTCGTCGCCCAGCAGCTCGCACTGCATGTTGAAGTCGGCGCCGATAATCGGCTTGATGCCGACGCCATGCGCGCCGCCGTAGAATTTGACCAGCCCGCACAGGTTGGTGAAGTCAGTAATGGCAAAGGCAGGCATGCCAAGCGCGGCCGCCTTTTTTACCAGCGGCCCCGTTTTTGCCAGTCCATCAATCATGGAATAGTCACTGTGCACTCGCAGGTGCACAAAACGCGGTTCAGCCATTTCTGTTTCCGGTTAACTCTGTTTCGTCGTTAAGAGGCAATGCCCAGCGCGCGTCTGACCGGCGCAAAGCTACGCCGATGATGCGCCGTCGCGCCGTGCTCGGCAAGCCGCTCAAGGTGAAAGGCGGTCGGATAGCCCTTGTGCTGAGCAAATCCATATTGAGGAAAGGTGAGATCCAGTTCAGCCATTTCCGCATCGCGCGTTACTTTAGCCAGTATCGACGCGGCGCTGATTTCCGCCACGCGGCTGTCGCCTTTGACGACGGCCATGCTCGGCATCGGCAGGGCCGGGCAGCGGTTACCGTCTACCAGCACATATTCCGGCGTAACGGCAAGCCCCGCCACGGCGCGCTGCATGGCGAGCATCGTGGCGTGAAGAATATTGAGCTCGTCAATCTCGTGCGGTTCCGCGCGCCCGAGACTCCAGGCGATCGCTTTCTCTTTGATTTCATCAAACAGCGCGAGGCGACGCTTTTCAGAGAGCTTTTTAGAATCCGCCAGGCCGACGATGGGCTTGAGCGGATCGAGGATCACCGCAGCGGTGACTACAGCGCCGACCAGCGGGCCGCGGCCCACTTCATCAACGCCCGCCACCAGATGCGTATGGGGATAGATAAATTCCATCATTGCGCCAGTTCCAGCACCGCATCCGCCGCCTGTTCATCGGCATTGCAGCGGATCTGCTGATGCAGTTTACGGAAAGTGTCGTGCATCTCATGGCTCTGCTTGCCGTCAGCGAGCAGCGGCAACAGCGCGTCGGCGAGCTTCTGCGGCTCGCAGTCATCCTGGAGCAGCTCTTTCACCAGCTCGCGCCCCGCCAGCAGATTAGGCAGCGACACAAATTCAGTTTTCACCAGCCGTTTCGCCAGCCAGAAAGTGAAAGGCTTCATGCGATAACCGACGACCATCGGACATTTCGCCAGCATACATTCGAGCGCGGCGGTGCCAGAGGCAAGCAGCGCCGCGTCGCTTGCGATCATCGCTTCGCGCGCGTGACCGTCAAGCAGATGCGCGGTCAGCTCTGGCGCGACTTCCGCTTTGATACGCTCGAACTGTTCGCGCCGCTTCGCATTGACCAGCGGCACGACGATTTCGAGATCCGGGTAATGCTCGCGTAAACGCTGCGCGGTTTTCAGGAAGTCGGCGCTCAGCATCTCGACTTCCGCGCTGCGACTGCCCGGCAACAGGGCCAGACAACGGGCGTCGTGGGCGATACCGAGCACATCACGCGCCGCGTTTTTGTCCGGGTCCAGCGGCATCGCGTCCGCCATGGTATGGCCGATAAAGCGACACGGCACGTTAAATTTGTCATAAAACGCTTTTTCGAAAGGCAGAAACGCGAGCACCAGATTGGTGGCTCTGCCTATTTTGAAAACGCGTTTCTGACGCCAGGCCCAGACTGAAGGGCTGACGTAGTGAATCGTGCGAATGCCCTGCTTTTTCAGGTTGCCTTCCAGCGTGATGTTGAAATCCGGCGCGTCGATACCGACAAACACATCCGGTTTCAGCGCGGTGAAGCGCTCTGTGAGATCGGCGCGGATATGCAGCAGGCGGCGCAGGCGACCCAGCACTTCCACAATCCCCATCACGGCCAGCTCTTCCATCTCATACCAGGCTTCGCAGCCTTCGGCCTGCATACGCGGGCCCGCGACGCCGACAAAACGCGCGTTCGGCACGCGTGCTTTGAGCGCACGGATGAGACCGGCACCAAGAATATCGCCGGAGGTTTCTCCGGCGACCAGGGCAATCGTCAGCGGGCGGGTCATTAACGAATCAGACCACGCGTGGAACGGGCGAAGAAATCGTAGAACGGCTGCACTTCAGGATGTTTTGCGGCAATCTCTGCGATTTCCGGCTTCACTTCGTCCAGCGTCTTACCGCTGCGATAAAGCAGCTTGTAAGCGTTACGGATAGCGTGCAGCGCTTCTTTGCTGAAGCCGCGACGCTTAAGCCCTTCAATGTTCACACCAAACGGGGTCGCGTGGTTGCCCTGGGCGATGACGTAAGGCGGCACGTCCTGCGCGACGCCGGAGCAGCCGCCGACCATCACGTGCGCCCCGATGATGCAGAACTGATGCACGGCCGTCATGCCGCCGATGATTGCGAAATCATCCACGGAAACATGCCCGGCAAGCGTAGCGTTATTGGCAAGAATGCAGCGATTGCCTACTGTGCAGTCATGCGCGACGTGCGCATTAATCATCAGCAGGTTATCGCTGCCCACCTTCGTCAGACCACCACCCTGTGCCGTGCCGCGATGAATGGTGACGCTTTCGCGGATGCGGTTGCGATCGCCAATTTCGACGCGGGTCGGTTCGCCAGCATATTTCAGATCCTGGTTTACCTCGCCGATAGAGGCGAACTGATAAATCTCGTTATCGCGACCTATCGTAGTATGACCATTCACGACAACGTGCGATTTCAGTACGGTACCTTCACCGATTTCGACATCAGGGCCGACAATACAAAACGGACCAATGTGGGCGTTAGCGCCGATAATGGCGCCCTCTTCCACAATGGCGGTGGGATGAATAAAGGCGGTCTTATCAATCACGTATCAGGCCTCCCGGCTCCGTGCACACATCATGGTGGCTTCACACACCACTTTACCGTCAACCAGCGCGACGCCTTTGAAGCGGGTCACTCCACGGCGCGTTTTTTCAAAGGTAACTTCCATCACCATCTGGTCGCCTGGCACGACAGGGCGCTTAAAGCGCGCTTCATCGATGCCTGCAAAATAGTAAAGTTCACCCGGTTCCAGTTTGCCAACGCTTTTGAATGCCAGAATGCCGGTGGCCTGCGCCATGGCTTCTAAAATCAACACGCCCGGAAAAATGGGTTTACCAGGAAAGTGACCCTGGAAAAAAGGCTCGTTTACAGAGACATTTTTTACTGCGCGTAGAAAACGACCTTCCTCAAAATCCAGCACGCGATCCACCAGCAGGAATGGATAACGGTGCGGCAGAAGCTCTAAAATCTCTTCAATGTGCAGAGTATGAGTTTCAGTAGTCAAAATACTCTTCCTGTCTAAAAATATACTGAATGGGCAATAATAACACGGCCTGCGGCGATTCTGGATCGCTTGCAGGCCGCGGTTCTGTTGGCGGGCAGGCTTTATATACCGGCGAGTTAGTCTTGCTGAGTGACTTTACGCTCAACTGCTTTTAAGCGTTTGTTCATTTCATCAATATTCATCACCAGCGCCGCCGTTTTGCGCCACACTTTGTTCGGTTGCAGCGGTATGCCTGAAGAGTAGACCCCAGGTTCAGTAATAGGACGCATAACCATCCCCATCCCTGTTACCGTTACTTTGTCGCAGATTTCCATATGGCCGTTAATCACGCTGGCGCCGCCAATCATGCAATAGCGGCCGATTTTGAGGCTACCAGCCATGATGACACCGCCTGCGACCGCCGTATTGTCGCCAATCACGACGTTATGTGCAATCTGGCACTGATTATCAATGATCACGCCATTGCCGATAATAGTGTCATCAAGCGCGCCACGGTCGATCGTGGTACAGGCACCAATCTCAACGCGGTCACCGATAATGACGCGCCCAAGCTGCGGAATTTTAACCCAATTGCCGCGATCGTTGGCGTAGCCAAAGCCGTCCGCGCCGATAACGGTGCTGGACTGAATCAGGCAGTTTTCGCCAATCTGAATATCGTGATAAATGCTGACGTTCGCCCACAGGCGAGTACCGGCGCCAAGCTTGCTGTTCTTACCGACAAAACAGCCTGGGCCGATAACGACGTTGTCGCCAAGCTCTACGCCGGATTCAATCACAGCGTTAGCGCCAACGGCCACGTTATTGCCAAGCCGTGCGGAGGCGTCAATCACCGCGCTCGGCGCGATGCTGGACGCAGGCTGCGGCGTGGTATCAAGAATCTGAGCCATGCGCGCGTAAGTCAGGTAGGGATTTTTCACTACCAGCGCGGCACTGTTGGCAAAAGGAAGATCGGCCTCGGTCATGACGACCGCAGAGGCCTGGCAGTGCGCCAGTTGTTCACGGTAACGCGGGTTTACCATGAACGTGATTTGCCCTTCCTGCGCAGATTGCATGGAAGCGACGCCGGTGATGGCGATATCGCCATCACCGTGTAACTCCGCATCCAACTGCCGGGCTAAATCAGCCAGTCGAATTGAAGGCATTACTTATTTAACCTGTTTCAGCACATCGGCGGTGATGTCTTTTACATCGTTGCTGGTGTAAGCCACAGTATTGGCGTCTACCACCAGATCGATATCCTGGTCAGCAGCCACTTTTTTCACAGCGCTCTGGATACGAGTCACCAGCTTGCCGCGTTCTTCGTTAGAACGACGTGCACGATCCTGTTCGAACTGCTGCGCTTTGCTGGAGAACTCCTGGCGACCCGCCATGACGTCTTTCTCCAGTTTGCTGCGCTCGCTCGCCTTCATGGTAGAGCCGTCACGCTGCAGACGCTGCATTTTAGCCTGCAGGTCGGTTTCCATGCGCTGCAGTTCGCCGGCACGGCCTTTGAACTCATTTTCCAGCGTTTTAGAAACGCCAGTGCTCTGTGCAACCTGCTGGAACAGATTACCCATGTTAACTACAGCGATCTTGTCAGCAGCCTGAGCTGATGCTGCCATTGCCAAGCCAAGACCTGCAGCGAATAACCACTTTTTCACAATAAACTCCTTACCATCCCATATGTGCCCAAGAGCACTATTCTTTGCGTGGCCCGGATGCGTGCTATGCGCACGCACCGAAAGTCATCGCGACTGCTAAACGCATTCCCTTGTAATGAACATTACCAGGTCTTGCCAATATTGAACTGGAACTGTTCTGCTTTGTCTCCCTCGTATTTCTTGAACGGCTGGGCATAAGAGAACACCAGCGGCCCAAGTGGAGACATCCATTGTAACGCAATACCCGCGGACATACGGATGTTGCTTGGATCGCTATAATCCGGCACGCCTGCCGCACGCATTGCTGCGGTGTTTTTCCAGTTGGTATCCCAGACGGAACCCGCATCGGCAAACAGCGAGGTACGAACGGAGTTCGCGTACTTCTCGCTCAGGAACGGCGTCGGAGTAATAAACTCAAGGCTTGCGACGCCCATCGCGTTACCGCCGACGGCATCATCGGAAGAACAATAGCCACCCACCGCTTTGTCACAGTTATCCAGACCCGGACCGCTGTAATACACCGCTTTAGGACCGATGTTATTGGACTGGAAACCACGCACGGTGCTTGAACCACCCGCATAGAAGTTTTCATAGAACGGCATCTCTTTGCCGCCCAGACCATCGCCGTAACCCCAGCGCGTACGACCCAGAACCACCCACTTATGGTCGTCATCGATAGGCACATAGGTTGCTGTATCGAGCGTGACTTTATAGAACTCATTATCTGAGCCCGGAATCGTCACTTTACCGTTCAGGTTTACACGAGAACCCGACGTCGGGAAGAAGCCACGGTCAAGATGGTTGTACGTCCAGCCGTAGTTCAGCGTGAAGTCGTCCGCCGAGAAACCGTTGTCATCGGAGGTCGTTTTCGCACTCTGGCCTAAGGAATCCAGGTAACGCCACATCGCCACCTGCGGTTCCATATTCGACAGGTCATTGTGCACGTAACCTAAGCCGAGGCGCAGCGTGTTGTATTCGTTAACCGGGAAGCCCAGCGTACCATCCACACCATAGCTTTTGTTGGTGTAGGAGGAGAGATCGGCATCGTCCGCTTTAAAGTCGTTGTAGAAGATGCGCCCGCCGAGGCTCACGCCATCAACCGTAAAGTACGGGTTGGTGACGGAGAATTCAGAATACGTCTGGTAGTCGTTTTTGGTGCCGTTGATGCCAACGGAATAACCGGTACCGAGCCAGTTATCCTGCTGCACGCCAACCTGGAAGCTGACGCCGCTTTCGGTGCCGTAGCCCACGCCGAAGTTAAAGCTGCCGGTATTGCGTTCTTTAACTTTGTAGACCACATCAACCTGATCCGGGCTGCCGGAAACGCGCTGGGTATCCACATCCACGGTCTCGAAATAGCCGAGACGGTTCAGACGCTCTTTACCCTGATCGACCAGATCGCTGCCAAGCCACGCGCCTTCCATCTGACGCATTTCACGGCGCAGTACGGCATCTTTGGAGGTGTCGTTACCTTCAAAGCGAATTTTGCGTACATAGAAACGGTTGCCGGAATCGACATTCACATGCAGCTTAACGGTCTTATCGGCGTCGTTGATTTCCGGCTGCGTCTGTACGCGCGGATACGCATAACCGTAACGGCCAAGCAGTTTTTTGATGTCGTCTTCCATACGGGTCACTTTCGTGCCGTTGTAAAGTTCACCCGGCTGCATTTTGGTCAGCGACTCAATTTCAGCGGAGTGGCCGGCCAGGTTGCCGCTCACTTCAACGCCGGCAATCTTGTACTGATCGCCTTCGGTCACGTTGATGGTGACATAAATGCCTTTTTTATCCGGCGTCAGGCTGACCTGCGTGGAGTCGATATTGAAGCGCGCGTAACCGCGATCGAGGTAGTAGCTACGCAGCGTTTCGAGATCGCCCTGAAGTTTTTGCTTCTGGTATTTGCGATCGCCCACCACGTTCCACCACGGCACTTCATCACGCAGCTGGAAGTTGGAAATCAACTCTTCGGTGCTGAACGCACGGTTGCCGACAATGTTGATCTGCTGGATTTTGGCGGAGACGCCTTCCTGGAAGACAAGCTTCAGGTCAACGCGGTTACGCGGCAGCGGCGTGACCACGGCTTTTACGCTGGCGCTGTATTTACCGACGCTGTAGTAAAAGTCTTCCAGACCTTTTTCGATATCGGAAAGCGTGGTGCGGTCAAGGGATTCACCCACGCGCACGCCGGAGGCCTCGAGGTTCTGCTTGAGCATGTCATCTTTCACCGACTTGTTGCCGGAAAAAGTAATGCTGGCGATCGTCGGGCGCTCTTTCACCTGAACGAGCAGCGTATCGCCGTCGCGCAGCACCCGAACATCCTCGAAGTTGCCGGAGGCAAACAACGCACGGATAGTATTACTGATATCCTCGTCATTTACCGTGTCGCCAACGCGAACCGGCATGCTGAGGAGGGCCGCACCAACGGCGACTCGCTGCAGGCCTTCGAAATGAATGTCCTTCACTACGAACCCGTCTGCACCGTATACGGTGGCGCTGCTAAACAGCAGCGACGCTATGAGCAACTTTTTCATCGCCATCGTTGTTATGCGTTCTTCCTAACCTGCTCTCTATAGCCGAGAGAAATCATTGAAAAGTGCAAGCCCCATTAACAGCACCAGCAACATTGAGCCAATGCGATAACTAAAGTCTTGAACTCGCTCGGAAACCGGCCCGCCTTTAAGCTTCTCAATCGCCAGAAACAGCAGATGTCCCCCGTCGAGTACGGGTAGCGGGAACAGATTGATAATCCCTAAGTTCACGCTGATCAGCGCCAGAAACATCAGGTAGTAAATCAACCCGAACTCCGCTGACATCCCTGCTCCCTGGGCTATCGAGATTGGCCCACTGAGGTTGTTCAGTTTAACGTCGCCGGTCAGTAATTTTCCCAGCATGTTGACCGTCAGCTTCATCAGCTGCCACGTTTTCTCCGAGGCTTCTGCTATCGCGTTAAACGGCCCATACTGGCGCACTGTTTTGTACTCATCAGGCAGCGGCGCAATTTTCGGCACTACGCCTGCAAACCCTTCCGCCTTTTCATTACCGGGTTTTGTATCCGGTATCAGCGTCAAAGACAAGGGGCTGCCCTGTCTTTCTATTTCGATTGCGAGCGGGCGCGCCGGATTATCGCGCACCATCGTCACAAAGGTCGACCACTCACTGAGCGGCTGACCATCGACTTTAACGATCCTGTCTCCGGCTTGCAAACCCGCTTTACTGGCGGCCGACTTCGGCTGAACCTGTGCAAGCACCGGTTCAATCTTCGGACCAAACGGCCTGATACCAAGCGACGCGACCGGATCTTCTTTATCCGGTTCGAACTGCCACTGACGCAGATCGAGCACTTTATCCGTGGTCGCCGTGTCGCCTGGCGAGGCAATGCTGAGCGTCACGTTCTTGTCGCCGATACGGCCAACCAGCTCAAGACGCACAGCATCCCAGTCTGGCGTTTCGATGCCATCTACGGCTTTTAGTTCCGTGCCAGGTTCGATTTGTGCCTTCGCCGCGATGGAATTGGGCGTTATTTCACCAATCACCGGTTTAAGGCCCGGCACACCCATCATGAAAACGAGCCAGTAGGCGAAAATAGCGAAGAGAAAATTGGCGATGGGTCCGGCGGCGATAATTGCCGCACGCTGCGACACGGTTTTATTGTTGAAGGCTTCGTGGCGTCGTTCCGGCGCAACCGGCTCCACGCGCTCGTCAAGCATTTTGACATAGCCGCCGAGCGGGATCAGGGCAATGACATATTCGGTGCCGTGGCGGTCAGTGCGCCGCCACAACGCCTTACCAAAGCCGACGGAGAAGCGCTCTACACGCACGCCGACTTTACGGGCAACCCAGAAATGGCCGAACTCATGCACCGTGATAAGAACGCCCAGTGCGATAATAAAAGCCGCCAGATTCCAGAGTATGCTCAACATAATTTATTCCGTTAAATCGTCCTGAAGACCAACAGCAGCAGACAGGCGAAAACCGGCACCGCTGCCGTCAGGCTGTCGATACGATCGAGAATGCCGCCGTGGCCTGGGATCAGATGTCCGCTGTCTTTAATGCCCGCCTCGCGCTTAAACATGCTCTCGGTCAGGTCACCCAGTACAGAGGCCAGCGCAGCGACAATAGAACAGGTCAACAGCGTAACCGGCGCAACGTTCAGATCCGCCCACGCGCCGTAAATCCAGGAGATGATCGCAGCGGTTACGAGGCCACCGATAAAGCCCTGCCAGGTTTTCCCCGGAGAGACTTTCGGCGCAAGTTTATGCTTGCCGAACATTTTACCGAACATATACGCGCCGGAATCCGCTCCCCAGACGAGGAACATGACATACAGCAGCCAGAGCGCGCCGCTGTAGTGATTCGCGTCGTAATGCCAGGCGCGCAGCGCCACCATGCCCCAGAAAAACGGGACAATCGTCAGCAAGCCAAACACCAGACGCAGCGCTTTTGAATGCCGCCAGAATGCCGCGGATTTCGGGTAGAACAACACCAGCAACAGCGCGACCACCCACCAGCCCAGCGACGCCCAGAGCGCGCCTTCGACCAGCGGAGCGCTAATTGGCGCCTGGTAAATCGGCAGAAAAAAGAGCATCAGCGCCAGAAGCAGCCCGCAAAGCAGCGCCAGCCATACCCGCTGAGATCGGGAAGTAAAACCGCTCAGTTGCCCCCATTCCCAGGCGGCCAGCACGCAGACGACCAGCGTCGCCATCGCGAACCCCATCGGCGGCAACAAAAACAGCGCGGCGATAACAACCGGTATTAAAACAAACGCAGAAATCAGGCGATACTTCAGCAAAAGCTACCCCCATCAGGCATCGATGCCGCCAGGTGCCGTGCCGCCGAACCGTCTTTCCCGGTTGGCAAAGGCATTTAGCGCACCTTCAAAGTCTTGTTCATCAAAATCAGGCCAGAGAACATCGGTAAAATAGAGCTCTGCATAGGCAATTTGCCACAGCAGGAAATTACTGATTCGATGCTCTCCCCCTGTCCTAATCACTAAATCTACGGGAGCCAGCTCATGCATGCAGATTTGCTTACTGAGCATCTCTTCATCAATCTGGTCAGGACGTAATAATCCTTCCTGGACCTGCGCCGCTAACTGCTGCACTCCCTGAATAATATCCCAACGTCCGCCATAATTCGCGGCGATATTCAGCGTCAGGCCAGTATTCTGGCTGGTTAACGCTTCGGCTTTGTGGATACGATCCTGCAAACGAGTATTGAAACGGCTAATATCGCCGATAACCCGCAGACGCACATTATGGCGATGCAGGCTTTTAACTTCGCTGTCGAGCGCCCAGACAAATAACTCCATCAGCGCGCTGACTTCCTGGGCAGGACGGTTCCAGTTTTCGCTGCTGAATGCGTAAAGCGTCAGTGCCTCAATACCATTGTTTGCAGCGAAAGAAACCGCGCGGCGAACCGACTTCGCCCCCGCTTTATGACCAAAGGCTCTGATTTTCCCTTGTCTTTTCGCCCAGCGGCCGTTGCCATCCATAATAATGGCAACATGGCGCGCGCCATGTGCGGGCAAGTTTTCGCTTAATGGAAGGTTTACAGACAACATAACGCGTATTTATTCCCTGATAAGGATTAAGCGGTACTCAGGAATACTGAAGCCTTTGCATAAAAAAGCCGTGACAACCACGGCTCGCCCGACAGGCCAGGCTCACCCACCCGTATTCAGGTGGCGCAGACTATATCACCGAAGCAGAGCGCTCACAAATAACCTCGCCTTCACCGTATGATTAATCATCAGCTTGCGAGACGCGTCACCCGTTTCTGCGCAACAACACGCGCTTCGGCGTCGACGGTGAGCACTTCATCCACACTTTGCGGTTCGCGAAGATCCATTTCATCCAGCACCGCCTGATTAAGCGCTGCGATATCCGTAAAACGAATCTCTCCGGCAAGAAAAGCGGCGACCGTAATTTCATTCGCCGCGTTAAGCGCTGTCGTCGCCGCCTGCCCTTTTTCGAAGGCATCAATGGCAAGCTTCAGACACGGATAACGCTGATAATCCGGTTCACCGAAGCTCAACGTCGCTATCTTGCAAAAATCCAGGTGCTGTACGCCGGAAGGAACGCGCGCCGGCCAGGCCATCGTATGCGCGATGGGGGTGCGCATATCGGGTTCGCCCAGTTGTGCCAGCACGCTGCCGTCAGCATAACGTACCATGGAATGAATCACCGACTGTGGATGAATCAATACTTCCATCTGGTCTGCCCGGGCATTAAAAAGCCAGCGAGCTTCAATGTATTCGAGACCTTTATTCATCATGGTAGCCGAATCGACGGATATTTTACGCCCCATCGACCAGTTAGGATGACGGCACGCCTGGTCTGGCGTCATTGCGGCCAGTTCAGGCAAAGGCGTCTGTCGAAACGGTCCACCAGATCCGGTGAGGATAATCGAAGAAACTCCGCTTTCCTCAAGTTTAGCGTACCCCAGGTTGTGTTGAATTGTTGCCGGTAAACTCTGAAAAATCGCGTTATGCTCGCTGTCCACCGGCAGCAGTTGCGCCCCGCTCTGCGCGACCGCGTCCATAAAAAGTCGCCCGCAGGTCACCAGCGATTCTTTATTCGCCAGTAACACTTGCTTACCGGCGGCGATAGCCGCAAGCGTCGGCAGAAGCCCGGCGGCACCGACAATGGCCGCCATCACCTGGGTCACATCGTCGAGCGCCGCCATCTCGCAGGCGGCGTCGCGCCCGGCCAACACTTCAGTGCGGCTGCCGTGCTGGCGCAGCGTTTCGCGCAATTCACGGGCGCTCGCCTCATCATCCATTACCGCGAAACGGGGGCGAAACTCCAGGCATTGCTCAACCATTCTGGCGACATTCTTTCCCGCCACCAGGGCGGTCACCGAAAATTCTTCCGGATTATGGCGAATAACATCAAGGGTGCTGCAACCGATAGAGCCGGTTGAGCCGAGAATGGTTAAATGCTTCATGAGGCGCTCAACGTGAAATAAGAATAAACGCATCGCGCAGGCGCGCGATCCAATGCAAAACGCCGCCAGCGAAAACCGCGATGCGGCTCTCCTGTACGGCGTTTACAGTATCATCAGAAAGGGCTTAGAACTGCATCAGCTCGGCTTCTTTATCAGCCAGCGCCGCGTCCACTTTCTTGATGGCGGCGTCAGTCAGTTTCTGAACGTCGTCCTGAGAGCGGCGATCTTCATCTTCGCCAATCTCTTTATCTTTCAGCAGCGCTTTGACTTTATCGTTCGCGTCGCGACGGACGTTACGGATAGCGACGCGCGCCTGCTCAGCTTCGCCACGCACCACTTTGATGAGGTCTTTACGACGCTCCTCAGTCAGCGGCGGCAGCGGAACGCGGATATCGCTGCCCGCGGAGCTTGGGTTCAGACCGAGGTCAGATGCCATAATCGCTTTCTCAACGGCCGGGCCCATGGAGCGATCGAACACGTTGATTTTCAGCGTACGGGAGTCTTCTACGGTGACGTTAGCCAGCTGACGCAGCGGCGTCGGCGTGCCGTAGTATTCCACCACGATCCCGTCCAGCAGGCTCGGGGAAGCGCGGCCGGTACGCACTTTGCTGATTTGGGTTTTGAATGCTTCAACGCACTTGTCCATGCGTACTTCAGCATCTTTTCTGATATCGCTAATCACGTTACGAATCCTTGAAAACTGGTTATCAGGCAGACCACACCCGCGCCACGATGCCTTGCGGCTGCGTGCTAAGTATAGCCTTCTTTATCTTGCGGCACCCGACGGGTCGCCTGGTCACGGAAACTGATTTTAAAGCGGAATCTTACCCTGATTCCCTTCAAACGAAAATTATTCCGTAATCAAAGTGCCTTCTTTTTCGCCCATTACCACGCGGCGCAGCGCGCCCGGCTTATTCATGTTGAAAACACGAATCGGCAATTTGTGGTCGCGTGCGAGCGTAAAGGCCGCCAGATCCATCACTTTCAGCTCTTTTTCGAGCACTTCCTGATAGGAAAGCTGATCGTAGAGCGTCGCGGTCGGATCTTTCATCGGGTCTGCGGAGTAGACGCCGTCTACTTTCGTCGCCTTCAGCACCACTTCCGCTTCGATTTCGATGCCGCGCAGGCAGGCGGCGGAATCGGTGGTAAAGAACGGGTTGCCGGTACCGGCGGAGAAAATAACCACGCGGTTGTTACGCAGCAGGCTGATAGCTTCAGCCCAGCTGTAGTTGTCGCACACGCCGTTTAACGGGAAGGCAGACATCAGGCGAGCGTTAACATAGGCGCGATGCAGCGCGTCGCGCATCGCAAGGCCGTTCATTACGGTCGCGAGCATACCCATGTGGTCGCCCACGACACGGTTCATACCGGCTTTGGCAAGGCCAGCGCCGCGGAATAAGTTGCCGCCGCCGATCACCACCCCGACCTGGATGCCCAGCTCCACCAGCTCTTTAATTTCCTGCGCCATGCGATCCAGAATGCTCGCATCAATACCGAAGCCTTCTGCTCCTTGCAGCGCTTCGCCACTCAGCTTGAGCAGAATGCGTTTATAGACGGGTTTTGCATTGGTAGCCATGTTTCTTTCCTGGAACTGTCAACGAATGGGATGGTTAATTCAGGCGACATGATGCGTCGCATTCCGGCTCCGGCTATATAAGAGCAGGCCGAAATTTATGAATGACGGATAAAAAGGAGCCGCCCTCAGGCGGCTCTTTTACACCATTAAGACTGGCGGGACATGGCAGCAACTTCTGCTGCAAAGTCAGTCTCAACTTTCTGGATGCCTTCGCCCACTTCAAAGCGGATGAAGTTAGTGACGTCAGCGTTGTGCTCTTTCAGCAGCTGAGCAACAGTTTTGCTCGGGTCCATAACGAACGGCTGACCGGTCAGAGAAACTTCGCCGGTGAATTTCTTCATGCGGCCTTCAACCATTTTCTCTGCGATTTCTTTCGGCTTGCCAGACTGCATGGCGATGTCCAGCTGTACCTGGTACTCTTTTTCTACCACGTCAGCAGACACGTCTTCCGGCTTAACGAATTCCGGCTTGCTTGCAGCAACGTGCATCGCCAGCTGTTTAACCAGCTCTTCGTCAGCGTTTTTAGCCGCAACCAGAACGCCGATACGCGCGCCGTGCAGGTAGCTCGCCAGAACGTCGCCTTCCAGGGATGCGATACGACGGATGTTGATGTTCTCGCCGATTTTAGCAACCAGTGCAACGCGCTCTTCTTCGAACTGCGCTTTCAGTGCTTCAACGTCGGTGATTTTGCCCGCAAAAGCCGCGTCCAGCACTTTGTCAGCGAACGCCTGGAAACCGCCGTCTTTAGCAACGAAGTCGGTCTGGCAGTTAACTTCCAGGATCACGCCGTAGTTGCCTTCGATCTTGGTTTTGATCACGCCGTCAGCAGCTACGTTGCCTGCTTTTTTCGCCGCTTTGATCGCGCCAGATTTACGCATGTTTTCGATAGCCAGCTCGATGTCGCCATTAGCTTCAACCAGAGCTTTTTTACATTCCATCATGCCTGCGCCAGTACGTTCGCGCAGCTCTTTTACCAGGGAAGCGGTAATTTCAGCCATTCTATAATCCTCGGTTATCTCGTGCGGGGAGATAAGTCCAGGCCTGTCGGATACTACCGACACACCCGACTCAAACAAAAAAGGGAGCCTGAGACAGGCCCCCTAACCAAACTTGTTACTACCTGGTTAATAAGGGCTCTAAACGAGCATGCCTTATTATTCAGCTTCTACGAAGCTTTCTTCCGCCTGAGCAGCCAGATCCTGAGAACGGCCTTCACGAACGGTTGCAGCAACAGCATTCAGGTACAGGCTGACGGCACGGATGGCGTCATCGTTACCCGGGATAACGAAGTCAACACCGTCCGGATCGGAGTTGGTATCAACGATAGCAAATACCGGGATACCCAGGTTGTTTGCTTCTTTGATAGCGATGTGCTCGTGGTCAGCGTCGATAACGAACAGTGCGTCCGGCAGGCCGCCCATGTCTTTGATACCGCCGAGGCTGTTTTCCAGCTTTTCCAGCTCACGGGTGCGCATCAGCGCTTCTTTTTTGGTCAGCTTATCGAAGGTGCCGTCCTGAGACTGAGTTTCCAGATCTTTCAGGCGCTTGATGGACTGACGAACGGTTTTCCAGTTAGTCAGCATACCGCCCAGCCAGCGATGGTTCACGAAGAACTGGTCGCAGCTGTTAGCAGCTTCTTTCACCGCTTCGCTTGCAGCGCGTTTGGTACCGACGAACAGAATCTTACCTTTACGGGAAGAGATTTTGCTCAGCTCAGCCAGGGCTTCGTTGAACATCGGTACGGTTTTCTCAAGGTTGATGATGTGAACTTTGTTACGCGCACCGAAGATGAACGGCTTCATTTTCGGGTTCCAGTAACGGGTCTGGTGACCGAAGTGAACACCAGCCTTGAGCATGTCGCGCATGGAAACAGTTGCCATGATTTAAAACCTCTGTTTAAAAGTTGGGGTTATGCCTCCACGTATCCCATATTACCGACCCCGAAGGGCACCCCGGAATATGTGCCGATACGTGTGTGTTATTACACAAAGTGAGAGTAGTCGCCTCTGTGCCAGGATTCTGGTACAGAAGTCCGGCGCGCTTTATATCACAAATTCGGCCGGGACTCCAATAGTTGTTCACAGGACGTGCCCTTAATGATTCTCAATTTGGCACCTTCCTGATGCCCTGATACCATTGTTTTACATTTATCAGTATTGCCGACTTTTCCGGCACCAGCGGACCAGATTATGGCTATTTCAATCAAAACCCCTGAAGAAATCGAAAAAATGCGCGTCGCGGGCAGGCTTGCCGCTGAAGTGCTTGAAATGATCGAAGAACATGTGAAGCCGGGCGTCAGCACGGGCGAGCTGGATCGTATCTGCCACGATTACATTACCAATCACCAGCATGCGATCTCCGCGTGCCTGAACTACCACGGTTTCCCGAAATCCGTGTGCATCTCCATTAACGAAGTGGTGTGCCACGGGATCCCTGATGACGGCAAGCTGCTGAAAGATGGCGACATCGTTAACATCGACGTGACCGTCATTAAAGATGACTACCACGGCGACACGTCCAAAATGTTTATCGTCGGCAAACCGACCATTCTGGGCGAGCGCCTGTGCCGCATTACGCAGGAAAGCCTCTATCTGGCGCTGCGTATGGTGAAACCCGGCATTCGCCTGCGCACGCTCGGTGCCGCCATTCAGAAATTCGTCGAAGCGGAAGGCTTTTCTGTGGTGCGCGAGTATTGCGGACACGGCATTGGCCGCGGCTTCCATGAAGAGCCGCAGGTGCTGCATTACGATGCCGACGACGGCGGCGTGGTGCTGCAACCGGGCATGACCTTTACGGTCGAGCCGATGGTGAACGCCGGCGACTACCGCATCCGCACCATGAAGGATGGCTGGACGGTGAAAACCAAGGATCGCAGCTTGTCTGCACAGTACGAGCATACTATTGTGGTGACGGATAACGGCTGCGAAATTCTGACGTTGCGTAAAGACGACACCATACCCAACATCATTTCGCATAACGACTAATAAGAAGCCGGCAAACGCCGGCTTTTTTTATGGGTGGCGCATGATGAGTAACACATTACCCGAGCAGTCTGTGAATACCACGCTTGCTCCTCTTCCCGGACAGCCTGATTACCCCGCCACCTGGCCTGCCGACGCGCTTAACTGCGCGCAAATCAAACAGCATCTCGACGCTTTTCAGCAGTGGCTGGGCGCGGCGTTTGACGACGGCTACACCGCCGAACAACTCATTGAAGCCCGCACTGAATTTATTGACCAGCTCCTGCAACGGCTGTGGATTGCCGCGGGCTTTGGCGACACTCCGGACACCGCGCTGGTCGCGGTCGGCGGTTACGGGCGCGGCGAGCTGCACCCGCTATCCGATATCGATCTGCTGATCCTGAGCCGCAAGCGCTTAAGCGAAGCGCAGGCGCAAAAAGTGGGCGAGCTGCTGACGCTCCTGTGGGACGTGAAGCTGGAAGTGGGCCACAGTGTTCGCACGCTGGAAGAGTGTCTGCTGGAAGGGCTTTCGGATCTCACCGTTGCCACAAACCTTATCGAATCACGCCTGCTGATTGGCGACGTGGCGCTTTTCCTTGAGCTGCAAAAGCACATCTTCAGCGACGGCTTCTGGCCTTCGGAGAAATTTTTCGCCGCCAAAGTGGAAGAGCAAAATGAGCGCCACCAGCGCTATCACGGCACCAGCTACAACCTGGAGCCGGACATCAAAAGCAGCCCTGGCGGCCTGCGCGATATCCACACGCTGCAATGGGTGGCGCGCCGCCACTTTGGCGCCACATCGCTGCGTGAAATGGTCGGCTTCGGCTTTCTGACGGAAGCCGAGCGCAACGAGCTTGACGAGTGCCAGCATCTGCTGTGGCGCATTCGTTTTGCGCTGCATCTGGAACTCAACCGCTACGACAACCGCCTGCTGTTTGACCGCCAGTTGAGCGTAGCTCAGCGCCTGCGTTATGAAGGCGAAGGCAACGAGCCGGTTGAGCATATGATGAAGGATTTTTACCGCGTCACGCGCCGCGTCGGCGAGCTCAACCAGATGCTGCTGCAACTGTTCGACGAAGCGATTCTCGCGCTCACCACCGATGAAAAGCCGCGCGTGCTGGATGACGATTTCCAGCTGCGCGGCACGCTTATCGATCTGCGCGACGAGACGCTATTTATTCGCGAGCCGCAGGCTATTCTGCGCATGTTTTATATGATGGTGCGTAACCGCGACATCACCGGGATCTACTCCACCACCCTGCGCCATCTGCGCCACGCGCGCCGCCACCTCAAACAGCCGCTGTGTTACATCCCGGAAGCCCGCTCGCTGTTTCTGGCGATGCTGCGCCATCCGGGCGCGGTAAGCCGCGGCCTGCTGCCGATGCATCGCCACAGCGTGTTATGGGCTTATATGCCGCAGTGGTCGCATATCGTCGGTCAGATGCAGTTCGACCTTTTCCACGCCTATACGGTGGATGAACACACCATCCGCGTGCTGCTGAAGTTGGAAAGCTTCGCTAAAGAAGAGACGCGCGCGAAACACCCGCTCTGCGTGGATCTCTGGCCGCGCCTGTCGCACCCGGAACTGATCCTCATCGCCGCGCTGTTCCATGATATTGCCAAAGGCCGTGGCGGCGATCACTCGGTGCTGGGCGCGCAGGACATCCTGAAATTTGCCGAGCTGCACGGCCTCAACTCGCGTGAAACGCAGCTGGTCGCCTGGCTGGTGCGCCACCATCTGCTGATGTCGGTCACGGCGCAGCGCCGCGATATTCAGGACCCGGAAGTCATTAAGCAGTTTGCCGAAGAAGTGCAGACCGAAAACCGGCTGCGTTTTCTGGTCTGCCTGACGGTGGCGGATATCTGCGCCACCAACGAAACGCTCTGGAACAGCTGGAAGCAGAGCCTGCTGCGCGAACTCTACTTCGCGACCGAAAAACAGCTGCGTCGCGGCATGCAAAGCACGCCCGACATGCGCGAGCGGGTGCGTCATCACCAGCTTCAGGCGCTGGCGCTGCTGCGTATGGAAAACATCGACGAAGAGGCGTTGCATCACATCTGGGGACGCTGTCGCGCCAACTACTTTGTGCGACACAGCCCCAATCAGCTCGCCTGGCACGCGCGGCATCTGCTCCATCACGATCTCAGCAAGCCGCTTATCCTGTTAAGCCCGCAGGCGACGCGCGGCGGCACCGAGATATTTATCTGGAGCCCGGACCGCCCTTACCTCTTCGCCGCTGTCTGCGCCGAGCTTGACCGGCGCAACCTGAGCGTACACGACGCGCAGATCTTCACGACCCGCGACGACATGGCGATGGATACCTTTATTGTACTGGAGCCGGACGGCAGCCCGCTCTCCCCCGACCGCCACGAGGCGATTCGCCACGGTCTTGAGCAGGCGATCACCCAGCGCACCTGGCAGCCGCCGCAGCCGCGCCGTCAGCCGGCCAAACTGCGGCACTTTACGGTGGAAACCGAGGTTAATTTCCTGCCAACGCATACCGACAGAAAATCGTTTCTGGAGCTTATCGCGCTCGATCAGCCCGGCCTTCTGGCGCGCGTCGGGCAGGTCTTCGCCGACCTCGGCATTTCGCTGCACGGGGCCCGGATCAGTACAATCGGGGAGCGAGTAGAAGATTTATTTATAATCGCGACAGCGGACCGGCGTGGGCTTAATAATCTGCTCCAGCAAGAGGTGAGACAACGGTTGACAGAGGCCCTCAATCCAAACGATAAAGTGTAGTGAATTTTTAATACCCAAAAGTTATCAGGAAAGAAGCTAATTATGCAGCAGCTACAGAACGTTATTGAATCCGCTTTCGAGCGCCGCGCCGACATCACGCCGGCGAACGTCGATGCCGTCACCCGCGAGGCGGTCAACCAGGTTATCGCCCTGCTGGACAGCGGCGAACTGCGCGTCGCAGAGAAGATCAACGGCGAGTGGGTCACCCACCAGTGGCTGAAAAAAGCGGTGCTGCTCTCCTTCCGTATCAATGACAACCAGGTGATTGAAGGCGCGGAAAGCCGCTACTTCGACAAAGTGCCGATGAAATTCGCTAACTACGACGAAGCGCGCTTCCAGAAAGAAGGCTTTCGCGTGGTGCCGCCTGCAGCCGTGCGCCAGGGTGCGTTTATCGCCCGCAACACCGTGCTGATGCCGTCTTATGTCAATATCGGCGCGTATGTCGATGAAGGCACCATGGTGGACACCTGGGCGACCGTTGGCTCCTGCGCGCAAATCGGTAAAAACGTTCACCTCTCCGGCGGCGTCGGCATCGGCGGCGTACTGGAGCCGCTGCAGGCCAACCCGACCATCATTGAAGACAACTGCTTTATTGGCGCGCGCTCCGAAGTGGTGGAAGGCGTTATCGTCGAAGAAGGCTCTGTTATCTCGATGGGCGTTTACATCGGCCAGAGCACCAAAATTTACGACCGCGAAACCGGCGAAGTCTTCTACGGTCGCGTGCCGGCAGGCTCCGTGGTGGTTTCCGGTAACCTGCCGTCGAAAGATGGCTCATACAGCCTCTACTGCGCGGTGATTGTGAAGAAGGTCGACGCGAAAACCCGCGGTAAAGTGGGTATCAACGAACTGCTGCGCACCATCGACTAAGCAGAACGAAAAAAGGCGGGCCTGGCCCGCCTTTTTCGCATCTGAGGGTGGCGCGATGGGATCTTTTCATTAATTATCTAAAGGTTATTATTTCCCCAGGGGGATCGCTATGTACGACAACCTTAAGAGTCTTGGCATAACCAATCCTGATGAAATCGACCGTTACAGTCTGCGCCAGGAAGCGAACAACGATATCCTGAAGATCTACTTCCATAAGGATAAGGGCGAGTTCTTCGCCAAGAGCGTGAAGTTTAAATACCCACGCCAGCGCAAAACCGTGGTCGCCGACGGCGTCGGTCAGGGTTACAAAGAAGTGCAGGAGATCAGCCCTAACCTGCGCTACGTGATAGACGAGCTGGATCAACTCTGCCAGCGCGACCGCACTGAAGTGGATCTCAAACGCAAAATCCTGGACGATCTGCGCCATCTGGAAAGCGTCGTGGCGAACAAGATCTCAGAGATCGAATCCGACCTCGAAAAGCTCACCCGCAACAAATAAGCGTCGCCCGCGCGTTTCGCGCCGGGCATTGGACGTAAAAAAGGCCGCAATCGCGGCCTTTTGTTTTTACATCAGGTATTACTGCATCAGCAGATAGATGGAGCTGTCGCCACGCTGAATATTCAGCGCCAGCACCGACGGCTTGCTGTCGAGGATTTTGCGCAGTTCAGCGATATTGCTCACCGGCTGCTGGTTCGCGCCGACGATAACATCGCCTTTCTTCAGGCCGATACGCGCCGCAGGCGAGCCCGCTTTCACGCTGTTCACCACCACGCCTTTCTCTTTACCGGCGCGGTTGCTCATCTCCGCCCCTTCGATACCGCTGAAGATGGAAGAGGAGTCTACCTGCGTCTGGCTGCTCTGCTGCAGCACCAGATCGACATTCACCGGTTTGCCGTCGCGCAGCAGGCCGAGCGTCAGTTTCGTGCCGACCGGCATGGTGCCGACCTGCGCACGCAGCGCGGCGAAGCTGCTAATCGGTTTGCCGTTCAGCGACACAATCACGTCGCCCGCTTTCACACCCGCTTTGGCGGCGGAAGAGTTCGCCAGCACCTGGCTTACGAACGCGCCGCGCTGCGCATCGACTTTCATCGCTTTAGCGAGTTCAGAGTTCAGCTCGGTGCCCATGATGCCCAGCTCGCCGCGTTTCACCTGGCCATATTCGACCATCTGCGACGTCAGGCTTTTCACCATATTGCTCGGAATAGCGAAGCCGATACCGATGTTGCCGCCGTCCGGCGCAAGAATTGCGGTGTTAATACCGATAAGCTCACCGTTCAGGTTCACCAGCGCGCCGCCGGAGTTCCCGCGGTTAATTGCCGCATCGGTCTGGATAAAGTTCTCATAGTTTTCCGCGTTCAGGCCGCTGCGACCCAGCGCCGAGACGATACCGGAGGTCACCGTTTCGCCAAGACCGAACGGGTTACCGATGGCCACAGCGTAATCGCCGACGCGCAGGCTGTCGGAGTCGGCAAGTTTAATCGCCGTCAGGTTTTTCGGATCCTGAATCTGGATAAGCGCGATATCGGAGCGCGGATCTTTACCCACGATTTTCGCGTCCAGCTTACGGCCATCGCTCAGCTGCACTTTAATCGTGGTAGCGTTATCCACCACGTGGTTGTTGGTAACCACATAACCTTTGGCGGCATCGATAATCACACCGGAGCCGAGCGCCATAAATTTCTGCTGCTGGCCGCCGTCATCCGCGCCGCCAGGGCCGCCCTGGCAGAAAGGCGAACTCTGGAACGGTGAGCCTTCCTGGCAGAACGGCGAATCATCACCGAAGAATTGCTGGAAGTTGCGCGGCATACGCGGCGTATTCACCGTGGTGCTGCCTTCAACATTAATGCTGACGACAGAAGGCATGACTTTTTCCAGCATCGGCGCCAGGCTCGGCATCGCCTGCGACGTCACGGCGGACGCGGTTTCAGCGGCGAAGGAAGCCGGGCTTAAAGCCAGCCCCAGGCTCAGGGCCAGCGCACTCATTGCTAACGTGGTTTTTTTCATCGATTCATTCTCAACTAACAAGTAACGCAAATAAATTGCTGTGAAGGTGTCTGTCAGAGTCGATTTATAGCGCGAAGTTCCGTCGTTAATTTTCTGAAAAAAGTAAAAATTTATTGTCCGTCTTTACAAAACGAAGCGGCTTATTCTACCGCCATCAGTTTGCGATATTCATCCCAGGCGTAGAGATCGGTCATGCCGCTGATATAGTCCTGAATGAGTCGGCAACGATAATAATATTCCCAAACCGGGAAATCTGCCGCCTGCGGATGTAGATGACTCACGGCCTCGATATAAGCCAGCCGGTGACGGGAGGAAAGTTTATGGTAAAGACGCGATTCAATCGGCAGCGACCGTACGCTCTCTTTTTCCACCAGCTCGCGAAATTGCGCGAGCGTCAGCGCAAGCAGCGGGCTGTAAATATCCAGCAACCCGCTAATAACCCGGTAGCCCTGCAACTCCAGCTGCTCGACGTCAGGGTGGTTAAATACATGACGCACCGCGACATTTTTATACAGCTCCAGCAGGCGACTGTACGGGCTGTCATCCTCCAGCAGCGCATGATTAAACGAACCGTTAAAGACGTCCGGCAAATTATCAATAAAGCGCTGCGCGGCGTAAGGCGCCAGCCGATTTAATGTATTCACGCGCAGATACATAAAGAACTGGTCTTCCGCGCTGTGGTGTAATTGATTAGTGCCCGATTTATCCCAGGCATTTTGCACGACCAGATTAAAGAGATCGCCCGGCGCATGTTCACCCCAGGCGTCATAGAGATGCTGATATAACTGCTCAACGCTGAAAATACGTTTTTCCACCGCATCTTCGAGATCCGCCACGCAATAAGAAATATCGTCAGCCGCTTCCATAATCCAGGCGAGCGGGAAGCGACTGTAAGTGTCTAATTGCAGTTCTTTACGCAACCGCGAAATATATTGATCTTCGGAGAGATAAAACCCCGGCTTTTTCATCAGGTAGCTATGGGTTTCCGGCACCGGGCCGTGGTGCCAGGCCGGGCGCGTATATTTGAGGATACCGCCAACCTGCGCCCAGGTGAGATTCATGCGCAACAGCGTATGCACCAGCCGAATGCCTTGCGCGTTCCCTTCGAAATGACACAGATCGCGGCGCACGTTGCCGCGCAGGGCGTTAAGCGCCTCTTCGCCCTCCTGCAGGCGCAGCGTCTGCACCGTGCAGCGGTCCTGGCTTACGGGCAGGTTTTCGGCATCAGCCGGAAAGAGCCGCTGGCTGAACCAGTCGTTAATCGCCGCTTCGCCGAAGTGGCCAAACGGCGGATTGCCGATGTCATGCATCAGGCACGACATCTCGACAATACTCTCAAACGGCCCGGTCAGCTCCGCCAGGCCATACGCCTCAAGCAGCCCCTGCTCTTTCAGACGGCTCAACACTTCTTTGGCGATATAGCGCCCCACCTGTTGCACTTCCAGAGAGTGCGTAAGGCGCGTGCGCACCGCGGCGTTGCGCTCAAGGGGAAAAACCTGGGTTTTCTGTTGCAGGCGGCGGATCGCGGGCGAGTTGATAATACGACCGCGATCGCTTTCAAAAATGCGCAGGATCTCGTGTTCACTCTTCACGCCCTGCGGCGAGCGATACCGGCGATGCCAGTTGATTTTGTTTCGGAAATCGATTTTCTCCATCCGCCCTCCCGGTCTGCGCGCACGCGAATTAAATCCTTGCTGTCTGCCATGATAGACTATGCCTCTGAATCCATCATTTAGCGAGTATCTCTATGAAAGCAGGCATTATTGGCGCAATGGAAGAAGAAGTGACGCTGCTGCGTGACAAAATCGACAACCGCCAGACCCTGAATATCGCCGGCTGCGAAATTTACACCGGCACCCTCAACGGCGTGGACGTGGCGCTGCTGAAATCGGGCATCGGTAAAGTTTCCGCCGCGATGGGCGCGACGCTGCTGCTGGAGCACTGCAAACCTGACGTGATTATCAATACCGGCTCGGCGGGCGGTCTCGCGCCGTCGCTGAAAGTGGGCGATATCGTGGTTTCCGACGAAGTGCGCTACCACGACGCCGACGTGACCGCGTTCGGCTACGAATATGGCCAGATGGCGGGCTGCCCGGCGGCGTTCAAAGCCGATGAAAAACTGATCGCGGCGGCGCAGGAAACCATCGAAAAACTGGACCTGCACGCGGTGCGCGGGCTGGTGGTGAGCGGCGACGCCTTTATCAACGGCTCCGTGAACCTTGCTAAAATCCGCCACAACTTCCCGCAGGCGATTGCCGTTGAGATGGAAGCGACCGCCATTGGCCACGTCTGCCATAACTTCGGCGTGCCGTTTGTCGTCGTGCGCGCTATCTCTGACGTTGCCGATCAGCAATCACACCTGAGCTTTGAAGAGTTTCTGGCGGTGGCGGCGAAGCAGTCGAGCCTCATGGTCGAGACGCTGCTCACGAGCCTGAACCGTGGCTAAACGCTGGCTTACCGGGGCGCTTGTCGCCCTGTTGGTTCTCCCGGCGTGGCTTTTTGCCGCGCCGCGGGTCATTACCCTCTCCCCTGCCAATACCGAACTCGCCTTTGCCGCCGGGATCACGCCGGTTGCGGTAAGCGCTTACTCTGACTACCCCGATGCCGCGCGTCAGCTCGAACAGGTGGCAAACTGGCAGGGGATGAACGTGGAGCGTATCGCGGCGCTTAAACCCGATCTGCTGGTCGCCTGGCGCGGCGGCAACCCGGAACGGCAGATAAACCAGCTCAAATCGCTCGGCATTCACGTGCTCTGGCTCGATCCGCAAAATGTCGCGCAGGTGGCCGACGCGCTGCGCGCGCTCGCCCCCTACAGCCCGACGCCGGAAAAGGCACAGGCCGCGGCGCACGAGCTTGAACAGCGCTGGCAAGCGCTCATCGCGCGTTATAAAAGCCAGCCGAAAAAGCGCGTGTTTTTACAGTTCGGCACGCGTCCGCTTTTTACCACCAGCAAAGCCTCCATCCAGAATGAAATCGTCGGGGCCTGCGGCGGCGAGAATATCTTCGCCAACAGTCCCGTTCCCTGGCCGCAGGTGAGCCGCGAACAGGTGCTGGCGCGCCATCCTGAAGCCATCGTTATTACCGGCGGCGAGAAGTCCATCGCCGCCACGCGGCAGTTCTGGCAGCCTCTGCAAAATGTTCCTGTCATAAGCATTAACGATGACTGGTTTGAGCGCGCGGGCCCGCGTATTATCCTCGCCGCGAATCAGCTCTGTCAGGCGCTGGCAGAGGTAAAATAACGAGTCGAGGAACATCATGCTGGTTTACTGGCTGGATATTATTGGCACCGCGGTGTTTGCCATCTCCGGCGTTTTGCTGGCGGGCAAACTGCGTATGGATCCTTTCGGCGTACTGGTGCTGGGCGTCGTCACCGCGGTGGGTGGCGGTACGATCCGCGATATGGCGCTCGATCATGGCCCGGTGTTCTGGGTGAAAGATCCCACCGATCTGGTGGTGGCGATGGTGACGTGTCTGCTGACGATTGCGCTGGTGCGCCAGCCGCGTCGCCTGCCGAAGTGGGTGCTACCGGTGCTGGACGCGGTAGGCCTCGCGGTGTTTGTCGGCATCGGCGTGAATAAAGCGTTTATGGCTGGCACCGGGCCGCTGGTGGCGATTTGCATGGGCGTGGTAACGGGCGTCGGCGGCGGTATTATTCGTGACGTGCTGGCGCGCGAAATCCCGATGATCCTGCGAACCGAAATCTACGCCACCGCGTGCATCGTGGGCGGCATCGTCCATGCGACGGCGTTTTACACCTTTGAAGTGCCGCTGGAGCAGGCAAGCATGATGGGCATGGTGGTGACGCTTGCGATCCGTCTTGCCGCGATCCGCTGGCACCTGAAGCTCCCCACCTTCGCGCTGGACGAAAAAGCGTAAGCCATAAAAAAAGCCGTGTCGCAAAACACGGCTTTTTTATTTCAGCAAGGCAATCAGATGCTGAAGGAAGAACCACACCCGCAGGTGCTGGTGGCGTTCGGGTTATTCACCACAAAGCGCGAGCCTTCGAGGCCTTCGGTGTAATCCACCGCGCCGCCCACCAGGTATTGCAGGCTCATCGGGTCTACGACCAGCGACACGCCCTGCTTCTCGATAGTCATATCGCCATCGTTAATCTGGTCATCAAAGGTAAAACCATACTGGAAGCCGCTGCACCCACCACCGGTGATGTAGACGCGCAGCTTGAGATTCGGGTTGTCCTCGTCTGCGATCAGGCTTTTTACTTTATTGGCGGCTGCGTCGGTAAACTGCAGCGGCAGCGCTACGTCATCACTCATTTTTTGCTCCCGTTGAAACCAGCAATCGGGCAAAGAATAACCCGATCTTTAGGGCCATTATCTATTACCCTGGTAAATCGTTCAAGTATTCCGCCCGTCGGTCTGCGCCTGTCGTTCCGCCTCCTGTTTCGCAAGCGTTCGCGCGAGGATAGTGGAATAGAGCGGCTTACCGCCGAGGAACTGGGCGAGCAGTGTCGCGCCGAGACAGGTAATAATCATTGGCAAAATGAGCTGGTAATTATCCGTCATCTCTAGCACCAGCACGATACCGGTAATCGGCGCCCTTACCGAGGCGGCAAGCAGCGCGCCCATGCCCGCGATGGCAAACGTCCCCGCCTGTAAGTGCCACTGCGGGAACCACGCGGCGCAGGCCATGCCGAACGCGCTGCCAAGCAGCGTGCCGAGCGCCAGCATCGGGGCGAAAATCCCGCCTGGCGCGCCGGAGGAGAAACAGAACACCGTCGTCACCACCCGCGCGATGAAAATAAACAGCAGCATCCCGACGGTAAAATTACCCGCCGCGGCGATGGGGATTAACCCAAACCCGCCGCCCGCTGCCGCAGGCTCCCACAGCGCAAGCAGACCACACGCGCCGCCAATCGCGCCGCCGAGCAGCACCCAGCGGGTAGTATTGCCGCCATGAATACGCGCGAATACGTCCTGCATCCCGAGCACCAGACGGTTAAACAGCGGCCCCACGGCACCGAAAATAATCCCCAGCAGCAGATAGAGCCATAGCGTATAAACTGGCGCGTCGGTCAATTGCCCGACTTCGATTACCGATTTTTCGCCATTGAAAATGCGAAAGACGATGGTCGACATAATGACCCCGGTAAACACCGCTTTAATGGAAATCAGGTTGTAGTGAAACTGCGTGCGCATCTCTTCAATAATGAACAGAATGCCCGCGAGCGGCGCGTTAAAAGCCGCTGCCAGACCTGCCGCCGCCCCCGTCGCCAGCAACGTATGGCGCGCCTCAGCATCGGGGCGATGAAATATATCCAGCACCATGCGCCCGATATTGCCGCCCATCTGCACCATCGGGCCTTCGCGGCCGAGCACCATGCCAGCGCCAAGCGTGCCCATCCCGCCGAAAAACTTCACCGGCAGCACGCGCCACCAGCGCACCGGGCGTAACTCCTCCAGCGCGCCTTCGATTTCAGGAATACCCGAACCGCCCGCCTCCGGCGCGAAGCGGCGCACCAGAAAATAGCCCACCAACGCCAGCAACGCGGAAAACAAAAACGCCAGCAGCCAGACGAGCCACGGGATGTGCGCCACCTGCGCCAGGCCTTCAATGCGATGCGCCGTCACCCAGGCGACCGCTTTTTCAAATGCCACGCCCGCAAGCCCCGCCAGTACGCCAGTGAGAGACGCCAGCAGCAAAATCGTCAGCGGCGTTTTGTCGCGCGACAGTAACTGGCGGATAACCGCGGCATGTTGAAATCCTCTGACGCGGCGGTTGGGTGTCGTCTGCGGGGTCATACGAACAGTTCTCCGAAAAGCATTCAGGCCGCGCATTATACGTCGCGCGGCCGCGTCATTCAAAAAAGCCCTGCCCGCTGTCTGGGTTTAATCGGGCAAAACTTTCATAACGTGGAAGGGATGACTTAGAATAACCCGTTATCCCTCTTTTCCCGAATCAGGAGCCGATTCATGAGTAAGTCTGAAAACCTCTTTGCCGCCGCCCGCGAACTTATCCCAGGCGGCGTGAACTCGCCGGTGCGCGCCTTTACCGGCGTGGGCGGTACGCCGCTGTTTATCGAACGGGCGGACGGGGCTTATCTCTATGATGCCGACGGCAAAGCCTATATCGACTACGTTGGCTCCTGGGGGCCAATGGTGCTCGGCCATAACCACCCGGCGATTCGCAACGCGGTGATTGAAGCGGCAGAGCGTGGCCTGAGCTTCGGCGCGCCGACGGAAATGGAAGTCAAAATGGCGCAGCTCGTCACCGAACTGGTGCCGACGATGGATATGGTGCGTATGGTGAACTCCGGCACCGAAGCGACCATGAGCGCCATCCGTCTGGCGCGCGGCTTTACCCGTCGCGATAAAATCATCAAATTCGAAGGCTGCTACCACGGTCACGCGGATCACCTGCTGGTGAAAGCGGGCTCCGGCGCGCTGACGCTTGGCCAGCCGAACTCGCCGGGCGTACCGGCAGATTTCGCCAAACATACCCTGACCTGCACCTATAACGATCTCGCCTCCGTGCGCGAAGCCTTCGAGCTTTACCCGCAGGATATCGCCTGCATCATCGTTGAGCCGGTAGCGGGCAACATGAACTGCATTCCGCCGCAACCCGATTTCCTGCCGGGCCTGCGCGCGCTGTGCGACGAATTCGGCGCGCTGCTGATTATCGATGAAGTGATGACGGGTTTCCGCGTCGCGCTGGCGGGTGCGCAGGCGTACTACAACGTGGTGCCGGATCTGACCTGTCTTGGCAAAATCATCGGCGGCGGTATGCCGGTGGGCGCGTTCGGCGGACGCCGCGAAGTGATGGAAGCGCTGGCACCGACCGGCCCGGTCTACCAGGCGGGCACGCTCTCCGGCAACCCGATTGCGATGGCGGCGGGCTTCGCATGTCTGAGCGAAGTGGCGCAGCCTGGCGTTCACAGCACGCTCGACGCGCTGACAACGCAGCTGGCGGAAGGCCTGCTCGACGCCGCGCAGGAAGCCGGCGTGCCGCTGGTGGTGAACCACGTCGGCGGGATGTTCGGCTTCTTCTTTACCGATGCCGACAGCGTGACCTGCTATCAGGATGTGGTGAAATGCGATGTCGAGCGCTTTAAGCGTTTCTTCCATCTGATGCTGGAAGAAGGGGTTTATTTCGCGCCGTCAGCGTTTGAAGCGGGCTTTATGTCTGTCGCGCACAGCGAAGAAGATATCAACAACACCATCGACGCTGCGCGCCGGGTGTTTGCGAAGCTGTAATCGTTTTTTGACCGTGGCGGGTGCGCATACGCTTACCCGCCCTACAATGCATCAACAAAGGTGAGTCAATGTAAGGTGGGTAAGCGCAGCGCACCCACCTTTCACCCGCACAGCACCTTACGTAGGGTGGGTAAGCGAAGCGCACCCACCTTTCATCCATCAAACGCCCCACCGTTCCCCAGGCAACCCACCACGATTTCCTGTCTCTGATTAACGGCTCTGCTTACGCAACAAATACACGAAATACGGCGCGCCGATAAACGTCGCTAACAGCCCCGCCGGGATCTGGTACGGGAACATCACCATCCGCCCTGCCCAGTCCGCCAGCATCATCAACATACCGCCCAGCAACGAAGCGATAATAAGCTGCGGCAACGCGCGGCGAAAACCGAGCATCCGCGTAATGTGCGGTGCCATCAGCCCGATAAAACTCAGCGGCCCGATGGTCAGCGTCGCCGCGGCGGTCAGCGCTGAAGCCAGCAACAGCAGCACAATGCGGGTCGGCGTCAGCGCCATCCCGACCGCGCGCGCAGTCTCGCCGCCAAGCGGCAGCACCGTCAGCCAGCGGCGGCACAGCGGCGTCAGCGCCAGCAATATCAGCATCACCCACAGCGAATTTCGCGCCTGCTGCGGCGTCACGCTGTAAGTGGAGCCGGAGATCCAGGTGATCACCTGCGCCATACGCGGATCGCCGCTCGCCTGCAGCATTACCAGCAGCATCGTAAACGCGGTGCTGAGCGCCATCCCCGCGAGTAGCATCCGGTGCGGCGAAAACCCGCCGCGTCCGGCGGCAATCAGAATAATCATCAGCGTCGCCGCCGCCCCGACGCTGCCCGCCGGCAGCAGCCAGCCGAACGCGTCGCCCGGCACGAACAGCAGCATCAACACCACGCCGAACGCCGCGCCGGAGCTAATGCCCAGCACTTCCGGGCTTGCCATCGGGTTGCCGGTCAGCCGCTGGATAATACAGCCCGCCGCCGCCAGCATCGTGCCTGCGCACAGCGCCGCCAGCACGCGCGGCCAGCGCCAGCCCACCAACTCGCGCAGCACGTCGCCCTGCGCCCACACCCAGCTGTGCGCGTCGCGGCCAAAACAGAGCGCCAGCGCCGCCACGCCCAGCAGCAGTAACATCCCCGCCAGCGTCCAGCGCGCCACATGGCCACGCTCGGCCGGGATCGTGTCGCCCGCGTTCATCGCCGGCGCGCTCATGGTACGCAGACGCGGCAGGAGCCACAGCAGCAGCGGCGCGCCAAACAGCGCCGTCGCCATCCCGGTGGAGACTTCCAGCCAGACGCGGGAGAGCCAGAGGATAAACTGATCCGACAGCCACAGCAGCAGCGCGCCGATGAACGACGCCAGCAGCAGCCGCGCCAGCAGCCGACGCGCGCCGAGCATCTTCGCGAGCAGCGGCGCAAACAGCCCGATAAACCCGATAATCCCGACCGCGTTGACCAGCAGGGCGCTGATAACAATCGCCAGCGTCAGCGTCGCAAGCCGCGCCAGCGACAGCGCAAGCCCAAGATTGCGCGCCACGCCGTCATCCAGCCCCATCAGCGTAAGCGGGCGTAACAGCAGCAGCGTCAGTAAAAAACCCGCCAGCAGTTGCGGCCAGAGCCGCGCCGCCACGCTCCAGTCGTTCTGGTTAAGCGCGCCGGTGCTCCATAAAAACATGCTTTGCAGCTGATCGTGATGGAACAACACCAGCAACTGATTGACGGCACCGCAGTAGAGGCTCACCACCAGGCCCGCCAGAATCAGCGTGACCGGCGAGAGGCGTTTACCCCAGGCGACGCCAAACACCAGCAACCCGACCACGCAGGCACCGGCCAGCGCCGCGAACTGCGCGGTCAACACGCCGCCCGGCAGCGCCCAGAGCGTCGCCACAGTGACGCCAAGCTGCGCGCCGGTCGCCACGCCGAGCGTGGTCGGCTCCGCCAGCGGGTTACGCAGCACCTGCTGGAACAGTACGCCAACCAGCCCAAGCCCGGCGCCGACCAACAGCGATACCGCAAAGCGCGGCAGCAGGCTGTAATGGAAAAGCATCTGATCGATGGCGTCGATATTGGGGCGCCACAGCGCCTCTTGCCACTGCGCGCGCGGCAGCCAGGCGTTCAGGTTGGCCCAGCTCAGGCCGAGCGCCAGCGCGAACAGCAGCCCCAGCAGCAGCGCCGGGAAAAGCAGATGATGTCGCCTCATGCCCGGCCTCCCAGCGCGTTTTGCAGCACGCGGCCAAAGCGCATCGCCGAGAGTGTCGCGCCGTAAAACCAGACGGCGGGCACGCGCTGAAAACGGCCCTCGCGCACGAACGGCATCGCCTGCCAGAGCGGCGTGGCGGCAAGCTGGCGCATCGCCTGATCATCGCCATGCTCAAAGCAGATAACGTCAGCCTCGCGGAACTGCGCAAGCCGCTCAATGCCGACAATCGCGCTGCCCCAGAAGTTGGTCTTATCCTGCCAGGCGTTGGGGATCTTCACCGCGTCCAGCACCGGCTGAAACAGGCTGTTAGTGCCAAGCGTCAGCGCGTGGCGTGAGTCCAGCAGCGACATCATCAGCAGCGGACGCTGCCCGCGTCCCGCCAGGCGCACTTTCATCTGCGTAAGAAACTGCTCGAATTCATCGAGGTGAGCATGGGCCGCTTTCTCAAGGCCTAGCCGTTCGGCCAGCGTCAGCAGCGACTGCCGCGCCATCGCGAGCGGCGCTTTACCGTCGGTAAACGTCACGCCCATGCCGGGCGCGATACGCTTAAGCTGCGCTTCCGACGGGCCATAACCGGCCGACCAGATCATCAGCGACGGCTTAAGCTCAGTGAGCAGCTCCAGATTGGGCTCGGTACGCAGCCCGACGTCGATGACGGCATCCGGCAGCGGCGGATAATCAACCCACAGGCGGTAGTTCGGCACATCCGCCACCGCGTAAGGCATCACGCCAAGCGCGATCAGCTGTTCGACGGGCAGCCATTCGAGCGCCACGATACGTTTGAGATCCACCGATGCCGCACGGGCTTTCGCCATGTGCCACATCAGCGGCGAGAGAGCCATCGCCGTCATCAGACGCCGACGGCTGAAAGGGGTTGAGAGAACGTCGCGCATCAGCAGACAAAGCTCACGGGTGCGAGGCCCGCCGGATGCGGCAGGATGCCCATCGGAATGCCATAAATCTGTTTGAGCGTTTCGCCGTTCATCAGTTCCAGCGGGCTGCCCTGGGCTATCATCTCCCCGCCGCGCAGCGCCACCAGATGGTCGCAGTAACGCGCGGCCATGTTGATGTCGTGCAGTACCGCAATCACGGTTAACCCGCGCTGCTGGCTTAAACGGTGGATCAGCGCCAGCACGTCGACCTGATGGGCGATATCCAGCGCTGAGGTCGGTTCGTCGAGCAGCAGGCAGCGGCTGTTCTGCGCCACCAGCATGGCAATCCAGGCCCGCTGGCGCTCGCCGCCGGAAAGGCTGTCTACCAGCCGGTGCGCAAGCGGTTTAAGCCCCACCAGGCTAATCGCCTCCTCCACCCGTTCGCGGTCTTCCGCCCCAAAACGCCCAAGCGCGCCGTGCCACGGGTAACGACCAATCGCCACCAGTTCACGCACCGTCATGCCTTCGGCGGCGGGCAACTGCTGCGGCAGATACGCGACTTCACGCGCGAACACTTTGCTGTTCCAGCCCGCCAGCGGCTCGCCGTTAAGCAGAATGTCGCCACCGGAGGGTTTCTGATGACGACCAAGCATTTTCAGAAGCGTCGATTTGCCGGAGCCGTTATGGCCGATAAGGCCGGTGAATCTGCCCGCCGGAAAGGTGAGCGACAAGGGGTGCAGCAGCGTGCGTCCGGGCACGCGAAAAGTGACATCTTTTAACGAAAAACCAGCATCGGGCGGGGAAATTTTGTCCTGCATGGTAGCCAACTTGTTGAAGGGCACGCCAAAGCGTGCCCAAAGACGGATCAGAAGCGGAATGTGGCGGTCGCCGTAACCTGACGTTCCGCGCCCCAGTAGCATGCGTAGTCTTTGTAGCAACTGGAGACATACTCGCGATCAAACAGGTTATTGACGTTTAAGGCGACAGACGAGCCCGGCAGGCCTAAACGCGCCAGATCGTATTTCACCATCGCATCCGCCACGGTGTAGCTTGCAACGTTAAACGGTTGGTTCTGTTTATCACCGTAGGCGTAATAGCTGACGGTATTGCCGACATAGCGGCCGCCAGCGCCGACAGTCAGGCCGCTTAGCGCGGTATCGTGGAAGGTATAATCTGCCCACAGCGACGCCATATTGCGCGGCACTTCCGCCGGACGCTTATCTTCAAAGAGCGTGTCATGCGTATATTTCGCATCGGTAAAGCTATAAGACGCGGTCACATTCACATTCGCTGACACGGCCGCTTTCGCTTCCAGTTCAATGCCGCGGGAACGGATTTCACCGCCCTGGACGCTGAAGCTGTTATTCGCCGGATCGGCCGTCAGGTTTTTGTCTTTGGTGAGCTGATAGACCGCGGCCGTCAGCACGACCGGCATATCCTTCGGCACATATTTCACGCCCGCTTCATACTGCTTGCCGCGTGAGGGCTCGAACGGTTTGCGGCCTAAGGTGGAACCAGAAACAGGCTCAAACGATTCGCTGTAGCTGAAGTACGGCGATACGCCGTTATCGAACAGATAGTTGATGCCGCCGCGCCAGGTGAACTGCTGATCGTTAATCTCAGCAAGCGCGCCGGAAGAGCGGGTATAAGTGGACGTTTTCGCGAAATCGTAACGGCCGCCTAAAGTCATTACCCACTTGTTCCACTCTGCCTGATCCTGCACATACAGGCCCGTTTGCTCCTGACGATTAATCACGTCATAGAGGAAGTTCACGTTAATGTCAGGGTTGCCGTACTGCGGATCCAGCATATTGAGCGGGCTGGCGGTGCCGTAGTCCGCGTTAATGTCGTTGCGCATGCGGGAGTAATCAACGCCGGTCAGCAGCTTATGATCCACCGCGCCAGTCGCGAAATCAGACTGCAACTGCGTATCGACGCTGAAGGCGTTCATGTCTTCATCGGAACGGACATACGCGCGGTTAATCGTGGAGGGCGCAACAAACGCATTGCCGTACACCGAGCGGTAAAGCGTGTGCTCGCGGGTGTAACGCAGGTTCTGGCGCAGCGTGAAGGTGTCATCGAAGGCGTGCGAGAAGCTGTAGCCAACCATCTGCTGACGGCGAGACATCTTGTTATTTTCTTCGCCTTCGTTGAAATCAGTCGGCAGTTTATGCGCCTTACCGTTAGCGTCGTAATACGGCACGATCGTGCCGGAGCGCGGCAGCCAGCCGTAGAAACCGGCGTACGGGTCGCTCTGGAAGTTACTCAGGAACGTAAAATCGGTGTTGTTATCCGGACGCCAGCTAAAAGAAGGGGCGATCGCGTAACGCGACGATTTCGCCATCTCCTGCTGGGCATTTTGGCTGCGGCCTAAACCGGTCAGACGATAAGACCACACGCCCGCGTCATCAATCGCGTCGCTGAAATCAAAACCGGTCTGCCAGAGATTATGGCTGCCCATTTTGAACTGCACTTCGCGCAGCGGCTCGGTGGTCGGACGTTTGCTGACCATGCTGACGATACCGCCGGGGTTGCTGTTGCCATAGAGCACGGACGTCGGCCCGCGCATCAGCTCCACGCGTTCCAGGAAATAAGGATCCATGGAAATTTCAGAGTAGTTGTTGCCCTGAAGCTTCATTCCATCGAGGTACTGGTTAGTGTTCACCGTGGTTGAGGTCGTAAAACCACGGATGGTCACGACATCGTAAGTGGAGGAGCTGCCGCGTGTGGAGAAAACGCTCGGGCTATAGCTCAACGCTTCTTTCACGGTGGTCGGCTGACGGGTATCCATCTCTTCGCGCGTCACAACGGACACGGACTGCGGCGTTTTTTCAATCGGGGTATCGGTTTTGGTGGCGGTCGCGGAACGCTTCGCCGCAATGGTCGGGGCCGGGCCCCAGGCGCTTTCCTGCGCAGCAGCAGCGGAAACGGTGATGGTTTCCTCTTTCTGGCCGTCAGCGGCTAACGCGGAAGCGGAAAATCCCCCGCACGCCGTGGCAACAAGAACCGCCAGTCTGCAAATCCTGGTATTGATCTGAGTGTGAATAGAACGCGCCATGCTAATTTCTCTGAGTGATAATGACAAATGATAACGTAAACGAGAATTATTATTATGCGCCCGAGATGATATGCGAAAGGTTGTTTATATAGCAAGCGCCTGGCGCAGCGCGGGCGGCCAATGGTCCAATTAATCACCAGAGGAAATTATCTGGTTAATCAGCGGATAGCGAATCGTTACCGGCACTTTAAAAAGCGGTGACAATAAAAAAGGGCTTAGCCCTCATCCCGCCGAAGCCGGAGAGGCGCTAAGCCCTGTGTTCCCGAACGGGACGTTAGTTGCTGCCGAACATGTCTTTAATCCAGCCCGCGACGCCGTCGCTCTTCTCTTCCTGCTGCGGCGCCTGTTGAGGCTGTTGCTGTTGCGGCTGCTGCGGCGCGGACTGATCGAACGGATTGCCCGACGGCGCGACCGGCTGGCTCTGCTGGCAGAGCGCGTTCGGATCGCTGGTCCAGACCGGCAGCGTACGCATGCCGCCGCCGCCGCACAGGAAGTTACCCATCTCATCAACGCCCATGTCGACGATATCTTCAGGCGGCGTCAGATCCAGCGGGATCGGCGACTGGTTGCTCAGATAGCGCTGGTAAATCGCCATCGCGCCGCTGGCCCCGTAGAGCTTGGTCGGCTGGTTATTGTCGCGGCCCACCCAGGTGATCACCACTTCACGCCCGTCGATACCGGCAAACCAGGTGTCGACGTTGTTGTTGGTGGTCCCGGTTTTCCCGGCGAGATGCAGTTTCGGGAATTTCACCGCCAGCGCATGGCCGGTACCGCGCTGCACAACCTGCTGCATCGTCCAGAGCGTCAGGTAGGCGGCCTGCGCCGGTACGGCGCGCTCCGACTGCGGGAAGCTCTGATACAGCACGGTGCCATCTTCGGCAATCACCGAGCGCAGCACCGAGAGCTGGGCGCGATTACCGCCGCTCGCGATAGTCTGAAACGCCTGCGCCACTTCTACCGGCGTCAGGTTAAGCGCACCGAGCAGCATGGCCGGAACCGGATGCAGCTGATTTTCCGGCGCGCCCAGTTTTTTCCAGGTGTCGGTCACGGCTGGCAGACCGAGCGCCATACCGAGGTTTACCGTCGGCACGTTCATGGAGCGCGTCAGCGCATCCACCAGCATCACCTGGCCGCTGAAGCGATGATCGTCGTTCTGCGGCGACCACACCTGCCCGTTCGGCTGGCGCAGGGAGATCGGCGCATCGGCGATCCAGGTGTTCAGACGATAGGTGTTCGGCTGGCTTAACGCGGTCAGATAGGTCGCCGGTTTGGCAAGTGAGCCAATCGAGCGACGCGCCTGCATCGCGCGGTTATAGCCCGCGAACTGCGGATTCGCGCCGCCAACCATCGCACGGACTTCGCCGGTGAAACGGTCCACCACCACCATCGCGGTTTCCAGATCCTTCAGCTTACGCTGTTTAATCAGCGCCGGAATACCTTCCACCGCCGCTTTCTCCGCCGCGTCCTGCGCGACCGAGTCAAACGTGGTGAAAATCTTCACGCCGGAGAGATCTTTCACTTTGTCGCCAAGCTTCGCCTGCAGCTCCTGACGCACCATCTGCATAAACGCCGGCTGCGGGGAGATCACGCCGCCGCGCGGCTGCACCCCGAGCGGACGGGCGCTCAGCATGTCGTAAAGCTCCTGGTCGATAACCTTCTGCTCCTGCAACAGGCGCAGCACCAGGTTACGACGCTCCAGCGCCAGTTTCGGGTTACGCCACGGGTTATAGAGCGACGCGCCCTTCACCATGCCCACCAGCAGCGCCTGCTGATCGAGGCTCAGCTCTTCAACCGGACGACCAAAGTAATAGAGGCTCGCCAGCGGGAAGCCGCGGATCTGATCGTCGCCGCTCTGGCCGAGATACACCTCGTTCAGGTACAGCTCAAGGATGCGGTCCTTGTCATAACGCGCGTCCATGATAAGCGCCATGTAGGCTTCATTGGCTTTACGCCACAGGGTGCGCTTGTTGGTCAGGAACAGGTTTTTCACCAGCTGCTGCGTCAGCGTACTGCCGCCCTGCACCGCGCGGCCCGCCGTCAGGTTCGCCAGCACCGCGCGACCAATCGACCAGACGCTGATGCCGTCATGCTCATAGAAATGACGGTCTTCCGTCGCGACGAGCGTGTCCACCAGCAGATCCGGGAAGCCGGAGCGCGGCACAAACAGGCGCTGCTCGCCGTTCGGCGATGACAGCATCGTAATCAGCCGCGGATCGAGGCGGAAGAAACCGAAGTTACGGTTGCTGTCCATGTTCTCAATAGAAGCCAGATGGTCGCCGTCAAACTCCAGGCGCGCGCGGATCTGCCCCTCTTTGCTGTCCGGGAAATCGAACGGACGGCGGATCATCTCGATGCTGTTGGCCTGGACGGTAAACTCGCCAGGGCGCGTCATTTTCGTCACCTGACGATACTGCGTCGCCTCCAGCAGCTTCACCATCTCCTGCTTGCTGATGGTCATATCCGGCTCAAGGTTAACCATGCGCCCGTAGACCGCCGCCGGCAGTTGCCAGACTTTGCCATCGATACGGCTGCGGATTTTCTGATCGAGATAGACGCCGTAGATAGCCAGCAGCACCACAAAAATCACAAACAGCTTTAACAGAAGCCACAGCCAGCGGCGTTTGCCGCCCTGTTTTCCGCCTTTGCCTTTTTTGCCTTTTACCTTACGCGGCATCGGCTCCTCATCATCGTCTTCATACTCATCGTCATAATCCTCGTCCCTGAGACGACGACGGCTTACCTTCTGTTTTGCCGGACGCGTCGGTCGTCCTTTGCGTCCGATAGGTTCGCGGTCATTCCCCGCCATGCTTTTTCTCCACAACGTACAGGCGCAAAGGCCAGATTCTTGGCTCTTCCGCACGCAGGCGGAAGAAGAAAGCTCTCAAATCATCACGACGGCAACGCCGCCGTTACTGATACTTTTTGGTGCGCCGGGTTGGCAGCGCGTTGGCCGGATCGTCCGGCCAGACATGTTTCGGGTAGCGCCCTTTCATCTCCTTCTGCACCTCTTTCCAGGCGCCGCGCCAGAACGCGCTGAGATCGCGCGTGATCTGCAGCGGCCGCTGGGCGGGTGAAAGCAGTTCAAGGGTGAGCGGCACCCGGCCTTCGGCGATAACCGGCGTTTCGGCTTCACCGAACATCTCCTGGATGCGCACCGCCAGCGCCGGTGGGTTTTCCTCATGATAGCGAATCGCTATCCGGCTGCCGGTCGGCACAGTGTAATGCGCCGGCAGCGCACTATCCAGCCGTTGCCGCTGCGTCCAGTCGAGTAAATGCAGCAGCGCCTGGGCAAGATTGATGTTTTTCAGCGCGCGCAGCGAATGCACGCCGTGAAGCGCCGGTAACAGCCAGACATCGAGCGACGCCAGCAGCGCTTCGTCGCTGACGTCCGGCCACGGCTGCTCCGGCAGCCAGCGCGCCGCACAGTGCAAACGCAGGCGCAACTGCTCCGCCTCTGGCGTCCAGTTAAGAACAGAAAGCCCTTTTTCGCGAATGCCGTTAAGCATCGCCTGGTGAAGTTCGTCTTCGGAGGGTTTTGAGAGCGGCTGCGTTTTCAGCACCAGTTGCCCGACCTGCCAGCGGCGCTGCGCACGTAGCGTGCCCTGTTCGTCATTCCACTCCAGCGAATCGCGCTGGCTCAGCAGATGCGGGCATTCATCAATCAGCGCGTCAATATCCAGCGGCAGCGCCTGTAAAATCCGCGCGTCGGCGCTGTTACTGCCCTGCAATAAGAGCGGCGCGATAAGCCACTCATAGCGCGTCAGTGCGTCATCCTGGTTAAGCATCGCGCCCATACCGTTGGCGAGCTGATAACGCCCTTCCTGCCCACGACGACGCGCGATGCGGTCGCTGAACGCGCAGGCAAGCAGCGCGGGCGCCAGCGAGAGCGACGGCGTGCCGCCGCGGGCGTTAAGCCGCTTCATGAGTTGCGCGCTGCGGGCCTGCCAGTTGCCCTGGCTTCGGGAAAAGGCGCTGCGCAAATCCGCCTCTGCGCCGCGCGGCGGCTCTTCAAGGATTGCGGCGAGCCGCGCCGCCGTTGCCTGCGCGTCAGCGCCTTCGGCGCAGGTCAGCATCGCGGCGAGGCGCGGATCGTTGCCGAACTGCGCCATCTGGCGTCCACGCGCGGTGAGCTGGCCGTCTTTCAGCGCGCCCAGCGCGGTAAGTAATTCGCGCGCGGCGACAAGGTTAACGGCAGGCGGCAGATCGAGCCACTGGAGATCCGTCACGTCACGGCATCCCCACATCAGCAGTTCCAGCAGCAGCCCGGAGAGATCGCTTTGCGTGATTTCCGCTTCCGCCTGGGCAGCGGCGCGTTCCGCCTGCTCTTTTGGCAGAAGATGCAGGCAGATGCCCGGCTCAAGACGTCCGGCGCGCCCGGCGCGCTGGGTCATCGACGCCTGGCTGATGCGCTGCGTGATAAGCCGCGTCAGCCCGGTTCGGGCATCGAAACGCGCCACGCGCTCCTGGGCGCTGTCGACCACCAGCCGGATGCCTTCGATGGTCAGACTGGTTTCGGCGATATTGGTGGCGAGCACCACTTTGCGAAAGCCCGGCGGCGCGGGCAGGATAGCCTTGCGCTGCTCCGCGAGCGGCAGCGCGCCGTAGAGCGGACACAGCAGCACGTCGCGCCCCACGCGCTCAGCAAGCTGCGTCTGCACGCGCTGGATCTCGCCGACGCCCGGCAAAAACAGCAGCAGCGAACCAGGTTCTTCACGCAACAGCCCGCTTACCGCCTGCGCCACCGCCTCATCGAAACGCTGATGCGCGGAAAGCGCCTGATAGCGCCGCTCCACCGAGAAACTGCGCCCTTCGGACACCACCGTCGGCGCCTGCGGCAACAGCGCCTGCAGGCGCGCGTTGTCGAGCGTCGCAGACATAATCAGCAGTTTGAGATCCTCACGCAGCCCCTGCTGGACATCAAGCAGCAGCGCCAGCGCGAGATCCGCCTGCACGCTGCGCTCGTGGAATTCATCAAGGATCACCAGCGACACGCCGGAAAGCTCAGGGTCGCGCTGCAACAGCCGCGTCAGAATGCCTTCGGTCACCACTTCCAGCCGGGTGGCCGGGCCGGTGCAGCTTTCAGCGCGCATCCGGTAGCCGACGGTTTCGCCGCATGGCTCGCCGAGCAGATCCGCCAGACGCTGCGCCACGTTGCGCGCCGCGAGTCGCCTGGGCTCCAGCATGATGATTTTCCCGTCCAGCACGCCGGACTTTAAAATTTCCAGCGGCAGCCAGGTCGATTTCCCCGCGCCGGTCGGGGCGCACAGCAGCACCTGCGGCGCGTGCTGCAGGGCGTTGAGAAGTTCAGGCAAAACGGCGGCGACCGGTAAAGACGACACGACAGGCTCCAGAGGGTTACTATGAAAGGCACGCATTGTAGCATTCCGCCCGATCATTACGAGTTACCGCTATGTCAGACCAGAAACGGCTGTTTTTCGCGCTGCCCCTGCCAGCCGACCTTCAGCAACAGATTATCGAGTGGCGCGCCGCACACTTTGCGCCGGACGCGGGCAGGCCGATTGCCGCCGCCAATTTGCATATCACGCTCGCGTTTTTAGGTGACGTCAGCGCGCAGAAACAGCGCACGTTAAGCGAGCTTGCAGGGCGCATTCAGCAGCCGGGGTTTACGCTTACGCTGGACGACGCCGGGCACTGGCCGCGCTCGCAGGTCATCTGGCTTGGCTCCCGTCAGCCGCCGCGCGGCCTGTTGCAGCTCGCGAATTTACTGCGCGCACAGGCGGCGCGCAGCGGTTGCCCACAAAGCGCGCAACCCTTTCATCCGCATGTCACATTACTGCGTAACGCTCAGCACCCGGTCAGGCTGCCGCCGCCAGGGTTTGGCTGGCAGCTTCCGGTGCGGGAGTTTGTGCTGTATGAATCGCGATTTGAACAGGGACGTACCCGTTACCAGCCGCTGCAACGCTGGTCTCTGAATCCATAAGGAAGCGACATGGAATTTACCCCCGCACTGCAACCGGCCCGGTTGATTCAGCGCTATAAGCGCTTTCTCGCCGATGTGGTCACGCCGCAAGGCGAAACCTTAACCCTGCACTGCCCGAACACCGGTGCGATGACCGGCTGCGCAACGCCCGGAGATACCGTCTGGTATTCCACCTCAAGCGTCGCGACGCGCAAATATCCGCACACGTGGGAATTAACCCAAACCCGTGACGGCGCGCTGATTTGCGTGAATACGCTGCGCGCCAACACGGTGGTGAAAGAGGCGTTGCAGGCGCAGTGCCTGCCTTCACTCGCCGGTTACGAGAGCCTTAAGAGCGAAGTCAAGTACGGGGCCGAACGCAGCCGTATCGACTTTATGTTGCAGGCGAGTGACAAGGTTAACTGCTATATTGAGGTGAAATCCGTGACGCTGTCGGAGCAGGATTCAGGCTACTTCCCGGATGCGGTGACCGCGCGCGGTCAGAAGCATTTACGGGAGCTGATGAGCGTAGTGGAACAAGGGGATCGCGCCGTGCTGCTGTTCGCCGTGCTGCACTCCGCCATTACGCAGGTTGCCCCGGCGCGCCATATCGATGAGCGCTATGCTGAGCTGTTAAGCGAGGCGCAGCGCAAGGGGGTGGAAGTGCTGGCCTGGAAGGCCTCGCTCTCCGCCAGTGAGATAACGCTGACGTCGCCTTTGCCGGTTCGCTTATAACCAGTTGATCCGCAATCGACTAATAATGATACGGCCGCGTGCGCAAATACGCTTTTCCTCACAGGGTTGTCAAGTGTAACGTTTAGATAATTGCTATCCGGAAAAGCTTCTGTTATTTATAGCGGCCTGATTTTTCCCCCGAGAAGGGGATCGATAGTGCGTGTTAAGGAGAAGCAACATGCAAGAAGGGCAAAACCGTAAAACATCGTCCCTGAGTATTCTCGCCATCGCTGGGGTGGAGCCGTATCAGGAGAAACCGGGCGAAGAGTATATGAACGAAGCCCAGCTGGCGCACTTCAGGCGTATTCTTGAGGCATGGCGTAATCAACTCCGGGATGAAGTCGATCGCACCGTAACCCACATGCAGGATGAAGCTGCAAACTTCCCGGATCCGGTAGACCGTGCCGCCCAGGAAGAGGAGTTCAGCCTTGAGCTGCGTAACCGCGACCGCGAACGCAAGCTTATCAAGAAGATTGAAAAGACGCTGAAAAAAGTGGAAGACGAAGATTTCGGCTACTGCGAATCCTGCGGTGTTGAAATCGGCATCCGTCGTCTGGAAGCCCGTCCGACCGCCGATCTGTGCATCGACTGTAAGACGCTCGCTGAAATCCGCGAAAAACAGATGGCCGGCTAATCGCCGACGCAAATTACTCATACTTACGGCGGGATTTTCCCGCCGTATTCTTTTATCTCTGCCATCACCATGTCTGTTAAGCCATACATCGGGCGTTTCGCCCCCTCTCCTTCCGGCGAACTGCATTTCGGCTCGCTGATTGCCGCGCTCGGCAGCTATCTTCAGGCCCGCGCATTAAAAGGCACCTGGCTTGTCCGTATCGAAGATATCGATCCGCCGCGCGAAGTACCGGGTGCCGCCGACGCGATTTTGCGCCAGCTTGATCATTACGGCCTGCACTGGGACGGCGAGGTGCTGTATCAGTCGCAGCGTCACGAGGCCTACCGCGAGGCGCTGGCGTACCTGCGCGAGCACGGACTAAGCTACTACTGCACCTGCCCGCGCAGCCGTATTCAGCAACTGGGTGGCATTTATGATGGCCACTGCCGCGCGTTACGTTACGGCCCGGAGAACGCCGCCGTGCGGCTCGTGCAGACGCACCCGGTCATGGCGTTTACCGATAAACTGCGTGGCGATATCACCGCCGACCCGGCGCTCGCCCGCGAAGATTTTATTATTCACCGCCGCGACGGGTTGTTCGCCTATAACCTGGCGGTCGTTGTCGATGACCATTTCCAGGGCGTGACGGAAATCGTGCGCGGGGCGGATCTTATCGAGCCGACGGTGCGCCAGATTTCGCTCTATCAGCAGTTTGGCTGGCAAGCGCCGGATTACGTTCACCTGCCGCTGGTGGTGAACCCGGATGGCAACAAGCTTTCCAAACAGAACCACGCGCCGCCGCTGCCGGAAGGCGACCCGCGTCCGGTGCTGGTTGAGGCGCTGGCGTTTTTAAACCAGCCGGTCGATGACGACTGGCGCGCGCTTTCCACCGAAACGCTGTTGCGTCAGGCGGTGGAAAAATGGGATCTCAGCGCGGTGCCTGCGGCGGCAGCCGCGAATCCGGCATTCTCAAATGCGTTGCGCTGAGCTATATTAGCCGCTGTTTTTTGTCCAGAGTCTGACACTACCGAGGTGCACCATTTTTACCCGAGTCGCTAATTTTTGCCGTAAGGTGTTAAACCGCGAGGAGAGCGTGGTTGACGAAGGCGTCGCACAGCCCGCCATAACCATTATCCCGCGTGAACAGCACGCTATCTCCCGCAAAGATATCAGCGAGAACGCGCTTAAAGTGATGTACCGCCTGAATAAAGCCGGTTATGAAGCCTGGCTTGTCGGCGGTGGTGTGCGCGATCTGCTGCTTGGCAAAAAGCCGAAAGATTTCGACGTCACCACCAACGCTACGCCGGATCAGGTACGCAAGCTGTTCCGCAACTGCCGCCTGGTTGGCCGCCGTTTCCGCCTGGCCCACGTCATGTTCGGGCCGGAAATCATTGAAGTCGCCACCTTTCGCGGCCATCACGAAGAGAACGCGGGCGATCGCGCCACCTCCCAGCGCGGCCAGAACGGCATGCTGCTGCGCGACAACATTTTCGGCTCGATTGAAGAAGACGCCCAGCGTCGCGATTTCACCATCAACAGCCTCTATTACAGCGTGGCCGATTTCACAGTACGTGATTACGTCGGCGGCCTGAACGATCTTAAAGAAGGGATTATCCGTCTTATCGGCGATCCGGAAACCCGCTACCGCGAAGATCCGGTGCGTATGCTGCGCGCGGTGCGCTTCGCCGCCCGGCTTGATATGCGCATCAGCCCGGAAACCGGCGAGCCTATCCCGCGCCTCGCCACGCTGCTCAATGACGTGCCGCCGGCGCGTCTGTTTGAAGAGTCGCTGAAGCTGTTGCAGACCGGTTATGGCTATGCGACTTATCGCCTGCTGTGCGAATACAATCTCTTCCAGCCGCTGTTCCCCGGCATCAGCCGCTATTTCACCGAGAAAGGCGACAGCCCGATGGAGCGCATCATCGCGCAGGTGCTGAAGAACACCGATCACCGCATTCATAACGACATGCGCGTGAACCCGGCGTTCCTGTTCGCCGCGATGTACTGGTATCCGCAGCTCGAAATGGCGCAGAAAATCGCCCAGGAGAGTGGCCTTGCGTACTACGACGCCTTCGCGCTCGCCATGAACGACGTGCTGGATGAAGCCTGCCGCTCGCTCGCGATCCCGAAACGCATCACCACGCTTATCCGCGATATCTGGATGCTGCAGCTGCGCCTGTCGCGCCGTCAGGGCAAACGCGCCTGGAAGCTGATGGAGCATCCGAAATTCCGCGCGGCTTACGATCTGCTGGCGCTGCGCGCCGAAGCGGAAAACAACAGCGAGCTGCAACGTCTGACGAACTGGTGGGGCGAATTCCAGTCCGCCGCGCCGCCGATGCAAAAAGATATGCTCAACGATCTGGGCGACGAGCCGGCCGCGCGCCGCCGCACGCGTCGTCCACGCCGTCGCACCTCCCCGCGCCGCGAGGGTAACGCGTGACGCTGGCCTTTATCGCGCTCGGCAGCAACCTCGCCGAGCCGCTTTCCCAGGTGAATAACGCGCTGGCCGCGCTGGCGCGTATTCCGGGCAGCCGCGTTGTGGCGACCTCTTCATTTTATCGCACTCCGCCGCTTGGCCCACAGGATCAGCCCGATTATCTGAACGCCGCCGTGGCGCTGGAGACGACGCTTAGCGCCGAAGCTCTTCTTGATAACACGCAGCGCATTGAGCTTGAGCAGGGGCGCGTGCGTAAAGCGGAGCGCTGGGGGCCACGCACGCTCGATCTCGATATCATGCTGTTTGGCGATGCGACGATAAACACCGAGCGCCTGATCGTTCCTCACTACGACATGAAAAACCGCGCTTTTATGCTGCTGCCGCTTTCAGAGATTGCGCCCGCGCTGCGCTTCCCGGATGGCGAGCGCCTGGCCGACGTGCTCGAACGCCTTGATTGTTCAGCAATTCGTCACTGGTAAATCAAAAAGTTCCCCTTCGTATTTCCTCGCGGTATCCTCCCGTAAACGCATCGTTTACACTGCTTTTTTTCTGTTTGCGGGACACCCATGAAACCGACAACCATTTCTCAATTGCGACGCCTGAAGGAAACCGGCAAAAAATTCGCCACCATCACCGCCTACGATTTCAGCTTTGCGAAACTCTTTGAAGAAGAAGGAATTGGCGTCATGCTGGTGGGGGATTCGCTGGGCATGACCGTCCAGGGCCACGACTCCACTCTGCCGGTCACCGTCGACGATATCGCCTACCATACCCGCGCCGTTCGCCGCGGCGCACCGCACTGTCTGCTGCTCGCCGATTTACCCTTTATGGCTTACGCCACGCCTGAACAAGCCTTTGAAAACAGCGCCGCCGTCATGCGCGCGGGCGCCAATATGGTCAAAATTGAAGGCGGTCAGTGGCTTGCCGACACGGTACGCATGCTGACCGAGCGCGCCGTACCGGTGTGCGGGCATCTGGGGCTGACCCCGCAATCCGTGAATATCTTCGGCGGCTATAAAGTGCAGGGCCGCGATGAAGCTGCCGCGCAGACGCTGCTCAACGACGCGCTGGCCTTAGAAGCCGCGGGCGCGCAGCTTCTGGTGCTGGAGTGTGTGCCGGTCGCACTCGCGCAGCGCATCACCGACGCGCTTTCCATTCCGGTTATCGGCATCGGTGCCGGTAACGTCACTGACGGGCAGATCCTCGTGATGCATGACGCCTTCGGTATTACCGGCGGCCACATCCCGAAATTCGCCAAAAACTTCCTGGCTGAAGCGGGCGATATGCGCGCCGCGGTGCGCCAGTATATTGCTGAAGTGGAGTCCGGCGCGTACCCGGGCGAAGAACACAGCTTTCACTAAAGGAGTGTCATTGTGCTGATTATTGAAACCGTGCCGCTGCTGCGCCAGCAGATCCGTCGCCTGCGCATGGAGGGCAAACGCATCGCCCTGGTGCCGACCATGGGGAATCTCCATGACGGCCATATGAAGCTGGTGGACGAGGCGAAAGCCAGTGCCGACGCGGTAGTGGTGAGTATTTTCGTCAACCCGATGCAGTTTGACCGCGCCGACGATCTGGCGCGCTACCCGCGCACGCTTCAGGAAGATTGCGAGAAGCTGAAAAAACGCGGCGCTGATTTCGTATTCGCACCGACGCCGGAAGAGGTCTATCCGCAGGGCATGAGCGACCAGACGTATGTTGACGTGCCGGGTCTCTCCACGATGCTCGAAGGCGCAAGCCGTCCGGGGCATTTCCGTGGCGTCTCGACCGTGGTGAGCAAGCTTTTTAACCTGGTGCAGCCGGATGTCGCCTGCTTTGGCGAAAAGGATTACCAGCAGCTTGCGCTTATTCGCAAAATGACGGCCGACATGGGTTATGACATTGAGATTGTCGGCGTGCCGACGGTGCGAGCGAAAGACGGGCTGGCGCTCAGCTCCCGCAACGGTTATCTCACCAGCGACCAGCGCAAAATCGCGCCGGGCTTGAGCAAAGTGATGAACACGATGGCGGAGAAACTGCGCGCGGGCGAGCGCGATCTGGAGGCGATTATCGCTGCGGCAAGCGAAGCGCTTAGCGAGAAAGGCTTCCGCCCGGACGACCTGCAAATCCGCGATGCCGACACGCTGCTGGCACTCTCACCGGCCAGCCAGCGCGCGGTGATTCTGATGGCCGCGTGGCTCGGCCAGGCGCGGCTCATCGACAATCAGACCGTGGAATTAACCCAGTAGACAGCATGGGTAAAAAGGGCAATACTGCCCGGGATAAATTCCTGGAGCCGGGTCACCGCCCGGCTCTGACGACATTCAGGTAAACAGGGTTCAAGTTATGATTCGCACCATGTTGCAGGGCAAACTGCACCGCGTCAAAGTTACTCAGGCGGACCTGCATTATGAAGGCTCCTGCGCCATCGATCAGGATTTCCTCGAGGCCGCGGGCATTCTGGAATATGAAGCCATTGATATCTACAACGTGACCAATGGCAAACGCTTTTCGACGTACGCCATCGCGGGCGAGCGCGGCTCGAAGATCATTTCGGTGAACGGTGCCGCGGCCCACTGCGCGGATGTCGGCGATATCCTGATTATCGCAAGCTACGTGACCATGCCGGATGAGCAGGCGCGCAGCTGGCAGCCGAAAGTCGCCTATTTCGACGGCGACAACGAGATGAAACGCATCGCCAAAGCGGTGCCGGTGCAGGTGGCGTAAGCGCTACGCGCACAAGAAAAAAGCCCTCCTCGCGAGGGCTTTTTTTATCCCTGCGGCTGATTGCTGATGATTTTCGACATCGTTTCCAGCGAATCGGTGCGCAGAATATAGAGCCGCTTTAACAGATACGGGTTATCGCCCGGCTTCACTTTCCCTTTCACCGTCGTCACCGCCAGATGAAACCCGGCGTCGCCCGCCGCCTTCACGGCTTTATCGTCATACCCGCCGAACGGATAAGAGAGAAACAGCACGTGCGGATTAAACTGCGAGAGCGCGCGGCGCGAACGCTGATAATCAAAGAGAATGTTGTGATACGTGCGGCTTAACAGAATCGGGTGGCGCGCGCCGTCGGTGCGGTGCAGAAAATGGGTGTGCGACTGGATATCAAACACATCCTGAATCGCTTTCAGCTCTGAAACGCTCATAAACTGGAGCGTTTTTGGGTCCCACCGCTGCGGATGGCGCTTGATGCGTGACGAGATAATAAACGCCGTCGCCTTAAAGCCATATTCTTTCATCACCGGATACGCATAGCGGTAGACCGATTTCAGGCCGTCATCGAACGTGATGGCCACCGCGCGGGCGGGCAGATTAATGCGGTTATGCACATAGCCGTCGAGATCGTAGAGGCTTATCGTCGCGTAGCCCTGGTCGCGCAGCCACGTCATCTGGTTGCTGAACGCGCGCACGGACGTGGTGGTGGAGGTGTGGCGAAACCGGGTGTTCTCTTCATCACGCAGAATGTGATGGTACGTCAGCACCGGAATGCCGTTATCCTCCTGCGCGTCCAGGCTACTGATATAGCCCAGCCGATCGCCAATGCGGATCTGATACCAGGTCTGGTTCAGCCTGTCTTTCAGCTTGCCGACAATCGGGTAACGCAGATTTTCGGCCAGCGTGCCGAACGGTTCGCTGTTCACGTCCGGTTCGTTGTAGATAGTGACATCCCGCCAGGTCAGCAAATTTTGATTGCTGAGCGGCTTATTCAGATCGCCCAGGCTGTCCGTCACGCGTTTTTTGCCCTGTACGTCGGTCAGGTGGGCTTTGTCGATAAACCCGGTGCCGAAGCCAAATCGAAATTCATAGTAGTCAGCGGCAATCGGCACCACGGCAAGCAACTGCCCTTCACGAATGATACCAACCGTCTGCACGTTATCACCGACCTTCGCCCAGATCGCGGCGTCTTCAGTGATTTGCATATATTGCGGGGAGGGTTGCTCGCTACCAAGCAGGCTGGCCTGCGCGACGCCTGCCACCAGAAGGAGCAGACACAAAAAGAGACGATTTAGCATAGGAATGAAGGAACAGTCACTGCCAGAGGTGAAATTATGCACATTTTAACAAAAGTGACATGAATACCAAGCCCGGTTGTTATTTATTGCACCTTACACATTCCGGGCACGGGTCGCGGGCGACGCGCTGGCGTGAATGTTTCCACGCCAGCACGCTGAGTCTGTCAGGAGCGCAGGCCGCGTCCGCGGCTGATGAGATACCAGCACAGCAGATAGAACGCGACGATAAAGCACGCCAGCACCGCAACGGTAAACAGCAGCGGGACATCGGTTATCCCGAGGAAACCGAAGCGGAAGCCGCTAATCATGTAGACGATCGGGTTTAAATGCGACAGCGCCTGCCAGAACGGCGGCAGCAGCGTCAGCGAATAAAACACGCCGCCGAGATAGGTCAGCGGTGTCAGTACGAACGTCGGGATCAGGCTGATATCATCAAACGTTTTGGCGAATACCGCATTCAGCAGCCCGGCGAGCGAGAACAGAATGGCGGTCATCAGCAGCGTCAGGGCGACAAACAGCCACGAGTGTACCTGGAACGGCACGAAAAACAGCGACACCGCCGTCACCAGAATACCGACGCACAGCCCGCGCGCCACGCCGCCGCCCACGTAACCGGCGATAATCACATGCGTCGGCACCGGCGCCACCAGCAGCTCTTCGATATTACGCTGGAACTTGGCGCTGAAAAATGACGATGCCACGTTCGCGTAAGAGTTGGTGATCACCGCCATCATGATAAGGCCCGGCACGATAAACTGCATGTAGGTAAAGCCATGCATTTCGCCGATACGCGAGCCGATAAGATTACCGAAAATAATAAAATAGAGGGTCATGGTGATGACCGGCGGCACCAGGGTCTGCACCCAGATGCGGGCAAAACGGTTCACCTCTTTCGCCCAGATACTTTTCAGGGCGACCCAGTAAAGCTGCATCATGCGCGCTCTCCTTGTTTTTCATTCACCAGCGTGACGAACAGCTCTTCAAGACGGTTCGCTTTGTTGCGCATACTCAGCACCTGAACACCCTGCGCGGTCAGCTGATTAAAAACGCTGTTAATGCCCTGCTCGCGCAGTACTTCCACCTCAAGCGTCGAGGTATCTACCAGACGATACTGATAACCTTCAAGCTTCGGCAGCGGGCTTTTCGCCGCCAGATCGAGGATAAACGTCTCCGATTTAAGCTTAGAGAGCAGCGATTTCATCGAGGTGTTCTCCACCAGCTCGCCGCGCTGAATAATCCCGATATTGCGGCACAGCATCTCGGCCTCTTCGAGATAGTGGGTGGTGAGGATAATCGTGGTGCCTTTATCGTTAAGATCTTTCAGAAAGCCCCACATCGAGCGGCGAAGTTCGATATCCACGCCCGCCGTCGGCTCATCGAGGATCAGCAGTTTCGGCTCGTGCATCAGCGCGCGGGCGATCATCAGACGACGCTTCATCCCGCCCGAAAGCATACGCGCGCGTTCGTTGCGTTTTTCCCACAGATCGAGCTGATTTAAATACTTTTCGCTGCGCTCGACCGCTTCGCGGCGTTCGACGCCATAGTAACCCGCCTGGTTCACGACGATCTGCTGCACGGTCTCGAAGGGGTTGAAGTTAAACTCCTGCGGCACCAGCCCAAGCTGGCGTTTGGCGTTAACCACATCCCGTTCCAGATCGTACCCAAACACGCGCACCCGGCCGGACGTTTTATTGATCAGCGAGCTGATGATGCCGATGGTGGTGGATTTACCGGCCCCGTTCGGCCCCAGCAGCGCGTAGAAATCTCCCGCTTCGACTTGTAAATCAATGCCGCGCAGCGCCTGTACGCCGCCGGGATACGTCTTTTTAAGCTGCTCCAGTTCCAGTGCAATGGTCATGAAAGTACAGTCACCTTATTTTCTTGCAGAAGTTGTGTGGTTTAAAAAAAAGTTTAGTTGCCCTATATTACCCCAACGCAATTGTCTGGTTACAGGTCGTTAACCTCTATGAAAGATATCAGCACACTTATTAGTAATAACGAAATCTGGTCAAAAATGCTGGTCAAAGAAGACCCTGGCTTTTTTGAACGTCTGGCGAAAGCGCAGAAACCGCGCTTCCTGTGGATCGGTTGTTCCGACAGCCGCGTACCGGCTGAACGCCTCACTGGTCTTGAGCCAGGCGAAATCTTCGTTCACCGCAACGTGGCGAACCTGGTTATCCACACCGATCTTAACTGCCTCTCCGTCGTTCAGTACGCGGTGGACGTGCTGGAAGTAGAACACATCATCATCTGTGGTCACTACGGCTGCGGCGGCGTGCAGGCGGCGGTGGAAAACCCGGAGCTGGGCCTGATTAACAACTGGCTGCTGCACATTCGCGACATCTGGCTGAAACACAACGCCCTGCTGAGCGAGCTGCCGCAGGAAAAACGTCTCGACACTCTGTGCGAGCTGAACGTGATGGAGCAGGTTTATAACCTTGGCCACTCCACCATCATGCAGTCCGCCTGGAAACGCGGCCAGAACGTCACGCTGCACGGCTGGGCGTATGGCATTCACGACGGCCTGCTGCGCGATCTGGACGTGACCGCGACCGACCGCGAAACGCTGGAGCAGGGTTACCGCAAAGGCGTATCCAACATCCAGAAAACACACGCCAGCCATAAATAAGGGCGAGCGTGACATAAAAAAAGGGGCCGGTGGCCCCTTTTTTGTGCGCCGGATTTACTCTTCCAGCATCACCACGTTGCCGATATACGGCAGGTGGCGATAGCGCTGGGCATAATCGATGCCGTAGCCCACCACAAATTTATCCGGGATCGAGAAGCCGACATACTCCACTTCGACGTCCACTTCACGGCGCGACGGTTTATCGAGCAGCGTACAGATGGCGAGCGATTTCGGCTCGCGCAGGCTCAGGATTTCGCGCACTTTAGAAAGCGTGTTGCCGGAGTCGATAATATCTTCGACGATCAGTACATCTTTACCGCGGATATCTTCATCCAGATCTTTGAGGATTTTGACATCGCGCGTGGAAGACATGCCGCTGCCGTAGCTGGAGGCGGTCATAAAATCGACTTCATGCGCCACGTGAACCTGACGGCACAGGTCCGCCATGAACATAAAAGAGCCGCGCAGCAGCCCTACCAGCACCATTTCGCTGCCGCTGTCCTGATAACGCTCAGTAATCTGACGGCCCAGTTCTTCAACGCGCGCCTTAATTTCCGCCTCGGAAATCATCACTTCAACAGTATGTTTCATATCGCTAACCGTTTGATTTAAAAATAAATCAGCGTTACCTGCCGCGCCTGCCGCCGGTAACGCTCGATAAGCGGGGCAGTATACCAGTAAAACGCCCGTCCGACAGAAAAGTGCGAAAAGCTCTTTTTGTGATTAAGATCACATATGTTAACAACTATAATAACTTGCTACTTAAAAATTAAGAGTGTGGTTATGACAGAAACAAAAAAGACACAATCACGACTTCTCGTGATGCTCACAGCCCTGTTCGCAGCATTATCAGGGCTGTATTTATTGGTTGGTGGTATATGGCTGGTTTCAATTGGTGGTTCCTGGTACTACCCCATCGCCGGGGTGGGTATGCTGGCGACCGCCTGGCTGCTGTGGAGACGTAACGCTGCGGCGCTGTGGCTCTACGCTATCATCTTATTAGGCACAATGGCGTGGGGCATCTGGGAAGTCGGCTTCGACTTCTGGGCGCTGACGCCGCGCTGCGACGTCCTGGTGTTCTTCGGCGTATGGCTGATTCTGCCATTCGTCTGGCGTCGCCTCAGCACGCCGTCCCGCGCAGGCGTACCGGCGCTGCTGGTCTCGCTTATCATCACCGCGGGGCTGCTCTTCTGGGCAGGCTTTAACGATCCGCAGGAAATCAACGGCACCCTCAGCGCGGACAGCACTCCTGCCGCCGTGAACGGTAGCCAGAGCATTCCTGACGGCGACTGGCCGGCCTACGGGCGTAACCAGGAAGGCCAGCGTTACTCTCCGCTCAAGCAGATCAACACCGACAACGTTCATAAGCTGAAAGAAGCCTGGGTGTTCCGCACCGGCGACCTGAAGCTGCCGACCGATCCGGGTGAGATAACCAACGAAGTAACGCCGATTAAAGTCGGTGACACCCTGTTCCTCTGCACCGCGCACCAGCGTCTTTTCGCCGTTGATGCCGCAACCGGTAAAGAGAAATGGCACTTCGATCCGCAGCTGAATACCAATCCGTCATTCCAGCATGTGACCTGCCGCGGTGTGTCGTATCACGAAGCGACTGCCGCGAACGCCAGCCCGGATGTCGTCGCGGATTGTCCGCGTCGTATTATCCTGCCGGTGAACGACGGTCGTCTGTTTGCGGTGAATGCGGATAACGGCAAGCTGTGTGAAAGCTTCGCCAATAAAGGCATTCTGAACCTGCAGACCAACATGCCGGTCACTACGCCGGGTATGTATGAGCCGACTTCGCCGCCGATCGTCACCGATAAGGTGATTGTGATTGCTGGCGCGGTGACCGATAACTTCTCCACCCGTGAGCCGTCTGGCGTCATCCGTGGTTTTGATATCAACACCGGTAAACTGCTGTGGGCCTTCGATCCGGGTGCGAAAGACCCGAACGCGATCCCGGCTGACGAGCATCATTTCTCGCTGAACTCCCCGAATTCCTGGGCACCGGCGTCTTATGATGCGAAGCTCGACATGGTTTACCTGCCGATGGGCGTAACCACGCCGGATATCTGGGGCGGTAACCGCACGCCGGAGCAGGAGCGCTATGCAAGTTCTATCGTCGCGCTGAACGCGTCCACCGGTAAGCTGGTGTGGTCTTATCAGACCGTTCACCACGACCTGTGGGATATGGACCTGCCAGCGCAGCCGACCCTTGCCGACATTACCGTGAAAGGCGAAACCGTTCCGGTCATCTACGCGCCAGCGAAAACCGGTAACATTTTCGTGCTGGATCGCCGCAACGGTAAGCTCGTCGTCCCGGCACCGGAAAAACCGGTTCCGCAGGGTGCCGCGAAAGGCGACTACGTGACGCCGACGCAGCCGTTCTCTGACCTTTCCTTCCGTCCGAAGAAAGATCTGAGCGGCGCGGATATGTGGGGTGCCACGATGTATGACCAGCTGGTCTGCCGCGTGATGTTCCACAGCCTGCGTTACGAAGGCATCTTCACGCCGCCGTCCGAGCAGGGCACGCTGGTGTTCCCGGGTAACCTGGGGATGTTCGAATGGGGCGGCCTGGCCATTGACCCGCACCGTCAGGTGGCGATTGCCAACCCGATGGCGCTGCCGTTCGTATCGAAGCTTATCCCGCGTGGTCCGGGCAACCCGATGGAGCAGCCGAAAGACGCGAAGGGCACCGGTACAGAAGCCGGTATCCAGCCGCAGTACGGCGTGCCGTATGGCGTTACCCTGAACCCGTTCCTCTCTCCGTTTGGTCTGCCGTGTAAGCAACCGGCATGGGGTTATATCTCCGCGCTGGATCTGAAGACCAACGACGTGGTGTGGAAAAAACGTATCGGTACGCCGCGCGACAGCATGCCGTTCCCGATGCCGTTCCCGGTGCCGTTTAACATGGGTATGCCGATGCTTGGCGGCCCGATCACCACCGGCGGTAACGTGCTGTTTATCGGTGCAACCGCGGATAACTATCTGCGCGCGTACAATGTGACCAACGGCGAGAAGCTGTGGGAAGCCCGCCTGCCGGCTGGCGGCCAGGCGACGCCGATGACCTATGAAGTGAACGGCAAGCAGTATGTCGTGATCTCCGCAGGTGGCCACGGCTCGTTCGGCACCAAAATGGGCGACTATATCGTTGCCTATGCCCTGCCGGATGATGCGAAGTAAAACCGTATCGGAAAGCAAAAAGCCCCTCATAGAGGGGCTTTTTTTATGGGCGAGGTTTTATTTGATGATGCCGGGGTGTGTTATGTGGGAGCAGGTGTTTTTGCAGTGTGGTTTATTGAGGGGACAGGTGGGTGCGCTTCGCTTACCCACCCTACACAGCGCTCACCGTAATCCTTTTGTAAGGCGGGTAAGCGCAGCGCAACCGCCGTTAACACCTCCGCCAAACATCCATCACGCCACCGTAAACCCTAACATCATCCCGGTGTCTTCATGCTCTAACAGATGGCAATGCGCCATATAGGCATGCTCCGCCGACGCCGCGTAATCAAAGCGCACCAACACTTCGCTGCGCGCGCCTTCCACCCACACGGTATCTTTCCATCCGGCGCGATGCGCGGCGGGCGGCTTACCGTTCTCGGTCAAAATACGGAACTGCGTACCGTGGATATGGAACGGATGCAACATCATGTCGCCCTCGCCAGAAATGGTCCAGCGCTCATATTTGCCAAGCGCCGCCCCAAACGCGGGCGCGTTCATATCAAACGCTTTGCCGTTAATCTTATTAGCGTTATGGAAATCAAACCCGTGGCCGCCGTGGTTCATGCCGCCATGCGACATCTTCCCGTGCCCCATCTGGCCCATCATCTGCCCGTGCGCATTGCCCGCGAGCGCCTGCTTACCGTAGCGTTTCACCAGCTCGTCCATGCCCATCATATCCAGCATCGGGTCCATCATTAATTGCAGCCAGCGCTCCTGAAGCCCGTCGAGCGTAGGCAGCGGCGGAACCTCCACCAGCTTATCCGGCAGCGTTCCCGAGGCGGGCACCACGATGGGCTGAATACGCACCACCGGCTGCGGTTTATCAAACGGCGCGACCGTCATGCCCATCTGTGTGACCGGCAGCGTCACGATATCGAAAGGCCGTGCGTCGCTGGTATCCACCAGCACTTCAAAACGCTCGCCCATCAGCATCGGCAGTTCGGTCACTTTTACCGGTTCAGCCAGCAGGCCGCCGTCGCTCGCGATAACATACAGCGGGCGGTTATCGCTCGCGGCAATCTTCAGCGAGCGCGCGTTACAGCCGTTCAGCAGACGCAGACGCAGCCACCCTTTCGGCGGCGTATGCTGCGGATACACCGCGCCGTTGCACAGCAGCGTATCGCCAAACCAGCCGACGGCGGCGGTCATCACGTCGAGCTGATAATCGACCTCGCCGTCGGCGGTAAATTTCTTGTCCTGAATAATCAGCGGCACGTCGTCAACGCCCCAGATTTTGGGCAGCATCAGTTGCAGGCTTTCGGTATCTTCGATAAGCACCAGCCCCGCCAGCCCCATCGCTACCTGATGCCCGGTTTTGCCGTGCTGATGCGGGTGGAACCAGCAGGTCGCGGCGCGCTGCTCAGGCGTGAAGCTTACGCTGCGCGTCTGCCCCGGCGCGATAATTCCCTGCGGCCCGCCGTCCACCGCGCCCGGCACTTCCAGACCGTGCCAGTGCACCGTGGTCTCTTCGGCGAGGTTATTGCGGATATTGATATTGACCGGCGTGCCCTGGCGCAGCTTAATCGCCGGGCCCAGCAGCGAGCCGTTATATCCCCAGGTCGTGACATTTTTACCGGCAAACGCGGTTTTGCCGGCCTGAACCGTCAGCTGAATGCTGCTGCGGGCGTCCGGCGTCAGCAGCGCGGGGATGGGCAGCGCGGGTTGCTCTGCGGCAAATGCGGCCCGGCTCCATGTCGGCAGCGCGCTGAGCGCCCCCAGCGCGGCGGTGTACTTGATAAACTCTCGGCGTTGCATCTTCCCGTCCTTATCGTCAACGTGCACCCGTTGAGCTTAAACCCTCCCCTTGCAGGAAGGTCAAGTGTGACGGCGAGGGAATTCGCTGTGATTTACAGACTGCCTGTACGGCAGTGAACGCGGCGACGGGAACGGCGTCGCTGTGTTCGATTTCTTAGCTGCCTGTACGGCAGTGAACGGCATCACGGAGGAACCGATAATGACCCCATTTTTCTAAGCTGCCTGTACGGCAGTGAACCCCGCTGCCGTTCTTGAGCTGATAGCAGCGCTTTTCTAAGCTGCCTGTACGGCAGTGAACTTTGCTCGTACTCAGCAATCTGCGGGTCGTACTTTCTAAGCTGCCTGTACGGCAGTGAACCTTCGGTAGCCGTCATCGCTGGGCCATTCTGATTTCTAAGCTGCCTGTACGGCAGTGAACATCAGCGCATCAGCCTGCGCATTCACCACAACTTTCTAAGCTGCCTGTACGGCAGTGAACTGGGACGATACCGCCGCAAACCGAACGCCAGATTTCTAAGCTGCCTGTACGGCAGTGAACAAGGTCAGCCGTGCCTTCTTCGGCATTAAAACTTTCTAAGCTGCCTGTACGGCAGTGAACAATGAGGTGTTTCCGGGCCGTTTGCTGTTCGCTTTCTAAGCTGCCTGTACGGCAGTGAACAACACAGAGGCGTTCGCGGGCCTGCACAACAATTTCTAAGCTGCCTGTATCTGCTCAGCTTTCTAAGCTGCCTGTACGGCAGTGAACGTGCTTTATACAGCCGACTTCGTGCGCGAACTTTTCTAAGCTGCCTGTACGGCAGTGAACTCGCTACACCTGGGGCCGTGGAGTGTGGGTGATTTCTAAGCTGCCTGTACGGCAGTGAACGTCGCGGCGCGCGTTGAGGTCAGTTCTGCACGTTTCTAAGCTGCCTGTACGGCAGTGAACCAACGATTTTTGCAATATCGGTCGCAGCCATATTTCTAAGCTGCCTGTACGGCAGTGAACAAACCGTCTCTGAATTTAGGTGACTATAGTGTTTTCTAAGCTGCCTGTACGGCAGTGAACTACGACGACCTGTCGGCGTGTGAGCAGGAGCTTTTCTAAGCTGCCTGTACGGCAGTGAACTGATGATGCTGATGAGCGACGATCCCGGCAAATTTCTAAGCTGCCTGTACGGCAGTGAACCTGCAGTTATCGCCCGTTGATTTTGGCGTAACTTTCTAAGCTGCCTGTACGGCAGTGAACCGACGCAGATGTGGGCGCGGTCGATAGCTGGTTTTCTAAGCTGCCTGTACGGCAGTGAACCGCGCGGCGAGAAGATTATCGCCGAAGCGCTGTTTCTAAGCTGCCTGTACGGCAGTGAACGCCTGTCCGGTACGCCGTTCGCACCTTTCTCTTTTCTAAGCTGCCTGTACGGCAGTGAACCTTTCCTTCCAGTCGTTAAACGATCGGACGGATTTCTAAGCTGCCTGTACGGCAGTGAACGGAGAAATCCGCGCAGAACAGCGCGACGGCGGTTTCTAAGCTGCCTGTACGGCAGTGAACTCCTTAGATATTTAACATGTCAAGCTCGCGCTTTTCTAAGCTGCCTGTACGGCAGTGAACCGCTACGTTGACGGCCGCCGCGTGTCCTCCCTTTTCTAAGCTGCCTGTACGGCAGTGAACGCGCAGGCCCGCGCGCAGAACGCGCAACAGGTTTTCTAAGCTGCCTGTACGGCAGTGAACGATAGCGCCGGGGCTGAGGATGGCACTGGAGATTTCTAAGCTGCCTGTACGGCAGTGAACGAGGTTATGCGCGAGCTGCGCCTCTATCAGTGTTTCTAGGCTGCCTGTACGGCAGTGAACGCGGCGCAGGGCTGGGGCGCGCTGGCGGAGACTTTCTAAGCTGCCTGTACGGCAGTGAACCATTGAGCCGCGCACCTTCATCAGGTCAGGCATTTCTAAGCTGCCTGTACGGCAGTGAACACCCCTCCTGTGCGGCCCACTCCAGTTTTGCGGTTTCTAAGCTGCCTGTACGGCAGTGAACGAAGAGGATGATTACTGGTCTTTTCACGGGCATTTCTAAGCTGCCTGTACGGCAGTGAACCAAGCGCAGGCTGAATGACCTGAGTGCGCGCATTTCTAAGCTGCCTGTACGGCAGTGAACAGGAGCGAATATTACCGGAATGCCTGAATTGAAAACAAATTTTTGCTTTTAACGCCTGAAACCCTTTTTTATCACCACAACTGCACGCATTAAAAATCAACGCCTTACAAGCGGAGCATAAAAAAGGGTTTAGACGTCCAGGCGCAACGCCCATCACTTTTATCGTTTCATTCGTTCAGTGGTTTGCTCTTCGGTGCGTTAACTCGCGCGATTGCCGTATCGTATAGAGGGATTTTTCTGCTGCTTTCTGGTCGATGATGTTCGTACAACATCGCCTGAAACAGGCAGTTATCCGCGCGTTAAAGGCAAGAAATCTCCTCGTCGCGCCTGAACGAAATGTGCTATCGTTGGGTATTGGTTGGCGAGTGGTAGACGTGATGAGAAAAGTAGTCAGGCTAATGTTTCTGGGCTGTCTGTTGGCCTTTTCCACTAACAGTTTTGCGCTCAGTGAATCAGAAGCGGAAGACATGGCCGACCTGACGGCGGTTTTTGTTTTTCTGAAAAATGATTGTGGCTACCAGAACCTGCCGAACGGGCAGATCCGTCGCGCGCTGGTCTTTTTCGCCCAGCAGAATCAGTGGGATTTAAGCAATTACGACAGCTTTAATATGAAGGCGCTCGGCGAGGACAGTTACCGCGATCTGAGCGGCATCGCTATTCCTACCGCTAAAAAGTGCAAAGCCCTGGCGCGTGATTCGCTAAGCCTGCTTGCCTACGTGAAGTAATCCCCTCCCCCGCTCCTTTGGTGAAATGGTGACCGTGCATCTACGGTCATAGTTAGCTATGATGTTGCGCCCGTTTTTATGGGGTGTTAACGAAGGAGGAATCAGCCCGTGACCGAGAATCCTATGTGGCACGAAACGCTGCACGATCAGTTTGGTCAATACTTTGCCGTCGACAAAGTGCTCTATCGCGAAAAAACCGATCATCAGGATCTGATTATTTTCGAAAACTCCGCCTTTGGCCGGGTGATGGCGCTGGACGGCGTGGTGCAAACCACCGAACGCGACGAGTTTATCTATCACGAAATGATGACGCATGTGCCGCTGCTGGCCCACGGCCACGCGAAGCGCGTGCTGATCATCGGCGGCGGCGATGGCGCGATGCTGCGTGAAGTGACGCGTCATCAGAGCGTGGAATCCATCACGATGGTGGAAATCGACGCCGGCGTGGTGGCGTTTTGCCGCGAGCATCTGCCTAACCACAATGCCGGTAGCTATGACGATCCGCGCTTTACGCTGGTGATCGACGACGGTGTGAATTTCGTCAACCAGACCACCCAGAAATTTGATGTGATTATCTCCGACTGCACCGATCCCATCGGGCCGGGAGAGAGCCTGTTCACGTCGGCGTTTTATGAAGGGTGCAAGCGCTGCCTGAATCCGGGCGGGATTTTCGTCGCGCAGAACGGCGTCTGCTTTCTCCAGCAGGATGAAGCCATCGACAGCCATAAAAAGCTCAGCCACTACTTTGGCGACGTGAGCTTTTATCAGGCGGCGATCCCCACCTATTACGGCGGCATTATGACGTTCGCCTGGGCCACCGATAACGACGCCCTGCGCAAACTCCCGCTCGAAACCTTACAGGCGCGCTTTCACACCGCGGGGCTGAAGTGCCGTTATTACAATCCGGCCATTCATACGGCAGCGTTCGCTCTGCCGCAATATTTGCAAGATGCCCTGGCGTCTCAGGCATCCTAAGGAGGTGATAAAAATTGAAAAAGCTGAAACTGCATGGCTTTAACAACCTGACCAAAAGCCTGAGTTTTTGTATTTACGATATTTGCTACGCCAAAACGGCGGAAGAACGCGATGGCTATATCGCGTATATCGATGAACTCTATAACGCCAACCGTCTTACGGAAATCCTGACGGAAACCTGCTCGATCATCGGCGCCAATATTCTGAATATCGCACGCCAGGACTATGAGCCACAGGGCGCCAGCGTCACGATTCTGGTGAGCGAAGAGCCGGTCGACCCGCAGCTTATCGACAAAACCGAGCACCCCGGCCCGCTGCCGGAAACCGTGGTCGCGCACCTCGACAAGAGCCATATCTGCGTCCACACCTACCCGGAAAGCCACCCGGAAGGCGGCCTGTGCACTTTCCGCGCCGACATTGAAGTGTCAACCTGCGGCGTGATTTCGCCTCTGAAGGCGCTGAATTATTTAATCCATCAGCTTGAGTCCGATATCGTGACTATCGACTACCGCGTGCGCGGCTTTACCCGCGACGTCAACGGTATGAAACACTTTATCGATCATGAGATTAACTCGATACAGAACTTTATGTCAGACGACATTAAATCGTTGTATGACATGATGGATGTGAACGTTTATCAGGAAAATATCTTCCATACCAAAATGTTGCTTAAAGAGTTCGACCTTAAGCACTACATGTTCCACACCCGGCCGGAAGAGTTAACCGAAGAAGAGCGCAAGGTCATTACCGACCAGCTCTGGAAAGAGATGCGTGAAATCTATTACGGACGCAATATCCCGTCCGTATGATCCTGCGCGGCGCACGGATGCGCCGCCGTTATCCGTATTGCGCCAGAAAATCGCGGTACGCCTGCACCACCTGAAGGAAATCCTCAACGCCACAGAGCGACAGGCTCTCTTCATCGTAGTAGCTCATTCCTTCTTCCATTTCGTCGCCGGAGAATTCCAGCTGATTGGCGCGCACCATGACTTCTTCGCCATCCAGCCACAGCGTGTATTCATGGCCGGTTTTCTGCCACTGCCGCTCGCTGCCCTTGACGTCGCGCGCCGCCGCTTCGACTTCATCCAGCAGCGCCAGATTGCCTTTCACCTCTTCGTTGAACCAGTGCCCGAGCGCTTCGTGGCCCATTGAGAGGCGGACTTTCACCACGCCGGTGATGTCGCGCAAGAATTCATAATCCATGGTGTTTTCCTCTGGCCGGGCGTCGCCTGGCCGCTGCTTTGTTTATCTCTTGTTATTATCGCAGCATGAAACGGAAAGAAAAGCGCAGCCGCCGACGAAACTGACAACACCCTTGTAGACAAGCCGTTGCATGAGCTGTGTTACTCTTGGTTTATCTTAAGTGCTGTTGTATTGAGGTTGCCTGTGAACTTTACTCTTCTGCGCCGCGCGCTGCTGCTCGTCGCGCTGCCGCTCTCCCACGCGTATGCCGGTGAAGCGGTTCGCCTTGAATGCGTTAATCGCGGCAATGTGCTGGTCTCGTTTTTTAAATATCACCTCTCCACGATGAAGTGGAAAGATCACTTCCAGATAGCCTCCGGCATTGAAAAGAGCAAAACCGACAACGGCGTGCCTTATGAAATGATTTCGTTTCGTAACGGCGACGATCTGATCTATTTCCCCGACAAAGAGCGCTATGTGCTGTTTGACGCCGGTAAGCAGAAACCGGAGCGCTGTCAGGTGGAAGGCGAGTTTACTTATCCGGTGGTGAGCCTGCCGCGCTACGACGGCAAAGCGGAGTCGTGAGCCGTTAACCGCAATAAAAAAGGGAAGCCAGTGGCTTCCCTTTTTACTGTCTGTCCCGACGCGAATAACGCCGGGCAGAGGTGCGTTATACCGCGGTCTGGAAAATCACGCCGTCCGCTTTCTCAGTATACTGATCAAGCTGGTCGAAGTTCAGGTAACGGTAGGTGTCCACGGCGGTTTTATCCACCTGGGACATGAACTGCTGATACTCTTCCGGCGTCGGCAGACGGCCAATCAGCGCCGCGACGGCGGCGAGTTCGGCAGACGCCAGATAGACGTTCGCGCCGGTACCGAGACGGTTCGGGAAGTTACGGGTCGAGGTGGACACCACCGTCGCGCCGTCCGCCACGCGCGCCTGGTTACCCATGCACAGCGAGCAGCCCGGGATCTCGATACGCGCACCGCTCTTACCAAAGACGCTGTAGTAGCCCTCTTCGGTGAGCTGCGCGGCGTCCATACGGGTCGGCGGGGCCACCCACAGACGGGTCGGCAGCTGGCCTTTATGGGTATCCAGCAGCTTACCGGCCGCACGGAAGTGACCGATGTTGGTCATGCACGAACCGATAAACACTTCGTCAATCTTATCGCCGGTCACGTCAGAGAGCAGACGTGCGTCGTCCGGGTCGTTCGGCGCACAGAGAATCGGCTCTTTGATCTCGTTGAGATCGATCTCGATCACCGCCGCGTATTCCGCGTCAGCATCCGCTTCCAGCAGTTGCGGATCGGCAAGCCACTTCTCCATGCCCTGAATACGACGCTCCAGCGTACGGCGATCGCCGTAGCCTTCTGCAATCATCCACTTCAGCAACACGATGTTGGAGTTGAGATACTCGATGATCGGTTCTTTGTTGAGCTTGATGGTGCAGCCCGCCGCAGAACGCTCGGCAGAGGCGTCAGTCAGCTCAAACGCCTGCTCCACTTTCAGGTCCGGCAAGCCTTCGATTTCCAGAATGCGGCCCGAGAAGATGTTTTTCTTCCCTTTCTTCTCAACGGTCAGCAGGCCCTGCTGAATGGCGTAATACGGGATCGCATGTACCAGATCGCGAAGCGTAATGCCCGGCTGCATCTGGCCTTTGAAGCGCACCAGCACCGATTCCGGCATATCGAGCGGCATCACGCCGGTCGCGGCAGCGAACGCCACCAGGCCAGAGCCCGCCGGGAACGAAATCCCGATAGGGAAACGGGTGTGGGAGTCGCCGCCGGTACCGACGGTATCCGGCAGCAGCATACGGTTCAGCCAGGAGTGGATCACGCCGTCGCCAGGACGCAGCGACACGCCGCCGCGGTTCATGATGAAGTCCGGCAGCGTGTGATGCGTGGTGACGTCAACCGGCTTCGGATACGCCGCCGTGTGGCAGAAGGACTGCATCACGAGATCGGCGGAGAAGCCGAGGCACGCCAGATCTTTCAGTTCATCACGGGTCATCGGGCCGGTGGTGTCCTGAGAACCCACGGAGGTCATTTTCGGCTCGCAATAGGCACCCGGACGGACACCCGCGACGCCGCAGGCGCGACCGACCATTTTCTGCGCCAGCGAGTAGCCGCGATTGCTTTCAGCCACATCTTTCGCGTGACGGAACACGTCGCTGTGCGGCAGGCCCAGCGCTTCACGCGCTTTGGTGGTCAGGCCGCGGCCGATGATCAGCGGAATACGACCGCCCGCGCGCACTTCGTCGATCAGCACGTCGGTTTTCAGTTCAAAATTCGCCAGCAGCTCACCGGTTTCGTGGTGGCGCACTTCACCTTTGAACGGGTAGATGTCAATCACATCGCCCATGTTCAGGTTTGACACATCCACTTCGATCGGCAGCGCGCCCGCATCTTCCATCGTGTTGAAGAAAATCGGCGCGATTTTGCCGCCGAGCACCACGCCGCCGCCGCGTTTGTTCGGCACGTACGGGATGTCGTCGCCCATAAACCACAGCACGGAGTTAGTCGCGGATTTACGCGATGAGCCGGTGCCCACGACGTCGCCGACGTAGGCCAGCGGGAAACCTTTCTGCTGGAGCGCTTCAATCTGTTTGATCGGGCCAACGCTGCCCGGCTGATCCGGCTCAATGCCTTCGCGGGCGTTTTTCAGCATCGCCAGGGCGTGCAGCGGAATATCCGGGCGCGACCAGGCATCCGGCGCAGGTGAGAGATCGTCGGTGTTGGTTTCACCGGTCACTTTAAACACGGTGACGGTGATTTTTTCTGCCAGCGCCGGGCGCGACAGGAACCATTCGGCGTCCGCCCAGGACTGCATGATCTGCTTCGCATAAGCGTTGCCCGCTTTCGCTTTCTCTTCGACATCGTAGAAGTTATCGAACATCAGCAGCGTGTGGGACAGCGCTTTGGCGGCGATCGGTGCCAGTTTGTCGTTATCCAGCGCTTCAATCAGCGGATGAATGTTATAACCGCCCTGCATGGTGCCTAACAGTTCAACGGCTTTTTCAGGGGTGACCAGCGGGGAGGTGGCTTCGCCTTTGGCGACAGCGGCAAGGAAACCTGCTTTTACATAGGCGGCTTCGTCAACGCCTGGGGGTACACGGTTGGTCAGCAGGTCTAACAGAAACTCTTCTTCACCCGCGGGCGGGTTCTTCAGCAGCTCGACGAGTGCGGCCATTTGGGTTGCATCTAAGGGTTTGGCTACAATCCCCTCGGCGGCACGCTCAGCTACGTGCTTACGGTATTCTTCTAGCACGACGGTTCTCCTCGCTCTCATTGTCATAGTGGGAGCCAGGCTTCTCTCTTCACGCTCCTGTGAGACAGCAGTTTGTAGGGTAAATGCCCGGATCCGCGACGGGCAGAATAGCAGGAATTTAGTGGGGTGTTAATCTGTTTACAAAAAAGCAACATTAAATCTTTGCTGAATCGTTAAGCTACGCAGAACACGTTTCAGAAGTGTGTTTTCGGGCACAAAAAAACCGCCGGGTGGCGGTTTCTCTGTTGTGCGCGAGTGGTAGCAGACACCGTTGCACAGTTATGTGGCAAGTACGACACAGGGCGAATGATGGCATCAGAACGGAAAGCCCGCAAGCCCGGATGTACGTTTTGCGTACCGCTTTCAGAATTTACATGTAAGTCGCTGCAAACGCCGAAAAGCCCTTTGAGCCTCTTCTCCGGCTCGCTACAGTAGCGCCTGGCCTGCTTCGCTGGTGTAGCAGCCAGTCACCGGGCCCGGAAGCAGTTCCAACAACCTACGTGGCGAGTACGACACACTTGCCTGGTTCTGCCTTTCCCGGTGAAGAGAGGATCAACGTAGCGCCTTCGGGACTACTCGCAATGGAGATGCGTTGGCTTTTTGCGCTCATCGTTGCGCTGGGTTCACTGCTGGCGGCATCACACGGTGGCTGGAATATTTCCGACATCACGGTGCTGCTGGTGTTGAATCTGGGCAATTAAGCTGCTGACCGCCCGCAAGGGCGGTCTTCTACGTCTCCCTGCCCTGCGCTTCGTTATCAGTTATAATTGCGTAATAAATACTCACACTCTTATTCCGGACTCACACGTCCCTTTCCCTGTTAAGGTTAAAAAAGGAAAACTCGGGTAGATAATACTCGCGGCAACGTCAGCGCCCGTATGGCGCCATGAGCCCCGGAGTCATCTATGAAGTTGCCTTTAAAGCCACACCTGCTCGCGTTGCTGTGCAGCGCCGGGCTGTTCGGCGCCTCAGGCGTCCTGTTTGTGAAAAGTCAGGTGCCTTCCGCCGCCGAAGCGCCTGTCGCGGCACCACCCTCCGCGCCGGTGCCGCCTCAACCCACGCCTGCGCCCGCAACCACACCGACATATTCCGCCGCGCAAATCGACCAGTGGGTCGCGCCCATCGCGCTCTACCCTGATGCGCTGTTGTCGCAGATCCTGATGGCCTCTACTTACCCGATGAATATGGTGCAGGCCGCGCAGTGGTCACAGGACCATCCCACGCCCCAGGGCGACGCCGCCATTCAGGCGGTGGTCGGGCAGCCGTGGGACGCCAGCGTCAAATCGCTGGTGGCGTTCCCGCAATTAATGGCGCTGCTGGGGCAGAACCCGCCGTGGATACAAAACCTGGGCGATGCCTTCCTGGCACAGCCTGATGACGTCATGGCGTCGGTACAGCGCCTGCGCGCGCTGGCTCAACAGACTGGCGCGCTCACCTCTTCGCCACAGCAAAAGGTAACGACCATCACCAGAACCGCGCCGCCAGTCTCACCGGAAAAACCTGCCGCCGCGCCGCGCAGTTCAACCGTTATCGAAATTGAACCAGCGAGCCCCGAGATGGTGTATGTGCCAACCTATAATCCGGCAACCGTGTATGGCACCTGGCAGAACCCGGCGTACCCGCCTGTTTATTTGCCGCCAACGCCCGGCGAGCAGTTCGGCAACAGTTTTGTCAGAGGGCTGGGATACAGTCTCGGTGTCGCCACAACGTATGCGCTTTTCAGCGCCATTGACTGGGATGATGATGACCACCACCATCATCATGACGATGACTACCACCATCACGATCGCCACGACGGCGGCTACTGGCACAATGGCGATAACATCAATATTAACGTGAATAACTACAATCGAATCACCGGTGAAAACCGGCGCGGAAACACGATGCCCTGGCACCCCAATCCGGCGTATCGCAACGGTATCGGCTATGCTGATAGCCGTGTCGCCGCGCAGTTTCACTCCCCTTCCAGCGCTACGGGCCTGAGCACAGCGCACACTCCGGTCGATCGCGCCTCACAGCGCCAGGCGGCGGCCGCGCGCTTTCAGCAGGCCACGGGGCACAACGCCACGGTGAATACCCCGCACCAGGCCGCCCGACAGTCGTTGCAGGCGCGCGCCCAGCGTAGCAACTATCGCGGTTACGATATCAAACCCGAAAGCGCACGGCTGGCCAGTCACGCGCATAACGCGTCGGAACGCCCTTTCCATGACGCGACACAACATGCGCCTTATCGCGATCTGCACGCCAGCGCGTTCAGCGGTAACGACAGCCGTTCCGCCCGCTGGCAGGAACAGCAGCAGCGTGGTTCAGAGAGCCGTCATCTGGCGGCAACCCACCGCCCGGACACGCCGGTAAGAGAACGGCACATTGAGCATCGTCAGCATGAACGCCATCACTAAGAAGGAGAAAAAGGTGAAATCGACATTTCTCGCCGCGCTGGCGTTCGGGTTATCCGCATCGCACGCCTTTGCACAGGCGCAATTCAGCACGCCGAATCAGGCCGCTGACGCCCTGACGGAGGCGATTTCGACACACGACGAGGCGGCCTTAAATCATCTTCTTGGCGATGACTGGCGCGAGATTTTGCCACCCGAAGGTGCCGATCCTGAGGAAGTCAGCCGTTTTCTGCGCGACTGGAAAGTAAATCATCATATCGTCCTGCAGGGCGATACGGCACATCTGCAAGTAGGCGCGCAGGACTGGCAATTGCCCGTTCCTCTCGTCAAACACGCGCAGGGCTGGCAGTTCGACATGCAGGGCGCGGCGGAGGAAATCCTCACCCGCACGATCGGGCGCAACGAACTCGCCGCGATTGCCGCACTCCATGCCGGAGTAGATGCTCAGCAGAGCTATTACGCTCTGAATCAGCGTTACGCAGAGAAAATCATCAGCAGCGAGGGGAAGAAAGATGGCCTCTACTGGCCGGTGAAACCCGGCGAGGCACCGAGCCCGCTCGGCCCGGCGTTCAGCCCGCAAAGGCAGGATATGGGCTATCACGGTTACCATTTCCGTCTTGTGCCCACTCACGACAACGGTTTTGCGATGTTAGCCTGGCCTGTCAGTTACGGTGAAACGGGCGTGATGAGTTTTATTGTAAAGCAGGACGATCGGGTGCTTCAGGCAAACCTGGGGACGGATACGGCGCAGCGCGCCAGCGCTATTGACCCGGCTTATCTCGATAACACGTGGGAACCCGTCGCTCCGTAAGGGTTTTACGCAAAAAACCGATGGGCCGTGTACTGACGGCCCATCGTTATGCCGCTTACAGAATGCTGGCGACAGATTTCGCCAGCTGCGCTTCCAGCGCAGGCTTAGCTTCTTCAAATTTCAGGTTAACTTTGTTGGCGCTGGACACCACGCGCGTCTGGTATTTCGCACGGTTACCCTGCTCGGTGCTGGTTTGCAGCTTCACGCCGGAGGTGCCCTGACGCAGCGCGGCAATATTATCCGTCGTCACCGTCGCTTTGCTGCGCTCGGAAATTTGCAGGTCGGTGACCATTGTATAGTTCACATCTTCGACCATCGCGTCAGCCGCCATGCCGATAAGCCCCGCCGCCAGGCCAACGCCTAACGCCGCACCGGAAGAGTTGCTGTTGTACGCGGTGATGCCCGCACCCAGCGCTGCGCCCGCGACGGCGCCTTCATAACCGGTTTTCAGGTAGCCCTGCGCTTCACGCAGATCCATTTTGTCGGCTTTCAGGACGTTCGCCTGGATCCAGTAGTAGGCAGAGTCCGGCGAGCTGGTGACTTTGTACCCTTTGGCGGAGAGATCGTTCGCCAGCAGGGTTTGCAGGTTGCTCATGTCTTTGTCTGACGTGTTTTTCACCTGGATATACACGGTTTTCTCAGAAGACGGCTCAAGCCAGATGGTCTGGCTCATCTGGGTTTTCACCTCAAGATTGCGTTTCTTGATAGCGGTGGTCATTGCCCCGCAGCCAGTGAGGGTAAACGCGGCTAATACCAGGCTAACGACAGCCAGTTTTTTTACAGACATACCTTTTCCTTTTTTATTGAAAGTCACCAGAGTGAAAAAAAGAGACACGCCGTTGACAGCAAGACACCGTCACCGTGTTGAGATGAGCAAAGCAAAGCGGGGATGAATACGTTCCTTGTCCACACAGTCCTGAGCATCCAGAGCGTGCCGTCGGCGGCAAAAACGCCTTTATTACGTTGTTATCGGCGATACAAGGAAGAAGATTAGCGAAAATTTCCTACCAGATTAGGTAGTTAAAGAATAAGGGAAGACGCACTGCTGAATAACAGCCATAAAAAACGCCTCCGAAGAGGCGTTTATGTAGCGAGAAAACTTACTTTTTCTTCGCTTTCGGGTTCGGCAGGTCGGTAATGCTGCCTTCGAACACTTCTGCCGCCAGACCCACGGACTCGTGCAGGGTCGGGTGCGCGTGGATGGTGAGCGCGATATCTTCCGCGTCACAACCCATTTCGATAGCCAGACCGATTTCACCCAGCAGCTCGCCGCCGTTGGTGCCGACAATCGCGCCGCCGATGACACGGTGGGTTTCTTTGTCGAAAATCAGTTTGGTCATACCGTCTGCGCAATCGGAAGCGATAGCACGGCCAGACGCTGCCCACGGGAAGGTGGCAGTTTCGTAGCTGATGCCTTTCTCTTTCGCTTCTTTCTCGGTCAGACCCACCCATGCCACTTCCGGCTCGGTGTAAGCGATAGACGGGATAACTTTCGGGTCGAAGTAGTGTTTCATGCCCGCGATAACTTCAGCGGCAACGTGACCTTCGTGAACGCCTTTGTGCGCCAGCATCGGCTGACCGACGATATCGCCGATCGCATAGATGTGCGGCACGTTGGTGCGCATTTGTTTGTCAACGCGGATAAAGCCACGGTCGTCCACTTCCACGCCCGCTTTGCCTGCATCCAGGTTTTTGCCGTTCGGTACACGGCCGATAGCTACCAGCACCGCGTCGTAACGCTGCGCTTCCGCCGGCGCTTTTTTGCCTTCCATAGAAACGTAAATACCGTCTTCTTTCGCTTCAACGGCAGTCACTTTGGTTTCCAGCATCAGGTTGAATTTCTTGCTGATGCGTTTGGTGAAGACTTTCACTACGTCTTTGTCGGCAGCCGGGATAACCTGGTCGAACATTTCAACCACGTCGATCTCTGAACCCAGCGCGTGGTAAACGGTACCCATCTCCAGACCGATGATACCGCCGCCCATAACCAGCATACGCTTCGGCACTTCTTTCAGTTCCAGTGCGTCGGTGGAATCCCATACGCGCGGATCTTCATGCGGAATAAACGGCAGCTGAATCGGACGAGAACCCGCCGCGATGATCGCGTTGTCGAAGTTAATCACGGTTTTGCCGTTCTCGCCTTCCACTTCCAGGGTGTTCGCGCCGGTGAATTTACCCAGGCCGTTCACCACTTTCACTTTACGGCCTTTGGCCATACCAGACAGACCGCCGGTCAGCTGATTGATGACTTTTTCTTTCCAGGTGCGGATTTTATCGATGTCGGTTTTCGGCTCGCCGAAAACGATGCCGTGCTCGGCAAGCGCTTTGGCTTCTTCGATAACTTTCGCTACGTGCAGCAGCGCTTTAGAAGGGATACAGCCTACGTTCAGGCAAACACCGCCCAGGGTGCTGTAACGCTCGACGATTACGGTTTCCAGACCTAAGTCAGCGCAACGGAAGGCTGCAGAGTAACCTGCCGGGCCTGCCCCAAGTACCACGACCTGAGTTTTGATTTCAGTACTCATCATGACCTCTTTGTAATTTTCCGGCGGGTCTGACGCTTAAGTTTTAACGCCCATCATCCACCGGGACGTTCTATCCGCTCGCATTTTACAAAACTGTTAACAATTTTGAAACAACAAACGGCAGACGAATCCTTTTGGCACCTGATAATTTCGCACAGTCAGGCGGAATTACCAGAAAAAAGCCGGCCGTCAGGCCGGCTTTTCGCTTACATCACCAGGCGGCGAATGTCCGACAGGGTGTTGTTGATGATGGTGATGAAACGCGCACCATCAGCACCGTCGATCACGCGGTGGTCGAAGGACAGGGAGATCGGCAGCATCAGGCGCGGCACGAACTCTTTACCATTCCACACCGGCTCCATCGCAGACTTGGAGACGCCGAGGATAGCCACTTCCGGCGCGTTCACGATCGGCGCGAAGTGGGTCGTGCCCAGGCCGCCGATGCTGGAGATGGTGAAGCAGCCGCCCTGCATTTCGCCGGCGGTCAGCTTGCCATCGCGCGCTTTTTTGGAGATGGTCATCAGCTCGCGAGAAAGCTCGATGATGCCTTTCTTGTTCACATCTTTGAACACCGGTACAACCAGGCCGTTCGGGGTATCTACCGCCACGCCGATGTTGATGTATTTTTTCAGCGTCAGACGCTGACCGTCTTCAGACAGCGAGCTGTTAAAGCGCGGCATCTGCTCAAGGGCAGCGGCAACGGCTTTCATGATGAAGACAACCGGGGTGATCTTCACATCCAGCTTACGCTTCTCAGCTTCGGCGTTCTGCTGCTTACGGAACGCTTCCAGATCGGTGATATCGGTTTTGTCGAAGTGCGTAACGTGCGGAATCATCACCCAGTTACGGCTCAGGTTCGCGCCAGAGATTTTCTGGATGCGGCCCAGTTCCACTTCTTCCACTTCACCAAACTTGCTGAAGTCCACTTTCGGCCACGGCAGCAGACCCGGCAGAGAACCACCGGTCGCGCCAGCGGCAGGTGCGGATTCTGCACGTTTAACGGCGTCTTTCACGTAAGCCTGAACGTCTTCGCGCAGGATGCGGCCTTTACGACCGGTGCCTTTCACTTTCGCGAGGTTCACGCCGAATTCGCGCGCCAGGCGGCGGATCAGCGGCGTCGCGTGGACGTAAGCGTCGTTTTCAGCAAATTCAGATTTGCCTTCGGCTTTCGCCGGAGCCGCAGCCGGTTTGTCAGCTTTCGCCGCCGGAGCCGGAGCCGCCGCTTCCTGTTTCGCAGCCGGAGCCGCCGCAGGCGCTGCGCCTTCTACTTCGAAGACCATGATAAGCGACCCGGTGGAGACTTTATCGCCCACGTTCACTTTCAGCTCTTTCACGGTACCTGCGAACGGTGCCGGAACTTCCATAGAGGCTTTGTCGCCTTCTACGGTGATAAGAGACTGTTCAGCGGTGACTTTGTCGCCCACTTTCACCAGCACTTCGGTCACTTCGACTTCATCGCCGCCGATATCCGGCACGTTGACGTCTTTCGCGCCAGCGGCTGCCGCCGGTGCAGATGCCGCCTGCTCGGTAACCTGCGGTTTGGCTTCAGCCGCAGACGCAGCGCCCGCCACTTCGAAGACCATGATCAGGGAGCCAGTGGAAACTTTGTCGCCGGTGTTGATTTTGATCTCTTTCACGGTGCCCGCGAACGGCGCCGGGACTTCCATAGAGGCTTTGTCGCCTTCTACGGTGATAAGAGACTGCTCGGCTTCAACTTTGTCGCCCACTTTCACCAGGATCTCGGTGACTTCGACTTCGTCGCCGCCGATATCCGGTACGTTAACATCTTTTGCTGCCGCTGTAGCCGGTGCAGCAGACTGCGCCGGTGCCGCTTCTTTCTTCTCTTCAGCCTTCGCAGGTGCAGCGGCTGCTGCACCTTCAGCGGAATCGAAAATCATGATCAGTTTGCCGGTTTCGACTTTGTCGCCCACGGACACTTTGATCTCTTTGACCACGCCCGCCTGCGGAGACGGGACTTCCATAGAGGCTTTGTCGCCTTCTACGGTGATAAGCGACTGTTCAGCTTCAACCTTGTCGCCCACTTTGACCAGGATCTCGGTGACTTCAACTTCGTCCGCCCCGATGTCCGGTACATTGATTTCGATAGCCATTCTTTCTTTACCTCTTATGCCAGACGCGGGTTGACTTTCTCTGCATCGATATTGAATTTGGTGATAGCGTCAGCCACCACTTTCTTATCGATTTCACCACGTTTAGCCAGTTCGCCCAGCGCAGCGACAACCACGTAAGAAGCGTCAACTTCGAAGTGGTGGCGCAGGTTTTCGCGGCTGTCAGAGCGGCCAAAGCCGTCGGTGCCCAGTACGCGATAATCATCAGCCGGTACATAAGTACGAACCTGCTCGGCGAACAGTTTCATGTAGTCGGTGGAAGCAACTGCCGGTGCGTCGTTCATCACCTGAGCGATGTACGGTACACGCGGAGTTTCCAGCGGGTGCAGCATGTTCCAGCGCTCGCAGTCCTGGCCGTCGCGCGCCAGTTCGGTGAAGGAGGTCACGCTGTAGACATCGGAGCCCACGCCGTACTCTTTCGCCAGAATCTCTGCCGCTTCACGGACGTGACGCAGGATAGCGCCGGAGCCCAGCAGCTGAACTTTACCTTTGCTACCTTCGAGGGTTTCGAGTTTGTAGATACCTTTGCGGATACCTTCCTCGGCACCTTCCGGCATCGCCGGCATGTGGTAGTTTTCGTTCAGCGTGGTGATGTAGTAGTAGACGTTTTCCTGCGCTTCGCCGTACATACGCTGCAGACCATCATGCATGATGACAGCGACTTCATAAGCGTAAGCCGGATCGTAGGAGATACAGTTCGGGATAGTCAGCGACTGAATGTGGCTGTGACCATCTTCGTGCTGCAGACCTTCGCCGTTAAGCGTGGTACGACCGGAAGTACCGCCGATCAGGAAGCCGCGCGCCTGCTGGTCACCTGCTGCCCAGCACAGGTCGCCGATACGCTGGAACCCGAACATGGAGTAGTAGATGTAGAACGGGATCATCGGCAGGTTGTTGGTGCTGTAAGAGGTCGCAGCGGCAAGCCAGGAAGAACCTGCGCCCAGCTCGTTGATCCCTTCCTGCAGAATCTGGCCTTTCTCGTCTTCTTTGTAGTACGCCACCTGCTCACGGTCCTGCGGGGTGTACTGCTGGCCGTTCGGGCTGTAGATACCGATCTGACGGAACAGACCTTCCATACCGAAGGTACGGGCTTCGTCCGCGATGATAGGAACCAGACGGTCTTTGATAGACGGGTTCTTCAGCATCACGTTCAGGGCGCGTACGAAAGCGATGGTGGTGGAGATCTCTTTGCTCTGCTCATCCAGCAGGGAGCGGAAATCTTCCAGCGCCGGCAGCTCCAGCTTCTCGGTGAAGTTCGGCTGACGAGACGGCAGGTAACCGTGCAGCGCCTGACGGCGTTCATGCAGGTACTTGTACTCTTCAGAGCCTTCCGGGAAGGTGATGTACGGCAGTTTTTCCAGGTCTTCGTCGGCCACCGGCACGCTGAAACGATCGCGGACGTAGCGAACGCCGTCCATGTTCATTTTCTTCACCTGGTGAGCGATGTTCTTACCTTCGGCGGTGTCGCCCATGCCGTAACCTTTAATGGTGTGAGCAAGGATAACGGTCGCTTTGCCTTTGGTTTCTTTCGCTTTTTTGAATGCAGCGTAGATTTTCTTCGGATCGTGGCCGCCACGGTTCAGCGCCCAAATCTCATCGTCAGACCAGTCTGCAACCAGCGCTGCGGTCTCCGGGTATTTACCGAAGAAGTGCTCACGCACGTATGCGCCGTTTTTGGATTTGAAGGTCTGGTAGTCGCCGTCAACGGTTTCGTTCATCAGCTGAACCAGTTTGCCGCTGGTGTCTTTACGCAGCAGCTCGTCCCAACGGGAACCCCACATCACCTTGATAACGTTCCAGCCAGCGCCTTCGAAGATGCCTTCCAGTTCGTTGATGATTTTGCCGTTACCGGTGACCGGGCCGTCCAGACGCTGCAGGTTGCAGTTGATGACGAAGACCAGGTTGTCCAGTTTTTCGCGGGTCGCGATGGTGATGGCGCCTTTAGATTCCGGCTCATCCATTTCACCGTCGCCGAGGAACGCGTAAACGGTCTGCTCAGAGGTATCTTTCAGGCCGCGGTGTTCCAGATATTTCAGGAACTTCGCCTGGTAGATAGCGCCGATCGGGCCAAGGCCCATGGATACGGTCGGGAACTGCCAGAATTCCGGCATCAGTTTCGGGTGCGGGTAAGAAGACAGACCATTGCCGTGAACTTCCTGACGGAAGTTGTTCATCTGCTCTTCGGTCAGGCGGCCTTCAAGGAACGCACGCGCATAAACGCCCGGAGAGATGTGGCCCTGGAAGTACACCAGGTCGCCGCCGTCTTTGTCGTTGCGCGCGCGGAAGAAGTGGTTAAAACACACTTCGTAGACGGTCGCGGAAGACTGGAAGGACGCCATGTGGCCGCCGAGCTCGAGGTCTTTTTTGGACGCACGCAGCACGGTCATAATGGCGTTCCAGCGGATAGCAGAACGAATACGGCGCTCCAGTTCCAGATTACCCGGGTATTCCGGCTCTTCTTCAACGGGGATGGTATTGATGTACTGACGGGCGGCACTGCCCGCCGCTACGTTCACGCCGCCTTTACGGGCTTCGGAAAGCAGCTGATCGATCAGATACTGAGCACGCTCAACACCTTCTTCACGGATTACCGATTCGATCGCCTGTAGCCAGTCGCGAGTTTCGATCGGATCCACGTCATTTTGTAAACGTTCTGACATGGGGGTATTCCTTATCATCTATCTAATACGTTGATTTATCTGGAACCTGTCCCATTGCACTCTGTGCTCTTACAGCGTCCGGCTGCGTCTGTAGCGGCTGTGCGCCCCCTTTCTTTTCAAGGGCTTCATCTTGCCGCTGCGATGCAACCTGAACTACGGGCACTTAACAAAGCGCAATAAGACAGGTTCTGGGTTTAGTTGCCGCGCTTCAATGGCGCTTTTGGTACAAATCTTCCGGCACAAGCCGGAAAAACATTAATTCTTACGTTGCTCCAGACGACGCAGCGAGCGGTCACGACGGCTCTGCTCACGGCTGCGGTCCAGCAAAATTTCTTCAATGAACGCCAGGTGACGATGCGAGGCTTCCCGCGCCTGCTCCGGCTCCCGCGCCATAATCGCCTCGTAAATCCGGGTGCGATGGCCGCTGACCAGCGGCAGCATTTCACGTCGCGCGTAGAGCAATTCGAAGTTCTGACGGACGTTTTGCGCCAGCATCGGCTCCATGCAGCGTAGCAGATGAAGCAGCACTACATTATGCGCGGCTTCCGTGACCGCTATCTGATACTGCACCACCGCGTTTGATTCTGCGTCCAGATCGCCGGACTCCTGAGCGCGCTCGATAGCCTGATGACATTCGCTCATCCGCGCTCTGTCTTCGTCGGTGCTGCGCAGCGCCGCGTAGTACGCAGCGATGCCTTCCAGCGCGTGACGCGTCTCAAGAAGATCAAACTGGGATTCGGGGTGGTCAGAGAGGAGTTCTACCAGCGGGTCGCTGAAGCTTTGCCAGAGCGTACTCTGAACAAAAGTACCGCCGCCCTGGCGACGAAGCAGCAGGCCCTTCGCTTCGAGACGCTGAATCGCCTCTCGCAGGGAGGGTCGGGAAACGTCGAACTGTTTAGCCAGCTCGCGCTCAGGAGGCAGTTTTTCGCCGGGACGCAGCGTCCCTTCGAGGATCAAAAACTCCAGTTGCTGCTCAATCACATCGGAAAGTTTTGGTTGGCGGATTTTGCTGTAGGCCATTATTCCCTGTCTCTGCCATTCGCCCGGAGTCAATTGGTATGACCAATTTAACGTTCGTGTTGGTAAAGTAACAAAGTATTCACCTTCTGTCCATCCTGGTTTTGATTGAAATCAGGAAAGCCCGCATATTTTAACAATGATAAAGAAATAACGTTTCAGAAATGTAACTCCGCGCAAATGAACCCGTTACCTAAAAAGCGGTAGTTTTAACTCAAATGAAACGTAAAGGCGTGCAACCTGAACCGATTCATTAGTTTAAAATATGAATATCTATTCAATATATGCCCTTAAGATGAATACGCGTGCCCGTCCGTGAAATAACCACGGCGATTTACAAATGGTTTCTTTTTATTCACTCCGCGAGTGCCCGCTGAGAAAGCAGGTGCATTTGGCAGCGCTTATCACTATTCTTGGCGCTGCGGTAGTCGTTATTAGAAATTTCATCCTTATTGGCTGTAAAGAAAAGACTACACACAGCGACATAACAACATTACAGCAGCGCCACGCTGCGGATTAAAAATAACCACAAACGAGGTTTTATGATGGAAGGTCAACAGCACGGCGACACGCTGAAGCGCGGCCTCAAAAACCGCCATATTCAGCTTATCGCGCTGGGTGGTGCTATTGGTACGGGCCTGTTTCTGGGCAGCGCCTCCGTAATCCAGTCCGCAGGGCCGGGTATTATTCTCGGTTACGCTATCGCGGGGTTTATTGCCTTTCTGATCATGCGCCAGCTTGGCGAAATGGTCGTGGAAGAACCGGTGGCAGGCTCTTTTAGCCATTTTGCCTATAAATATTGGGGCGGTTTCGCAGGCTTCGCGTCCGGCTGGAACTACTGGGTGCTGTATGTGCTGGTGGCGATGGCGGAGCTGACCGCGGTCGGTAAATATATCCAGTTCTGGTGGCCCGAAATCCCGACCTGGGCCTCTGCCGCCGTCTTCTTTGTGGTTATCAACGCCATCAACCTGACCAACGTAAAAGTGTTCGGCGAGATGGAGTTCTGGTTCGCCATTATTAAAGTTATCGCAGTCGTCGCGATGATCCTGTTCGGCGCCTGGCTGCTCTTTAGCGGCACCGCAGGCCCGCAGGCCACGGTGCGTAACCTCTGGGAACATGGTGGCTTCCTGCCGCATGGCGTCTCGGGGCTTGTCATGATGATGGCGATTATCATGTTCTCGTTCGGCGGACTTGAGCTGGTCGGCATTACGGCGGCGGAAGCCGACGAGCCGGAAAAAAGCATCCCGAAAGCCACCAATCAGGTTATCTACCGCATTCTTATCTTTTATGTAGGTTCGCTGGCGGTGCTGCTCTCTCTGCTGCCGTGGACGCGTATCACGGCCGATACCAGCCCGTTTGTCCTGATTTTCCATGAGCTGGGCGACTCTCTTGTGGCAAACGCGCTCAACATCGTGGTGCTGACTGCGGCGCTCTCCGTCTATAACAGCTGCGTTTACTGCAACAGCCGTATGCTGTTCGGCCTCGCCAGACAAGGCAACGCCCCGAAAGCGCTGCAGAAAGTCGACAAACGCGGCGTGCCGGTCAATACCATTCTGGTCTCCGCCGCCTTTACCGCGCTGTGCGTGCTGATTAACTACCTGGCCCCGCAGGGGGCCTTTGGCCTGCTGATGGCGCTGGTGGTCTCCGCGCTGGTGATTAACTGGGCGATGATTAGCCTTGCCCATATGCGTTTTCGCCGCGCCAAACAGCAACAGGGGGTGACGCCGCGCTTCCCGGCGCTCTTCTACCCGCTCGGCAACTGGCTATGCCTGCTCTTTATGGCTGCGGTGCTGGCCATTATGCTGATGACGCCGGGTATGGCGATCTCCGTGTGGCTGATCCCGGTATGGCTGCTTATCCTGGCTATCGGTTACTTCATTAAAGAGAAAAAAGCGAAAGCGGCGGACGCCCGCTAAGCCATCAAACCCTCACCCGTCCGGGTGAGGGTTGTTACCTTCCTCACAAATTCCTTCGCACAACACGATTATCCATCTCTGCGACTTATTACTGCTGCGCAGTTTTGCTTAGGCCGAATGATACTTCCGTCCATATCATTCACCGGAGATGTGTCGATGGAAAACAGCAGACTCTCTGTCAAAGAAAAAATCGGCTACGGAATGGGTGACGCCGGCTGCAATATTATCTTTGGCGCCATCATGTTGTTTGTTAATTACTTCTATACCGATATTTTTGGCCTGGCCCCGGCGCTGGTTGGCGTATTGCTTCTGTCGATTCGCGTGATTGACGCAGTGACCGACCCGATTATGGGTGCCATCGCCGACCGCACCCGCAGCCGCTTCGGGCGTTTTCGTCCATGGCTGCTGTGGATAGCGTTCCCCTACGCGTTATTCAGCGTGCTGATGTTTACCACGCCGGACTGGAGCTACAGCAGTAAAGTTGTCTATGCCTTTGTGACCTACTTCCTGCTTTCCATTACCTACACCGCCATCAATATTCCCTACTGTTCGCTGGGCAGCGTGATAACCAATGATCCGAAAGAGCGCGTCGCCTGCCAGTCTTATCGTTTTGTGATGGTAGGGATTGCCACGCTGCTCCTCTCCCTGACGCTGCTGCCGATGGTGGATTACTTCGGCGGCGGGGACAAAGCCAAAGGCTATCAAATCGCCATGACCATTCTGGCGCTGATTGGCATGTGCATGTTCCTGTTCAGTTTCGCTACGGTGCGCGAGCGTATCCGCCCGGCGGTACCGACCAATGACGACTTAAAAGCCGATCTGAAAGATGTCTGGAAAAACGACCAGTGGGTACGCATTCTGCTGCTGACCATCTGCAACGTCTGCCCGGGTTTTATCCGCATGGCGGCGACCATGTATTACGTCACTTGGGTCATGCAGCAGAGCACCAGCTTCGCCACGATGTTTATCAGCCTCGGCGTGATCGGCATGATGATTGGCAGCACGCTTGCCAAAGTGCTGACCGACCGCTGGTGCAAGCTGAAAGTTTTCTTCTGGACCAATATTGTGCTGGCGATTTTCTCCAGCGGCTTCTATTTCCTTAACCCGCACGCCACGGTGCTGATTGTGGTGATGTATTTCCTGCTGAACGTGCTGCATCAGATCCCGTCGCCGCTGCACTGGTCGTTAATGGCAGACGTGGATGATTACGGCGAATGGAAAACCGGCAAGCGCATTACCGGTATCAGCTTCTCCGGCAACCTCTTTTTCCTGAAATTAGGGCTGGCGATTGCTGGCGCGCTGGTAGGCTTTCTGCTCTCCTGGTATGGCTACGACGCGGGTGCCAAAGCCCAGAGCGCCACAGCGCTTAACGGCATCGTGATGCTCTTTACCGTGATCCCGGGCGTCGGGTATCTGATTACCGCGGGCGTTGTGCGCCTGCTGAAAGTGGACCGTGAACTGATGGCGCGTATTCAGAGCGACCTCGAAAAACGCCGCGAAAACTACCGCGAGCTGTCTGAATACCCGCAGACTAAACCTGTGGAAGCAAAACCGTAAGGAGCGATGATGAATACTTCACCCTGGCCAAACCCGCTGATTGAGCAGCGCGCTGACCCATTTATTCTGCGCCATCAGGGCCAGTACTACTTTATCGCCTCTGTGCCGGAGTATGACCGGCTGGAAATTCGCCGCGCGCCGTCGATTGAATCGCTGCGCCAGGCGCAACCGGTGGTGGTCTGGCGTAAGCCGGATACCGGGCCGATGAGCGAGCTCATCTGGGCGCCGGAGCTGCATTACATCAATGGCAAATGGTACATCTACTTCGCCGCGGCCCCGACACGCGCGCTGAAAGACAATATGTTTCAGCACCGGATGTACGTGCTGGAATGTGCAGACAGCGACCCGCTGACCGGCACCTGGACGGATAAAGGCCAGATTCAGACGCCTTACGACACGTTCTCGCTGGACGCCACGACCTTCGAGCATCAGGGCAAGCTCTGGTATCTGTGGGCGCAAAAAGCGCCGGATATTCCGGGTAACTCTAATTTGTACCTGTGTGAGATGGAAAACCCGTGGACGCTGAAAGGCGAGCCAGTGATGCTGAGCAAGCCTGAGCTGGAGTGGGAGTGCCGCGGCTTTTTGGTCAACGAAGGCCCGGCGGTGGTGAAACACGGCGAACGCCTGTTCGTGACTTACTCTGCGAGCGCCACCGACGAAAACTACTGCATGGGACTGCTCTGGATAGATCAGGCGGCGGATTTACGTGACCCACGTAACTGGCATAAATCCCCGCAGCCCGTTTTCACCACCAGTTATGAAAACCGGCAGTACGGACCGGGCCACAACAGCTTCACCACCACACCGGATGGTCAGGACGTGCTGGTCTACCATGCGCGCAACTATACGGAAATAGAAGGCGATCCGCTCTGGGACCCGAATCGCCATACCCGCGTGAAGCTGGTCACCTGGGATGACGACGGCATGCCGCAGTTTGGCACTCCGCCCGCCGATCACCCCTGAGGTATCTTCAGCGGCACGCTCACATGAGCGTGCCGTAAATCGTTAACAACGCCACCACCACCACTATTACCAGTGTCGCTTTCTTCGCCATCGACACCGCCGCTTTCGGCGTTGCTACCTTATCCACGTGTGGCTCACGCGCCAGCGCAAACTGCGCCAGGCCCGTTAATACCTGATACTGCGAGGTATAGCGATCGAGCAGTGAGGCAAACCACGCGGGCAGCGCTTTTTCCCCATGTCCGACGAGCGCATACACCACGCCCGCCAGACGCACCGGCACCCAGTCCAGCACATGCAATATGGCGTCGATGCCCGAAAGCAATCGCTGGTGCGGGGTATGATGGCGAGCAACCCAGCTTTGCCAGGCGCGTAAGAAGGCATAGCCCGTCAGCGTCACCGGCCCCCACATACCGCCCACCACAAACCAGAACATTGGTGCCAGATAAAAGCGGTAGTTAATCCACAACAGGCCGTTTTGTAGTTCGCGCAAATACTCACGCTCATCGCAACCCGGCGGCACGCCGTGAATAAGCGTCAGCTCATACGCCATGTTTTCGCGCGCGTGGCTGTCATCCTGGCTCGCCGCTTTAAGGTAAGCATGATAGTGCCTGCGCACCCCGCCCGCCCCGATACACAGTACGCCGATTAAGATCCAGAAGATCAGCAGCGGCACATTAAAAAACCAGCCTTCCAGCGCGTTCAGGCACAGAAAGACCACCAACATTGCCAGCACTGCCATACCGAGCGTAAAGAACAGCGAAAAGTGGCGCACGCGGCGAAACAGCGGCTCAAGGCGATGATCCAGTTGCCAGTGCTCGCCCAGTTTGAAAAGCCGTTCGGCGATAAGCACCAGCAGCAGGGTGAAAAGCGTCATCTCATCTCCTTATCAGACGGGTCGGCCACCAGCGCGCGAAAGCGCGGCCAGTCAAAAGCCGGACCGGGATCGGTTTTACGTTCAGGCGCGATATCGCTATGTCCGGTCATATGACTTTTCATCGCCGGGTAAAGGCTTATCAGCGTGCGCGTCACGGCAGCCAGTTGCCGGTACTGCGCATCGGTGTAGGGCTCCGTGTCCGTCCCTTCAAGCTCAATGCCAATAGAAAAGTCGTTGCAGCGCTCGCGCCCCTCGTAGCAGGATACGCCAGCGTGCCAGGCGCGTTTATTAAAAGGCACATACTGCACAATTTCACCATCGCGACGAATCAGGCAGTGCGCCGAAACGCGCAGGTGGGCGATGCCCGCGAAATAAGGGTGCGCCTGTGGGTCAAGCGTACCGGCGAACAGCGCATCGATCCACGGGCCACCGAACTCGCCCGGCGGCAGGCTGATGTTATGCACCACCAGCAACGAAGGCGCTTCATCCTCAGGCCGGCAGTCATGATGCGGCGAGGGCGCGGGCCGGGCATCCACCAGCCAGCCATCTTTCACCTGCATGTGCAATTCTCCTTTCTGTGGTACTCAAACTCGCTTCAGAGTAGCATGTTTCATTCTTTTGATTAGCCACCAATCTGGAGTTATATCATGCCACCTCGCCGTTACAATCCGGACCATCGACGTGACGCGCTACTGGAACGAATCGCCCTGGATATCCCCTTTACCGTCGCTCAGGCTCTGCGTGAAGATCTTGGCGGCGAGACCGATGCCAGCCGCGATATTACCGCGCAGTTGTTACCGCCAGACAGTCGCTCGCATGCGGTCGTCATTACGCGCGAGGCGGGCGTATTCTGCGGTAAGCGTTGGGTGGATGAGGTGTTTATCCAGCTTGGCGGCGATGTCCGCGTCACGTGGCACGTAAAGGATGGTGACGACGTGCAGCCCGATCAGCCGCTTTTTGAGCTTGAAGGCGCCTCCCGTGTTCTGCTGACGGGCGAACGCACCGCGCTGAATTTCGTACAGACGCTTTCCGGTGTGGCTACCGAAGTGCGCCGCTATGTGGCGCTGCTGGAAGGTACGCACACACAACTGCTCGACACCCGTAAAACCATACCGGGCCTGCGCAGCGCGCTGAAATACGCGGTACTGTGCGGCGGCGGCGCTAACCATCGTCTTGGGCTTTCTGATGCCTTTCTTATCAAAGAAAACCATATTATCGCTTCCGGCTCGGTGCGCCAGGCGGTGGAGAAAGCGTTCTGGTTGCACCCTGACGTGCCGGTAGAAGTCGAGGTGGAATCGCTTGATGAGCTGGACGCCGCGCTGAAAGCCGGTGCCGATATCATCATGCTCGACAACTTTACCGTCGATCAGATGCGTGAAGCGGTAAAACGTACTGCGGGCCAGGCACGGCTGGAAGTTTCCGGCAACGTCACGCTGGAAACGCTGCGCGAATTCGCAGAAACCGGCGTGGATTTCATCTCTGTGGGTGCATTGACTAAACATATTCGCGCGCTCGACCTCTCCATGCGTTTTCGCTGACTCATACCGGGCAGGTTTTGGCCTGCCCTCTCCTTTTCTTGTCGTTATCTTCCTGTGTCCTCTCTTTTTTGTCTCCGTGTTTTTTCAACACTCTGTTGTTTATAAAAGGATTTGCGAGATATTACGCAACCGCGTTGCAGTTTCATGTAACAACATAATCTTCTTCTGAAGACAGATTCCTGAATCGGTTTCTTTGTCTGGAGCCGCCTTTTACGGCCTGCCAGAGTGGCGTCACCCAAACAAGGAGGAACCATGAACAGACAGGGCGGCTTTACACTCATTGAACTGATGGTGATTATCAACAGTAAATTACTGTAATAATTAAACGCAGAAACAATATTTAACATGTTGATTATAGTGAAATAAAAAAGAGGCTATAAAGCCCCTTCATAAAGTAGTATCAAGATATCGAAAGGATTCACGAAACAAAGCCCTGTGAACCCTCTTCCTTTGCCCCTTGCCGCTATATCAGTTCTCAATGCTGCCAGTACTGACACTCTCAGCCGATTATTAGCTACTAACCTTTTGTCAGAGGTGTATTTTTCGCCACTTTCGCAATGGTAGCTCTAGAGCAACCGATTAACGCCTGAATTTTGTTCCAGCTTTTTCCGTCAGACAGTAATTCTTGTACTTTATTGTGTAGACTCTCATCTACCGGGCGGCCTCGATACTTTTTCTCATTTTTGGCCTTTTCAATACCCTGCATTTGCCGTCTGCGGCGATCTTCGTAGTCTTTGCGGCTGATTGCCGCCAACATATCCAGCATCATTGAATTCATTGCTTCAAACATACGGGCGGTGAATTCGTCCTGAACATTTAAAAGCTGGTGGCTTGTGGGTAAATCCAACGACACGACTCTGATCCCCTTAGACTCAATAAGCCCTCGAAGGGTTTTCCAATCCTCACTAGTAAGGCGGCTGATTCGGTCAATTTGCTCACAAAGCAAAATGTCACCACGTTCTGCTATTTCCAAAAGCAGGAATAACTGAGGGCGTTGCAGGCTTGCACCTGATTCATTCTCTTTGAAGTACTTTGATACCTTCAGATCATGCGAATGGGCAAATGCCTCTAACTCATTAAAGGCTCTGCCTGCATCCTGCTCCTTCGTCGAAGCTCGAAGATAACCCCAAACTCTCATGACACACCCCATCGGTCTGTTTTATGTGGTTCATTATATTTGGTTCATTTTAAGTTGTAAAGTTAATTTAATGAACCAGCCTTGCTGGTGGTCTGGATTGGTCTGCTTGATGTATACTTATTCGACACCGAGTTCATGATGGATAAGCTTTCATTAGCAATTGATTGCCTCCGAAAGTCTATAACCAGAGGCTACTGAAGCCGCAGCAATTCAAGGCTCATGTATGCACTACTAGATTTGCTGGTGAAATCAACAGTACGTTTGATTTGCATTTTTACTCTAGAATTCAGTCATCTTTTCGGGGTTATGGATAATTGAATGCACACTTCGATTGAAGTACTCAGCCAAGCAAGTTTCAAGTCGGTTCTTGGCAGACCTAATGAAGGCCAAATGGCCTTAACGCTTTTATGCCTTGTTGATTGGCCTGACGGAGTGCAAAGGCAATCATATGTGAAAATATTTACTAAGGAAGAAAGCATTGGTGTCTTCAATGAAGTTCTTGGGTACCTGCTTACCAAATCAAATGATCTTCCTGTAGCCCCAAAAGCAGGCATATTGATATTGCCTGATGGTATCATTGATTCAATTGACAAGCCCATATCGCCAATTGCCTTTGTTAGCTCCAAAGTTACCGGACATTCTCCGGCTAGCTATTACAACATTGGTGATATGATTAAATTTGAGAGTCTTAGATGGATTCTCGATGGATGGGAAAAGTTACATAAAACGATCGCTTTTGATGAGTGGGTCGCAAACCAAGATAGAAATTTAGGGAACTTGATCATTGATTCACACAATCAAGTCACCCTTATTGACCACAGTAATATGCCTGTAGATCTCATGTGGTCTCCTGAAGACTTATCCATAACTATCAGCCCAGTCAATAAGTTGGAAATGGCCCTCCGAGCCGCACCAACCCTTCCTCAGAAAATGGATATAGTAAATGGAGCTAGCGGACAAACTGAAGCATTGGATATCGTAATAGCAGAGATTACTTATTGGTGTGAAAAACTTCTGAATCCGCAAGCAAAAGATTGTTTATTGGAATTTTTGAGTCATCGTGCGATTTTTTCCAAAGAAAGATTAAGCAGAAGACTTGGTGTACTGGCGGGGGTCGCGTGATTAACTTTGATTCTATCCTAAGTGAGCATTCACATCAGCCGATTGTCAAAGGTGAATGGTTTACAATTCAGTGGTGCCCTGATGTTGCCACAGGAGAAAAACTCAATATCGGTGTATGTTTCAAAGATAGTTTTGGCGGGGTATTTGTACAAACTCTTGAGTATTTTGACAGGATTTCTTGCTTGTACTCTCATGGCATGACATTTCACCTTAAGTTGGCTTGTGAAGTGGCTAGGGAGATAGTACTTTCAGGGGAAGTATTTTTATCAAATCAATGCCAGAATTTAACTTTTAAAAACAATGGATATGCTCAAGGTGAATCAGCAGACGACATAGTATCTTCTCTGTTTTCAAATGTTGTTCCTTTATCGGTAAAAGTGACAAAAAAGAGAGAGAAAGTTTACACTCCAATTTCAAGAGATCGCCTTTACAATATAATGGATGGCTACCTCAAACAACACCTTGAATACGAAGAATATTTTGAGATGCGAGACCCATCCCCTTTAAAAAGAATTACACTGGGGCAACAATCGCAAACAATTTATCTTCCTTACAAAGCCAAGACCTCACTCGGAACAATAGCGTCAGCAGCCTATTCTGATGAAAATTTAGCCAAGTGTCATTTGTATGATGCTCAAAGAGATATCTCATTAGCTTTGAATAACTACGATGAGTATAAGTGTGGAGCGATTTTCATATTGTCTCCAAACAATGACCTCAAAGTAGACAAACGTGATCAAGTAGATTTAGAGATTGATAAGTTTTGCTGGTATTTGAAAACACAAGCCATAGAAACCGAAGTCGATAGTGACCCATATAGTTTATCCGACAGAGCTATCCATTGGTACCGTAGGAAGGCTGCCTGATAATATTCCTAGTTCACAAGAAAACCGTCCTTTGGCGGTTTTTTGTGTCGAGAATATCCAAGATTTCCAATCATTGATTTTTAACCAATGCAGGGTTGGCGAAAAGTTCAGTACTGAGATCTGAGTACACGGCATTTGGTCGGCGAGGTTGAACCTGCTCAGACGAACGAGATTTTAAATCGTGCAGAAAAATACTGACTGTACTTTTATCTCAGTAAACGATCCCTTTAGATTTTTTGCCAAAAATCAGGAGGGCAGGGATTTGATTATTTTTTGTACTAAAGGCCAGGTAATCTTAGCGAAATAGTTAAGCAGCCTAATACAAAGGCTGCCATAAAGATTGCTAATGTTTTATAACTTATTCTATTTGGAACATGTTTGTCTTGCCTGTGCGATATTACCATCAGTTTGAAAGTATTTCACATAAACCGTTATAGTTTTATCATTTAATTTAGACAAGTAAAATTTATAGGGTGAATTTTGATCCTGATATATTGATGAACCGTCTTGTGCAACCATCTTTAATGGTAAAGACGCAATGGTAACAACCGTATTCTTGATTGATAATTCACTAATTAATTCCTTCTCTGATACAGTATAAGTATTATACATATTGTCTATTGTATTTTCATTTTTATCATCATATAAACTAGATCTATATATCAATCCTCTAGGTGTATTCAATGTGTCAGAAAAGTTATCACAACTATAACGACCAGCTATTATTTCATTATCAGTTTTATTAACTTGCTCTGGGCCGGAGGCAGGGACCACTGCTTGTGATACAGTATGAGTGGGTTGCTTAACTTGGTCTGATTTATTTTCACCTAACATCATATTTAAATCACTCATGCGAGCAATGTATGCGTCTTTTAGAGACTGAGCAGTAGTAGCTTTATTACGCACATTTTTTAGCCAACTCAGTTGGGATTTTTTGATAAGTTGAACGTTATCTGGATTTTCTTTGTTAACCTTCTTGTATAAAATACTTAACTTGTCATCCAATGTTGATAATGCTGGCGTTGTACAAATTGTTAGTTCTGTATACCCCTTAGCTTTGCTACAATCAAATGATGCTGCCATTGAAATCACTGGCATACTCATGATTATTACAGATAAAGGAATGGTTGCTATTTTCATTTAAATTTTTACCCATATATATGAAACGATAATGCCGCTAAATTATTTAAAAAATAAACTATTTTTGATGGAGCTTAAATCAGGTAAAAAACTATCCTAACATTCCACATTAGTACTATCGAATTCGATAGTGCTATACCACGTTACGCATAGTATAACCTCGAATGTTATAATTATCGCTACTGTTCTTTCTTACTCAGAACGATCAAGTACCATGTACGCTGGCTGACACATGCTCCCACGTTCCTGTAGCCAGTAGTAATCAAGATCAGCTACACGCACGTCCAATCCAGAATCAACACGGTTGATCTGTAACCGTAGCCCTACAGCATCCTTGTACGATAAACCAGATTTAACATTGTACTGGTACTTAACCCCACCTTCTTCTTCAAATGACTTGAGATAAGGCGTCATTTGTTCCTGAATTTCCTTTAAGCAAACAACTTCGTTATTAAAAGTAAATGGTTTTTCTATTTTCCCATCTGGTACAGCCGCAACTGACACACCAGAGCAACAAAATAACAGTACTGCGATAAAAGCCTTTTTCATATTAATATTCCTTATTGAAGATTAGTACTTAGTACTTCACCAGTATCAGCATTGAACGTACAGGAGTACTCAATATTTTTAAATGCACCAAAACCGTTTTGAGCCTGTGCTCTGTGCCCGTAAAGAGTGACTAATTTCCTGCTTTTGTCGTACCAGCTATACGAAGAGAATTTTGGTTCGGTAATTCCGTCAGTCCATTTAAACTGATACTGAGCAGAATTTTCTACAGCTACCTTACAAATATAATCTCCTGCTTTATGTTTCGAAGCGTAGCAATGAGCATCATCGAGACATTTAGCTTCTTCCTCTTTGGCCTGTTGTTCTTTTTCGGCGGCAAGAGCGGCATCCTGAGCGGCCTTTTCTGCTGCTTTGATACGTTGTTCTTCGGCAAATTTAGCGTAATCAGCAACATTAGTAATGTTATTTTCACGAGCAATAGCAAACTCTTTACCGTCTTTAAATCCAAGTTTTTGTGCTCTGGATTCATCGCTTGAGGATCGGGCAGCACTTGCCACGATAGCAAGACCAATAATAAGTACCGGAACCGTGTAATTATTCACGAATTTATAGGACAAGTACTTAGATTTCAGAGTTCCAAATGCCAGTACTCCCCAGACTATCGCCGTAATACATGCCAATAGTTGGCACAATCCAGCGGCTGTAAGCATCACTACCGACCAGATCCCCGTACCGATTGCGAAAAGATCACCAAATTTCTCCATTGACGCAAGGAATAAAAATACTCCCCAAATACCATAGATTCCTATTTTTAAATATTTACTCACAGCAATTATCCTTTAAGAATATTCCAAATCGATGGTTCATTCCATTTTAATTATCGGCAAGAATTCGTTTACCTTTAGGAATTTCCATTAAAAAGGGATCCCCCCAAAGTCCATAGATTATCAGTTGTACAACTCTCACAGCTTTATCACTCCCGTTAGCTTCTTTCAGACCAAAAGTACGGACTGAAACCATCCGTTTTCACGCTCTCAAGAATATCACGTACATCCAACAATGATCGATATTAACGATCAATAATAAGAAAACGATCGTTTAAATCTATCAAGATATATTAATCCAATACAAATCAATAGGTAAAAACGATCAAGGGGATTCGTAGAACTTGAAAAAGGCTATGTATCTGATTTCAATGCGAGGAGTATTTGCTGAGCACTATCTCAGACGCTCTTAAAGCGTCGCTACGGCGTTTTATGAGGTTTTGTACATTCAGGTATGTCAGTGATGAACAACACGTTAAAGGGCTTCCAGTGCGTTTTGTCGGAAACACCATCATGGAAAGGGATTGATCGCATCGGGTTCGCTTCGCTCTGAGCAGTACTGATAGTGCTTTTCCAGTAACTGAAACAGCAGATACTCCACTAAGTACACAAAGGAATCATTAGTAGAATAAGTGATGAAATAACAGACAGTTATGTACTGACAGACAAAACAAAAAAACGCGATTAGTTCGCTCTGCCAGTGACTGAAAGGAACGCAGCAGTAGAACCGAATCCAGCGAACAGTACTCGCTTGCGGGTACTGTTTAAATGTTTTATCTATATAAACAATTGGATAGCTATCAAGTACTCACTGCGTGAGCACTCTCACTAACTACCCGAAACAGTTCGCTTGCTTCGCCGCTCCTGCTTTCAGGTAGTTAATTCGCCTTTGCTCGTTGTGATGTCTGAAATTTATTACCTTAATACTCTTATAAGGTATTATTTTTCGGACATATATTGGTTTTATGATGGTGTTTCTGACAAAGAAGCGGGACTATTTCTGTTTTTTTTGTACTGCTTTTTCGTACTTCTCGTACATGGCGTCCCTTTCCTCAGGACTGAGATCTTCGTTAGTAGGACTGGCAAGAAACGCCCTGAACGCTTCTAACTCAAGCCCTGGATATCTGCCTTTCCAGCGGAGGAAACGCTTTGCTTTAGTACCATCAAGAGTGAAACGCCTTTCCTTGTTCATTGAACCTTGCGGCCTGCCTCTCTGTCCTTGCTCGTCATCATCAATACCGAGATCTATGTACTCAATATTGTCAGTAAGAGATCTGGCCTGCCATTCATCAAAAACATAAACGGTCTGCGTTTCAGTACTGTCAAAATTCCTCGAAATCCCTCGTAGTACGAACTGGTGTAGACTTTCGTATTCCCTTGCGATGTGTATCGCCTCGCCGTCAATCTTAAAGAACAATTCACACTGTTTAGCTTCTGTTTCAGAGGGACGCATACAGGCCAGCCAAACGCACGTGAGCAAGTGTTGGTACTGGTTGAATCCTCTGGCATCCGGGCTTATCTCTGTGCCATTCTTGAGGCTCTGAGAGTCACTTTTGTTCTTCGTCCAGTAGAAGTCTTGCCCGTCAAGTCTGGCATCGAGGAAGTCGTATATTTTTTGTACTTTATCAGGGTTGTTAGTTTTCCATGTCCTTGATAATTTGAATTTTTTAGAGAAGTAATAAACCTTTAGCCTGTCTTTGAGTTCTGTTTCTCGTGTCTGTAATCCTTCAAGTTCAGTACTTTCAAATAGTTCTTTATTGCCTTTATAGATCAATGAGTTTTCGAAATTAGCTCCGAGAAAGGTGATTGATACGTCTTTGTACTTATTGAGATCTTTCCATGCGGTAATATTAAGCTGTTCCTTTTCCGCATCGATAAAGTACTCATTATTCATTATAAAAAGATCATTATCATTCAATACTGAAAGTTGATTTAAAATGTTCCTTACTACATCCCCCTGTACTTCTGGGTTTCTTTCAGCCGCAATATACATATTTCTGTCATCTAATGGCTGTACTTTGTGGATTAAAACATTACGGATGACGTTTTTTATTTCAGTATTACCTTCATTTATATTCTGAAAAGAGTGAAAATTAGTCACGTCGTCAATATATACATTCCAGTTAGATAACAATTCACGAGGTATTTTGAAAAACGTTTTATCTGTTATGATTAATGTTTTATTACTTCCAGATGAAAGAAATTCAATAACTGAACTAATAACGCTTTCATCTTTTGAAACTGTATCCGTAATAATACACTCACAATCATTAAGTTTCTTCGCTGTCTGCTTAATAAGCTCTTGTGTGTTCTGTACTAAAATATATCTTTCAGTACTGTTATTGATTATATTACATATAGCTGTGGTTTTACCTGAACCACACTCAGCAGATACGTACTTAAACTTGTTATAAATAGGTGTAGGATTAATCATTTGTACACGCTCCATATTGATTAATTTAGAAAGGCCGATTCGTTCCAGTGAGTCGGCCTTTCGTCGTTTTAGTTATTAGTATTTAGAGTACACATTATCAAACCTTAATCCCAAGCAATAATAAAACACATAAAAAAACAGAATTAATTACCAATTAGATGCTCAACTGTTTTTAAGTCATCATTCTGGACACCCATGTACAGTATTTCACCATTTTTACTATTAATTACGATAGCTTGTTTTTCGTTAATGGCTATGTAATTAACAACTAAAAATATAGCATCACTATAGCGTTTTACAATAATGTTTTTAATTACACGTCTAATCTTGATATTAAAATCGAGTCTTATATCTACATTCGTTGGATCGCGTAATTCCTCTGAATATTGTTTCAACTCATCAAATGCACTGACATTCACATTCAAATGTTTTAGATTCGATATTTCAGATTCAATTTCTCCTATTTTTTTCTGTAAGTTTTTCAAAATTCTCCTATCATTAGGATCGGGTATATCCTCTTTCTCGATATCTTGTAATATCTCATCCTTATACTTTATATGTGTTAACAACTCCATTGAAAGATGATTTACTCTAATCTGAACTTCAGATTCATTCGCATTTAATGATGAGAAATCAAAATTCCTGATATGTTGCAATAATGCATTTTCAAAAAACTTGTATTTAAACCCACGTTCCTGACATCTATCAATCTTAACGAGACTGCCACCACAACGAAAGTATGATTCACCATTAGATTCAATACTGTTAACCTGAACATATCTACCACATTCCATGCATATACATAAGCCAGCAAATAAATTATTTGCCTTGCGATGGATTTTACCAATGGGATTCCGCTGTTTCCGTAGTTGATCAACAATATGGAATAGTGATAAATCTACAACTACAGGATAGATAACAAGACCACTCAATTTTTTCCTGCCAGTTGAATTGAATTTCCCGATCAATCTCTCATCTTTTATTATCTTGTTTAAATGAGCAATAGTTGGTTCACTATCATTGATTAACATACTCCTTTCTTTTAATACATCGCGTATTGCTGCCGGACCGAAACCGTCAGCATACATCTGGAATATAAGATTGTACTTTTCCTTCTCCCCTTCTTTGATTACATATCCATTGTTTTTTACTTCCAACCATGATGGGACTCGATTAGTCAGTACTGCTTTACCATCGATTGCGTTTTTAATTCTTTCATCCCAATTTTTGATACTCAATCGGGCTTTGCGTTTACTCTCGTTATGAGCACGCTGTAACCCGCCCGTAATGATACTGAGGTCACTACTGGAATGATGTATTGTTTCAGTTTCTACTTCATGGATATCACATCCGGCAGTAATCAAATTGAGGAATAGATTAGCGGCTTTAATTGGTTCTGCTCGACTAAATCGATCAAGGTTCTCGATGACTAAAACCGCATTGATAATCTTACGTTCCAATACATCATCAATAAATGATTTCAGCACTGAACCATCTTCTATGTTCTTACCGCTATACGCCGAGATACCTTCTGCGAACAACCAGTTAACAGATCCTAACTCGTATCCTCGATTATGTAGAGAATCATCGTATGCAGCAACGTAATCTCGCAGCATTGTTTGCTGTCTCGACATGCCATAACCATCTTTAGCTTGTCCTCTCGAACTGACGCGAGCATAGCAATACACCGCTTTTTTCATTTAATTTTTCCTAAAATCACTACAGTAAAAAGTAGTATATCATGGTGGTGATAGGCATCATCGCCATACTTAGCGCCATTGGCGTACCGGCATATCAGAATTACCTGCGCAAAGCAGCGCTGACGGACATGCTGCAAACCGTTATCCCTTATCGCACCGCTATTGAGCTGTGCGCTATCGATCGCGGTGGGCTTAGCAGCTGTGATGCAGGCGCAAACGGCATTCCGGCCCCTAAAACCACCCGTTATGTGAGCGAAATGACTATCGCACAAGGCGTGATAAGCGCTACCGGGCAGGATAGCCTTAACGGCTTATCGGTGACGCTCACACCGCAGTGGAACACCACTAACGGTATGGAAGGCTGGAAGCGAACCTGTGATACCAGCGATACCGCATTGAAGCAGGCCTGCGAAGACGTCTTTCGCAGCTCGTTACCTTAAGCGAGGACGCTGCAATGCCAATCGATTACCTGCATACGTTATGCCAGCGCTATAACGCTCTGGTACTGGATATCGATGACGCCACGGTGCATATCGCCGTGGCGGGCGAACCCAGTAATGAGCTGATGGATGCGCTACGTTTTTCCACGCACCGGCATATTGATATTGAATGCTGGAGCCCCGAACGGCTGGAAAAAGAACGGCAACTGGCGGCAGAGCCGTTACGCCAGACAGCTCAGGAGGAAACCGCTTCTGTGGTGGAGCTGGTTAACCAGACGCTGCAACAGGCGCTACAGCGGCGCGCTTCCGATATCCACTTTGAGCCTGCCGAAGCGCACTACCAGGTAAGATTTCGTATCGACGGCGTTTTACATCCATTGCCGCCGCTACCTGCAACGCTTGCTGATGCGCTGACGGCGCGTCTGAAAGTACTGGGTAATCTTGACATTGCGGAGCGCAGGCTCCCGCAAGACGGACAATTCAGCATCGAGCTTGGCGGGCGAACAGTCTCTTTTCGCATCTCTACCCTGCTTTGCCGCTGTGGCGAAAAGGTAGTTTTGCGTCTGTTACAGCAAACGGAACAACCACTGGAAGTTCAGGCACTGGGCCTGGCGCAGGCGCAGCAGACGCTTTTTTGTCAGGCGTTACAGCGCCCTCAAGGGTTAATCCTGGTGACTGGCCCGACAGGGAGCGGTAAAACCGTCACGTTGTACACTGCGCTCAATACACTTAATGCACCGCAGGTGAATATCTGTAGCGTGGAGGACCCCGTCGAAATTCCTGTAACGGGCCTGAACCAGACGCCGGTGCTGCCGAAGGCCGGACTGACTTTTCAGGCGGTGCTACGGGCGTTGCTCAGGCAAGATCCTGACGTAATCATGATTGGCGAGATTCGCGATCTCGAAACTGCTGAAATCGCGGTTAAAGCGGCGCAGACCGGGCATCTGGTGCTCTCCACGCTTCACACTAACTCAACAACCGAAACCCTGGTGCGGCTTGAACAGATGGGTTTGCCGCGCTGGATGCTTGCCTCCGCACTTGAGCTGGTCATCGCACAACGGCTGGTCAGGAAGCTTTGTCCTTACTGCCGCGTCTTTTCACAGGAACCAGTGACGCTCCCGGCTTCGCTCTGGCCGCGCCCGATTCATCCCTATAAGGCCTGTGGGTGTGAGCGCTGTTACGGCGGTTATTACGGGCGTATCGCGCTTTTCGAGCTGCTCAGCATTAATGCCGCGCTGCGCCAGACTATCGCCAGCGGCGCACCGCCTGAAGAGATCGCTTTACAAGCGCGGGCGCAGGGCATGACCACTCTGTTTGAGCATGGGTTACAGGCTGTTGAAGCGGGGCTGACGACGCCTGAAGAGCTTTATCGCGTTTCGGGTATGCCGCATGGATAACTTGTTATGGCGTTGGCGCGGCGTTAATAAAGAAGGCGCAAGCTGCGAAGGCATGGTCTGGGCGTCAGATAAAATCAACGCATCGCTGCAGCTGATGGATGACGAGGTGCAACCTTTCATGCTTACGCGCGCCAGCATAAACCCACGCCACTGGGGCAGCGAACATAAAATTCTGGCAATCCGCCAGTTGGCGGCCCTGCTCCAGGCAGGCGTCAGCCTGACGCAAGGGTTGATGACGCTGGCAAGCCAGCATCCCATCGCACAATGGCGCGCACTTCTTGGGGAACTTGCGAAACAGCTCGGTCGAGGCGTCGCCTTTTCAGAAACCTTGCGCCAGTGGCCGGCGGTTTTTCCGCCACTTTATATCCTGCTTATGCGCACCGGTGAACTGACCGGAAAGCTTGACGTATGCTGCCGGCAGCTAGCGCAACAGCAGGAAGATCAGCAAAAACTGCGTAAGCAGGTCATTAAAGCGATGCGCTATCCGGCATTTATTTTTACCGTCGCGTTGTTGCTGACACTCGGGATGACCTGCTTTGTTCTCCCGCAGTTTACGGCTATCTACCGCTCCTTCAATACGCCGCTGCCGCTGGTGACGCGCGCTGTTATCGCATTGTCTGAAGCTTTGATACAGCACGCCGCCTTGTGGCTCAGTGTTCTGGTGATTACGCCTGTGGTCATTATCAGGCTTCGCCGCAGACCACAATGGCAGCTACGTGAGGCCGCATGGCTGCTGAAGATGCCGCTTTTTGGCGCGCTGATTCGCGGCCAGCAGCTCAGCCAAATCTATACGGTGCTGTCACTCATGCAGCGCGCCGGTATTCCGTTACTGCAAAGCCTGGGAAGTGTGGAAGAGACGCTGGCATCGCCGCTGTGGCAACAGGCTGTCGGGCGTGTTAAAGCAAGCATCGCCGGTGGCCTGCCGTTCTGGAAGGCTCTGGAACAGGAATCCGTTTTTACCGCCCTGTGTATTCAACTGGTTCGTACTGGCGAAGAAACCGGCTCGCTGGATCTGATGCTGGAGAAACTTGCCGAATGGCATCTCGGCCAAACGTCTGAGCGCGCACAAACGCTGGCGGCCACGCTGGAGCCGCTCATGATGATGGTTATCGGGTTAATCGTCGGTACGCTGGTGGTGGCGATGTATCTGCCGATATTCCGGCTCGGGGATGCGATGAGTGGAATGAATTAATGCTGGCGCAAGAAGTGCGCCAGCAAAATGTTCAGCCCCTCAGAGACTGTTGAATACGCGGTTTTCCTGCTCCAGCACACGAATAAACGTGGTGCGCTTGGTCAGTTCTTTCAGACGAGAGGCACCGACATAGGTACAGGCAGAACGCAGGCCGCCCAGGATGTCGCGCGCGGTGTTTTCTACTGGCCCACGCAGAGGTAGTTTAACCGTTTTGCCTTCTGCAGCACGATACTGCGCTACACCGCCAACGTGACGATTCATGGCGGACTCAGAGCTCATACCGTAAAAGAGCATGAATTTTTCACCGTTCTGCTCAACGACCGTACCGCCGCTTTCGTCATGACCGGCCAGCATTCCGCCCAGCATGACAAAATCTGCGCCGCCGCCGAAGGCCTTGGCCACATCGCCTGGTACAGTGCAGCCACCATCGCTGATGATCTGGCCGCCGAGGCCGTGTGCAGCATCCGCACATTCGATTACCGCAGAAAGCTGCGGATAACCCACACCGGTTTTTACGCGTGTGGTGCAGACAGACCCCGGACCAATACCGACTTTAACGATATCGGCACCCGCGAGGATCAGTTCTTCGCACATTTCACCGGTGACGACGTTACCGGCGATAATCGCTTTATCAGGCCAGGCGGCACGTGCTTTAGCAACGAACTGCACGAAATGCTCTGAATAGCCGTTCGCAACGTCAATACAGATAAACTTTAAGGACGCAGAAAGCGCGAGGATTTCCTTGGTTTTTTCAAAATCAGCGTCTGAAGTGCCCGTAGATACCATGACGTGCTTCAGCACATCCGGAGAAACGGCGTCAATAAACCCTGCCCAGTCCTGAACGCTGTAATGTTTATGCACCGCCGTCAGGATATCGAAACCAGCCAGCGCCTGCGCCATTGCGAAAGTCCCGACGGTATCCATATTGGCAGCGATGATTGGAACACCGGACCATTGAACGCGGGAATGTTTAAAAGTGAACTGGCGCTCAAGTTCAACGTCAGAGCGGCTTTTGAGAGTGGAGCGTTTCGGGCGGATAAGAACGTCTTTAAAACCTAACTTCAAATCTTCTTCAATACGCATGTGCGATTCCTGGTTAATGGCGATGAGCACAGAACATGTGCGGCGGGACAACAGCCAACTCCAGTGACGTTATCATACGCACTAATAATGGCGCCGCAAGACTGCGAAAGCGCGCTTTTTTACGCTACAATCCTATAAATTTACCTTGCGCACGGGGTCGATAAGCGAGCCCGCTGGTGACGTTAATTCGTTCTGCGTAACCTTTTGAAAAGACTATTTTTTATATTATTCACGCAGACTTCAACACTTTGGGATGATGGCTTTATGGTTTATACGGTAGCACTGACGGGCGGTATCGGAAGCGGCAAAAGCACAGTCGCTAACGCCTTTGCCCGTCTCGGTGTAACCGTTGTTGATGCTGACATCATCGCACGCCAGGTGGTAGAGCCTGGTACGCCCGGATTACAGGCCATTATTGCGCGTTTCGGCTCGACCATTTGTCACGCCGACGGCACGCTTAATCGCCGCGCACTTCGCGAAATCATCTTCTCAAGCCCGCAGGAAAAAGCCTGGCTGAATGGCCTCCTGCACCCGCTTATTCATCAACAGACGCAGACTGAAATAGCACGCGCCACGTCGGCCTATGTGCTGTGGGTCGTTCCGCTGCTGATTGAAAACCAATTACACAGCAAAGCTAACCGTGTGCTGGTGGTGGATGTCACCCCCGAAACACAGATACAGCGCACTATGCAGCGCGATGGGGTTTCTCGCGAGCATGCTGAGCTTATCCTTAATGCACAGGCCACACGTGAAGCCCGGTTAGCGGTCGCTGATGACGTCATAGATAATAACGGCTCGCCGGAAACGATAGAGGCTGATGTGGCGCGCCTGCATCAGCGCTATTTGCAACTGGCGGCGCAGGCCGTACCACAGGAAAATAAGTAATGCAGACTCACGTTCTTTTTGAACATCCCCTGAATGAAAAAATGCGCACCTGGCTGCGTATCGAATTTCTCATCCAGCAAATGAAAGCGCTGCTGCCTGTCAGCGATCATGCCTCTGCGCTGCACTTCTTTCGCAACGTCGGCGATTTGCTGGACGTCTTTGAGCGTGGTGATACCCGCACTGAGCTCTTAAAAGAGCTGGAACGTCAGCAGCGTAAACTGCAAAGCTGGGCAGAAGTGCCGGGGGTGGATAACGAGCGCATTGAGTCGCTGCGCCACGAACTGAAAGCACGCAGCAGTATGCTGATGGCCGCCCCTCGCCTCGGGCAAACATTGCGTGAAGATCGTCTTATCGCTCTGGTGCGCCAGCGACTGAGCATTCCGGGCGGCTGTTGCAGCTTCGATTTACCGCTGCTGCACGTCTGGCTCTGCTCGCCGCAGGAAGAACGTGACGTTCAGGTCAATAGCTGGCTGGCCACGCTGCAACCGCTGACGTATACACTGGATATGATCCTCGATCTTATTCGCCAGTCAGCGCCGTTTCGCAAACAAACCAGCCTGAATGGGTTTTATCAGGATAACGGCGATGATGCCGACCTGCTGCGCCTGCAACTTCCGCTTCAGGAAGCGCTTTACCCACAGATTTCCGGCCACAAGAGCCGTTTTGCGATCCGCTTTATGCCGCTCGACAGCGAGCATGGCCGCGTACCGGAACGGTTCGATTTTGAACTGGCCTGCTGTTAAGGAATTATGATGTCAGACGCTACTATTGTTAACTGCCCGACCTGCGGCAAAGAAGTCATCTGGGGCGAAAAGAGTCCGTTTCGTCCTTTCTGTTCAAAACGCTGCCAGCTTATCGATCTGGGTGAATGGGCCGCTGAAGAGAAACGTATTCCCAGCAGCGGCTATCGCTCCGACACCGACGGCTGGAGCGAAGAAGAAAACCAGCCTTAAGACTGCGCGCGAAGCTTAGCAATCACAGGCTCGTTGGCGGGCGGAAACGCCTGCGCATCCAGAGCCTGTTGATGCACCCAATGCCCCGGTTGCCCTTCTTTGCCCCACGGCTCCCCTTCCCAGCTTTCTACCAGGTAAAACCACAGGCTGATGTGGCGGTCCGGGAATTCATAATCCAGCGTTTCAAACAGCATGGCGGAAGTTACGGTTATGCCGGTCTCTTCCTGAAGCTCGCGGCGAAGCGCCGCTTCAGGCGTTTCGCCCGCTTCAATTTTACCGCCAGGGAATTCCCATTTATTCGCCATATGCGCATCGGCGGCACGTTGCGTAATAAAGATTTCGCCTTTTGCGTTACGCACGATACCTACCGCAATCTGTAATTTTTTCATGCATTTCTTCCTGTAAAAAAGGCGCAGATATCTGCGCCTTTTATGTCGGTTAACAACCGGTTAGCTTAAGCGGCCGTGGCACTGCTTATACTTTTTACCGGAGCCGCACGGGCAAGGATCGTTGCGGCCGACTTTACGCTCGCCGGTCTGCTCAGCGAGTGCTGCGGCGGCAGCGGTTTCGTCGTCCTGATGGCTGAGCTGCTGCATCTGCGCCAGGCGCTCCGCCTCTTCGCGGCGCTGCTGCTCCATCGCTTCCACTTCTTCCGGCATGCGCACCTGCACTTTGCTGATGGTGCTGATTACTTCATATTTCAGCGATTCCAGCATAGCCGCAAACATGGCGAACGATTCGCGCTTATATTCCTGCTTCGGATCTTTCTGTGCATAACCGCGCAGGTGAATACCCTGACGCAGGTAGTCCATCGCCGCAAGGTGCTCTTTCCAGAGGGAGTCCAGGGTTTGCAGCATCACGCCTTTTTCGAAGTGACGCATCATCTCTGCGCCCACGACTTCCTCTTTACGCGCATACACTTCTTTCGCGCTTTCCAGAATACGTTCACGCAGCGTTTCTTCGTGCAGCTCTGGCTCTTTATCCAGCCACTGCGCAATTGGCAGTTCCAGATCGAAGTCGTTTTTCAGGCGCTCTTCCAGACCCGGAATATCCCACATATCTTCCAGCGACTGCGGCGGGATATGGGCATCAATGGTCGCTTTGAAGACGTCTTCGCGAATGCTGTTGATGGTTTCGCTGATATCCGCCACATCCAGCAGTTCGTTACGCTGGGTGTAGATAGCGCGACGCTGGTCATTGGCCACGTCATCATATTCCAGCAGTTGCTTACGGATATCGAAGTTGCGGCTTTCCACTTTGCGCTGCGCGTTGGCGATGGCCTTAGTCACCCACGGGTGCTCAATCGCTTCGCCCGGCTTCATGCCCAGTTTACGCATCATGTTGGCGACGCGATCCGAGGCGAAAATACGCATCAGCGCATCTTCCATGGAGAGATAGAAACGGGAAGAACCCGGATCGCCCTGACGGCCAGAACGGCCACGCAGCTGGTTATCGATACGACGCGATTCGTGGCGCTCGGTACCGATAATATGTAGGCCACCTGAGGCCAGCACCGCGTCGTGGCGTTTCTGCCAGTCGGCTTTGATCTGCGCAATCTGTTCTTCACTCGGCGCTTCCAGCTCGGCGACTTCCGCCTGCCAGCTACCGCCCAGCATGATGTCGGTACCACGGCCTGCCATGTTGGTGGCGATGGTGACCGCACCCGGGTAGCCCGCCTGCGCAACGATATCCGCTTCGCGGGCGTGGAATTTGGCGTTCAGGACGTTGTGTTCGATGCCTGCTTTGGTGAGCGCCTGAGAGATAACTTCAGATTTCTCAATAGAGATAGTCCCCACCAGAACCGGCTGGCCTTTGGCGGTGCGCTCTTTGATATCTTCAATGATTGCGTCGATTTTCTCGGCTTCGGTCATGTAGACCAGATCCGGCAGGTCTTTACGAATCATCGGACGGTTGGTCGGTACCACGACGGTATCGAGCTTATAGATAGAGCTGAATTCAAACGCTTCGGTATCTGCCGTACCGGTCATCCCCGCCAGTTTTTCATAGAGACGGAAATAGTTCTGGAAGGTGATAGAAGCCAGCGTCTGGTTTTCATTCTGGATCTCTACGCCCTCTTTGGCTTCCACCGCCTGATGCAGACCATCAGACCAGCGGCGACCCTGCATGGTACGACCGGTGTGTTCATCGACGATAATGACTTCGCCATCTTTGACGATGTAATCAACGTCGCGGGTAAAGAGCACGTGCGCGCGCAGCGCGGCAGTCACGTGGTGCATCAGCATGATGTTGCCCGGCGAGTAAAGCGATTCGCCTTCATCCATGATGCCTTCTTTCACCAGCAGCTCTTCAACTAACACCAGACCGCGCTCGGTCAGGTTAACCTGACGCGCTTTTTCGTCCACAGAGAAGTGGCCTTCGCCCTGGAAGGTATCGGAGTCTTCTTTCTCCTGACGTACCAGATGCGGGATAATTTTGTTCACTTTCTTGTAAAGCTCGGAGCTGTCTTCGGCCGGGCCGGAGATAATCAGCGGCGTACGCGCTTCATCGATAAGAATGGAGTCAACTTCATCCACCAGCGCGTAGTGAAGCTTACGCTGCACGCGCTCTTCCGGGCTGAACGCCATGTTATCGCGCAGATAGTCGAAACCATATTCGTTGTTGGTGCCGTAGGTGATATCCGCGGCGTAGGCTTCGCGTTTTGCCGGTGCCGGCATGCCGGACATGTTAACCGCAACGCTCATGCCTAAAAATTCAAATAGCGGGCGGTTGTTTTCGGCGTCACGCTGCGCCAGATAGTCGTTGACGGTGACCACGTGAACGCCTTTACCGGTCAACGCGTTCAGATAAGCTGGCAGCGTCGCGGTCAGGGTTTTACCTTCACCGGTACGCATCTCCGCGATGCAGCGATCGTTAAGCACCATGCCGCCCAGCAGCTGAACGTCAAAGTGACGCATGCCGAAGACGCGCTTGCTTGCTTCACGTACCACCGCGAACGCTTCCGGCAGCAGGTTTTCCAGCGTTTCGCCTTTTTCCAGACGCGCGCGGAACTCTGCGGTTTTCGCTTTCAACTCTTCATCGGAGAGTTTCTCCAGCGCTGGTTCCATGCCGTTAATAAGCGCAACGACCTTACGCATACGACGTAAAGTACGATCGTTACGACTCCCAAATACCTTGGTTAACATTTTGATCAACATAATAAATTCTCTGAAGCCTCGCACAGGCAAAAAGTAAATGAATAAGAATGAAAATACTCAGGCGAGGAGACGAGGACCGGCGCGGATACCCTGTACCTGGCGAATCCAGGCAGAGACCGTAAAAGAAAGAGGAGGAAGCAAACGCGGTGCGGGCTGCACCTGCGCGGCGGCAGGCTGTAAATCCTGCGTTAGCATCGCGCTCAGGGTGTCCAGCAGCGCGAGATGCTGTGCATTTAGCGGCAGGCTTTCTTCCATCGCCATCGGCAGCGCCTGCGGCGCCATGGCGAAAGAGAGATGACGGATAACGGTGCGAATGGCGTGCTGCTGCCAGTAATCCACCCCGAATGACGCAGAGCGACGCGAGGTTTCACTAATCAGCGCCAGTGAATCAAAACTGCGTAACGTACCGGTATGGCTGGTGCTGGCCTCGGCAGGCGCGGCGGGTTCAGCGTTGTTATTAAGCGCAGGCAGGCCAAGACTGGCCGCGACCATCCCCAAAAGGAGATGCGGCCAGAAATAGCGTCTTCCAAACTGTCGCCAACGCGTGAATATACCAGGCACTGTAACCCACCGGATAACGCCGGCTTTTGCCCGCGTTATGTTGTCTGTTAATAAGGGGATAAATATTACCATCATTCCCGCGAGGCGGCAGCAGTATCACTGCGATACCTTACGCAATCCGCACAAGAAACCAGCAGTTAATCATCAACAGGGAGATGGTAAAGCAGGGTAAAAGGCGAAGAGAAAAATGGCTGTTTAAGAGCAATAAAAAACGACTGGTGAACACAGGCCGGAGAGAGTACCTGGTCTACCAGTCGTCTTTAATCAGACTATGCTGTTACGCCAGCACCAGCGACGGCGCCTTGAAGGCCAGAGGCAGTTCAGCCTCGTCTTCATAGGTGACATATTCCCAAGCTTCTTGTTTCGCAAGAACCGCCTGCAGCAATTTGTTGTTCAGCGCATGACCAGACTTATAGGCGGTAAACGCGCCGATAATGTTGTGGCCACACATGAACAGGTCACCAATCGCATCCAGCATTTTGTGACGAACAAATTCGTCTTCAAAACGCAGGCCGTCTTCGTTCAGTACGCGATAATCGTCAACAACGATGGCACAATCGAAGCTGCCGCCCAGGCACAAGCCGCGGGACTGCAGATATTCGATATCACGCATGAAACCAAAAGTACGAGCGCGGCTAATCTGGCGCATGAACGCGTCTGCAGAGAAATTCATGCAGTAGCGCTGGTTGCTCGCATCAATCGCCGGGTGGTTGAAGTCGATGGTGAAGTCCAGGGAAAAACCGTTGTACGGTTTAAATTCCGCCCACTTATCGCCATCTTCAACACGCACGGTTTCTTTAATGCGCACGAATTTCTTCGCCACATTCAGCTCATCAATACCTGCGTCAACGAGCAGGTAAACGAACGGTGCAGCGCTGCCATCCATAATCGGGATTTCAGGCGCATCCACTTCGACGATGATGTTGTCGATACCGAGGCCTGCCAGCGCGGCGTTCAGGTGCTCAACGGTAGAAATCCGCACATCATGCTCATTCACCAGGCACGTACAGAGCATGGTATCACGCACAGATTTGGCATCGGCCGGGAAGTCTACCGGAGGATTCAAGTCGGTGCGACGATAGATGACCCCGGTATTTGCCGGCGCAGGGCGCAGCGTCAGGGTGACTTTTTTGCCGGTATGTAAACCGACGCCAGTCGCCTGAACGATACGTTTAAGAGTCCTTTGTTTGATCATCGTATAATCTCGCCAAATAATTCACCTTACCGATAGTGTACATCACAACCGGTGGGCCATTTTAGCACAAAGAGCGAATATGCCCAACTTCCGGCTTATTCTTAATCAGCCTGCTTACGCAGAAACGCCGGAATATCCAGATAATCTGGCTCTTTTGCCGTCTGCGGCGTCGGGTCGTTAACCACTTTAGAAGCCGGTTTCTGCTCCTGGGTCAGCGGCGCCATACCGTGCTGCTGATAACGATCCATTGCAGGCTGCTGCGTCTGCTTATTGGTCACCAGCGTGATTTCAGGACGCTTATCCATGCCGATACCGGTCGCAACCACAGTCACGCGCAGTTCGTCGTTCATATCCGGGTCGAGAGACGTACCGATAACCACAGTTGCGTTATCCGATGCGAAGGCACGGATGGTGTTACCCACGGTTTCGAACTCATCAAGACGCAGGTCGAAGCCCGCCGTGATGTTGACCAGAACGCCGCGCGCGCCGGACAGATCGATATCTTCCAGCAGCGGGCTGGAGATGGCCATTTCGGCCGCTTCTTCTGCACGGTCTTCGCCGCTTGCCACGCCCGAGCCCATCATGGCGTAGCCCATTTCAGACATCACGGTACGCACGTCCGCGAAGTCGACGTTCATCAGACCCGGACGCGTAATCAGCTCGGCGATACCCTGCACCGCGCCTTTCAGCACGTCGTTCGCAGCACCAAACGCGTCCAGCAGAGAGATCCCACGACCCAGCACTTTCAGCAGCTTGTCGTTAGGGATGGTGATCAGGGAGTCGACATGGCGGGAGAGCTCGGCAATACCCTGTTCGGCAAAAGCCATACGCTTTTTGCCTTCAAAGTTAAACGGCTTGGTCACGACAGCCACGGTCAGAATGCCGAGGTCTTTCGCCACTTCAGCGACAACCGGCGCAGCACCGGTGCCCGTACCGCCGCCCATACCGGCTGCGATAAACACCATGTCAGCGCCATCTAACGCAGCACGCAGCGCTTCGCGGTCTTCTTCCGCAGCGTTGCGACCCACTTCCGGGTTTGCGCCCGCACCCAGACCTTTAGTGATGCCACTACCAATCTGGATGGTCTGGCCGACTGCGGTTTTACGCAGCGCCTGGGCATCGGTGTTGACTGCGAAGAATTCAACCCCTTCGATGCGCTCGCGCACCATATGTTCTACGGCATTACCGCCGCCGCCACCGACGCCGATGACTTTAATCACCGCGTCGTTGGTCAGTTCCATAGGTTCAAACATAATGTCTCTCCGTTTTGTGCCTTTCGCCTGAGACCGATAATTTTGTCTGGTCTCTGAAAAAAATTAAAACTCTTTTCGCAGCCAGCTGTTGATCCGTTTGATCCACGAGCCGACTGAAGTCCGTTTTTCCACTTCCGCCTCACCGCTTAAATGCGATTCTTTACCATAGTGAAGTAAACCCACCGCCGTGGAGTAGTAAGGCTCCTGGGCGTAATCGGTAAGGCCAGTAATATTTAAGGGTTGCCCGATACGCACCTGCGTATGGAACACCCGCTGCGCACACGCCGCCAGACCTTCAATTTGCGCCGCGCCGCCGGTTAATACAATCCCCGCCGCAAGATGATGTTTCACGCCTTGCTGGCGAAGCTGCTCCTGCAATTGCAAAATTTCTTCGTTGACCAGATTAAGCAGCTCGGTATAACGCGGCTCAATCACTTCCGCCAGCGTCTGGCGCTGGAGGCTGCGCGGCGGACGACCGCCTACGCTCGGGACTTCAACGCTCTCGTCTTTGCCGACCAGCGACCCGAGCGCGCAGCCATGGCGCACCTTAATTGCCTCAGCATCGCTCGGCGGCGTGCCGAAAGCATAAGCGATATCACTGGTCACCACGTTACCGGCATACGGAATCACTTTAGTGTGACGCAGCGCACCACCGGTGTAGACCGCGATATCCATTGTACCACCGCCGATATCCACCACGCAGACGCCCAGCTCACGCTCATCTTCCGTTAAGACGGAGTAGCTTGAGGCCAGGCCCGCGAAAATAAGTTGGTCAACTTTCAGGCCGCAACGTTCCACTGCCTTGACGATGTTTTTCGCCATGTCATTGTGGCAGGTGATTAAATGTACTTTCGCCTGCATGCGAACGCCGGATAAGCCAACCGGGTTTTTAATCCCTTCCTGGTAATCAATAGCGTATTCCTGAGGAATCACATGCAATACGCGATGTTCATCGCGAACGCGTACTGATTTTGCGGTATGGACAACATTTTCAACATCTTCCTGCGTCACTTCCTCTTCGGAGATCGGTACCATACCGATTTCGTTCTGGCAGCTAATATGCTTGCCGGAAAGCGCCAGATAGACGGAAGATATCTGGCAATCCGCCATCAGTTCGGCCTGGTCTATCGCGCGCTGAACACACTTCACCACCGATTCCAGATCGTTAACGCCGCCTTTGTCCATCCCGCGGGACGGACAGCTTCCCACGCCAATGATATTGATCATACCGTCGGGCAGAACTTCCCCTACCAAAGCGGCGACCTTCGCAGTGCCAATCTCCAGTCCAACTACCAGTTTTCTGTCCGTCGCCTTAATCATTGTTGCTCTGCCTGTGCCTGATTCTGTTGCTGATTAATTTCCTCAGTGGGGGCCGGCTCCCAGCCGACCGCCGCGCCGGAGTCGTAGCGTAAATCGACATAGCTTATCTGCTTATGGTCAGTTTGCGCTTGCTGTTGCAGAACCGGGTACAGCTCTACAAAGCGTTCCAGGCGTTTCATTGTGTCATCCCGGCCAAGATTGAGCTTGATATTATTGCTCAACGTCACCTGCCAGGAGCGACGCGCGGTCATCGCCGCTTCCTTCAGTGTAAATTTATCTTTCGCCAGCACCTGCCCCATCGCGCGAAAACCTTGCAGCACTTCGTTCTCGCTACCTTCCGGGCCATAGAGCAGCGGTAAGGTCTGCTTACTGGCGCGATCGGACGGCACGCTGAAGGACGTACCGTCGGTGTCGATCATGTGCTGGTCATTCCAGCGTGCTATCGGCACATATTCAACCAGATGAATCTTCAATTCGTCCGGCCATTGCTTTCTTACGCTTGCCTGCTTGATCCACGGCAAACGTTCTATCTGATTCTGGATGATATTCACGTCCTGCGTCATAAACGTGCCCGGCGCGCCCAGCGCCAGGATGGACTGGCGAATATCATCATTGCGGGTGTAATGGCGCTCGCCCGTTACCACCAGCTTTGAGAGCGGCAGGCGCTGGGCGTCTTCCATCCACCCCAGCACCATCCAGCCGCCGAATATCACGGTTAACACGACCGCCAGCAGAAAGACGATACCTGCGAGACGGGTCCCATTATTACGGCGCGAAACCGTATTTTCTTCAGGACGATTTTTCGTGTTCAGCGCAGCCTGCGACATATCAGTTCGCCAGCTCCAGAATACGCACCACCAGCTGCGAGAAGCTCATGCCCGCCTGACGCGCCGCCATCGGCACCAGACTATGGCTGGTCATGCCAGGTGCGGTGTTTACCTCAAGCAGATAAAACTCACCGTCGCTGTCCTGCATCACGTCCACGCGGCCCCAGCCCCGGCAGCCCAGCACACGCCAGGCGTCCATCACCAGCGCCTGTAACGCCTGCTCGCGTTCGGCATCAATGCCCGCCGGACAAAAATATTGCGTCTCGTCCGAGAGATACTTCGCCTCGTAGTCGTAAAACACGCCAGCAGGCTGAATGCGGATCGAAGGCAGAATTTCATCGCCGAGGATGGCGACCGTAAATTCCGGGCCGCTCAGCCATTTCTCCACCAGCACTTCGCTGTCGTGTTCAAACGCCAGTTCGAGCGCGGGCAGTAACGCTTCTGCGCTGTCCACTTTCGACATGCCGACGCTTGAGCCTTCACGGCTCGGCTTCACGATAACCGGCAGGCCCAGCGCCGCGATACGCGCGCTCAGCGACTCGCTAAGGCCACCGGTGATATCCTGACGCTCCAGCGCCACCCACGGCGCTACCGGCAACCCTGCGCCCTGCCAGAGCAGTTTAGTGCGCAGTTTATCCATGGTGATGGCCGACGCCATCACGCCGCTGCCGGTATAGGGCAGGCCGAGATACTCCAGCATTCCCTGCAGCGTGCCGTCTTCGCCGCCGCGACCATGCAGCGCGATAAAGACTTTATCGAACCCTCCTTCTTTCAGCGTCGTCACGCATACGTCGCGCGGATCGACAGCGTACGCGTCAACGCCCGCCGCTTTCAGGCCCGCAAGCACCGCGCTGCCGGATTGCAGGGAGACGTCACGTTCCGCCGAGTGACCGCCCAGCAGTACAGCGATTTTTTCAGCCATGCGCGTTCTCCTCGGGTTGCAGCTTCGCTTCCGCCAGCTGGCGCGCGATTTTACCGATATTGCCCGCGCCCTGAACCAGAATCAAATCGTTGCCCGACAGCACGGGCGCCAGCATCGCGGCGACCTGCGCCGGATCGGAGACCAGAATCGGGTCCACTTTGCCGCGCGCACGGATAGTACGGCACAGCGAACGGCTGTCGGCGCCCGGAATCGGCGCTTCGCCCGCCGGATAGACATCCAGCATCAGCAGCACATCCACCTGCGACAGAACATTAGCGAAATCGTCATAGAGATCGCGCGTGCGGGTATAACGGTGCGGCTGGAAAATCATGACCAGGTTTTTCTCCGGCCAGCCTGCACGGGCGGCGCGCACGGTCGCATCCACTTCTGTCGGGTGATGGCCGTAGTCATCGACCAGCATCGCCGTACCTGATTTGCCGTTGACGTTTGCCAGCGGGAACTCGCCCAGGAAGTCAAAACGACGTCCGGTGCCCTGGAAGCTCTCCAGCGCGCGCAGAATGGCATCGTCTTCAATTCCCTCTTCCGTCGCTACGGACACCGCCGCCGCCGCGTTCAGCGCGTTATGGCGGCCCGGCGCGTTCAGCGTTACGTGCAGTTCCGGCTTGTCCTGACGCACCAGCGTGAAGTGCCCCTGCGCGCCGGTCTGGCGATAATTTTCCACACGTACATCGGCATCTTCGCTGAAACCATAAGTGGTAATTTGACGCCCGACGCGCGGCAGCAGCTCGCGGATCACCGGGTCGTCAACACACATCACCGCACGGCCATAAAACGGCAGGTTATGCAGGAAGTTAATAAACGTCTGTTTCAGGTTCTCAAAGTCGCCATGATAGGTGTCCATATGGTCGGCTTCGATATTGGTCACAATCGCGACCATCGGCTGCAAATGCAGGAATGACGCGTCACTCTCGTCAGCTTCGGCAATCAGATAACGGCTGTTGCCAAGCCGCGCGTGCGTCCCCGCCGCTTTCACCAGACCGCCGTTGACGAACGTCGGGTCGAGGCCCGCTTCGGCATAAATACTCGACACCATCGCAGTGGTCGTCGTTTTGCCATGCGTACCGGCAACCGCGATACCGTGACGAAAACGCATCAGCTCCGCCAGCATTTCGGCGCGGCGAATAACCGGAATACGCGCCTCATGCGCCGCCACGATCTCCGGGTTATCCGCAGAGATAGCACTCGACACCACCACCACGCTCGCGTCGAGCACGTTTTCCGGGCGATGGTTGAAATAAATGGTGGCGCCCAGCGCCGTCAACTGCTGCGTGACAGCGTTCGGCGCCAGATCGGACCCGCTGATCTGGTAGCCTTCATTCGCCAGCACTTCCGCAATGCCGCCCATACCGGCACCGCCGATGCCAACGAAGTGAATGTGCCGGACGCGACGCATCTCGGGCACGATAGAACGCAGTTTCGCCAGTTGTTGTGTATTCATTCTTTGAAAGCCTTTGGCAAACGCCATAACATCATCAATCACGCGGAACAAACATTATCCGCAATCGTCACGCGCGGGCGACCGCGCGTACTTCATCTGCGACCCTTTCGGTCGCGTCGGGAATGGCGGCCGCTCTTGCCCGCTCAGCCATTTCAAGCAGCGTAGCGCGATCCCACCCTTTCAGCGTCTCGCTTACCGCGTCGACGGTAAACTGCGGCTGCTCCAGAATCTTCGCCGCACCCGCTTTCTCAAGCGGCAGCGCATTCCAGTATTGCTGCCGGTCTTTATGCTGAAACGGCACAAACAGGGCCGGCAGACCCGCAGCGGCGATTTCGCTCACCGTCAGCGCGCCGGAGCGGCATACCACCACATCCGCCCACGCGTAGGCTGCCGCCATATCATCGATAAATTCGGTCACTTTATGCTGCGGCTGGCTCGCAGCGGCATACGCCTGCTGGACATCCGCCTGCGCGCCTTTACCGCTCTGATGCCAGATAGTCACGGCATCGCCCAGACGCGCCGCGACCTGCGGCATCGTCTGGTTCAGGATGCGCGCGCCCTGCGAGCCGCCAACCACCAGCACGCGCACCGGGCCTTCACGGCCCGCGAGACGCGCCTGCGGCAGCGGCAGCGCCAGCACGTCGGTGCGCACCGGGTTGCCCACCACTTCCGCCTTCGGGAACGCGCCGGGGAACGCCTGCATCACGCGGCTCGCGATTTTCGCGAGCCATTTGTTGGTCAGTCCCGCGATGCCGTTCTGCTCATGCAGGACGACAGGAATACCGAGCGACCACGCCGCCAGCCCGCCAGGGCCGGATACATAGCCGCCCATGCCCAGCACGACATCGGGCTTAAAGCGCTTCATGATCGCCCGCGCCTGCCGCCAGGCGTTAAAAATACGCACCGGGGCCAGCAGCAGCGCTTTCACGCCTTTTCCACGCAGGCCGGAGATCCGGATAAAATCGATCTCAATGCCGTGTTTCGGCACCAGGTCTGCTTCCATGCGATCGGCGGTCCCCAGCCAGCGAACCTGCCATCCCTGCGCCATCAGATGGTGCGCTACGGCAAGGCCTGGAAAGACGTGTCCGCCCGTTCCGCCCGCCATCACCATCAGCCGCTTTGGTTGACCACTCATCGTGAACCTCGTGTAAACGCCTGCGCTTTCTCCAGACGCGTTTCATAATCTATGCGTAACAACAACATAATCGCCGTCGACATAATCAACAGGCTCGAACCGCCGTAACTGATAAGCGGCAGCGTCAGGCCTTTGGTCGGCAGCATACCCGCCGCCGCGCCGACGTTAACCAGCGCCTGGAAACTAAACCAGATACCGATAGAACAGGCCAAAAAGCCCGCGAAACGCTGATCGGTTTCCAGCGCGCGACGCCCTATCGACATGGCGCGAAAAGCCACGAAGAATACCATCAAAAGCGCCAGTACCACACCGATATATCCCAGTTCTTCCCCAATAATGGAGAAGATGAAGTCGGTATGCGCTTCGGGTAAATACTCCAGTTTCTGCACCGAATTCCCAAGCCCCTGCCCCCACAACTCGCCGCGGCCAAACGCCATCAGCGACTGGGTCAGCTGGTAGCCGCTGCCGAAGGGATCTTCCCACGGGTTCCAGAACGAGGTGACGCGGCGAATACGGTAAGGTTCGGCGAGGATCAGCAGCACGACCGCCGAAATGCCCATGCCGATAATCGCGATGAACTGCCAGAGCTTGGCGCCTGCGAGAAAGAGCATCGCAAGTGTTGTCACGAACAGCACCACCACCGTACCGAGGTCAGGCTGCGCCAGCAGCAGTACCGCCATCACCAGAATGACGCCCATCGGTTTTAAGAAGCCGCGCAGGTTGTTGCGCACTTCATCGACCTTACGCACCAGGTAGTTCGACAGATAACAAAAGAGCGACAGCTTAGAGAATTCCGCTGGCTGAATACGCAGCGGGCCGAGCGCAATCCAGCGCGACGCACCGTTCACCGAACTGCCCACCACGAGCACGATAAGCAGCATCACAATCGAGGCGATAAGCATCGCCGCGCTGTGGCGCTGCCAGAACTCCATCGGCAGGCGCAGCGTAATCAGCGCCAGGCCAAACGCCAGCAGCAGATAGATGCCGTCACGCTTGGCGAACAGGAACGGATCGTTCGCCAGACGCTGACCAACCGGCATCGACGCTGACGTCACCATGATGAAGCCAATCGCCGCCAGCCCCAGCGTCAGCCAGAGCAGCGTACGGTCGTACATCACAAGGCTGGTGGTGTCTTTCTCGCGAGAGCCCATCACCCAGCCGCGAAGCGCCCGGAAAATCCAGGCAAGAATGCCCATTCCGGGGAACCGCGGCAGGCGAAGGCGTGGGAGCGATAAGCGCATCAGCCAAGCTCCTTCGCAAGACGCGTAAACACGTCGCCGCGCTGTTCGAAGTTTTTAAACTGATCGAGGCTCGCGCAGGCGGGCGAGAGCAAGACCATATCGCCAGGCTGAACGCGTCCGGCGATGACTTTCATCGCCGCTTCCATGGTGTCCATGCGCTCGGAGATTTCAGGGCGCAGCGCCGCCAGCGCGTCGCCGTCACGGCCAAAGCAGTAGAGACGCACGCGATCGCCCGTCAGGTAATGCGCAAGCGGTGAGAAATCGGCGGATTTGCCGTCGCCACCCAGCAGTAAATGCAGCGTGCCGTCGAGATGCAGGCCGTTGAGCGCCGCCTCGGTGCTGCCGACATTGGTGGCTTTGGAATCGTTAATCCAGCGCACGCCGTTATGCTCATAAGCGAGCTGGAAACGATGCGCCAGGCCGCCAAACGTCGTGAGCGCTTTCAGGCTACTGGCGCGCGGCAGGCCTGCGGCATCCGCCAGCGCCAGCGCCGCCAGGGCGTTGGTGTAGTTATGCTGGCCAACGAGCTTCATCTCTTTCACGTTAAGGACTTTCTCGCCCCGCACGCGCAGCCAGATTTCGCCCTGCTGACGGTTAAGGTGATAATCCCCGACATCAATGCCGAAGCTCACGCAGCGCTCGTCCGCGCCGCGTACCGGCATGGTCAGCGCGTCGTCGGCGTTTACCACGCACACCGTCGCGTTTTCATATATCCGTAACTTCGCCGCACGATACTGCTGCAACCCGAGCGGATAGCGGTCCATATGATCTTCGGTGACGTTAAGAATGGTCGCGGCGGCGGCCTTCAGGCTAAAGGTGGTTTCGAGCTGGAAGCTGGAAAGCTCAAGCACATACAGCTCGCGGCCCTCTTCCAGCAGCATCAGCGCGGGCAGGCCAATATTGCCACCCACGCCCACGTTAACACCCGCCGCTTTCGCCATTTCGCCCACCAGCGTCGTTACGGTGCTTTTGCCGTTCGAGCCGGTAATGGCGATGACAGGTGCCTGCGCTTCGCGACAAAACAGTTCGATATCGCCAACAATCTCAACGCCTGCTTCTGCCGCCGCGCTCAGCGCCGGATGCGCGAGAGCGATGCCAGGGCTTGCGACGATCAGATCGGCGTTCATCAGCCAGTTTTCATTGAGCGAGCCGAGATGGCGTTCTACCTCTTCCGGCAGCTTATCCAGCCCCGGCGGGGAGATTCGGGTATCCATCACGCGCGGCGTCACGCCGCGCGCCTGGAAAAAGTCCACGCAGGAAAGGCCGGTTAACCCAAGCCCGATGATGACGACTTTTTTACCCTGATAATCTGCCATGTTTAACGTACCTTAAGCGTAGCCAGGCCAATCAGCACCAGCATCAGCGAAATCACCCAGAAGCGCACAATCACGCGCGGCTCCGGCCAGCCTTTCAGTTCATAGTGGTGATGAATCGGCGCCATGCGGAAAATGCGCTGACCGCGCAGCTTAAAGGAGCCCACCTGCAGGATGACCGACAGGGTTTCCACGACGAAAACGCCGCCCATAATCACCAGCAGGAACTCCTGACGCAGCAGCACGGCGATAATGCCGAGCGCGCCGCCCAAGGCCAGCGAGCCAACATCGCCCATGAAGACCTGCGCCGGATAGGTGTTGAACCATAAAAAGCCGAGGCCCGCGCCGACAATCGCGGTGCAGACGATCACCAGTTCACCCGCGTGACGCAGATACGGAATATGCAGGTAGCTTGCGAAATTCATGTTACCCGTCGCCCACGCCACCAGCGCGAAACCGCCTGCCACCAGTACGGTAGGCATAATAGCGAGGCCGTCCAGACCGTCGGTCAGGTTTACCGCGTTGCCGGTGCCGACAATAACGAAATAAGCGAGCAGCACATAGAAAATGCCGAGCTGCGGCATCACGTCTTTAAAGAACGGCACCACCAGTTCTGTTGCAGGCGTGCCTTTACCGGTGATGTAAAGCGCAAACGCCACCGTCAGGGCAATCAGCGACATCCAGAAATATTTCCAGCGGGCGATCAGGCCCTTGGTGTCTTTACGCACCACCTTACGGTAATCATCAACGAAGCCCACCGCGCCGTAACCGACCAGCACAAACAGCACGCACCAGACATATGGGTTGGAAGGGTAAGCCCACAGCAGCACCGACACCACGATAGAGGTGAGGATCATGATGCCGCCCATGGTCGGCGTGCCGCGTTTGCTGAAATGCGACTCCGGGCCGTCGTTACGCACAACCTGCCCGAAGGAAAGCTTCTGTAAATGCGCGATCAGGCGCGGTCCCATCCATAACGAAATAAACAGCGCGGTCAGCAGGCTGACGATGGCGCGAAACGTCAGATACGAAAAGACGTTAAAGCCGGAATAATATTTGACCAGATGCTCGGCCAGCCACACTAACATGTCCTGTTCTCCTGTAATGCGCGCACCACCTCTTCCATGGCAGCACTACGTGAACCTTTCACTAAAAGGGTAATGATGGAATGCTCGTTGATAAGCGTCTTCAGGCGTGCAATCACGGCCTGCTTATCGCGGAAATGTTCGCCTACGCCGCTGGCGCGGCTGATGCCTTCGCTGAGGGTGCCGACGCTCAGGACTTTATCGATGCCTGCGGCTTTCGCCGCTTCGCCCACCTGCTGATGGCAGGCTTCGGCTTCATCGCCAAGCTCCGCCATGTCGCCCACCACCATCACGCGGTAGCCGGGCATTTCAGAGAGCACCTGCGCGGCGGCGGTCATAGAGCCAACGTTGGCGTTGTAGCTGTCATCCAGCAATAGCTGGTTTTCGCCGAGATGTACCGGGAACAGACGCCCTGGCACTGCTTTGAGCTTCGCAAGACCGGCTTTAATCGCCTCAAGCGGCGCGCCGACGGCCATCGCCAGTGCCGAGGCGGCGAGCGCGTTAGCGATGTTGTGACGCCCTGGCAGCGGCAGCAGAACGTCCACGTCGCCCGTTGGCGTACGCAGCGTAAATTCGGTGCCGTGGCTGGTGATATGAATATTGGTAGCGCTGAAATCGCTGGTATCGAGGTTCGGCGAGAAGCGCCAGACCTTGCGATCGCCAATGACGCTCTGCCAGTTCAGCCAGTCGTTGTTATCGGCGTTCAGAATCGCGATGCCGTTTGCCGGCAAGCCCGTGAAGATCTCGCCTTTGGCTTTAGCCACGCCTGCGAGCGAACCGAAACCTTCCAGATGCGCCGCCGCCAGGTTATTGACCAGCGCGGCTTCCGGGCGCGTCAGGCTTACGGTCCAGGCGATTTCGCCCTGATGGTTCGCGCCAAGCTCAATCACCGCATACTCGTGCTCTGGCGTGAGGCGCAGCAGCGTCATCGGTACGCCGATGTCATTATTCAGATTGCCTGCGGTGTAGAGCGTGTTGCCGCACTCGCCAAGAATGGCGGCGGTCATCTCTTTCACCGAGGTTTTACCGGAAGAGCCCGTCAGCGCGACCACGCGCGCGGGCACCTGTTGTCTGACCCACGCCGCCAGTTCGCCAAACGCCAGACGCGTATCAGCGACCACCAGTTGCGGCAGGTCGATATCCAGCTTGCGGCTCACCAGCAGCGCGCCCGCGCCGCCGGCCTGCGCCTGATCTGCAAAATCGTGCGCGTCGAAACGCTCGCCTTTCAGCGCCACAAACAGGCAGCCGGGCGTCAGTTTGCGGGTGTCGGTCGTTACCGCGTCGATGTCAGCATCGGTGCCGTGCAGCTCGCCTTTCAGAATGGCGGCAAGCTGGCTCAGAGATACGCGAATCATGCCACTGCTCCCAGCAGACGCGCCGCAGTGACGCGATCGGAATAATCAAGTCGGCGGGTGCCGACAATCTGGTAATCCTCATGGCCTTTGCCCGCCAGCAGCACGACGTCGTTTTCCGCCGCCTGCATAATGGCGTTGGTCACGGCTTCGGCGCGACCTTCAACGACCCGCGCGCGGCCCGCATCCAGCATGCCGGTCAGGATGTCCGCGATGATAGCCTTCGGATCTTCGGTGCGCGGGTTATCATCAGTGACCACCACGACATCGGCGAATTGCTCGGCAATCGCGCCCATCAGCGGACGTTTGCCTTTATCGCGATCGCCGCCGCAACCGAACACGCACCACAGTTTGCCCGCGCAGTGCAGACGCGCGGCCTGCAACGCTTTTTCAAGCGCGTCCGGCGTGTGGGCGTAATCGACCACCACGGTCGGTTTGCCCGGCGCGCTGAACACTTCCATGCGCCCGTTAACCGGCTGGAGGCGGGGCGCGCTTTCGAGCAGCGCGGCGAGCGGGTAACCGAGCGCCAGCAGCGTGCCGAGTGCCAGCAACAGATTGCTGACGTTAAACGCGCCCATCAGGCGGCTTTCGATTTCGCCATCGCCCCAGGAGGAGCTGAAGCGCAGGGTCGCACCGCGGTCGTGATATTCCACCGCATCCGCGCGCAGCCAGCGGCCGTGACAGCCCGGATTAATGTTGTTTTCCATCGACACCGCGACGGCATCCGGCAGCTTCGCCAGCCACCGGCGGCCCACTTCATCATCGGCGTTGATCACCGCCTGTCCGTAATGGTGTGCGGAAAACAGCAGCCATTTCGCCGCTTCGTAATGTTCCATATCGCCGTGATAGTCGAGATGATCGCGGCTTAAATTGGTAAATACCGTGGCGGCGAATTTCAGTGCCGCCACGCGATGCTGTACCAGACCGTGGGAAGACACTTCCATCGCGGCCACGGTCGCGCCCTGAGAGGCGAGCCCTGACAGCACATGCTGGACGTCCACCGCAGAGCCGGTGGTATTTTCCGTCGGGATCACTTTGCCAAGCAGCCCGTTGCCCACGGTACCCATGACGGCGCTGGTTTCGCCCAGCCGCTGGCACCACTGCGCGATAAGCTGTGTGGTGGTGGTTTTACCGTTGGTGCCCGTCACGCCAATCAGGCGCAGACGCTCGGATGGCTCATCATAAAAACGCCCCGCCAGCGCCGAGAGACGCTCGTTCAGCTGGCTTAAATAGATAACCGGCACGCCGTGGATCTCACGGACTTCGCCGTCCGTCGCCTCGCCTTTCGCTTCGGCGACGATGGCAGCTACACCTTGCGCTATCGCCTGCGGGATATACCGACGCCCGTCCGCCTGATGACCGACCACCGCCACAAAGAGATCCCCCGCCGCCGCCACGCGGCTGTCCAGGGTCATCTCCCGCAGAGCTCGCGCAGGCAGACCAGCCACCCACGGAGCGAGAAGGTCGCGCAAATTACGATCTGCCACCTGTTCCCTCTTCTCGATTAATTACGAATTCACTTTTTTCGCCCGTTGTCAGCGCATCCGGCTCGATGTTCATGGTGCGCAACACGCCGCCCATGATGGCACCGAAGACCGGCGCGGAAACGGCGCCGCCGTAGTATTTGCCCGCCTGCGGATCGTTAATCACCACCACCAGCGCGAAACGCGGATTGCTGGCAGGTGCAACGCCTGCGGTGTAAGCAATGTATTTGTTGATATAACGCCCGTCCGGCCCGACTTTTTTCGCCGTACCGGTTTTAATCGCAATGCGGTAGCCTTTGATGGCCGCCTTCACGCCGCCGCCGCCAGGCAGCGCCACGCTTTCCATCATATGCACCACGGTGCGCACGATAGATTCCGGGAAAATGCGCTCGCCCGGCACGGGCGGATCGACTTTGGTAATCGACAGCGGGCGGTAGACGCCGTAGCTGCCGATGGTTGCGTAGACTCGCGCTAACTGTAACGGCGTTACCATTAGCCCGTAGCCGAATGAGAAGGTGGCCCTCTCTATGTCAGACCACCGTTGTTTTTGTGGGAATAAGCCACTGCGTTCTCCGACCAGCCCCAGATTGGTCGACTTTCCAAGTCCAAAGCGTGAGTAAGTATCTACTAACGCTGAGGAGGGCATCGCTAACGCCAGTTTAGAAACCCCGACGTTACTCGACTTCTGTAACACCCCGGTAAGGGTCAGCTCGCTGTAGCGGGCGACGTCTTTAATTTCGTGACCGTTAATGCGGTACGGAACGGTGTTGAGCACCGTATTTTCCTGGACCACGCCGCGTTGCAGCGCCGTCATGACCACCATCGGTTTCACCGTAGAACCTGGCTCGAAAACGTCCGTAATGGTGCGGTTACGCATTACGTCTTTCGGCGTGCCGGTGATGTTGTTCGGGTTATAAGAGGGGCTATTGGCCATCGCCAGCACTTCGCCGGTGTTCACATCCACCAGCACGGCGCTGCCGGATTCCGCCTTGTTGAACGCGACGGCGTTGTTAAGCTCACGGTAAACCAGCGCCTGGAGGCGTTCGTCAATGCTGAGCGCCAGGTTGTGCGCCGCCTGGCTGTCGGTCGAGGAGATATCCTCAATGACGCGGCCATAGCGGTCTTTACGCACGATACGCTCGCCGGGCTGGCCGGTGAGCCATTTATCAAAGCTTTTTTCGACGCCCTCAATCCCCTGGCTGTCGACGTTGGTAAAGCCGATGAGGTGAGCGGTCACTGCGCCGGAAGGATAGTAACGGCGCGACTCTTCGCGCAGGTGAATACCAGGGAGCTTAAGCTTTTTGATGTAATCGCCAATGTCCGGGTTGACCTGGCGCGCGAGATAGATAAAGCGGCCTTTCGGGTTGGCGTTTACGCGCGCGGCCAGTTGATCGAGCGGAATTTTCAGCGCGTCGGAGAGCGCCTTCCAGCGGTTGTCGAGCGTAATGCCGCCTGCGTCGTGCAGCTCTTTCGGGTCAGCCCAGATAGCTTTTACCGGCACGCTGACCGCGAGTGGTCGCCCGGAGCGGTCGGTTATCATGCCTCGCGCGGTAGACACCTCCTGCACGCGCAGCGAGCGCATATCCCCCTGACGCACCAGCATGTCCGGGTCGATAATCTGCAACCAGGCGACGCGCGCCAGCAGAAACGCCAGAGCCAGCAAAATGCAGCCGCAAAGCAACGCAAAACGCCAACTGATAAAGTTGGCCTGTTCTTCCTGACGTTTTGGTTTAAGCGTCTTTGCTGCTGCTTTCATTCGCCTGGTCAGTCCTTATTTCTGCACCACAATATTTTCCTGCGAGGGATCGACATGCTGCATTTGCAGCTTTTCCGTTGCGATCCGTTCTACCCGGCTGTGATCGCCGAGCGCGTTTTCTTCAAGGATCAGGTTGCGCCATTCGATATCCAGCGCATCGCGTTCCAGCACCAGTTGCTCGCGCTGCGCGGTCAGCAGGCGAGTATGATGCGCGGTGGTGACCACGAAAATCGCAGTCACGATAATGGCAATAAACAGAAAGAGCGGCAGTTTCCCGTAGCGCAGAAGATCGCCGCCGATCACGGCAGGCAGCGCATGACGTTCCGTGCTGCTAAGCGATCCGGTTACTTTGCTTAAGGTCTCTGTCACCCGGCTTATCATGCGCCCGTCCTCTCGGCGACGCGCAGTACGGAACTGCGCGCGCGCGGGTTCTCAGCCACTTCCGCTTCGCCCGGCATCAACTTGCCAAGCGCGCGCAGTTCGCGACCACCGAGCTTTTGCAGTTGCGCTTCGGTCATTGGCAAGCCAGCCGGCACCTGCGGGCCGCGGCTCTGCTCGCGCATAAAGCGTTTCACCAGGCGATCTTCCAGCGAGTGGAAGCTGATAACCGAAAGCCGTCCGCCCGGCGCCAGCACCTCGACCGCGCCTTTCAGCGCCTGCTCAATCTCTTCAAGTTCGCTGTTCACCCAGATGCGCACCGCCTGGAAAGTGCGGGTGGCGGGATGCTTGAACTTATCTTTCACCGGCGTCGCGGCGGCCACGACCTCCGCCAGCTCTTTGGTACGAGTCATGGGCAGTTCGCGGTTGCGCTCGACAATGGCGCGCGCGATACGTTTAGCAAAGCGCTCTTCGCCGAAGGTTTTCAGCACCCAGGCGATATCCGCTTCTTCCGCGTTGCGCAGCCATTCGGCGGCAGATTGCCCACGGGTAGGATCCATGCGCATATCGAGCGGGCCATCGCGCATAAAAGAAAAACCGCGCTCAGGGTCGTCAAGTTGCGGCGATGAAACGCCGAGATCGAGAAGGATGCCGTCGATTTTGCCCTGTAACTCGCGTTCGCGAACGTAATCGCCGAGCGCCGAGAAAGGGCCATGAATGATGGAGAAACGCGGATCGTCAATGGCAGCGGCCGCCGCGATCGCCTGCGGATCGCGATCGATCGCCAGTAATCGGCCCTGTTCGCCCAGCAGTGAAAGGATAAGGCGCGAGTGTCCGCCGCGGCCAAAAGTGCCGTCAATGTAAATGCCGTCCGGACGTATATTCAGGCCATTGACGGCCTCATCCAGGAGCACCGTCGTATGTTTATAATTTTCCATCATATTTTATAAAGACAAATCCTGCAGCCGTTCCGACAACACTTCAGAAGATGACTGCTCAGCGTCGATATCTTCCCTGACCTGTTGATGCCAGGTCGCTTCGTCCCACAGCTCAAATTTATTGAACTGCCCGACCAGCATCACTTGTTTGGTCAATCCGGCGTGTTGCCGTAAAACGGGTGCTAATAAAAGACGGCCCGCACTGTCCATCTGGCATTCGCTGGCATGGCCCAGCAGCAGGCGCTGCACGCGGCGTTCTGCGGGGTTCATGCTCGACAGACGCGACAATTTTTGTTCAATAATGACCCATTCGGGCAGGGTATAAAGCAACAGGCAGGGATGGTGAATATCAATGGTGCAAACCATCTGGCCGGACGAGGCGTCGTTCAATAAATCGCGATAGCGCGTCGGAACGGATAACCGCCCTTTGCTGTCGAGATTCACCAACGTTGCGCCACGAAACATTAAAGCCTCACTGAGCTCTGCCCTTTTTCACCACTTTATCCCACAAAATCCCACCCACCGGAGTTTACGGAGCGGAGGAAAAGCTTGTCAAGCCAGCACCGGGGCAGCCTTCAACAAAAGATTCGGCGCTGACAAAGAGAAAGCGGCAAATAAAATCCCTGCCATGCTAACGAGGCAAAATTAACGCTATGAATATTTGTAAGAAAAAAGACGAATACACACAGGACCGTTAAAAACCACTTAATACGATCGGTGAAGAGGACTAAGTGTTGAGTTTGCGACGCGAGCGGCATTTTAAGGGAAAAGCCCTGGAGTTAACAGCGTCTGCTGTGGTTTAGCGCGCTTTTCTCAACCGTTCGGGAAACGCCTGAAAATAAAAACCATACGCCTGCGGCTTAAGACATCTGGCCGGTTACAAATTTACACACAAGAAATGATTGGTTACCACTTATACGGTAGCTCGCACCGTTTCTTCATCGTCAGGAGAGGGAGTGTCAGAATGTGTAAAAAGGTGCCGGAATTATCTGAATCCAAAGAAAAGGCAGCCGAAGCTGCCTTTTTGTCTTTTTGCACTTAGCTTTAACGACGGCTTAAACTGCCGCGCCGGTATAGATTACGGCGAATACGGGTGAGACCAGGCCGTGGTTTGCGTGGCTCATCGAGGCTTGCCAGCACCAGCTCCAGCACGCGCTCCGCGACATCGCGATGGCGCTGCGCCACGGCAAGAACCGGGCATTGCAGGAAATCGAGCAGTTCGTTATCGCCAAACGTCGCGATAGCGAGCTCTGACGGCAAGCGCCCTTCGCGCTTCAGCGTCACGTCCATTACGCCCTGCAATAAAGCGAAAGAGGTGGTGAACAGCGCCTGCGGCATCGGGTGCGTTTCCAGCCATTTTTCAAACAGCGCGGCGGCGGCTTCACGCTCGTAGCTGTTGGCATAAAGGAAATGCACTTCGCGCGGGTCATCTTTCCACGCGGTGCGGAAGCCTTGCTCGCGCAGAAAACTTACTGAGAGCTCCGGCAGCGCGCCCAGATAGAGGACGGTTTCAGCCGGAAACGTGCGCAGCTCGCTTGCCAGCATTTCCGCATCGTCCTGATCGGCACCGACAACGCTGGTGAAGTGTTCGCGATCCAGCGCCCGGTCCAGCGCCACGATCGGAAATGCGTCGTTCGCCCAGCGCTGGTAAAACGGATGTTCAGGCGGTAAAGAAGTAGAAACGATGATAGCGTCAACCTGGCGTTGCAGCAGATGCTCAATGCAGCGCATTTCGTTATCGGGTTGATCTTCAGAACAGGCGATAAGCAGCTGATATCCGCGCTGGCGCGCCTGGCGCTCAAGATAGTTGGCGATGCGGGTATAGCTGGTGTTTTCAAGATCGGGGATAACAAGGCCAATCGAGCGTGTTCTTCCTGCGCGCAGGCCTGCGGCGACGGCGTTCGGGTGGTAATTATGCTCACGCACCACCGCCATCACTTTCTCAACGGTTTTATCACTCACACGGTACTGCCGGGCTTTTCCATTAATGACGTAGCTCGCCGTGGTGCGCGACACGCCAGCCAGCCGCGCGATTTCATCCAGTTTCACGTTTACCCCTTAACAAGAGTGTTACTCCATAACCTTTCAAGGGTTATAAGTTAAAATCCTTAACATCTAAGCGCAGAATAGTACCCTGAGCAACTGCTTTTGCGCGCGCCTGTCGCGCCCGCTGCAAAAAAAAGCCCGGCAGGTGCCGGGCGGATGCATAACAAGGCAATAACAGGACTAACGCATGATCTTTTCGCCGCGGGAGAGACCTACTACGCCAGAGCGCGCCACTTCCACAATTTTCGCCACATCGCGAATGCTTGCGAGAAACGCGTCGAGCTTTTCGCTGGTACCCGCCAGCTGCACGGTATAAAGCGACGGCGTGACGTCGATAATCTGACCGCGGAAAATCTCCGCGCTGCGTTTAACTTCTTCACGCCCGTAACCGCTTGCCTGAATTTTCACCAGCATGATTTCGCGCTCGACATGCGCGCCCTGCCCCAGCTCGCTGACGCGCAGCACGTCCACCAGCTTATGCAGCTGCTTTTCGATCTGCTCAAGGACTTTTTCGTCACCGACTGTCTGGATGGTCATCCTGGAGAGTGTCGGATCGTCGGTCGGTGCTACGGTCAGGCTTTCGATGTTATAGCCGCGCTGCGCGAAAAGCCCAATCACACGAGACAACGAGCCCGATTCGTTTTCCAGCAATACTGATAATATCCGGCGCATAATCAGGTTCTCTCCGTTTTGCTTAACCACATTTCATCCATTCCACCGCCGCGAACCTGCATCGGATAAACGTGCTCGGTGCCGTCCACGGTGACATCGACAAACACCAGCCGGTTATTGCGCACATGTTCCAGCGCCTCGCTGAGTTTGCTTTCCAGCTCTTCCGGGCGGGTGATGGAAATCCCGATATGGCCGTAAGCCTCCGCCAGTTTGACGAAATCCGGCAGCGATTCCATATAGGACTGCGAGTGGCGTCCAGAGTAAATCATGTCCTGCCACTGCTTCACCATGCCCAGATAGCGGTTGTTGAGGTTAAGCACCAGTACCGGCAACTCATATTGCAGCGCGGTGGAAAGCTCCTGAATATTCATCTGGATACTGCCGTCGCCGGTCACACACACGACGGTCTCTTCCGGTAACGCGAGCTTCACGCCGAGCGCCGCCGGCAAGCCGAAGCCCATCGTCCCAAGCCCGCCGGAGTTTATCCAGCGGCGCGGTTTATCAAAGGTGTAATGGAGCGCCGCAAACATCTGATGCTGGCCTACATCGGACGTCACGTAGGCATCGCCTTTGGTCAGACGATACAGCGTTTCGATAGCCGCCTGCGGTTTAATGCTGCCGCTTTCGCGGTCGTAATTCAGGCACTGACGGGCGCGCCACTGTTCAATTTGCTGCCACCAGTCGCGAATATCGTCCAGCGGCTGCTGGCTCTCTTCCTGGCCCAGCAGTTCCAGCATCTGGCTCAGCACCTGGCGCGCATCGCCGACGATAGGTACATCCGCCGCCACGGTTTTAGAGATAGACGTCGGGTCGATATCGATATGCAGCACGGTGGCGTTCGGGCAGTACTTCGCGAGGTTATTGGTCGTGCGATCGTCAAAGCGCACGCCGACTGCGAAAATAACGTCCGCATTATGCATCGTCATGTTCGCTTCAAAGGTGCCGTGCATTCCGAGCATCCCCAGCGCCTGACGGTGCGTGCCCGGAAAGGCGCCCAGCCCCATTAATGAAGAGACCACCGGCACGTTGAGTTTTTCCGCCACGGCGCGCAGTTCATTTTCACAGGCGGCGGTAATCGCGCCGCCGCCCACGTACATGACCGGCTTTTTCGCGGCGATAAGCGTTTGCAGGGCGCGTTTGATCTGCCCTTTATGGCCCTGCGTCGTCGGGTTGTAAGAGCGCATGCTGACGGTTTCCGGCCAGACATACGGCAGCTTTTTCGCCGGGTTGAGGATATCTTTCGGCAAATCGACCACCACCGGGCCTGGTCTGCCGCTGGCGGCGAGCCAGAACGCCTTTTTCAGCACCGTCGGGATATCTTCGGTTTGCTTCACCAGGAAACTGTGTTTAACCACCGGGCGGGAGATCCCCACCATGTCGCACTCCTGAAATGCATCGTAGCCAATCAACGAGGTTGCGACCTGGCCTGACAGCACCACCAGCGGAATGGAGTCCATATAAGCCGTAGCGATACCGGTAATCGCGTTGGTGGCGCCAGGGCCGGAAGTCACCAGCACCACGCCCACCTCACCGGTCGCGCGCGCCAGACCATCCGCCATATGCACCGCGGCTTGCTCATGGCGCACCAGCACATGATCAATACCGCCAACGGTATGTAGCGCGTCATAAATATCAAGCACCGCGCCACCGGGGTAACCGAATACTTGCTTTACGCCCTGATCGATAAGCGATCGGACGACCATCTCGGCTCCAGACAACATCTCCATGGTTTGCCTCCAGGCTTTTGTTTACGGACTGACGGCAGAAGTCATTTTCCGCACGGTCACTGGTACAGGTGTGATGCCCTGTCGTTAATTATCGTTATGGGTTTCCCCTAACATAACCGCTGAAAATGAGGCAGGCAATTAGCAATCAGGCGTCGCCGGGCGCGCCAAATGGCGGCGCGACGCTGAAGAAAAGCGATTAAACGGAGAGATATGCTGAATATAAGCGGCGCTTATGACCGTTAATTTCGCAACGCCCATTTCTGACAGTGATAAATCAAAAAAAACGGCGGGAAGGGAATGCGCCACGAAGCAGGGATTAATAACAGAATAAAATGTCACGAAAGAGAGTATCTACAGAAAAACGGGCGGCTACTGCCACCCGTTTTTTTTCAGCTCGGTTATCGCCGACAGACATTCGATAACAGCTCTTCCATCCACTGATGGCCCTTATCGCGCCCGGCCGCTTCATGCCAGGAGAGATAACAGGTACGGCTGTTTAATTTAAACGGCAGCGGCATAATTTGCAGTTGCAGCGACTGCTCATAATCCTGCGCCAGCCAGCGCGGCGCGATGGTAATAAGATTCGTGCGCGATACGACATTTAATACGCTGGTCAGCGCCATACCCTGATAAGCGATGGCGGCCTGTTTTTCTGCGGTGTCATACCACGGCAAACTAAAAGAGCTAAAACGATCTAACGCCACCACCGCATGCTGCTCTTTAAATACTTCACTTTCACGTAACAAATTATCTTTACGCGGATGGCTCTTACTGCTTACCAGCACCATTTCATCTTTAAATAGCGGTACGCAGGTAAACTCCGGGCGACGGAATTCATCGTAACCAATGACAAATTCTGTCTCCTGGTATCGCAGTTGATGTTCGATATTCTGATTTAAAGAAGATTTAAAGACTAAATGAATATTGGGCGCGATATTCATTACGCTGTTGTAAATAATAGACGTCAGAAGATTATCCAGCGGACTGCACACGCAAAGATTAAACAGTCTTTCGCTGCTGAGCGGTTCAAAACCAGAGCCAGGCAGCTCATTTTGCACCAGCTGAAGCGCCTGACGAATCGATCCGAACAGCTGACACGCCCTGACCGTGGGCTGAATACCGCGCCCGTAGCGTACAAAGAGTTCGTCATTAAACATCACTTTAAGGCGCGCGACCGCATTACTGACAGCGGGTTGAGACATTCCCAGCATATGCGCGGCGCGGGTGATGTTTTGCTCCTGCATGACCGCATCAAAAACCGTCAATAAATTCAGATCGACCGTGCGTAATTGCGGTTTCAGCCCTTCAGACGCGGGCAAGTGTTCAATATGCTCACCAGACATAATCTACTCCACTGATACATTATTCCCTTTGCATGCATTACCCAGAACATTCCGTTTATCATGTAGCAATTTCAGGCAAAAGAGGAGGTTCAAAAACTCATAAAAAGTTGCTGTTTTGAATTAAAAGTTCATTAATAGACAATAAAAATAAATCTCCTGATATTTTAGGACTTTGTTTATCATGGTACTTTTCTTACAGCCCGATCAAATCATAAAAAAGACGAATAAACAATAATTCACTTAATGAATTATCAATTAAGTTTTCGTAAATACTTCACTTTTTTAATAAATGCGACGGCGTGCTTTGAATTATTCACGCTCAAATGTCATCACATCCTCACTCGCGCTTTTAATTCATTGATATGATAAATAATCTAACGCAATTAAACCGATAAAAAGGAACTAAAAATGCGCATCCGAAGGGCTTCAACACTTACGCCTCGCTTAACGTATACATATATTTTATATAACTGCGATTACTCAGCATAATCCACTAAATCCGCATCTGGCGTCGCCCGTTTGGGTTAACTGTAGAATTACGGACAGGGGGTTGACATGGTCTGTGGTATCAAGTACCACTAAAAGCCTGTTAACGCATTTATTCGGGACATGATTCATGATTCGCATCGTTCGTTTCGCTGGTCTACTACTACTAAACGCATCCTCAGTGCGCGGTAGACTGGTGCGCGACGTTCAGCGGTAACGCTTGAGTCAGGTCATCAGAAATAAAAAACCCGCGCCGCTGCGCGGGTTTTTTTATGCTCACGCAAGGCGCCCCAGGACAAAAAAGGACACCAACCATGAGCCAGCAAGTCATTATTTTTGATACCACATTGCGTGACGGTGAGCAGGCGCTCCAGGCGAGCCTGAGCGTAAAGGAAAAACTGCAAATCGCGCTGGCGCTTGAGCGCATGGGTGTCGATGTCATGGAGGTCGGTTTTCCGGTCTCTTCGCCGGGCGATTTCGAGTCGGTCCAGACCATTGCCCGTCAGGTAAAAAACAGCCGCGTCTGCGCCCTGGCGCGTTGCGTGGAAAAAGATATCGATGTGGCCGCCGAATCCCTGAAAGTTGCTGAGGCGTTTCGTATTCACACTTTCATCGCCACATCGCCAATGCACATCGCGACCAAACTGCGCAGCACCCTGGATGAAGTGATTGAGCGCGCCGTTTATATGGTAAAGCGCGCCCGCAACTATACCGACGACGTCGAATTCTCCTGCGAAGACGCAGGCCGCACGCCGATTGCCGATCTGGCGCGCGTGGTGGAAGCCGCCATCAACGCGGGTGCCACCACCATTAATATCCCGGACACCGTCGGCTACACCCTGCCTTTCGAATTCAGCAATATCATCAGCGGCCTGTACGAGCGCGTACCGAACATCGATAAAGCGGTTATCTCCGTTCATACCCATGACGATCTGGGCATGGCCGTCGGCAACGCCCTGGCCGCCGTGCAGGCGGGCGCGCGTCAGGTGGAAGGTACGTTAAACGGTATCGGCGAACGCGCGGGCAACTGCGCGCTGGAAGAAGTCATTATGGCTATCAAGCTGCGCCAGAACCTGATGAACGTCCACACCCGCATTAATCACCAGGAGATCTGGCGCACCAGCCAGACGGTGAGCCAGATCTGCAACATGCCGATCCCGGCGAACAAAGCGGTGGTCGGCTCTGGTGCCTTCGCCCACTCGTCCGGCATCCACCAGGACGGCGTCCTGAAAAACCGCGAAAACTACGAAATCATGACGCCGGAATCCATCGGCCTGAATCAGGTGCAACTGAACCTGACCTCCCGCTCCGGCCGCGCCGCCGTGAAGCATCGCATGGAGGAGATGGGCTACCACGAAAACGACTACAACCTGGACGACCTGTACGATGCCTTTCTGAAACTGGCCGACAAAAAAGGCCAGGTGTTTGATTACGATCTGGAAGCGCTGGCCTTTATTAATAAACAGCAGGAAGAGCCGGAGCATTTCCGTCTGGAATATTTCAGTGTGCAGTCCGGCTCAAACGCCATGGCGACCGCCTCTGTGAAGCTCGCCTGCGGCGAGGAGATCAAAGCCGAAGCCGCCAACGGCAACGGCCCGGTCGATGCCGTCTATCAGGCCATCAACCGCATTACCGATTACGACATTGAGCTGGTGAAATATCAGTTAGGCGCAAAAGGCCACGGCAAGAACGCGCTGGGCCAGGTGGATATCGTGGTCAGCTACAACGGCCGCCACTTCCACGGCGTGGGGCTGACGACCGATATCGTCGAATCCTCCGCCCGCGCGATGATCAACGTGCTGAACAACATCTGGCGCGCCGGTGAAGTCGAGAAAGAGTTGCAACGCAAAGCACAGAATAAAGAACACAATCAGGAAACCGTGTGATGTCTAAAAATTATCATATTGCAGTTTTGCCGGGCGACGGTATTGGCCCGGAAGTGATGGCGCAAGCCCTGAAAGTACTGGATGCCGTTCGTGGTCGTTTTGATATGCGTATTACCACCAGCCATTACGACGTTGGCGGCATTGCCATCGATCGCCACGGCAACCCGCTGCCGCAGGCAACCGTGGAAGGCTGCGAGCAGGCCGATGCCATTCTCTTTGGCTCGGTCGGCGGCCCGAAGTGGGAAAATCTGCCGCCTGCGCAGCAGCCGGAGCGCGGCGCGCTGCTGCCGCTGCGTAAACACTTCAAACTGTTTAGCAACCTGCGCCCGGCGAAGCTCTACCCGGGGCTGGAAGAATTTTGCCCGCTGCGCGCCGATATCGCCGCCAACGGCTTTGACATCCTCTGCGTGCGCGAGCTGACCGGCGGTATTTACTTCGGTCAGCCGAAGGGCCGCGAAGGCAGCGGCATGCATGAAAAAGCGTTCGACACCGAGGTCTACCACCGTTTTGAAATCGAACGCATCGCCCGCATCGCGTTTGAGTCGGCGCGCAAACGCCGTAATAAAGTCACCTCGATTGATAAAGCGAACGTGCTGCAAACCTCGCTGCTGTGGCGTGAAATCGTCAATGAAATCGGCAAAGAGTACCCGGACGTCGAGCTGGCGCACATGTACATCGACAACGCCACCATGCAGCTGATTAAAGATCCGTCGCAGTTCGACGTGCTGCTCTGCTCCAACCTGTTTGGCGATATTCTGTCTGACGAATGCGCCATGATCACCGGCTCTATGGGGATGCTGCCTTCCGCGAGCCTCAACGAGCAGGGCTTCGGCCTGTACGAGCCGGCAGGCGGCTCCGCGCCGGATATCGCCGGGAAAAACATCGCCAACCCGATAGCCCAGATCCTCTCGCTGTCGTTGCTGCTGCGCTACAGCCTGGAAGCCGACGACGCGGCGACGGCGATTGAAAACGCGATTAACCGCGCGCTCGCAGAAGGCGTGCGTACCGGCGACCTGGCCCGCGGCGGTCAGGCTGTCAGCACCGATGAAATGGGCGATATCATCGCCCGCTATGTGGCCGAAGGGGTGTAACCATGGCAAAGACCTTATATCAGAAGCTGTTTGACGCTCACGTGGTTCATGAGGCCCCGAACGAAACGCCGCTGCTCTACATCGACCGTCATCTGGTGCATGAAGTCACCTCGCCGCAGGCATTTGACGGCCTGCGCGCCCATGGCCGCCCGGTGCGCCAGCCGCGTAAAACCTTCGCCACCATGGATCACAACGTCTCCACCCAGACCAAAGACATCAACGCGTCCGGCGAAATGGCCCGCATTCAGATGCAGGAGCTGATTAAGAACTGCAACGAGTTCGGCGTTGAGCTGTACGATTTGAACCATCCGTATCAGGGCATCGTACATGTGATGGGCCCGGAACAGGGTATCACCCTGCCGGGCATGACCATCGTCTGCGGCGATTCCCACACCGCGACCCACGGCGCGTTCGGCGCGCTGGCGTTCGGCATCGGCACTTCGGAAGTGGAGCATGTGCTGGCAACCCAGACGCTCAAACAGGGCCGCGCGAAGACCATGAAAATCGAGGTTAATGGCCGCGCCGCGCCGGGCATCACCGCGAAAGATATCGTGCTGGCGATTATTGGTAAAACCGGCAGCGCCGGCGGCACCGGCTATGTGGTGGAATTCTGCGGCGACGCTATCCGCGCGCTCAGCATGGAAGGCCGCATGACGCTGTGCAACATGGCGATCGAAATGGGTGCTAAAGCGGGCCTGGTGGCACCGGATGAGACCACATTTAATTATGTTAAAGGCCGTCTGCATGCGCCGAAAGGCCAGGATTTCGACGAGGCCGTGGCGTACTGGAAAACCCTGAAAACCGACGACGGCGCGCAGTTTGACGCGGTTGTCACGCTCAATGCCGAAGAGATAGCCCCGCAAGTCACCTGGGGCACCAACCCAGGCCAGGTGATCGCCGTAAGCGACGCCATTCCCGATCCGGCCTCGTTCGCCGATCCGGTTGAGCGCGCCTCCGCCGAGAAAGCGCTGGCCTATATGGGCCTCAAGCCCGGCGTGCCGCTGACCGATGTGGCTATCGATAAAGTGTTTATCGGCTCCTGCACCAACTCGCGCATTGAAGATCTGCGCGCCGCGGCTGAAATTGCCCGTGGTCGTAAAGTGGCGCCCGGCGTTCAGGCGCTGGTGGTGCCAGGCTCAGGCCCGGTGAAAGCGCAGGCGGAAGCCGAAGGGCTGGATAAGATTTTCATTGAGGCTGGTTTTGAATGGCGTCTGCCTGGCTGCTCGATGTGTCTTGCGATGAACAACGACCGCCTGAACCCGGGCGAGCGCTGTGCCTCAACCAGCAACCGTAACTTTGAAGGCCGTCAGGGCCGCGGCGGGCGCACGCACCTGGTCAGCCCGGCGATGGCCGCCGCCGCCGCTGTAACCGGCCGTTTCGCCGATATCCGTAGTCTGAAATAAGGGGAACCCCATGGCAGAGAAATTTACCCAACACACCGGTCTGGTGGTTCCGCTGGATGCGGCGAACGTGGATACCGACGCGATTATCCCGAAACAATTCCTGCAAAAGGTGACGCGTACCGGCTTTGGCGCGCATCTGTTTAACGACTGGCGTTTTCTGGATGACAAAGGCCAGCAGCCGAACCCGGAATTTGTGCTGAATTTCCCGGAGTATCAGGGCGCGTCTATCCTGCTGGCGCGTGAAAACTTCGGCTGCGGCTCGTCGCGCGAGCACGCCCCGTGGGCGCTGACCGATTACGGGTTTAAAGTGGTGATTGCGCCGAGTTTCGCCGATATCTTCTACGGCAATAGCTTTAACAACCAGCTGCTGCCGGTAACGCTCAGCGATGAAGAAGTGGATGAGATGTTTGCGCTGGTGAAGACCAACCCCGGCATTCGCTTTGAAGTGGATTTAGAAGCGCAAGTGGTGAAAGCGGGCGATAAGACGTATAGCTTTAACATCGACGCGTTTCGTCGCCACTGCATGCTGAACGGACTGGACAGTATCGGCCTGACGTTGCAGCACGAGGACGCCATCGCGGCGTATGAGAAAAAACAGCCCGCGTTTATGGGGTGAGTTTTTACGGTTTACCTGGTGTATACGGCGGGTGCGCGTGGCTTACCCGCCCTACGAAAATACGTTTAAGAGTTTGTAGGGCGGGTAAGCACAGCGCATCCGCCACACCCTTCCCTCACCCGTTTAGCCGTAGGGCGGGTAAGCGCAGCGCACCCGCCATCAGACAATGACTTACACGTCTTTCACCCGACTCGTCAGCCACAGCGCCACCAGCGCAACCCCGGTCATCACCGGGTATACCGCGTAATGCCCGAAACTCTCCACCAGCGCTCCTTGCACCACACCCGCCAGGATCACACCCGTCGAAATACTGTTGCTGAAAAGCGTGGTGGCGGAACCCGCGCGCCCCGGCATCAGATCCTGAAACCAGATCATCCCAAGCCCGGCGACAATCCCGATAAACAGCGCGTTAAAGAGCTGCAACCCAAGCAGCGCCTCGCGACTGTGAAAGAGATTAAGCCCGGCGTAGAACAGCACGCCCGCAGCCACCGCCAGCAGCATCATCGGCTTTTTACCGAACCGCTTCACGTAAAACCCGGCCAGCAGCATCGCCGGGATCTCAAGCCCCGCCGCGGTGCCCATCAGCACGCCCGCGAGGCTCTCCGGCAGCGCCAACTCCTGGCTCACCCACAGCGGCATATCGATGATATACATCGTATTGCAGGTCCACATCAGCACGGAGGCGATAAACAGCATCCGTACGTTCTTGTCCTTCCAGCCGCTCACCTGCGTGATGGCCACATCGGCGGGCTGTTCAATACGCGCCACCGAGGGCAGCGCGAAAAAGATAATCACCAGGCTCAGGATAAAAATCCCGGCGGCGATTAAAAACATGGTGGTAAAGCCGAAACTCAGCGCCAGCATAAACGACAGCGGCGGCCCGATAACCCACGCGAGCGAGAGCTGCGCGCGCATGACCGAGCTGAACATCACCGCCTCGCGGGCAGAGTTATCGGCATACTCACGCGCCAGCGCGAAAAGCTGCGGCATGGCGGTATTCGCAAGCGACGCCAGCAGCACGCCTGCGGTAATCAGCGTCAGGTAGTGACGGTTAAAGGCAAATAGCACACAGTTGCCGACCGCCATCAGGCAGCAAAAAAGGATCAGCTTGCGCCGGTCGCCCCGGCTGTCGGAGCGCTTCGCCAGTAGCAGGCTGACGGCAATCCCGGCAATCGCGTTCACCGTATAAAACAGCCCGACCCAGAACGGCGGCGCGCCCACTTCACGGCTTAAAAACAGGCTCAGCGTCGGCGCCTGCAGCGCGCCCGCCACGCCCATCATGAACGCGACGACCATAAAAGCGAGATAGACGACATTAAGCCGTCGGACAAACGTAAGAAACCACAGCATCGGGCGCATCCTTTCAGTTGAGGCGGGCGAAATCGTGCTCATAATAGACGAAAAAAGCCAGCAGTAGCACACTGCTGGCAGGTGAAAAGCACCAATACTCAGTTACACGTGATGTCCGCTTAGCGGCGCCTAAACGTCACCGGGAATGTCACATCCCACTGCATAATCTCATCCAGCATTCGTTGCGGCGTTTTACCGTTCAGGCGGGCCAGCCATGAGCCGGAAAGACGTTGCGTTGCGCTGAAATACTGCTGATAAAACCTGCATGTTGACGACGTTTTCATAAGCCCCTCCGCTTTCATCGAAGAGAAGTATTGCCGTAATATAGGGAATATTAAATTGATGAGTTTCGAGCGGGAGTTCCCCTTTTATGCCTTCAGGTCGTCTGCAACAGCAATTTATCCGTTTGTGGCAATGCTGCGATGGTAAGCCGCAGGACACCACGCTGAACGAACTGGCCGAGCTGCTGAGTTGCTCGCGCCGCCACATGCGCACACTGCTGAACGCCATGCAGGCGCGCGGCTGGCTGACATGGGAAGCCGAGGCCGGACGCGGCAAACGCTCCAGGCTCCAGTTCCTCTATACCGGGCTCGCGCTGCAACAGCAGCGGGCGGAAGATCTGCTGGAGCAGGACAGAATCGATCAGCTGGTGCAGATCGTCGGCGACAAATCCACGGTGCGTCAGATGCTGCTCTCGCATCTGGGCCGCAGTTTCCGCCAGGGACGCCATATTCTGCGCGTGCTCTATTACCGCCCGCTGCAAAATCTGCTGCCCGGCAGCGCCTTGCGCCGTTCAGAAACCCACATCGCCCGGCAGATTTTCAACGGCCTGACACGCATAAACGAGGAAAACGGGGAACTGGAAGCTGACATCGCGCACCACTGGCAGCGTATTTCCCCTTTCCACTGGCGCTTTTTCTTACGCCCCGGCATCCATTTTCACCATGGCCGCGAGCTGGACATGCTCGATGTCATCAGCTCGCTCCAGCGCATCTGCGCCCTGCCGCTCTACGCGCATATCCGTGAAGTGGTCTCTTCCACCGCCTGGACGCTGGATATTCATCTGAGCGAGCCCGACGACTGGCTGCCGTGGCTGATGGGCAGCGTGCCGGCGATGATCCTGCCGCGGGAGTGGCCGGAGCTGCCGAAATTCGCGAGCCAGCCCGTCGGCACCGGCCCTTACGCGGTGGTACGCAATAACAGCAACCAGCTTAAGATCCGCGCTTTTGATGACTACTTCGGCTATCGCGCGCTGATTGATGAAGTGAATTTCTGGGTGCTGCCGGAGATAGGCGAAGAGCTGAGCTGCGCCGTTCAGCTTGAAGGCCCGACGCGCGACGCCGACGAAAAAGCCGTAGAAAGCCGCCTCGAAGAAGGCTGCTACTACCTGCTGTTTGATTCCCGCTCGCGCGTGGGCGCAATGCCCGAGGTACGCCGCTGGATAAGCTCGCGCTTTACGCCTGCCCGCCTGCTGCACCGCGCCGCGCCGCACTATCAGCGCCTCTGGTTTCCGGCTTACGGCCTGCTGCCGCGCTGGCACCACGCGCCGCAAATTCCTGAGGCGCAGAAACCCGCCGGGCTGGAGCGTCTGACGCTCACCTTCTATGGCGACCACAATGAAAACCGCATTATCGGCGCGTTGTTGCGCGACATTCTGGCGCAGGAGCAGGTGGAGCTGGAATTGCGGGAAGTGAGCTATGAGGAGTGGTATCAGGGCGATATCACCAGCGATCTGTGGCTTAACAGCGCCAACTTTACGCTGCCGCTCGATTTCTCGCTGTTCGCGCACCTGTGCGAAGTGCCGCTCATTCAGCGCTGCATCCCGCTCGACTGGCAGGGCGACGCGCAGCGCTGGCGCACCGGCGCGCTGAACCTGCCGCAGTGGTGCCGCACGATGCTGGAGCGCCAGGATATTCTGCCGCTGATCCATCACTGGCTGATGCTCCAGGGCCAGCGCAGTATGCGCGGCGTGCGCATGAACACGCTCGGCTGGTTTGATTTTAAATCCGCCTGGTTTGCGCCGCCGGAGCCGTAACCCTTTCGCAACATTACGCAAATCATTACAATGGGCCGTTCTCAACGGGGTGCTGCCGGCTGACCGGTGCGCTGAGATAATACCCGTCGAACCTGATCCGGATAACGCCGGCGAAGGGATTTGAGGCTACCGCTCAAAATCCTTTGCCCCCATTTGATAAAGGTGCAAAGTGTTAAAAAAACTGCTTCCTCTGCTGGCGCTCGCCGCCGCTCCGGCTTTCGCCAAACCCGTTCTGACCGTCTACACCTATGACTCCTTCTCCTCGGAGTGGGGCCCTGGCCCGAAAATTAAAACCGCCTTTGAAGCCGACTGCGGCTGCGAGCTGAAATTCGTGGCGCTGGAAGATGGCGTTTCGCTGCTTAATCGTCTGCGCATGGAGGGCAAGAACAGCAAAGCCGATGTGGTGCTGGGCCTGGATAACAACCTGCTCCAGGCCGCGACCGCAACCGGGCTGTTCGCCAAAAGCGGCATTCCGGCGGGTGAAGTTAACGTGCCGGGCGGCTGGAATAACGACACCTTTGTACCGTTCGACTACGGCTGGTTCGCCTTCGTTTATGACAAAAACAAACTGAAAAATCCGCCGAAAAGCCTCAAAGAGCTGGTTGAGAGCGATCAAAAATGGCGCGTCATCTATGAAGATCCGCGCACCAGCACGCCGGGGCTGGGCCTGCTGCTGTGGATGCAGAAAGTCTATGGCGATAACGCGCCGGACGCCTGGCAGAAGCTCGCCGCAAAAACTGTTACCGTCACCAAAGGCTGGAGCGAAGCCTACGGCCTGTTCCTGAAAGGCGAAGGCGATCTGGTGCTGAGCTACACCACCTCGCCCGCCTACCACATTATTGAAGAGAAAAAAGAGAACTACGCCGCCGCGAATTTCAGCGAAGGCCACTATCTGCAGGTGGAGGTCGCCGCACGCACCGCCGCCAGCAAACAGCCCGCGCTGGCGGAGAAATTCCTGAAGTTCATGGTTTCGCCTGCGTTCCAGAATGCAATTCCTGCCGGCAACTGGATGTACCCGGTGACCAGCGTCGCGCTGCCGGAAGGCTTTAACGCGCTGACCCGGCCGCAGACCACCCTGCAATTCACCTCACAGGAAGTGGCCGCACAGCGCGCGCAATGGACGAGTGAATGGCAACGCGCCGTGAGCCGCTGATCCCCGGCTGGCTCTGGCCCGGCCTCACCGCCGCCCTGCTGATGGCGGCGGTGGCGCTGGCGGCGTTCGCAGCACTCTGGACACACGCGCCGCACACCGATGCACGCGCGCTGCTGCACGACAGCTATCTGTGGCACGTGGTGCGCTTCTCGTTCTGGCAGGCGTTTCTCTCCGCGCTGATTTCCGTCGTGCCTGCGATTCCACTCGCCCGCGCGCTCTACCGCCGCCGCTTTCCGGGGCGGCGAGCACTGCTGCGCCTGTGCGCCATGACGCTTATCCTGCCGGTGCTGGTGGCGATTTTCGGCCTGCTTAGCGTCTACGGGCGCAGCGGCTGGCTCGCCGCGCTCTGCGCGACGCTCGGCATCGAATGGACATTCTCGCCTTATGGATTACAGGGCATCCTGCTGGCGCACCTCTTTTTTAATATGCCGATGGCGACCCGCCTGCTCTACCAGACGCTGACGCAGATCCCCGGCGAACAGCGCCAGCTCGCCGCGCAGCTCGGCATGCGCGGCTGGGACTTCTTCCGGCTGGTGGAGTGGCCCTGGCTGCGCCGCCAGATCCCGCCGGTGGCGGCGCTCATTTTTATGCTCTGCTTCGCCAGTTTCGCGACGGTGCTGGCGCTCGGCGGCGGGCCGCAGGCGACAACGATTGAGCTCGCCATCTATCAGGCGCTGAGCTATGACTACGATCCGGGCCGCGCGGCGCTGCTGGCGCTTATCCAGATGGGCTGCTGCCTGTCGCTTATCCTGCTTAGCCAGCGGCTCAGTAAAGCGATTCCGGTCGGCGCGACGCTGGCACGCGGCTGGCGCAACCCGGAGGATTCGTGGCGCAGCAAGCTTACCGATTCAGCGCTGATTGGTGCCGCGCTGCTGCTTCTCCTGCCGCCGTTGCTGGCGGTGCTGGTGGATGGCCTGCGCGGCGACATTAGCCATGCGCTGGCCGACCCGGCGCTGTGGCGCGCGCTCTGGACGTCGCTGCGTATCGCGCTCTGCGCGGGGGGGCTGTGCGTTATCCTGACCATGATGCTGCTCTGGAGCACGCGCGAGCTGTACCTGCGCCAGCGTCGTCTTGCCGGGCAAAGCCTTGAGCTCTGCGGCGTGCTGATCCTCGCGATGCCGGGCATCGTGCTGGCGACCGGGTTTTTCCTGCTGCTGAACGCTACCCTCGGTCTGCCAGAGCGCGCCGATGCGATTGTGATTTTCACCAATGCGCTGATGGCTATCCCTTACGCGCTGAAAGTGCTCGATAACCCGATGCGCGATATCGCCGCGCGTTACGGCGCGCTCTGCGCGTCGCTTGATATACGCGGCCTGAACCGGCTTCGACTGGTGGAAACTCGCGCGCTGCGGGTGCCGCTCGCCCAGGCGATGGCGTTCGCCTGCGTATTATCGATTGGCGATTTCGGCGTGGTGGCGCTGTTTGGCAATGAGGATTTCCGCACGCTGCCCTTTTATCTCTACCAGCAGATCGGCGCGTATCGCAGCGACGCCGGCGCGGTCACGGCGCTGCTGCTGCTGTTACTCTGCTTCTTGCTGTTCACCTTGATTGAAAAACTTCCGGGGCGCCATGCTGACACTGACTGATCTCACTTGGCTGTATCACCACCTGCCGATGCGCTTTACGCTGGACGTGCGCGAGGGCGAACGCGTGGCGGTGCTGGGGCCAAGCGGCGCGGGCAAAAGCACGTTGCTCAATCTGATTGCCGGTTTTCTCGCGCCCGCCAGCGGCACGCTCACTATCAACGGCGCGGATCACACCCGCACGCCGCCGTCAAAACGCCCGGTGTCGATGCTGTTTCAGGAAAATAATCTCTTTAACCATCTGACGGTGCGCCAGAACATTGCGCTCGGGCTGTCGCCCGGCCTGCGGCTGAACGCGCAGCAGAAGCGTCAGGTCGAGGCGATAGCCGACAACATGGCGATTGGCGATCTGCTGGAGCGGCTGCCGGGCGCGCTCTCCGGCGGCCAGCGTCAGCGGGCGGCGCTGGCGCGCTGTCTGGTGCGAAAGCGCCCCGTTCTGCTGCTGGATGAGCCGTTTTCCGCGCTCGATCCGGCGCTGCGCCAGGAGATGCTGACGCTGCTGGAAACCTTATGCGAGGAGGAAGGCACGACGCTGCTCATGGTGTCGCACAGCGTCGAGGATGCGGCGCGTATCGCCGCGCGCAGTCTGGTGGTCGTTGAAGGACGCATCGTCTGGGACGGCCCCACCGCGCAGTTGCTGAGCGGCGAGGCCAGCGCGTCGGCGCTGCTCGGCATTACGCCTCACTGAGCGCCGGTCACCACTTTCCACAGAATGCTGCGATACACCGGCATCAGCGGGTGGCTCTGAATGGCGAACAGCGCCACGGCCGCCGCCACCGCCACGCCGGGAGCCAGCCAGTGCAGACGCGGGCGCGGCAGATAGCGCGTGAGGCGATCCTGCGTTTTACCGCTGCGCCACCAGCGCCAGAGCAGCCACGCCGCCAGCCAGACCAGCAGCGCCACGCCGCCGAGCAGCCATTTAAACGCACCGCTTTTCATCTCCGGCGGAATGTCGATAGCGGCACCCGCGAGAATGCCCGGCAGAAAGTAAAACGGCGGCCAGAGCAGGCAGCCGACGATATTCGGCGGAAGGAATTTACGCACCGGCAGATCGAGCATTCCCGCCACCATCGGCACCAGCGGGCGCGTCGGCCCGACAAAGCGCCCGACGAGAATGGTAAACATGCTGTGCTGATGCAGCGCGTGTTCGGTTTTATCGAGCAGCGCCTTGTGCTTTTTCAGGAAGGACCAGCGGTGCAGCGGTTTCTTAAAGCGCCAGCCGAGCCAGAATGAGATCCAGTCGCCAAGCAGGCAGCCAATAATCCCCACGGCCCAGGCCTCATAGAAATTGACCTCGCCGCTGCCGATGAGCGCACCCAGGGCTGCCATCAGTACGGTGCCGGGCAGCAGTAACCCGACCAGCGCCAGGGATTCGAGGAACGCTACCAGCGTAATAGCAATCAGCGAATAGGCGACTGACTGAGTGATAAAGTGTTCCAGAAAGGCTTCCATAACGCATCCGGTAAAGTGTGGAACAGAGGATTCTCCTGAGCGCTATGCCCTGCGTCAAGCCATCCTTCTTTAACCATACTTTACTTTACCGGGCATGACACGAAACCCACGTTGCGTTATTCGCATCCGGCGCGGAATTCACTCGGGCTCGCCCCGGTGCATTTCTTAAACACACGCGAGAAATAGAGCTGATCTTCAAAGCCCACGTTGCGCCCGACGCTCGCTATCGGCATGCGTGTGGTGCTGAGCAGAAGCTTCGCCTGGCTGATGCGCTGATCTTCGCGCCAGCTCAGCACGCTGACGCCCAACTGCTGACGGAAGAGATGCGACAGGCGCGACGGCGACAGGCAGACATGCTGAGCGACGCTTGCAATATCAAAATGGCTGTCGGCCAGGTGATCGCTGATGTACTGGCAGGCGTCGCGCACGCGGCTGTCGAGCGGCGCTTTCAGCGATTCGCTAATCGCCTCAACGCGGCGCAGCAGCAACTGCTCCAGCAAGTTTATCGCCAGCAGCTCGGCATAACGCCCCGGCCCCTGGGCGGCGTCGATAATCGCCTGAAACAGTGAAGAAAACTGTTCGTGATGCGCCTCATCCGGGCGGTAAAAACCGGTATTGGCGAAAATGGCGGGCCAGTTCAGCCACTCGTGCCAGTAGGCGCGCGGGCGGAAATAGACCCACTGGTGATACCACTCTTTGGCCTCCGGGTTGCGGCCATAGTGGTGCACTTCGCCCGGCGGGAACAGCAGCATATCGCCGGGGCGGCAGAGATATTCCTTACCCTGATTTTTCACCACCCCTTCGCCGCGCACCGTCAGGTTGAGAATATAACCTTTCATGCCGAGCGGCCGGTCAATGAAAAAATCGAGCCAGCCGTCGGCCTCAATCGGCGTCAGTCCGGCCACAAGATGGGCGTTAAACGAGTAACCAGGCAGCAGAGGATCGTTTTGCGTTTCAGCCATTTTCACGGCGCTCCGAAGCGAGAGTGAAGAAACCATTTGTCCATATCGTTATTTTCGCCAGCAGCGGCAGGCACCTGAGCGCCTGGCACAACAGCGGCGGCGGCTTAAGCCCGCTTTATTACAGAAAATAACCTGTATTGCCTTCGCTGTCAGGCTTTTTAATCCATAACCGAAGTGTCTATAAGCGCGGCAGAAATGTCCACATCGAATATTTGCGTGGCGTCACAAATTCTCGCTTCACAGCATTTTCGTCCATAAGTTCAGCGGATCCACCCTGACCCTTTTGGCGGGGTAAAACTAATGTTCTCTCCATGTTTGTTTATCGCATGGAGTATGAAGATGGCTATTGCGCTGGGACTCGATTTTGGCAGCGATTCGGTTCGGGCTTTGGCGGTGGACTGCACCACCGGTGCCGAGCTTGCCACCAGCGTGGAGTGGTATCCACGCTGGCAGGAAGGGCGCTATTGCGACGCGGCCCGTAACCAGTTCCGCCATCATCCGCGGGATTACATTGAATCAATGGAAGCGGCGTTAAAAACCGTGCTGGCGGCGCTCTCGCCAGAGCAGCGCGCCGCCGTGGTTGGCATCGGCGTTGACAGCACCGGCTCCACGCCCGCCCCGATTGACGCCGACGGTAACGTGCTGGCGCTTAATCCGGAGTTTGCCGACAACCCCAACGCGATGTTCGTGCTGTGGAAAGATCACACCTCGGTGGAAGAAGCGGAAGCAATCACCCGCCTGTGCCATACGCCCGGTAAAACGGACTATTCGCGCTACATCGGCGGGATTTATTCCAGCGAATGGTTCTGGGCCAAGATCCTGCATGTGACGCGCCAGGACAGCGCCGTCGCGCAGGCTGCCGCCTCGTGGATTGAGCTGTGCGACTGGGTACCTGCCCTGCTCTCCGGCACCACCCGCCCGGCGGATATTCGCCGCGGCCGTTGCAGCGCCGGTCATAAATCGCTGTGGCATGAAAGCTGGGGCGGCCTGCCGCCGGCAAGCTTCTTCGATGAGCTTGATCCGCTGATTAACCAGCATCTCGATTACCCGATGTTCACCGACACCTTCACCGCCGACATCCCGGTGGGCAACCTGTGCGCCGACTGGGCGCAGCGCCTCGGCCTGCCGGAGAGCGTGGTGATTTCCGGCGGCGCGTTTGACTGCCATATGGGCGCGGTCGGCGCGGGCGCACAGCCGAACACGCTCGTGAAAGTGATCGGCACCTCCACCTGCGACATCCTGGTGGCGGAGAAAGCGGACGTCGGCGAGCGCGCCGTGAAAGGTATTTGTGGTCAGGTGGATGGCAGCGTGGTGCCGGATTTCATCGGCCTCGAAGCCGGGCAATCCGCCTTCGGCGATATCTACGCCTGGTTTGGTCGTCTGCTCGGCTGGCCGCTGGATACGCTCGCGAAGCAGCACCCGGAACTGAAACCGCAGATTGAAGCCAGCAAAAAACAGCTGCTGCCTGCGCTTACGGAAGCCTGGGCGAAAAACCCGTCGCTCGATCATCTGCCGGTGATCCTCGACTGGTTTAATGGCCGCCGCACGCCGTTCGCCAACCAGCGCCTGAAAGGCGTCATTACCGATCTTAACCTCGCCACCGACGCGCCGCTGCTCTTCGGCGGGCTTATCGCCGCCACCGCCTTTGGCGCACGCGCCATTCAGGAGTGCTTTGTCGATCAGGGCATCGCGGTGAATAACGTGATGGCGCTCGGCGGCATCGCCCGTAAAAACCCGGTGATTATGCAGGTCTGTTGCGACGTGCTGAACCGCCCGCTGCAAATCGTCGCCTCCGATCAGTGCTGTGCGCTGGGCGCGGCCATTTTCGCCGCCGTCGCCGCAGGCGCGCATGCCGATATCCCGCAGGCGCAGCAGGCGATGGCAAGCCAGATTGAAAGCACGCTTCAGCCGCAGCCTGAGAGCGCCGCGCGCTTCGAACAACTCTACCGCCGCTTCCAGCAATGGTCGCACAGCGCGGAACAACACTATCTCCCTTCAGCCGCTACCCCGCAGTCTGCCGAGCGCGCAGGCCAGGCGGCCCTGACACATTAAGGACACGATGATGACAATTTTCGATCAGTATGAAGTGTGGTTTGTGATTGGCAGCCAGCACCTTTACGGCCCTGAAACGCTGCGTCAGGTCAACCAGCACGCCGAACAGGTGGTGAACGCGCTGAACGCTGAAGCGAAGCTGCCGTGCAAACTGGTGTTGAAGCCGCTCGGCACCACACCGGACGAGATCACCGCCATTTGCCGCGACGCCAACTATGACGACAAATGCGCGGGTCTGGTGGTCTGGCTGCATACGTTCTCGCCGGCGAAGATGTGGATCAACGGCCTTGCCATCCTTAACAAACCGCTGCTGCAATTCCATACCCAGTTCAATGCGCAGATCCCGTGGGGCAGCATCGACATGGACTTTATGAACCTGAACCAGACCGCACACGGCGGCCGCGAGTTCGGCTTCATCGGCGCGCGCATGCGTCTGCAACACAGCGTAGTAACCGGCCACTGGCAGGACAAACAGTCTCAGGGGCGTCTTGGCGCGTGGATGCGCCAGGCGGTATCGAAACAGGATACCCGTCACCTGAAAGTGGCGCGCTTTGGCGACAACATGCGTGAAGTCGCCGTGACCGAAGGGGATAAAGTTGCCGCGCAGATCAAGTTCGGCTTCTCGGTGAACACCTGGGGCGTGGGCGATCTGGTGGCCGTGGTTAACGACGTCAGCGAAGGCGATATCAACGCGCTGGTGGATGAATATGAGAGCAGCTACCGCCTGACGCCCGCCGCGCAAATTAACGGCGATAAACGCCAGAACGTTCTTGATGCGGCGCGCATTGAGCTTGGCATGAAGCGCTTCCTGGAGGACGGCGGTTTCCACGCCTTCACCACGACGTTTGAAGACTTGCACGGACTGAAACAGCTGCCGGGCCTCGCGGTACAGCGCCTGATGCAGCAGGGTTACGGCTTTGCGGGCGAAGGCGACTGGAAAACCGCCGCGCTGCTGCGCATCATGAAAGTGATGTCGACTGGCCTTGAAGGCGGCACCTCCTTTATGGAGGACTACACCTATAACTTCGAGAACGGCAACGACATGGTGCTCGGCTCCCATATGCTGGAAGTCTGCCCGACCATCGCCACGCCGGAAAAACCGATCCTCGACGTGCAATATCTCGGCATTGGCGGTAAAGCCGACCCGGCGCGCCTGATCTTCTCCACCTCCACCGGTCCGGCCGTCAACGCCAGCCTTATCGATCTGGGCGATCGTTTCCGCCTGCTGGTGAACTGCGTCGACGCGGTAAAAACCCCGCACGACCTGCCGAAGCTGCCGGTGGCCAACGCGCTGTGGAAAGCGCAGCCGGATCTGCCGACTGCGTCTGAAGCCTGGATCCTCGCCGGTGGCGCGCACCACACCGTCTTCAGCCAGGCGCTGACGCTCGACGATATGCGCCAGTTCGCGGAGATGCATGACCTTGAACTCGCCGTGATCGACAACGAGACCCGCCTGCCCGCGTTTAAAGACGCGCTGCGCTGGAACGAAGTCTATTACGGCTTCAAACGTTAACCCCCAGTGCCCGGTGGCGCGTCGTGCGCCGGGCCTGTGACTTCGCAGGCTCGCTCGCGACACGTCATCCAGCGTGGAGAGAGGTATGTTAGAAGAACTCAAGCGTCAGGTGCTGGAAGCCAATCTGGCGCTGCCGAAGCATAATCTGGTGACGCTCACGTGGGGCAACGTGAGCGCCGTTGACCGCGAGCGCGGCCTGTTTGTTATCAAGCCCTCGGGCGTCGATTACAGCGTGATGACCGCAGAAGATATGGTGGTGGTCAGCATCGAGACCGGCGAAGTCGTCGAAGGCACGAAAAAGCCATCGTCCGATACGCCCACCCATCGCCTGCTCTATCAGCAGTTCCCGACGATCGGCGGCATTGTGCATACCCATTCGCGCCACGCGACGATCTGGGCGCAGGCGGGGCTGCCGATCCCGGCGACCGGCACCACGCATGCCGATTACTTTTACGGGGAGATCCCCTGCACCCGTAAAATGACGGATGACGAGATCAACGGCGCGTATGAGTGGGAAACGGGCGTAGTGATCGCCGAAACCTTCCGCCAGCGCGATATCGATCCGGCTCAGATGCCCGGCGTGCTGGTGCACTCCCACGGCCCGTTCGCCTGGGGTAAAGATGCGGTCGACGCGGTGCATAACGCGATCGTGCTGGAAGAGATCGCCTATATGGGGATCTTCTGCCGCCAACTCGCCCCGGAGCTGCCACCGATGCAGCAGACGCTGCTGGATAAACACTATCTGCGCAAACACGGCGCGAAAGCGTATTACGGGCAGTAAACCGCGCCCGGTGGCGCGACGCTTACCGGGCTTGCGTTCAACCTGTAATACCACCGCGTACCTGTATAAAACCCCAGCAAAACAGACGCAACCAGGCTATAATCACGCCTGGTTTTTTATGTGAGTACGCCGCGTGTCTGAAGCGCATCAGGGGTTTATTTTAAGCCGTCACTGGCGGGATACACCGCAGGGAACGGAGATCGAATTCTGGCTTGCGACAGATGCCGGGCCGCTGCGCGTCTGCCTGCCGCCGCAGGAGTCCGTCGCGTTTATTCCCGAAGCCGAACGCGCGCGCGCCGAAAGCCTGCTTGCGCAGGAGAACGACGCGCGTTTTGCGGCACTTTCACTGAAAGATTTTCAGCGTCAGCCTGTGTGCGGCCTTTACTGCCGCTCGCACCGCCAGCTGATGCGGCTTGAAAAGCTGCTGCGCGAAAACGGCGTCACGGTCTATGAGGCGGATATTCGCCCGCCGGAACGTTTTCTGATGGAGCGGTTTATCACGGCACCCGTGTGGGTCAGCGGCGAGCGTCAGGGCGAGCGGCTGATTAACGCACGCCTGAAGCCGAGCCCGCACTATCGCCCGCCGCTCAAATGGGTGTCGCTTGATATCGAAACCAACCGCCACGGCGAGCTTTACTGCATCGGCCTTGAAGGCTGCGGCTCGCGCGTGGTCTACATGCTCGGGCCGGAAAACGGCGACGCTCGCGGCCTTGATTTCGAACTGGAATATGTCGCAAGCCGCCCGCAGCTGATTGAAAAACTCAACGCCTGGTTTGCACGGCATGACCCGGACGTGCTGATCGGCTGGAACGTTATCCAGTTCGATCTGCGGATGCTGCAAAAACATGCCGAGCGTTACGGCGTGCCCTTACGGCTTGGGCGCGGTAACAGCGAGCTGGAGTGGCGCGAACACGGCTTTAAAAATGGCGTTTTTTTCGCGCAGGCCGCGGGGCGGTTAATCATCGACGGCATCGAAGCGCTAAAATCTGCCTTCTGGAATTTTTCGTCGTTTTCGCTGGAGGCGGTGTCGCAGGAGCTGCTCGGCGAAGGTAAAGCCATCGACAACCCGTGGCAGCGCATGGATGAAATCGACCGGCGCTTCGCGGAGGATAAACCCGCGCTCGCCACCTATAACCTGAAAGACTGTGAGCTGGTAACGCGCATCTTCCATAAAACGGAGATCATGCCGTTTCTGCTGGAACGCGCCACGGTGAACGGCCTGCCGGTAGACCGCCACGGCGGCTCGGTCGCGGCGTTCAGCCACCTCTATTTTCCACGCATGCACCGAGCGGGGTTTGTCGCGCCGAACCTCGGCGCGGTGCCGCCGCAGGCCAGTCCCGGCGGCTATGTGATGGATTCGCAGCCCGGCCTGTATGATTCGGTGCTGGTGCTCGATTACAAAAGCCTTTATCCGTCGATCATCCGCACCTTTTTAATCGATCCGGTAGGACTGGTGGAAGGGCTGGGCGCGCCGGAACCCGCGGCAAGCGTGGAAGGCTTTATTGGCGCGTGGTTTTCACGCGAGACGCACTGCCTGCCGGAGATCGTCACGCAGATCTGGCAGGGGCGCGAAGAGGCTAAACGCCTCGGCAACAAGCCGCTCTCTCAGGCGCTGAAAATCATCATGAACGCGTTTTACGGCGTGCTCGGCACCAGCGCGTGCCGGTTCTACGATCCGCGCCTCGCCTCCTCGATCACCATGCGCGGCCACGAGATCATGCGTCAGACCAAAGCGCTGATCGAAGCGCAGGGCTATACGGTGATTTACGGCGATACCGACTCCACGTTCGTCTGGCTTAAGCGGGCGCATAAAGAAGACGAGGCCGCAGAGATAGGCCAGCGGCTGATTGCACACGTTAACGCCTGGTGGCAGCGTCACCTTAAAGAGAGCATGGGTCTTGAGAGCGCGCTGGAGCTGGAGTACGAAACTCACTTCAGCCGTTTTCTGATGCCGACCATTCGCGGCGCAGAGATGGGTAGCAAAAAGCGCTACGCCGGGCTGATTCAGGAAGGGGACAGCCAGCGCATGGTCTTTAAAGGGCTGGAAACGGTGCGCACCGACTGGACGCCGCTCGCGCAGCAGTTCCAGCAAAATCTCTACCTGCGTATTTTTCGCCGCGAGCCGTACCAGGACTACATTCGCGACACTATCGCGCGGCTGATGGCGGGCGAACTGGACGATCAACTGGTCTACCGCAAACGCCTGCGCCGCCCGCTCAGCGAATACCAGCGCAACGTGCCGCCGCACGTGCGCGCCGCACGGCTTGCCGATGAGCATAACGCGCGCCTCGGGCGTCCGGCGCAGTACCAGAACCGCGGCACGATTAAATATGTCTGGACGATGAACGGCCCGGAGCCGGTGGATTATCAGCAGGGCGCGCCCGACTACGACCACTATTTAACGAAGCAGTTACAGCCCGTCGCGGACGGCATCCTGCCTTTTATGGAGGATGACTTTGCTACACTGATGACAGGGCAGATGGGGCTTTTTTGACACGTGACGAACGTCCTGCCATCCAGTACCATAGCGCCCTTTTCACATCACCCTGATTGCGACCCCCCGCCTGCACGCAGGCGGGAGTCATACTATTGCCTGCAAATCTGATAAGAGAATAGAGCCGATATATATGCCTTTTACACTTGGTCAACGCTGGATCAGCGATACGGAAAGCGAACTGGGACTGGGCACCGTGGTGGCTATCGACGCCCGCATGGTGACTCTGCTTTTCCCGGCTACCGGTGAAAATCGTCTGTATGCCCGAAATGACTCCCCGGTCACCCGCGTAATGTTCAACCCGGGCGATACCGTGACCAGCCACGAAGGCTGGCAGTTGAAAGTGGATGAAGTAAAGGAAGAAAACGGCTTACTTATTTATATCGGCACCCGTCTGGATACGCTTGAGGAAAATGTCGCGCTGCGCGAAGTGTTCCTCGACAGCAAACTGGTGTTCAGCAAACCGCAGGACCGCCTGTTCGCCGGTCAGATTGACAGAATGGACCGCTTTGCCCTGCGCTATCGCGCCCGCAAGTACCAGAGCGAACAGTACCGGATGCCGTGGAGCGGCCTGCGCGGCCAGCGCACGAACCTTATCCCGCACCAGCTCAATATCGCCAATGACGTGGGCCGCCGCCACGCGCCGCGCGTGCTGCTGGCCGATGAAGTGGGTCTCGGCAAAACCATCGAGGCCGGGATGATCATTCATCAGCAGCTGCTTGCAGGCGCGGCCGAGCGCGTGCTGATTGTCGTGCCCGAAACGTTGCAACACCAGTGGCTGGTGGAGATGCTGCGCCGCTTCAACCTGCGCTTCTCGCTGTTTGATGACGAACGTTACGCCGAAGCCCAGCATGAATCCGACAACCCGTTCGACACCGAACAACTGGTGATCTGCTCGCTGGATTTCGTGCGCCGCAACAAGCAGCGCCTTGAGCATCTGTGCGACGCCGAGTGGGATCTGCTGGTGGTGGATGAAGCCCATCACCTGGTCTGGAGCGAAGACGCCCCGAGCCGTGAATATCAGGCGATTGAACAGCTGGCCGAACGCGTGCCAGGCGTACTGCTGCTGACCGCGACGCCGGAACAGCTCGGTATGGAGAGCCACTTCGCGCGTCTGCGCCTGCTGGACCCGAACCGTTTCCACGATTTCGCGCAGTTTGTCGAAGAACAGCAGAACTATCGCCCGGTGGCGGACGCCGTGGCGCTGCTGCTGGCGGGCACGCATCTGAGCGATGAACAGCTCAACACCTTAAGCGAACTGATTGGCGAACAGGATATCGAGCCGCTGCTGCAAACCGCCAACAGCGACCGCGACGGCGCCGAAAGCGCGCGTCAGGAGCTGGTCTCCATGCTGATGGACCGCCACGGCACCAGCCGCGTACTGTTCCGTAATACCCGCAACGGCGTGAAAGGCTTCCCGCAGCGCGAGTTGCACACCATTAAGCTGCCGCTGCCGACGCAGTACCAGACCGCGATTAAAGTCTCTGGCATCATGGGCGCGCGTAAGTCCGCCGAAGAGCGCGCGCGCGATATGCTCTACCCGGAGCAGATTTACCAGGAGTTTGAAGGCGACAGCGGCACCTGGTGGAACTTCGACCCGCGCGTGGAGTGGCTGATGGGCTATCTGACCAGCCACCGCTCGCAGAAAGTGCTGGTGATCTGCGCCAAAGCCGCCACCGCCCTGCAACTGGAGCAGGTGCTGCGCGAGCGAGAAGGCATTCGCGCCGCCGTGTTCCATGAAGGCATGTCGATTATCGAGCGCGACCGCGCGGCGGCCTGGTTTGCTGAAGAAGATACCGGCGCGCAGGTGCTGCTGTGCTCGGAAATCGGCTCCGAAGGCCGCAACTTCCAGTTCGCCAGCCAGCTGGTAATGTTCGATCTGCCGTTCAACCCCGATCTGCTGGAGCAGCGTATCGGCCGTCTGGACCGTATCGGCCAGGCGCATGATATCCAGATCCATGTGCCGTACCTTGAGAAAACCGCGCAATCCGTGCTGGTGCGCTGGTATCACGAAGGGCTGGACGCGTTCGAACACACCTGCCCTACCGGACGCGCCATTTATGACAGCGTCTATGAGCAGCTGATTGGCTACCTCGCCGCCCCGGAGAACACCGAAGGCTTTGACGAGCTGATTCAGGCGTGCCGCAAACAGCACGATGAACTGAAAGCGCAGCTTGAGCAGGGCCGCGACCGCCTGCTGGAGATCCACTCTAACGGCGGCGAAAAAGCCCAGCAGCTGGCTGATGCCATCGCTGAACAGGATGACGATACGGGCCTGGTGAATTTCGCCATGAACCTGTTCGACATCGTCGGCATCAATCAGGACGATCGCGGCGAACATATGATTGTGCTGACGCCATCCGATCATATGCTGGTGCCGGATTTCCCCGGCCTGCCGGAAGATGGCTGTACCATTACGTTTAACCGCGACGTGGCGCTGTCGCGCGAAGACGCGCAGTTCATCACCTGGGAGCACCCGCTTATCCGCAACGGTCTGGATCTGATCCTTTCCGGCGACACCGGCAGCTGCACCATTTCGCTGCTGAAAAACAAAGCGTTACCGGTCGGCACGCTGCTGCTGGAACTGATTTACGTGGTCGAAGCCAAAGCGCCGAAGCAGTTGCAGCTTAACCGCTTCCTGCCGCCGACGCCGGTCCGCATGCTGCTTGATAAAAACGGCAATAACCTGGCAGGCCAGGTGGAGTTTGAAAGCTTCAACCGCCAGCTCAGCGCCGTGAACCGCCATACCGGCAGCAAGCTGGTGAACGCGGTGCAGCAGGAAGTGCATGCGATTCTGCAGGGCGGCGAAGCGCAGGTGGAGAAAGCGGCACGCGAGCTTATCGACGCGGCGCGTCAGGAAGCCGATGACAAACTCTCCGCCGAGCTGTCGCGTCTCGAAGCGCTGCGCGCCGTGAACCCGAATATTCGCGACGACGAACTGGCGGCGATTGAGCATAACCGTCAGCAGGTGCTGGAGAATCTTAACCAGGCGAGCTGGCGACTGGATGCGCTGCGTCTTATCGTAGTGACTCATCAGTAACCGGAGCGAAACATGCTGGATGCCTATAACCCGCCGCAAGACCCGTGGCTGCTCATTCTTTATCAGGATGAGCATATTATGGTGGTCAACAAACCCAGCGGTCTGCTCTCGGTGCCTGGACGGCTTGAGGAGCATAAAGACAGCGTGATGACCCGCATTCAGCGTGATTTCCCGAAGGCAGAATCGGTGCACCGGCTGGATATGGCCACCAGCGGGGTGATTGCGGTGGCGCTCACCAAAGCCGCGGAGCGCGAGCTTAAGCGGCAGTTCCGCGAACGCGAGCCGAAGAAGCACTATGTGGCGCGCGTCTGGGGGCACCCGGAAAACGCGCAAGGGGTGGTGGATTTACCGCTGATTTGCGACTGGCCGAACCGGCCAAAGCAGAAGGTCTGCTATGAAACGGGCAAAGCGGCGCAAACCGAGTATGAGGTGCTGGAGTACGCGGACGATAACACCGCCCGCGTGCTGCTCAGGCCGATTACCGGGCGTTCGCATCAGCTGCGCGTGCATATGATGGCGCTTGGCCACCCGATTCTGGGCGATAAGTTTTACGCGACACCCGAGGCGTTTGCCCGCGCGCCGCGTCTGCTGCTGCACGCCGAGCAGCTCACGATTACGCATCCGGCCTACGGCACGCCGATGACGTTCCGGGCACCAGCGGATTTCTGAGCCAGCCTGAACATCATCCTTAAATAAAAAGAGACGCAGACGCGTCTCTTTTTGTTTGGCTCAGGCTTTGCTTAACGAAACCCTTTCGCCGACTTGATCATGTCGTAGGCTTTCTGAATTTCCTGCGCCTTCTGCTGCGCCATTTGCATCATCTGCGGCGGCAGCCCTTTGGCAACCAGTTTGTCAGGATGATGCTCGCTCATCAGCTTACGGTACGCGCGTTTGATAGTCGTGGCATCATCGGTCGTTTTGACACCCAGCACGTTGCAGGCGTCTTCCAGCGTCGGCCCGCGCGGTGCCTGCTGCGCATCGCCGTTGTGCCAGGATTGCTGACCGGAGCCAAACTGCGCGCCGCCCTGCATCATGCGCAGGAATTGATCGAACTGCATGCGGGAAATCCCCAGCTCTTCGCCAATCACATACAGCACGTCGCGCTCTTTCGGGTGCAGCGAGCCGTCCGCAAACGCGGTCTGGATCTGAATTTCCAGAAACATCCGAATCAGATCAAAGCGGCCAAAGCAGACGCTGCGAAGCTGGCGCATTTTATCGCGCAACGGATAGCCATTTTCCTTGCCCACGCGAAACGCGTTGCGGGCCGCGTCTCGCGACGCGCCGTGCAGGTTCATGCGATCCATAAACTGCGTCGCCACCTGAATATCGGCTTCCGTGACACGACCTTTCGATTTGGTCAGGTGTCCCATCACCTCAAACGTGGTGGCGAAGAAGAGCGACTGACGTTCCTGCTGGCTGGTGAACCAGACGGTACGACGGCTGCGCGCTTTGTCTATCATATGGCCTATTACGAGGCCTAAGATGACGCCCCAGACTCCACCGCCGACCAGCAGCCCGGTGAGCCCTCCAACCAGTTTTCCCCAATACTGCATATACTCCCCAAATGGTCATGCCGTCAGCCAGAAATTCCTTTATCATACCTGCCATTCAAAGCGGTGCCTAACCGGCAGGCAGAAAAGCAGACAGGATAACACTGGCGCTGTAGTGATGAGTAAGTTAGTCTCTGACCGTTTGCCGACGCGAAGCCATTGATGATGGAACCACGAATAACTCGTATGAAAAAACGTATTCCCACCTTGCTGGCCACCATGATTGGCGCAGCCCTTTACAGCCAACAAGGCATGGCTGCCGATCTTGCTTCTCAATGTAAGCTTGGCATACCCACCTATAATCGTCCTCTGGTACAGGGCGACCCTAACCAGTTGCCGGTGACCATTAACGCCGATCACGCGAAAGGTAACTACCCGGACAACGCGGTATTTACTGGTAATGTTGATATTCAGCAAGGTAATGGTCGCCTGCAGGCCGATGAAGTACAGCTTCATCAAAAGCAGGTGGAAGGCCAGCCAACGCCTGTGCGCACGGTCGATGCCCTGGGTAATGTGCACTATGATGACAATCAGGTCATCCTGAAAGGTCCTAAAGCGTGGGCAAATTTAAATACTAAAGATACCAACGTCTGGGAAGGCGATTACCAGATGGTAGGGCGTCAGGGCCGCGGTAAAGCGGATCTGATGAAACAGCGCGGCGAAAACCGCTATACCATTCTGGAAAACGGTTCATTTACTTCCTGTCTGCCGGGTTCCGACACCTGGAGCGTGGTCGGTAGTGAAGTTATCCACGACCGCGAAGAGCAGGTCGCCGAAATCTGGAACGCCCGTTTTAAACTCGGCCCGGTGCCGGTGTTCTACAGCCCCTATTTGCAGCTGCCGGTTGGCGATAAACGTCGTTCCGGCTTCCTTATCCCGAACGCGCAATACAGTAAGAACAACTATTTCGAGTTCTCCTTACCGTATTACTGGAATATCGCACCGAACTTCGATGCCACCATTACCCCGCACTACATGCATAAGCGTGGTAACGTGCAGTGGCAGAATGAATTCCGCTATCTGACGCACGCGGGCGCGGGCCTGATGGAATTCGACTATCTGCCGTCGGATAACGTCTATCAGGATGAGCATCCGGAGATGGATTCTAAGCACCGCTGGCTGTACTACTGGCAGCACGTTGGTGTAATGGATCAGGTGTGGCGCTTTAACGTTAACTACACCAAGGTTAGCGACACCGATTACTTTAACGATTTCAACTCGAAATACGGCTCGAGTACCGACGGCTACGCGACGCAGTTCTTCAGCGTGGGTTATGCAGTCCAGGACTTCGACGCGACGGTTTCCGCACGCCAGTTCCAGGTGTTTGATGCCAACCGGGGGAGCTCCTATCGTGCCGAGCCGCAGCTTGACGTCAATTTCTACCAGAACGACGTCGGGCCGTTCGATACGCATCTTTACGCTCAGGCCGTCCATTTCACTAACGTGAACGAGAACTACCCGGAAGCGACGCGTCTGCACCTTGAGCCGACCATCAATCTGCCGATGTCTAACGACTGGGGCAGCCTGAATGCCGAGGCAAAACTGCTGGCGACACATTATCAGCAGGACAATCTCGAACGTTACCGGAACTATCTTGGCGGCAATAACGAAGCGGCTAACAATCTTGAAGATTCCGTTAACCGCGTTCTGCCGCAGTTTAAGCTCGACGGTAAAGTGGTCTTCGAGCGTGACGCCAATCTTATCGGCGATGGTTTTACCCAGACCCTGGAGCCGCGCGCGCAGTATCTCTACGTGCCGTACCGCGATCAGAGCACGATCAACAACTACGACTCCTCACTGCTGCAGTCCGACTACTCCGGCCTGTTCCGTGACCGTACTTACGGCGGCCTTGACCGTATCGCGTCTGCAAATCAGGTCACAACGGGCGTGACGTCACGTATTTATGATGACGCCGCGGTTGAACGTTTTAACGTTTCTGTAGGTCAAATCTACTACTTCACCCAGTCCCGTACCGGCGATGACAACATCAACTGGGAGAAGAATAAAGATACGGGCTCGATGGTCTGGGCAGGTGATACTTACTGGCGCATCAGCGATCGCTGGGGCCTGCGCGGCGGCGTGCAGTATGACGCGCGCCTTGCTAACGTTGCCACTGGCAACGGCGTCATCGAGTACCGTCGTGATGAAGATCGCGTGGTGCAGCTGAACTACCGTTACGCAAGCCCGGAGTATATCCAGGCGACGCTGCCGACTTTTGCGCGATCAGAACAGTATAAAGACGGTATTAATCAGGTGGGCATGACGGCGAGCTGGCCGGTGGTGGATCGCTGGTCGGTCGTGGGCGCGTATTACTACGACACCAATACCAACGAAGCGGCCGATCAGATGCTCGGCGTGCAGTACAACTCCTGCTGTTATGCCATCCGCGTCGGTTATGAGCGGAAACTCAACGGCTGGGATATTGATAAGAGCAAATACGATGAAGTCATTGGCTTCAACATTGAGCTGCGCGGCCTGAGCTCCAACTACGGTCTCGGCACTCAGCAGATGCTGCGCTCGAATATTCTGCCGTATCAGCGCTCCATGTAATGCTCAGATTTTGAAACATCCTCCGCTTTGCGGTTAAACGAAATGGAAAAGGTATGAAGAACTGGAAAACGCTGCTTCTCGGTATCACCCTGGTGGTGAATACCAGCTTCGCTGCTCCGCAGGTTGTCGATAAAGTTGCAGCCGTCGTGAACAACGGCGTGGTACTGGAAAGTGACGTTGATGGCCTCATGCAGTCGGTAAAGCTTAACGCCAACCAGGCAGGCCAGCAGCTCCCGGATGACAGCACGCTGCGTCATCAGATTCTGGAACGTCTGATCATGGATCAGATTATGTTGCAGATGGGCCAGAAAATGGGCGTGAAAATCAGCGATGAACAGCTTGACCAGGCTATCGCTAATATCGCCAAACAAAACAACATGACGCTCGATCAGATGCGTAGCCGTCTGGCCTATGACGGCCTGAACTACAACACCTATCGCGCCCAGATCCGCAAAGAGATGATCATCTCTGAAGTGCGTAATAACGAAGTGCGTCGTCGCGTTACTATCCTGCCGCAGGAAGTGGAAACCCTGGCCGAGCAGGTCGGCAACCAGAACGACGCCAGCACCGAACTGAACCTGAGCCACATTCTGATCCCGCTGCCGGAAAACCCGACCGCCGATCAGGTGAGCGAAGCCGAAGCGCAGGCGCGTTCGATTATCGATCAGGCGCGTAACGGCGGTGATTTCGGTAAGCTTGCGATTACCTATTCCGCAGACCAGCAGGCGCTGAAAGGCGGCCAGATGGGCTGGGGCCGTATTCAGGAGCTGCCATCGGTATTCGCCCAGGCGCTGAGCACGGCGAAGAAAGGCGACGTGATTGGCCCGATCCGCTCAGGCGTCGGCTTCCATATCATTAAAGTGAACGATCTGCGTGGCCAGTCTCAGACCGTGTCGGTCACTGAAGTCCATGCGCGTCACATTCTGCTGAAACCGTCGCCGATCATGACCGATCAGCAGGCGCGTCAGAAACTTGAAGAGATCGCCGCTGATATCAAGAGTGGTAAAACCACCTTTGCTCAGGCCGCGCGTGAATTCTCTCAGGATCCGGGCTCTGCTAACCAGGGCGGGGATCTCGGCTGGGCGGCAGCGGACGTTTACGATCCGGCTTTCCGCGATGCGCTGATGAGCCTCAGCAAAGGCCAGATGAGCACGCCGGTACACTCGTCTTTCGGCTGGCATCTGATCGAACTGCTGGATACCCGCAAGTCTGACCGCACCGACGCGGCCCAAAAAGATCGCGCCTATCGCATGCTGTTCAACCGCAAATTCTCCGAAGAAGCGGCGACCTGGATGCAGGAACAACGCGCCAGCGCCTACGTGAAAATTCTGAGCAACTGATGGTAAAAACCCCTCGCGTGGTCATTACGCCCGGCGAACCCGCCGGGATTGGCCCCGACCTGGTTGTCGCGCTGGCCCAGAATAGCTGGCCTGCGCAACTGGTCGTCTGCGCCGACCCGTCGCTACTTACCGCGCGGGCGGCGCAGCTCGGTTTACCGCTCACGCTATTGCCCTTCTCGTCTGATAAACCCGCCGCACCCCAGGCGGCAGGGACGCTCACACTTCTGCCCGTTACGCTAAAAGCGCCTGTCGTGCCCGGCACGCTCGATGCGGCGAACGGCAGTTACGTGGTGGAAACCCTGGCGCGCGCCTGCGATGGCTGCCTGAGCGGCGAATTCGACGCGCTGGTCACAGGCCCGGTGCATAAAGGGATTATCAACGACGCGGGCATTCCGTTTACCGGCCATACCGAGTTCTTTGAAGCGCGCAGTCATAGCGAAAAAGTCGTGATGATGCTCGCCACCGAAGCGCTGCGCGTCGCCCTGGTCACGACACATCTGCCGCTAAAAGCGGTGGCGGATGCCATTACGCCGGATCTCCTGCGCCATATCCTCACGACGCTGCACCACGACCTGCAAAGCAAATTTGGTATCGCGAACCCGCACGTGCTGGTCTGTGGTCTGAACCCGCACGCGGGCGAAGGCGGTCATATGGGCACGGAGGAGATCGATACGATTATCCCTGTGCTGGAAGCGATGCGCGCGAAAGGGATGCGTCTCACCGGCCCGCTGCCCGCTGATACCCTTTTTCAGCCCAAATACCTCGAAAACGCCGATGCGGTGCTGGCGATGTACCACGATCAGGGCCTGCCCGTGCTAAAATACCAGGGATTTGGCCGCGCGGTGAACATTACGCTCGGCCTGCCCTTTATCCGCACGTCGGTCGATCACGGCACCGCGCTGGAGCTGGCAGGTTCCGGAAACGCCAGCGTCGGCAGTTTTATTACGGCGCTTAATCTCGCCATCAGCATGATTGTGAACAGTAAGAATCAATGAATAATCGAGTCCATCAGGGCCATTTAGCCCGCAAACGCTTCGGGCAAAACTTTCTTAACGATCAATTCGTTATAGACAGCATCGTCTCTGCAATTAACCCACAAAAAGGCCAGGCGATGGTAGAAATCGGCCCGGGCCTTGCCGCATTAACCGAGCCGGTGGGCGAACGTCTTGACCAGCTTACCGTTATCGAGCTCGACCGCGATCTGGCAGCGCGCCTGCAAACGCATCCGTTCCTTGGCCCGAAGCTGACCATTTATCAGCAGGACGCCATGACCATGGATTTCGGCGAACTGTCGCAGAAAATGGGCCAGCCGCTGCGCGTGTTCGGTAACCTGCCGTACAATATCTCGACCCCACTGATGTTCCACCTCTTTAGCTATACTGATGCGATTGCCGACATGCACTTCATGCTGCAAAAAGAGGTGGTCAACCGTCTGGTTGCGGGGCCGAACAGCAAGGCGTACGGTCGTTTAAGCGTGATGGCACAATATTTCTGCCAGGTTATTCCTGTGCTTGAAGTACCGCCGACCGCCTTTACGCCGCCGCCTAAAGTGGATTCCGCCGTGGTGCGCCTTGTGCCGCACGCCACGCCGCCGCATCCGGTGAAAGAGCTGCGTCTGTTAAGCCGTCTCACCACCGAAGCGTTTAACCAGCGCCGTAAAACGATTCGCAACAGCCTTGGCAATGTGTTCAGCCCTGAGGTTCTGACGTCGCTCGGCATCGACCCGGCTATGCGCGCCGAGAATATTTCTGTTGCGCAGTATTGCCAGATGGCGAATTATTTAGCTGATAATCCGCCCTCGAAGGAGAGCTAAACATGGCTGATTCACCCCGCGTTTGCGTACAGGTACAAAGCGTTTATATCGAAGCCCAGTCTTCACCGGAGGATGAGCGTTTCGTCTTTGCCTATACCGTCACCGTCCGCAATCTGGGGCGAACGCCTGTTCAGCTGCTGGGCCGCTACTGGCTTATCACCAACGGCAACGGTAAAGAGACCGAAGTCCAGGGTGAAGGCGTGGTAGGGGTTCAGCCCCATATCCAGCCCGGCGGCGAATACCAGTACACCAGCGGCGCGGTCATTGAAACGCCGTTCGGCACAATGCAGGGCCACTACGAAATGGTGGACGATCAGGGCAACGGTTTTCACCTTGATATCCCGGTTTTCCGCCTCGCCGTTCCCACACTGATCCATTAATACCATGTCTACATATCTGATTGGCGACGTTCATGGTTGCTACGATGAACTTGTCGCGCTGTTACAGCAGGTCGAATTTACACCAGGCCAGGATACGCTATGGCTGACCGGCGATCTGGTGGCCCGCGGCCCCGGCTCGCTTGAAGTGCTGCGCTATGTCCGTTCACTCGGCGATTCCGTTCGCATGGTGCTGGGCAACCACGATCTGCATCTGCTGGCGGTTTTCGCGGGCATCAGCCGTAATAAACCGAAAGACCGCGTGACGCCGCTGCTGGAAGCGCCGGACGCCGACGAGCTTATCAACTGGCTGCGCCGCCAGCCGCTGTTGCAGGTGGACGAAGAGAAAAAGCTGGTGATGGCCCACGCGGGTATTACGCCACAGTGGGATCTCGCTACCGCTCAGGCGTGCGCGCGCGATGTCGAGGCGGTGCTGGCGAGCGACAGCTATCCGCTGTTCCTCGACGCGATGTACGGCGATATGCCTAACAACTGGTCGCCGGAGCTGACGGGCCTTGCGCGCCTGCGTTTTATTTCCAATGCCTTTACGCGCATGCGTTATTGCTTCCCGAACGGCCAGCTCGATATGTATTGCAAAGAGAGCCCGGAAAGCGCGCCCGCGCCGCTGAAACCGTGGTTCGCCATTCCTGGGCCGGTGGCGCAGGAGTACGCCATTGTCTTCGGGCACTGGGCGTCGCTGGAAGGAAAAGGCACGCCGGAGAATATCTACGCGCTCGATACCGGCTGCTGCTGGGGCGGTACCCTGACCTGTCTGCGCTGGGAAGATAAAGCGGTGTTCACGCAGCATTCCAATCGTCAGGCCGACATCGACGACGACAAAGCCGCGATCGCATCCTGATCGTTTTTGTAAAAGGTGGATGCGCTACGCTTATCCACCCTACAAACCATGCCCCGCTCCCCGTAGGGCGGGTAAGCGAAGCGCACCCGCCGTAAACCGCACCCGCAGCCCCATAAAAAAAGCGGACGCGCCATGCGCATCCGCTTTTTCAACACAACCGTCAACCCAGACGCGGCTTAACGGCGCTCAAGAATCTCGAAACAATAGCTGTGTGAGTTCTTCTCATCGGCGTCATGGAATTCGCTAAACACCGACTGCCACTCGTCCGGCTCGTAATCCGGGAAATGGGTATCGCCTTCCACTTCCGCATCGATATGGGTGAGATAAAGACGCTGCGCGCGCGGCAGGAACTGCTCGTAAACGCGACCGCCGCCAATCACCATCACTTCTTCGGCATCGCCGCATGCCTGTAACGCTTCCTCAACGGAGCGCACCCACACAACGCGGTCATCTTCGCCCGGACGGCTGCTGAGCACAATATTTTTACGGCCCGGCAGCGGGCGACCGATCGATTCCCAGGTCAGACGCCCCATGATAACCGGTTTGTTAAGTGTGTTACGTTTAAACCAGGCGAGATCGGCAGGGAGGTCCCACGGCATGGCGTTTTCCATACCAATCACGCGATCCACCGCTAAAGCCGCAATCAGACTGATCATTGATAATTTCCCAGGTATAAAAAATTGCCGCCACTATACGGAAAGCGCAATCTTTAGTCGACTGGCGACCCGAACCAGATAAAGAATTTTTTTTGTTCTGCTGTGGAGGGCACGATGCAGCGTTTTTCGCCGCTTCGTTATGCGTATGAAACCAAACGCGTTTCGACTTTACACCCGTGTAAACCCGTTTTGTTGCCTGAAGGCAGCGGATGTCAAAATGTACTGAATGCTTTATAGTGCGCGCTTGCTGAAGTGAGGATTGACCATGCTGGAAACCACCCTTTTTGTTGCCACTATTGCGGCGCTGGGCATGCTGTCGCCGGGCCCCGATTTCTTTCTGGTTATCAAAAACGCCGCGCGCTATCCGCGCAGCGCCGCGATGATGACGGCCGCAGGCGTCATCGCAGGCGTTGTGACGCATATGACCTACTGTGTCGCGGGCATCGCGGTAGTCATCACCACCACGCCGTGGCTTTTCGGCGCGCTGAAATATGTCGGCGCAGCGTATCTCGTCTGGCTTGGCGTGAATGCGCTGCTGGCGCGCGGGACCACCAGTCTGGCGCTCGATGGCGTGGCGCAGGAAAGCACTTCGCTTAAAAAAGCGTTTATTCAGGGTTACCTCTGTAACCTGCTGAACCCCAAAGCCACGCTGTTCTTTCTGGCAATGTTCACTCAGGTGCTGAACGTAAACTCCGGCCTGATGGAAAAACTCTGGTACGCGGGCATTATCGTCGCGCTGACGCTGGTCTGGTGGCCGCTGCTGGTCCTGTTGATTCAGAGCCAGCCGGTGCGCCGCGGCCTGACCAAAGCACAGAAGGTGATCGACAAACTGCTGGGCGGCATGCTGCTGGCGCTCGGCATTAAAGTGGCGCTGAGCTAACGCCGCGCTCAGCCTTCGCGCAAAAGAAAACGCCCCGACAGGGGCGTTTTTTTATGGCTGCGGTTTCACTTCCGGCTCGTCGGCCTCATTGCCGGTGTGTTTGCCTTCCTGTGTCCCCTGCCAGCCGTGACGCTGGATCAAAGACAAATGCGCGCGGTCTTCGCTAATGATCTCCGTCAGCATCGCGCTGGTGCGCCTGAAGGTGGCGGCGCGCGCCGAGGTGTCGTTGTCGCCTTCAGCCATTTCATCCACCATTTGCTGGTTATAACAACGAAACAGATCGGCGCGCTCGCGCGCTTCGTAACTGCCGATGCCCAGCTCCTCCAGCGCCATGCGCCCTACCCGCAGCGCGCCTTCGAACGTTTCACGCTCCGGCTGCGCGACACCCGCCTGACGCAGGCGAATGTAATGATCGACATCGCGGGCGCGGGCGATAATCCGCACCTGCGGAAAGTGCGTCTGCACCAGCTCCGTCAGTTGCAGATTCGCCTGCGGATCGTCAATGGCGTTAATCAGCACTTCGGCTTTCGCCACGCCCGCCGATTCCAGCAGGTCGACGCGGGTGGCGTCGCCATAAAACACTTTCATGCCAAATTTGCGCAGCGTTTCGATATGGTCCGGATCGTGATCGAGAACCACCATCTTCACGCCGCTGGAGAGCAGCAAACGGCCGGCTATCTGACCAAATCGCCCGAAGCCCGCGATAATCACCCGCGGCTGCTCTTCATCAATCTCATCAGCTTCTCGCGCCTGCTGCTGCCCCGATTTCTCAAGGCGGGTTAACAGCACCAGCAGCAGCGGCGTCGCGGCCATAGAGAGCGCCACCGCGAGCGTCAGCGCCTTCGCCCATTCGACATCCAGCACTTCGGCGCTGCGCGCCGCGCCGAAAATCACGAACGCGAACTCACTTCCCTGCCCTAACAGCACGGCAAACCAGCGCCCCTGACGCCCCGGCACCTTCAGCGGTTTCGCGATAAGCCACAGCGTGACGGTTTTGATAATCAGGAAGCCAAAGAGCAGCGTAAGCACGCGCAGCGGATGCGCCACCAGCGTGCCGAAATCAATCGACATCCCGACGCCGATAAAAAATAACCCCAGCAGCAGCCCTTTGAACGGCTCAATATCGCTCTCCAGCGCGTGGCGGTATTCCGAGCTTGCCAGTAAGACGCCCGCGAGAAACGCGCCCATCGCCATCGACAGCCCGGCCTCTTCCAGCAGCAGCCCGAAGCCGAACACCAGAAACAGCGCTACGGCGCTGAACACCTCGCGAAGCCCGGAGCGCGCCACAAAACGCAGCGCCGGTCGCGCGACAAAACGCCCGAGCAACACCACCAGGGCCAGCGCGCCGACGACTTTCAGCGCCGAGAGAAGAAACGCGCTGGCGGTCGTCGCCTCGCCGCTCGCGGCTAGCAGTGGGATCATCGCCACCAGCGGGATCGCGGCGATATCCTGGAACAGCAACACGGCAAAGGCGCTGCGCCCCATTTGTGATGCCGTCAGGTTACGCTCGTTCATCGCCTGCATGGCGATGGCCGTTGAAGAGAGCGCGAGCGTCAGGCCAATCAGCAACGCCACCTGCCAGCGCAGCCCGAGCGCCACGCAAAAGCCGCCGAGCAGCAGGCCGCACGCGCCCATCTGCAACGCGCCGCCGCCAAAGACCGAGGCGCGCAGTTTCCACAGGCGCTGCGGATCAAGCTCAAGCCCGATGACAAACAGCATCAGCACCACGCCGATTTCCGCAAAATGCAAAATCGCCTGCGCGTCCGTCACCAGCCGTAATCCCCACGGGCCAATCAGCCCGCCAGCAATCAGATATCCCAGCACCGAGCCAAGCCCAAGACGCACCGCGACGGGCACAATCAGCGCGGCCGACCCGAGGTAGATCAGCGCCTGTATCAACGTATGACTATCCATGATGGCGCTCCTGCCAGTCGGTTAAGCGTTTCAGGTATTCCCGCGCTTTGCCTTCGAGCGTTTCGTCGTCGCAGACAAAGGTGCGGTGCATCGCATAGGGTGTTAGCCAGTTCAGGCCGCAATAGAGCGCGGTGGCCTGTAACGGCTGCGCGAGCACGTCGAAGCCAGGATGGTCGCCAAGATCAAAATGGTGTTTATCGCCGCCGGTCGTCACGGCCCACAGCACGCTTTTGCCCCTGAGCGCCGTTCCGCCTTTGCCATAGGCCCAGCCGTGCGACAACACTTTGTCTATCCAGAGTTTGAACAGCGGCGGCACGCTGTACCATTGCATCGGATGCTGCCAGACGATGAGATCGGCGCGCGCCAGCGCCTCCTGCTCGGCGGGCACGTTGATGTTGAAATCGGGATAAAGCTGATAAAGCGAGCGCACCTCGATATCGTCCAGCCCCTGCACATGCTCCAGCATCCGCCGGTTGGCATGGGAGTGATGCGGATAGGGGTGCGCATAAATAATTAAAATCATAACCTTGCCTGTGTCCTGCCCACCGTGGGAATGCAATGAGTGTAGCCAGTTAACGGGCGCGCTTACAGGGGCAATCCGCAGGGGTATTAGGCGGGGATGAAGCAGAAAGGGTTTGCTGCGATTTACCAGTCGGCATAACGCGTCTTGCGGTAAAAACAAAAACGGATGCATCAGCATCCGTTTTTTCAAGCGTGAGGATAAAAAACGCGAAATTAGTTATCCAGCTCGCTCATGGATTTTACCTGGTCGCGATTGATCTGCTCAGTCTGTCCGGTCTGGGCGTTTTTATAAGAGACCAGCCCGGTATCGCTGTCGACTTCCGGCTTACCGTCGGTGACCACGGTTTTACCGTCGGTCGTCTTAACAGCCTGGTTGGATGAACAGCCCGCCACGGTAAACAGCGTAGCGGCAGCAAAAATGGACGTAATCAGTAGTTTCGATCGCATGGTGTTCTCCCCTGCTTTCAGTGTGTTTTAATGACTTACTTTATTATTTTAGATTAACTTACTGATAACAGATGGAAATACAGACGGTTCTGAGGCCGGGCATCCTGAATGCCGATGCCCGGCGGTCAGATGTTACTGCTTCAGCTCCAGAATGGAGCTCATCATGGTGTGATTCAGGTTAGTCATAATTTCATAATAACGGGTCAATTCTTCACCGCCCGCTTTAGGGTTACGCCATTTCTCGCGGTTCTGTTTGTCGAACGCTTTGAGCAGATCTTTTTGATCACCTGCCGATTCGGCATGAATAAAGTCATTATAAATTTTGGTGGCTTCATTCAGGTTTTGCTGAAGTTCAGGCGAAGTAAACTGCGCGGTGATTTCAGGCGGCTGGTAACGCGACTCCGTGATACGCATGTTTTCAGTGTATTCCACGGATGGCGAAAACTGATTGTTGTAATAATCCTTAAACTCTTCGAGACGGAAAAGTTTCGTTTTGTAGTTATCCGCAGAGGTCGATGACATCGACTCCGGGAAAGGCTCTGTCGGGTTCAGCTCCCACTCTTTCGTAAAATTATCGATAAACAGCCCGCTGCCCATATCTTCGAACGGGCCGGTCACGGTCTGCCCGTCAATCGTCAGGGTGTGAACATCGCCGTTTTCACTGGACGGCGTTACGCCTTCCGCCAGATATTTTTGTATCACGTAGATGTAGCGGGTACGGGTCGGGTTGATAAGACCGCTCACGCCCGAGCGAGGCATCGCGCTAAAGACGCTGAATTTCACCTTGTCGCCATTCTCAAGCGTCAGCGTATGCTGGCCCGCGTCCAGTTTAATCGTTTGTGATTGCTCTGCCGCAAGCGTGATTTTTTGATCGTCTACCGAAATCGCGAGCGGTTTCCCGGTCGGGTTATCTATCAGGAACTCTTTGCTGTCACCACCGCCAAAGCAGGCGGTTAATGCCAGACAGGTACCCAGAAGCAGGACTTTTTTTAACACGTGTTTCTCCTTAAACGTAAACCGGGAAGTCGGCAAACGAGACAGCCTGAAGGGTAACGGATGGCCGTGCAGGAGTGAAAAACTAATTGGCTATCAAATTTAGGGGGGCGCATATGAAAAAAGCCAGCTTACGCTGGCTTTGGTGGAGTTCACGACGTCTTACTTCGTGATTTGCGCGTGCATCTCCTGAACGGAAATCACCTTCTCGGTGGCGTCAGCGTTCAGCGCCATCGCGGTGGCGAAGCCGCCGTTCAGCGTGGTGTCGTAATGCACTTTGTATTGCAGCGCGCTGCGGCGAATCAGCTTGGAGTCTTCAATCGCCTGACGGCCTGCGGTGGTGTTGATGATGTAGGTGTATTCGCCATTCTTAATGCGATCCTGAATGTGCGGACGACCTTCATGCACCTTGTTCACCAGACGCGGGTTGATGCCCGCCTCACCCAGCACAATCGCAGTGCCGTGGGTGGCGTCCAGCTCAAAGCCGAATTTCAGCAGTTTGGCGGCGAGATCCACCACGCGCTCTTTATCGCCTTCACGCACCGAGAGCAGCGCGCGGCCCTGTTTCTTCATGGTGGAGTTGCTGCCGAGCTGCGCTTTGGCGAACGCTTCCGCGAAGGTGCGGCCCACGCCCATGACTTCGCCGGTGGAGCGCATTTCCGGCCCCAGCAGCGGGTCGACGCCTGGGAATTTGTTGAACGGCAGCACCACTTCTTTCACCGAGTAGTACGGCGGGATGATCTCTTTGGTCACACCCTGCTCGCTCAGCGTCTTGCCCGCCATGACGCGCGCCGCCACTTTCGCCAGCGGCACGCCGGTGGCTTTAGAGACGAACGGCACGGTACGCGCGGCGCGCGGGTTCACTTCAATCAGATAGACTTCGTTATCTTTCACGGCGAACTGCACGTTCATCAGGCCGCGCACCTGGAGTTCAAAGGCCAGTTTCTGCACCTGCTGGCGCATCACGTCCTGGATCTCCTGGCTTAAGGTGTAAGCTGGCAGAGAGCACGCAGAGTCGCCGGAGTGTACGCCCGCCTGTTCGATATGCTCCATGATGCCGCCAATCAGTACCATTTCGCCGTCACAGATAGCATCGACATCCACTTCCACCGCGTCATCCAGGAAGCGATCCAGCAGCACCGGCGCGTCGTTGGAAACGCTGACCGCCGTCTGGAAGTAGCGACGCAGGTCGGCTTCGTCGTAGACGATTTCCATCGCGCGGCCGCCCAGTACGTAAGACGGACGCACCACCAGCGGGTAACCAATCTCTTTCGCCTTCTCAACGGCCTGTTCGATGGCCGTCACGGTGGCGTTCGCCGGTTGCTTGAGCTTCAGGCGATCCACTGCCTGCTGGAAGCGCTCGCGGTCTTCCGCGCGGTCAATCGCGTCCGGGCTGGTGCCGATAACCGGCACGCCTGCCGCTTCCAGCGCGCGCGCCAGTTTCAGCGGAGTCTGGCCGCCGTACTGCACGATAACGCCTTTCGGTTTCTCGATACGCACGATTTCCAGCACATCTTCCAGCGTTACCGGCTCGAAGTAGAGACGGTCGGAGGTGTCGTAGTCGGTAGAGACCGTTTCCGGGTTACAGTTAACCATAATGGTTTCGTAACCGTCTTCACGCAGCGCGAGCGCGGCGTGGACGCAGCAGTAGTCAAACTCAATGCCCTGGCCGATACGGTTCGGCCCGCCGCCCAGCACCATGATTTTTTCGCGATCCTGGTTCGGGTTGGCTTCGCACTCTTCTTCATAGGTGGAGTACATGTAGGCGGTATCGGTTGAGAACTCCGCCGCGCAGGTATCCACACGTTTGTAGACCGGGTGCAGGTTGTACTGCTCGCGCAGCTTGCGGATTTCCGATTCGCTGACGCCCGCGAGTTTCGCAAGACGCGCATCGGCGAAACCTTTACGCTTGAGCATACGCAGGAAATCGGCGCTGAGCCCGTTAATGCCCTGCTCGGCCACCTGTTCTTCGAGGCGCACCAGCTCTTCAATCTGCACCAGGAACCAGCGGTCGATGTTGGTCAGGTTAAACACGCCGTCAACTGACAGACCAGCACGAAACGCGTCGGCGATGTACCAGATACGCTCGGCCCCCGCGTCTTTCAGCTCGCGGCGAATTTTCGTCAGCGCTTCCGGGTCATCAAGGCTCACTTTCGGGTCAAAACCGGTCGCGCCCACTTCCAGGCCGCGCAGCGCTTTCTGCATCGACTCCTGCTGGGTGCGGCCAATAGCCATCACTTCGCCCACCGATTTCATCTGCGTGGTCAGGCGGTCGTTAGCACCGGCGAATTTCTCGAAGTTAAAGCGTGGGATTTTGGTGACCACGTAGTCGATGGACGGCTCGAACGACGCCGGGGTACGGCCGCCGGTGATGTCGTTCATCAGCTCATCAAGGGTGTAACCCACCGCCAGTTTAGCCGCCACTTTGGCAATCGGGAAACCGGTCGCTTTAGAGGCCAGCGCCGAAGAGCGCGACACGCGCGGGTTCATTTCAATCACAATCAGACGGCCGTTTTTCGGGTTCACCGCAAACTGCACGTTGGAGCCGCCGGTTTCGACGCCGATTTCACGCAATACCGCCATCGAGGCGTTACGCATGATTTGATACTCTTTATCGGTCAGCGTCTGGGCTGGCGCCACAGTGATGGAGTCGCCGGTGTGGATACCCATGGCGTCGAAGTTTTCAATCGAGCAGACGATGATGCAGTTGTCGTTTTTATCACGCACCACTTCCATCTCGTACTCTTTCCAGCCGATCAGCGATTCATCAATCAGCAGCTCTTTGGTCGGCGAAAGATCCAGGCCGCGGGCGCAAATCTCTTCAAACTCTTCGCGGTTATACGCGATGCCGCCGCCGGTGCCGCCCATCGTGAACGACGGGCGAATAATGCACGGATAACCAACATCCGCCGCCACCGCCAGCGCTTCTTCCATATTGTGGGCGATGCCGGAGCGCGCGGTGTCGAGGCCGATTTTCTTCATCGCGACGTCAAAACGGCGACGGTCTTCGGCTTTATCAATCGCATCGGCGGTCGCGCCAATCATGGTCACGCCGAACTCTTCCAGCACGCCCTGACGCTCCAGCTCCAGCGCGCAGTTGAGCGCCGTCTGGCCGCCCATTGTCGGCAGCACCGCGTCCGGACGCTCTTTTTCGATGATTTTACGCACCACTTCCCAGTGGATCGGCTCGATGTAGGTCGCATCGGCCATCTCCGGGTCGGTCATGATGGTCGCCGGGTTGGAGTTCACCAGAATGACGCGGTAGCCCTCTTCGCGCAGCGCCTTACACGCCTGGGCACCGGAGTAGTCGAATTCACACGCCTGGCCGATGACAATCGGGCCTGCGCCAAGAATCAGGATGCTTTTAATATCTGTACGTTTTGGCATTGTTCTCTTTCTCCCGATTATTTGGCGGTCTTACGGTACTGCTCAATTAATTCGATAAAGTGGTCAAACAGCGGCGCGGCATCGTGCGGGCCGGGGCTCGCTTCAGGGTGTCCCTGGAAGCTGAAGGCCGGTTTATCGGTGCGGTGAATGCCCTGGAGCGTGTTATCGAACAGGGATTTATGGGTCACGCGCAGCGTAGACGGCATGGAGCCTTCATCCACCGCAAAACCGTGGTTCTGGGCGGTGATCATCACGCGGTTGTTGTCGATATCTTTCACCGGATGGTTGCCGCCGTGATGGCCGAACTTCATCTTCACGGTTTTCGCGCCGCTCGCGAGCGCCAGCAGCTGATGGCCGAGGCAGATGCCGAAGACCGGTACGTCAGTTTCGAGGAATTTCTGGATGGCTTCGATGGCGTAGTCACACGGTGCCGGGTCGCCAGGGCCGTTGGAGAGGAACACGCCGTCCGGGTTCATTTTCAGGACGTCTTCGGCGGAGGTTTGCGCCGGGACGACCGTCAGGCGGCAGCCTCTGTCCACCAGCATGCGCAGGATATTGCGCTTCACGCCGTAGTCATACGCCACCACGTGATACGGCAGCTCTTCTTCTTTTTTGGCTTCCGGCAGTTCGCCTGCGAGCGTCCAGCTGCCCTGCGTCCAGCTATAAGCTTCCGCCGTAGTCACTTCTTTCGCCAGATCCATGCCGTTCAGGCCAGGGAAGGCTTTCGCTTTTTCCAGCGCCAGCGCGGCATCGACATTATCCCCTGCGATGATGCAACCGTTCTGGGTGCCTTTCTCACGCAGCAGACGCGTCAGCTTGCGGGTATCGATATCGGCAATCGCCACGATGTTATGGCGCTTCAGGTAAGAAGAGAGATCCTCGGTGTTGCGGTAGTTGCTCGCAATCAGCGGTAAATCACGGATTACAAGGCCCTGCGCGTGTACCTGGGAGGATTCAGCGTCAGCATCGTTAGTGCCGACATTACCAATATGAGGATAAGTGAGAGTGACAATCTGGCGGGAGTAGGAAGGATCAGTGAGGATTTCTTGATAACCGGTCATTGAAGTATTGAAAACGACTTCCCCTACTGCCGTACCTGTTGCCCCGATGGCCCGACCGTAGAATTGGGTTCCGTCTTCCAGAACCAACAGCGCTGACTTAATCAAAACGTCCTCCAGGGAATAAACAGTCAATATATTTGCATATTAATTCAACCAGTATGGCTAAATCAACGCAAAAACGCCTGAACAGCGAATTTTTGGCAAACGGCGGCATTCTAGAGATAACTCAGGGGGAAGTCTACCTGAAAACGCACTTTTTATTGTTTTTTTGAAGGCTTTGAGGAAAACAAAGGAAATGAAGGGCAAAAAACAAAGAAAACGAAGCGCAGAAAACGGTTGCCCGGCAAGAAAAGTAAAAACGAAGCATAACACAGCTTTTAAAATGGACCAAACGGTCAAAATTCACAAAACATTAACGCAAAATCAGTTAAAAACACTCTGTTTTAAGCAGTTAAGATTAACTTAACAACGAAGTCGCAAAAATAAATAAAACAAAAAAGGGCAATAAATTATTGCCCTTTCAATCAGAAACTTATGATTGTAATAACCACATCACGATGGGTAACAAGAATCACAAATCATTCAGATTAAGCACATCCCGCATATCAAAAAACCCATTTTTTTGTGCTTTAAGCCACAGCGCCGCCCTGACGGCACCATTAGCAAATGTCATTCGGCTGGAGGCTTTATGGGTGATTTCGATGCGTTCGCCAATGTCGGCGAACATCGCGGTGTGCTCACCGACAATATCACCCGCGCGTACGGTCGCAAATCCAATGGTGCCGGGCACGCGCTCACCGGTGTAGCCTTCGCGCGCATAGACCGCGCAGCTTTTCAGATCTTTATTCAGCGCGCCGGCAATCGCCTCGCCCATCGCGAGCGCCGTACCGGAAGGCGCATCCACTTTATGGCGGTGATGCGCTTCAATAATTTCGATATCGGTGTAATCGCCCATCACCTGAGCGGCTTTTTCAAGCAACTTCAGCATCACGTTAACCCCAACGCTGAAGTTAGCGGCGAACACCACAGGGATCGCCGTGCCGGCTTCACGGATGGCCGCTTTACCGGCGTCGTCAAATCCGGTGGTGCCGATCACCATGCCTTTATTATGCGCGCGGCAGAACGCCAGGTACGCCAGCGTGCCTTCCGGACGCGTAAAATCGATAAGCACATCGAAATCGTCTTTCACCGCCTCAAGACTGCTCTTGAGAGTGACGCCGGTTGCGCCTGCGCCCGCCAGTTCACCCGCATCAGCGCCGAGCAGCGTTGAGCCTTCACGCACCAGCGCGGCACCGAGCGCCACGCCATCCATCGCAAGTGCTGCCTGGATTAACTGCCGTCCCATACGGCCATTCGCCCCCGCGATCGCGACGCGGACCTGTGCTTCTTGCATAGTTATACTCTTTATATGTTAAAAAATTGCTTATAAAACGTTCTCAGGTTAACCAGCGTTTCGTCGTGCTGCCAGCCCAAAACATCGATAATTAGAATTTAATGATAAACAGGGAGGGATATCAGTAAAAGGCATAATGGGCAGGAAAAACAGCAGGCCACTGCCTGTGTGTGAACAGCGGAAAAATAGTGACAGCCTTTTCAGGGCTACGTGTTAATCCCTGTCTCTCTGTTTGCGGTTTTCTCGCGCCAGGTTTCATATTAACGCGAGCTGGCTCCAGAATTTTTAACTTCCGCAGAGATAAACTCATTTATTATTTTACAAAAATACGTCTGCGCGATTAATATTGCTTTCCAAAAGAAGGGATGTTTTTTCCGATTACTAATTTCAAATTGATAACATACACAGGGTTTACACGGATCACTATAAATGTAAAACGGGATCATGTAATGAATAACCTCTCAAGGACAGAGCGTATTGTCTATGAATATATACTGTGCAATATTCACAGATTATCAGGCATCTCTGCAAAGATGATCGCCAGCCAGACGTTTACCACGACAACGTCGGTTAATCGGGTCTGTAAAAAAATGGGATATTCGGGATATACCGAATTACGATATAAATGCGGACTCCCGTTACAAACGAAACCGCACGTGTCTGACAAAATGTCAAACGGGCAGGAGAAAGATATTGCGGAACTCTGCCAGCAGTTACATCAAGCGCAGCATATCTATTTATATGCCAGGGGCGGAACACTGACCAGCCTGAGCTATTTATCTCGTTTCTTATCTATTGCTGGCATTCCTCATTTAATGTTAACGGATGTGCATCAACTGGCGTTAATTAATAAAGGCACGCTCTTACTGGTCAGCAAATCGGGAGAAACAAAAGCCATTGTCGAAATGGCGCGCAACGCGAAGCGTAAAAATATCCGGGTCATGGCAATTACCCGTAATAATTCCTCTTTATCTCAGGTTGCTTCCCGCACATGGGCTGTTGAAGATGCTGACGAAGCGTCATCGCTCTATCAAAGGGAGTCGCAAATAAAAATACTGGATTTTATTGATAGCATCGGATGCAAATTACTGACGACACCCGATGCATAATACACAGAAAAATTATAACTTTTTAGTAATCCCTAAGCGGCCAACGAACTCATTTTTATGCGTTCCGTGGTCATCCACATAGGTTTTGTCAAGAGAACCAAGCTCGATATAAGGCGTCCAGTCATCATCCATTTTATAGCTAAATGCCAGCGTGTGCTCCCAGTACGTGTCTCTTCCGGTTCCCTGATCGACGCCATCCTGGTAACGGAAGCGAGGGTTCCAGGACATACCGAAGCGCCCGATATTATAGGCAATCCAGATATCAAACTGATGCGATTTACGACGGGTATACTCATCGCTGTCAAGCTTTCTGTCGCTATGGGCATCATTCACCGTGTTATAGCGATAACGAGCAGCGAGATTAATCCCGTTGTCAAATGCCTTCCATCCCTGGATAAAAGGGCGATAGTGCGTATTGGTTTTAGTGAAAACGGTCGTCAGACCGGGAGCTATGGAATAACCATTACCGAGCGGGAATTGCCACCGCGTTTCTATTTCCTGCGAGACACCGGTCACGCCATCTTCTTTACCATCCCGGCTATCTTCATCACCAAAAAAAGATTCATTATGGCTCTGCGTCGCTTCAGCAGAAAAATAGAAGCCATTCGTTGCCTGATGCATAAATTTAATACGCGTTTCATTCGTATCCGCGCGTATATTATGCGCGCCACGCACATCTACCCAGGTTGTGCCTGTCCACCCCGACACACTATATATAACAGGAATACACAGGCATACCTTTAACAGATTATTCATATACTCTCCCCAAAAGTTACACAAAAAAATCCGTAATCAGATTGCTCTGGCAACCACAAGGTGAACACTATTTTCTGATACATTTGTTGTATCACCATACAAATGACAGCGGTGTTGTATCTGCGCTCTAATTATCGTGATTGCTTAATGATGGCTGGCAGTTTGAATCGGAAGCACTTTACTCCGATTTATCGTAGTGCACGCCGTTACAGCATTCATTAAACCATTAGCGGTTGTTTTAAAAAGAATCGCTAAGCGTAGACCACATTTTTCAGCCTCATACTTGTGTCGCACACTGTTATTTATTAGCTCAGTGAACGCACTGCGCCGATATATGAGCAATCCGTCGCATTTATAAGGCCTGATCTCGATTAACCTGTCGACAACTCTGATTTTCAGGGAGGATTTATGGTGTTAAGCGGCGTGACTTCCCCTAATTTGATTCTCCTCGATAAGGAATGGAATACCCGTGAATCCATTCTGGAGAATCTCTCCATGCTTTTATACCAGGAAGGGAAAGTCTCCGATCAAGCAGCGTTTCTCCGTGCTGTATGGGAGCGGGAAAACATTTCTGAAACAGGCTTTGAACAAGGTATCGCCATCCCGCACGGCAAATCGCCCGTCGTAAAGCAGCCTGCCTTTGCTGCCGTCCGGCTCACACAGCCTGTTGATGACTGGCCCACCATTGAGGGCGAGGAAAAGGTCTCTCTGGTCTTTTTACTTGCGGTGCCGCTTGGCGATGATGACGGGCACCTGCGCCTGCTTTCGACATTAAGCCTGGCACTGATGGATGAAGATAATGTCAGCGCGCTTAAAGCAGCACCTACCGTGGACGCCTTTCTCACCCTGCTGGATGCGCATGAATCTGCTGGCGAAAAAACGCTCGTCAACGCAAGCGGGCAAAGTTTGATTGTCATCACCTCGTGCTCTACCGGTATCGCACATACCTACATGGCCGCAGAGGCGCTGGAAAAAGCAGGCGCCGCGCGCGGTATCCGGGTTTATAGCGAAAAACAGGGCGCGAACGGCATTGAAGATGAGGTAAATGAAACGCAAATCCGCGAGGCAAGCGGCGTCATTTTTGCCGCTGCGCTGCCCCCTAAAGGCAAAGCGCGCTTCAACGGCAAGCCCTTCATCGCAACCTCCGTTTCTGAGCCGCTGAAAGACGCGGCGGGGTTAATTGAGCGCGTACTCACCAACCCTGACGGTATCGTCAATGAATCAAACACCACGGAAAGCCCAACCACAGCGCATAAACGATCTTTTGGCAGTCAGCTCTATCAGGGCATCTCCAGCGGTATTTCCTATATGATCCCGGTTATCGTCGCGGCAGGCTTGATGATGGGCTTCGGCCAGTTAGCCGCCAGCATGCTGGGCGTCACCGATATCGGCAACGCGCGTTACGCGACCGAACACAACACAATGCTGGTCATGTGCCATTACCTGACGCTCTACGGCAACATGATCATGAAGTTTATGTACCCGGTCTTTGCCGCCTATATGGCATGGAGCATTGCCGACCGACCAGGCCTGGTGCCCGGTTTCGTTGGCGGTGCCTTTGCCGGCGGGCTGCATTACACCTTCTGGGCGGTTAACGGCGGCATTCCTTCCGGCTTTCTCGGCGCTCTTATTCTGGGCGCGCTTGCCGGGTTCATGGCCAACTTTCTGAATCAACATATCCGCCTGCATAAGCACTTACAGGCCATGAAACCGATGTTGATCGTGCCGGGTTTATCGGTCCTCGCGATCTTCTTTATCAACTTCTATTTTGTCGATCCGGTTTTTGGCGGCATCAATAAATTTCTTCAGCAGTTTATTACCGAGCACGGTGCCTCCAGCGCGTTAATGCTGGCTGTCATTATCGCCGCGCTGACCGCCTTTGATTTAGGGGGGCCTGTGAATAAATCCGCAGGTGCCATCGCCATCGGGCTGGCGGCTGACCATATTTTCCCGCTGACAGCGCGCGTGCTGGGAATCGTTATTCCCCCTATTGGCCTGGGCCTTGCAACGGTTATCGATCGTTTCCTCGTCAGGCGGCGGGTGTTTGACGAAAACCAACGTGTCACCGGCACTACCTCGCTAATCCTCGGGTTCCTGGCGATCGGCGAAGGCGCTATCCCTTTTATGCTCAGAAATCCGGTGATTACCATCTCGATTAACATTACAGGCGCCATTATCGGTGCTGTAACGGCCATTACCTTAGGCTCAGTGCAGTGGTTCCCGCTGCCTGCCATCTGGGGTTGGCCACTGGTGCAAAATCTTCCCGCTTATCTCTTTGGGATGTTTCTCGGCGTAGCGTTTATCGCTTTTGCTAACGTTTTTGTCCGCTATTACCTGATAACCACAGGCAAGCTTAAGCTGAACTGACAGGGAGGTTGTTTTTAATGGTCAACAAAAAGGTGTATGTCGTTCCCCACTGCCATTGGGACGCTGAATGGTATTTTACCTGCGAGGACTCACATATTCTGCTGGTCGAGAATATGGATTATTTGCTGGATCTGCTGGAAAAAGATACGGATTTTCCAAGCTATACGTTTGACGGCCTGGCGATCGTGCTCGATGACTACCTCAAAGAACGCCCGGAAAATGCATCGCGCATTCATGCGTTGATACGTCAGCGGCGGCTTTTTGTGGGCCCCTGGTATACACAATGCGACTCGTTGCTGATACGCACGGAATCACTAATCCGTAATTTGCAGTACGGCATTCGCACCGCGACACAGTTTGGCCATTCAATGAATGTTGGTTATTTACCGGATATTTTCGGCCAGCATGCCTGGTTGCCCGCCTTTTTTACGGACGCCGGTATCGATTTCTGCGTTCTGCAAAGAGGGATTTATACGGATCAGCTTCGTGGCGATCTCAATTTTTACTGGCGGGCACCAAACCAGAAATCCATCGCCACCAACTATCTCTATTATGGTTATGGGCCTGGTAAGTTTTTGTCCGCTGAACCTGATTATTTACAGCACCGCCTCCTGCCTATTCTTGAACAGTTGAGCATGATGAACCGCCATACCGATAAGCTGCTCTTACCCTGTGGCGGCGATCAGGTGTTGCCCAACGCCCGGTATCCGCAAACGGTAAACGCCTTAAACCAGCGCGGATTGCCTTATCAGTTCGTTATGGCTGACTATGAGAGCTATATGCGTGAAACCTGGCGTGACGGTGAATTTACCCACGTGATTGAGGGGGAGCTGTTCGCCTGTCAGAAATCCCGCATTCACCGAACCTGTCACTCAACGCGTTATGACATTAAACGCCAGACCTGGGAAACCGAGCATCTGCTGATCGATAAGCTTGAACCGCTCACCGTTATGGCTTCATTACTGGGTATTCACTGGCCGCAACCGTTAATGGCCTCGCTCTGGAAAACCCTGTTTTGCGCACATGCTCATAACGGTATTGAGGCGACCAATGCCGACCCGGTCAATCAGAACATTAAACAGCGGCTCATCAGCGTGGAGCGCTCTGCGCTGAGCCTGATTAATCTGCTGAAAAAGAAAATCAGCCACGCCATTAGTCTGCAGTCCGAGCAACGCAATATTCTGGTGGTTTTTAACAGTGATATCAGCCCGCTGGATAGCGTGGTTCAGGCTGTTGTGTTCACGAAAGATAAACAGGTTTCGCTGCGACGTGGTGGCAAACCCGTCGCCTGTACTGTGCTGGAACAACGAAAACTGGATGGCGGCCAGCAGGTCATCGTGACCGCGCAGGGCGAAAAGCTGGAAACGGTGGAAGGCTATTATCGCAGCGTTATTCTTTTCAGGGCTGATGGCCTTCACGGGCTGGGTTATCAGACATGGCTCATTGATGAACAAACGGCGAGCCCGTCACTGACCCTGAGCCACGAAGAGGCCATTGAAAATGCACGCTTGCGAATCTCACTTCAGCAGGGCGTACTCTCGCTGGAAAACCGCGGTACCGGCCAACGTATCGACAATCTTCTGACCTTCGTTGACTGCGGGGATGATGGCGATGAATTCGATTTTGCGCCTGTGGAGCATGAGCAGCCTGTAAGCGTCAGCACCTTTACGCTTATAGCCTGCGAAACGAGCCCGATGGTGTCGCGCATGACGCTGGAAACCACGCTTGTGCTGCCCAAAGATATGCAGCAACGACGGAATGCGGCACCGACACAGCCCATGACCATCCAGACGACGCTGGAACTCCGCCAGCATGAAAACTATGTGCGTGTGCAGCATCATCTGGTCAACGAGGCTCATGACCATCGTCTTCGCGTGCATATCAGAACACCGGTGAAAGCACCCGATTACGCCTTTGCCGATCAAGGCTACGCCTTACTGCGTCGCGAGACCCGGAGCCGTTACGTAAACGGCTGGCGAGAGCAAGGTTTCGTTGAGAAACCCGTGCCTGTTTACACCCTGGAAAACTGCGTGGCGTTACGCGATGACAACCATCTCTTCGCGGCTATCACCAAAGGCATCAAAGAGTATGAAGTTTTACCGGACAAAGACGTACTGGCGCTGACGTTATTTCGAAGCGTCGGCTTGCTTGGGAAAGACGATACGCCGTGGCGACCTGGCCGGGCGTCAGGCATCAATAATAAAATCGTCGACACACCGGATGCTCAAATGCTGCAGCCGATGACGTTTGATTATGCGCTGATGATGGATAGCGGAATCGATGATGCCGCCTTATTTAAGACGTGCAAACAGTATCGTGAGCACTATCTGAGCTATCAATTGCAACAGCTCAATACCTTTGAAGAACGCCTGGAGCGTTTCACTATCCCGCTACCGGAAAAAGGCCTCGCCCCGGCGTTCACCTGGCTCACACAGAATAATCCAGCCATTCAGATGAGCATGTGTAAGCCCGGCGATGGCGAACATACCGTTATCATCAGGTTGTTCAACCCTGGCGACACGCCGCAGACCGTCGAGCTCGCTTCTCCTTTTACCTGCAGAATTTATCGCCTGTCGCTGCTGGAAGAAATTCAGGAAACGGTGAAAGACAACCCGACTATCGCCGCGAAAGATTATCTGACGCTGGCCATACACCTTATGCAGGATCACAGCCATGAGTAGCGCGTCGTATGACAAATTTCCGGAAGTTGCAGTTTCCGGTTATGCGAACCACGCCGCGCAGGGCTGGCCAGCAGCAGTGAAAAAAGTGCGCGAACGGCTCCCGCCCGCTGAGAAAACGGTACTGGTTATCGACTGTTACCCCGGCGTGCGTCTTGAGGAGCTGGCGGAGCGCTTTTTCCCTGGCCTCAATGCAACCCTGGTTCTCAACGTGGAAACCGCGCGCCGCGATGAGCGGGAACTTCAGTCTTTACTGGCTTACAACCTTACGAACGATCGCGTTTTCGGCGTGATCTCCTGCCACCAGCTCACTGACTTTTTTGATGAGGCAAAACTCACTGCGCTGCGGGAACGGGTCGATGCAATAAGTACAGGCCTGGTTATTGTCTATGGCTCTGGCGCGGCGCTGGTACATGACGGCGATATACTGATTTATGCCGATATGCCGCGCTGGGAGATCCAGCAGCGTATGCGCCGGGGCGAGCTTGGCAACTGGGGCGTGGATAATCAGCACGAAGACATGCTTCGCCGCTACAAGCGTGCTTACTTTATCGAATGGCGTGTCTTCGATCGCCACAAAACGCCACTGCTAAAACGCGCCGATTTTCTGTTAGATACCACGCTTGCGAATCAACCCGCCATCGTCAGCGGTTACGCGTTCCGCGCAGGCCTGGAGCAACTGACAACGCGTCCTTTCCGGGTGGTGCCGTTTTTTGACCCCGGCGTCTGGGGCGGACAGTGGATGAAGCGCACATTTGATCTCGAGCCATCCATGCCCAATTACGCCTGGTGCTTTGACTGCGTGCCAGAAGAAAACAGCCTGTTCCTGCGTTTTGGCACGGTGCGAACAGAAATTCCGGCACAGGATCTGGTGCTGCTTTACCCACGGCCCTTGCTTGGTGAAAACGTTCATGCGCGCTTCGGTGCTGAGTTTCCGATTCGCTTTGACATGCTGGACACCATCGGCGGCCAGAATCTCAGCCTCCAGGTTCATCCGGTGACGGACTATATTCAGCAGCAGTTCGGCATGCATTACACCCAGGATGAAAGCTACTACATTCTCGATGCGGAACCGGACGCAGTGGTTTATCTCGGCGTCCAGACCGGGACGCAGCCTGCGCAGATGGTTGATGCACTCAGACGCGCCGCGCGTGGAGAGAAAGCCTTTGACGATGCCCGGTTCGTTAACCCGATCCCCGCCCATAAACACGATCATTTCCTGATCCCGGCAGGAACGGTACATGGCGCAGGCGCGGGAACGATGGTGCTTGAGATAAGCGCCACGCCGTATATTTTTACCTTCAAACTCTGGGACTGGGGACGCCTCGGTATGGATGGCCTTCCCCGCCCCGTACATCCTGAGCACGGGGCGCAGGTGATCGACTGGGAAAGGGATACACAATGGGTGTGCCGCCATCTGGTGAACCAGGCAGAACCTCGCGCTGGCGGCGACGGCTGGCGAGAAGAGCGTACTGGCCTGCATGAGCGCGAGTTTATCGAAACCCGGAGACACTGGTTTGATAAACCGGTACTGCATCATACCCATGGCACCGTTAACGTGCTTAATCTCGTCGAGGGTGCCGAAGCGTTAGTGGAGAGCCCCAATGGCACGTTTGAGCCGTTCGTGGTGCATTACGCCGAAACCTTTATCGTCCCGGCGGCAGCAGGTGCCTACCGCATCTCTCCCTTTGGCAAAGGGATCGGGCAGCAACTGGCGACGATAAAAGCCTGGGTGAGAGGATGACGCGCTTCACGCACATGTTTTAGCCAGGCGTTCAGCCTGGCGGAAAAGGGATCCCTGGCGGATGGCGACAGAGAAAGAAACGGCAGGCGCGGTGACCCGCCGCGAGGTTTACTCTGCCACCTGGTAAGCTACCAGCAGCTGGCCTTTCTTTACTTTAATGCTGGTGAGCGTCATCTCACCGACCTGCGAGAGCGACGCCACATGCGTGCCGCCGCAGCCGTAGACGGGCAGTTCGCCAAAGCGCACCTGGCGCCGCCCGTCCACGAAATCGACATAGCGCGGCAGATCGGCGGCGATCCACGCGGCGATCTTCTCGCTTAACGCGTTGGCATCCGGCACGTCTGACGCCTGCGCCGGGGCAAACGTAATTTTGCCTTCGCCAGGCCAGTGGTGCGCTTTCACGGGCTGCCAGCCGAGCTGCTCCCCGGCATAGCCAATCAGGTGGCCCGCCGAGTGCCAGCGGGTATGGCGGTGACGCAACGTGTCATCAACCACGAGCGTGACGGGGCCGGTCGCTACCGGCTGCGCCAGCAGATGAATCACCAAATCGCCGCGGTTTTCGACGCGCAGCACCGGCACGCCGTTTATCGTGCCGCTGTCTGAGGGCTGTCCGCCGCCCTGCGGGTGAAACAGCGTCGTATCCAGCTCCACTTCATACTCGCCCTGCGCATTTTGTTCGCAGCGCAGTACGCTTGCTTCACCCTGCAGCGCATCGCTCAGGTAGTACTCTCTGTGTGTCATCGTTGTCCTCCCGGTTCACCACACAGTATATTTGTTATTCCCGCAGCGATAATCCTGCGCGGCGACAACGAACCTTTGCACCAGGCGCACAAATATGAATTTAGCCCTTCTGCCCGACATCGCCGTTTTCGTGCAGGTGGTGGAGAGCGGCAGTTTCTCCGCCGCCGCGCGAAAACTTGGCAGTACGCCCTCCTCCGTCAGCCGCAGCGTCTCTCGCCTGGAGCGCGAGCTGGGCTGCAAGCTGCTGGTGCGCACCACACGCAAACTGCGCCTCAGCGAGGCGGGCAGCGGTGTGTTTCAGCGCGCCGCCAGTATGATGGATGCCGCCCGCGACGTGATGGCCCAGGGCGGCACGGCATCACAGGCACCACAGGGGCGTGTGACGCTTGGCGTGCCGAAAGCGGTGGGCCGCTTTGTGATCCATCCGCTAATGGAAGAGTTTCTGACGCGCTACCCGCAGGTGGATATCTGCCTGCGCCTGGAAGACCGGTATATGGATCTGATCGATGATGAGGTGGATCTGGCGCTGCGCATTACCGATTCCCCGTCTCCCGGCCTGTACGGTAAACCGCTAATGCCAATAGAGCACCTGCTGTGCGCCACGCCGGACTATCTGGCGCGTCACGGCACGCCAGAAACGCCACAGGCATTACGTCAGCACAGCTGCATTAGCCTTGGCGAAACGGCGGCGGACGCGCGCTGGAAGTTTCGTCGCGACGGGAAAAGCGTGGTGGTGCAGACACACGGGCGTTACGCCGCCAACCATACCGGCGTGCGGCTGGACGCCGTGAAGCGCCATCTGGGCATCGGCAGCCTGCCGCGTTTTACCGCCAGTGACGCGCTGGCGGCAGGCGAGATTGTGCAGGTGCTACCAGAGTGGGAATTTATCAGCAGCTATTCCGGCAGGCTCTGGCTGCTGTGGTCGACGGGCCGCCATATGCCTGCCAAAATCCGGGCGCTTATCGACTATCTGACGGAAAAGCTTTGTTAAGGCGCAAGCGTGAGCGTTTGTGCAACCCAGTCGCGAAACGCAGCCACGTCGATACCGAGCGCGACCTGCGCGTTCGCAGGCCGGTTTAACTTGCCTTCAATATCCACCACCGTGGTGCCCGCCGTGTAGTCGCCACGCGTCTCTACCGCCACGAAACAGGATTTGAGCGTAAACAGCTCAGGCTTAACCAGCCAGGCGATAGCGCAGAGATCGTGCATACGCAGACCCGTCGTCATGCTGCCGCTGCGGTAATGGCTGAACAGCGCATGCAGCATTTTCCCGGTGCGGTTAAGCGAGGGCAACGCCGCGAGATAATCAGGCGTCAGCACAGCCTGGTTGGTGACATCCAGCCCGCACATCACAATCTCAATGCCACTGTCAAACACCCGCGTGGCAGCCTCCGGATCGATGGCGATATTAAACTCGGCGTTGGGGGTAAAGTTGCCGCGCCCTGCCGAGCCGCCCATCATCACCAGCCGTTTGATTTTCGCTTTACATGCCGGATAGTGCGTCAGCAGCAGCGCGATATTGGTCAGCGGCCCGATGGTGACGAGCGTCAGCGGCTCCGTGGCGGCCGTCAGGTGTTCGTAAATCGCCTGAAACGCCGGAACGTCGAGCGCCAGCCGGTCGTGTTCGACAAATTCGTAGCCTTCCATCCCCGATTCGCCATGCACCGACGCGGCATCGCGCAGCGGGCGCACCAGCGGCGTGGCGGCACCCTGCGCCACCGGCACATCAGCATTCCAGAAATGCAGCAGTTGCAGCGCGTTGCGTGTCGTTTTCTCGACGGACACATTGCCTGCGACGGTAGTGATGAGCTGTAAATCCAGCGCTGGTGAAAACAGCGCGGCGGCGATAGCCACGGCATCGTCAATACCGGGATCGGTATCGAGAATAATCGGCGTTTTTGTCATGGGCGTTCCTTATTGTCTGGCCTGCCGTCAGGATAAAAAAATGCCGGACGATCTTCACCGTCCGGCATGCAGTTCTGGTACGCGCGTAAAAAATTACTGCACTTCGCGCGCGTCGATGCGCAGCTCCTTCGGCACTTCGAAAACGATGTTTTCTTCGCGACCGGTCAGCTCGTGGGCGTCGCTGCCGCCAAGCGCTTTGAGGCGCGTAATGACGTTCTGCACCAGAATATCCGGTGCCGAGGCGCCCGCGGTCACGCCGACACAGGCGGCGTTCTGCACCCAGGCTTCCTGAATGTCGTTGGCGTCGTCGATAAGATACGCCGTTTTGCCCATGCGCTGTGCCAGCTCCGCCAGACGGTTGGAGTTAGAGGAGTTTTTCGAGCCCACCACTAACACGACGTCCGCCTGCTCCGCCAGCGCACGCACCGCTTCCTGACGGTTGGTGGTGGCGTAGCAGATATCGTCTTTACGCGGCCCGACGATTTTCGGGAAACGGCTGCGCAGCGCGTCGATCACTTCGGAAGTGTCGTCCACCGACAGCGTCGTCTGGGTCATAAAGGAGAGATTATTCTCATCCTTCACGGTAATTTTCCAGACATCTTCCGGCGATTCCACCAGGTACATGCCCCCTTCCGGGTTGCTGTACTGGCCCATCGTGCCTTCCACTTCCGGGTGCCCGGCGTGGCCGATAAGAATGGCTTCTTCACCGCGGCGGCTGGATCGCGCCACTTCCATATGCACTTTGGTCACCAGCGGGCAGGTGGCGTCAAACACCGTCAGATCGCGGCTTTTCGCTTCGTTGCGTACCGCCTGAGAAACGCCGTGGGCGGAGAAAATCAGGATCGCGCCATCCGGCACTTCGCTGATTTGCTCGATAAAAATCGCGCCGCGCTCGCGCAGGCTGTCCACCACGTAACGGTTATGGACCACTTCATGGCGAACGTAGATAGGCGCGCCGTAAATCGCCAGCGCGTTTTCCACAATGCTGATAGCGCGGTCCACGCCTGCGCAGAAGCCGCGCGGGTTAGCCAACAGGATCTGCATCAGAACTCTCCAGCGCCGGATCGATCTCCAGCACGTCTATATCAAAATGAAGGGTATGCCCGGCGAGCGGATGGTTGAAATCCACCGTGATGGAGTCGCCGTTAATTTCACGGATGACACCCGGCATTTCGCTGCCGTCCATTGCGGTAAAGAGCATGATAGCCCCGATATCCGGCTCGCCCGCGTCGATAAACTCGCGGCGGGAGAAGTACTGGATGAGATCCGGACTTGGCGTACCGAACGCGTCTTCCGGCAGGAGCGTAAACGCTTTTTTGTCGCCAGCGTGCAGGCCGAGCAACTCGCGCTCCAGGCCCTGCGACAGCGAGCCGTCGCCCAGGCGAAACAGCGCGGGTTTGCCGCTGTTGCGGCTGGACTCCGCCGTGGAGCCGTCTTCAAGCTTCAGCGTAAAGTGCACAAGCACCGCGCTGTTGCTCTGTATGGATGTAGACATGCAGGTTGCTCACTTATTTTGGGTCGTCTGTCTGCCCGGTATCGGGAAAACAGACGGCCGCACATTCTGTGGGCCGGGAAGCGTAGCGCCGCCCGGCCAGAGGTTACGCCGTGGCTTTCTGTTTAGAAGGCAGGAAGCCTTCCAGCACCACTAACGCCGCGCCGATACAAATGGCGGTATCAGCCAGGTTGAACGTCGCGAAGTGCCAGTCGCCGACATAGAAGTCGATCATATCGACCACGAAGCCGTGCCACAGACGGTCAAACAGATTGCCCAGCGCGCCGCCAATAATCAGCGCGTAAGCAATGTTGTTGAGCTTCTGGCTCGCCTTCGCGCGATACATCATGACCACCAGCAGCACGCAGATACCGATAGCGATACCGGCGAAGAACCAGCGCTGCCAGCCGCCTTTGTCCGCGAGGAAGCTGAACGCCGCGCCGTAGTTGCGCGCATAATGCAGATTGAGCGACGGGAACAGCGAGACAGTTTCCCCCAGCGCGAAATGCTGGAGGATTAACGCCTTGCTACCCAGATCGACAATCAGCACGACCACCACCAGCCACAGCCAGCGCAGACCGGTTGAAAGAATCGGTTTACTCATCAGGCAAACTTACGTTTTTCGCCGTCACCGGCGACGTTGCTGACACAGCGACCGCAGATTTCTGCGTGTTCCGCCACCTTGCCGATATCGGTGGTGTAGTGCCAGCAGCGCGGGCACTTCTCACCTTCGGCTTTTGCGAGCGCCACTTTCAGCCCTTTGAGCAGTTCGCTCTGCTGGGCATCCGCGGCAGCGCTGGCATAATCCTCAACCTTCGCCTGCGAGGTCAACAGGACAAATCGCAATTCCTCGCCAAGCGCGGTGAGTTTCGCCGCCAGCTCCGGCTCCGCGTACAGGGTGACCGCCGCTTCCAGCGAGCCGCCGACTTTCTTATCGGCACGCGCCTGCTCAATCACCTTGTTCACTTCGCCGCGCACTTTCAGCAGCGCGTCCCAGTAAGCGTCGTTCATCGCTTCGGTATCGGCAAGGCCAAACAGGCCGTCGTACCACTCACCGGTAAAGACATACTTCTCACGCTCGCCTGGCAGGTAGCCCCACACTTCATCTGCGGTGAAGGAGAGGATCGGCGCCATCCAGCGCACCAGCGCTTCACTGATGTGATAAAGCGCGGTCTGGCAGCTGCGGCGCGCCACGCTGTCAGCTTTCGCGGTGTACTGACGGTCTTTGATGATATCGAGATAGAACGAGCCCATTTCGATGGAGCAGAAGCGCATCAGGCGCTGCACCACTTCGTGGAAATCGTACGCTTCATACGCTTTTACGATATCGTCCTGCGCGGCTTTCGCGCAGCCGACCGCCCAGCGATCCAGCACGACCATCTCTTCCGGTTTCACCATGTCTTTCGCCGGATCGAAACCGTTCAGGTTCGCCAGCAGGAAGCGCGCGGTGTTACGGATACGACGATACGCATCGGCGGCGCGTTTTAAGATCTCGTCAGAGACTGCCATCTCGCCGGTGTAGTCGGTGGATGCCACCCACAGACGCAGAATATCCGCGCCCAGTTTGTTCATCACATCCTGCGGAGAGACCGTGTTGCCGATGGATTTCGACATCTTGCGGCCCTGGCCGTCAACGGTGAAACCGTGGGTCAGTACCTGGCGATATGGCGCTTTGCCTTTCATCGCGGTGGAGATCATCAGCGAGGACATAAACCAGCCGCGATGCTGGTCAGAACCTTCGAGATACATATCCGCCGCATGGCCTGCGAATTCCGGGCGCACGTCAACCACAGACGAGTGGGTAGAGCCGGAGTCGAACCATACATCCAGCGTATCCGGCACTTTTTCATAGACATCGGCGTCATCGCCCATGATGTCGCGCGGGTCGAGATCCCACCACGCCTGAATGCCGTCCTGCTCAACGCGTTTCGCCACTTCTTCCATCAGCTCCAGCGTGCGCGGATGCAGCTCCTGCGTCTCTTTATGGACGAACAGGGACATCGGCACGCCCCAGGTACGCTGACGGGAGATACACCAGTCCGGGCGGTTGGCGACCATCGATTCGATACGCGCCTGACCCCAGTCCGGGATCCACTGCACGCCTTTGATCTCTTTGAGCGACTGCGCGCGCAGGCCTTTTTGATCCATGCTGACGAACCACTGCGGCGTGGCGCGGAAGATGATCGGCGTTTTATGACGCCAGCAGCACGGATAGCTGTGCAGCAGCTTCGCGACGTTCAGGAGCGCGCCTTTTTCACGCAGCAGCTCAACAATCTGATCGTTCGCTTTGAAGACGTTAACGCCATCCAGACCCGGATACGTGCCCGGCAGGTACGCGCCGTCCGGACCGACCGGATTCGCAATCTCCAGACCATATTTCTGGCTGATGGTGTAGTCGTCCGGGCCGTGGCCGCCTGCGGTATGCACCGCGCCGGTACCGGCATCAAGCGTCACGTGCTCGCCGAGAATAGCCGGAACGTCAAAGCCCATGAACGGGTGCGTAAAGCGCATCAGTTCAAGCTGCGCGCCTTTGGTTTCGCCAAGCACGGTGTAATCGGCGACGTTGATGCGCTTCATCACGCTCTCAAGCAGGTCTTTCGCCACGATCAGCGCCTGGCCTTCGATCTGCACCAGCACATAGTCGATTTCAGCGTGCAGAGAGATAGCGCGGTTCGCCGGCAGCGTCCACGGCGTGGTGGTCCAGATAACCAGCGATACCGGGCCGTTGACGTTCTGCGCGCCAAACTTCGCCGCGACCGCCGCCGGGTCTACCGCGTTAAAGGCAACATCGATAGAAGGCGACGTTTTGTCGTAATACTCCACTTCCGCCTCGGCGAGCGCAGAGCGGCAGTCGACGCACCAGTGCACCGGCTTGGCGCCTTTGTGCAGGTGGCCGTTGCCGATGATTTTACCGAGCGCGCGAATGATGTTGGCTTCGGTGTTGAAATCCATGGTCAGGTACGGGTGCGACCAGTCGCCCAGCACGCCCAGACGGATAAAGTCTTTACGCTGGCCGTCAACCTGGGTCGCCGCGTATTCACGGCATTTGGCGCGGAATTCGGCCGCGGTGAATTTCTCACCCGGCTTGCCAAACTCTTGCTCTACTTTCAGTTCGATCGGCAGACCGTGGCAGTCCCAGCCCGGCACGTACGGAGAGTCATAACCGGCAAGCCCTTTGGACTTCACGATAATGTCTTTCAGAATCTTGTTAACCGAGTGACCAATATGAATGCTGCCATTCGCATAAGGAGGGCCATCATGCAGAATGAAGGTTTTTTTGCCTTTTTTGGCTGCACGGATGATGCCGTAAAGGTCATCATCGGTCCAACGCGCCAGCATTCCCGGTTCGCGTTTGGCGAGATCGCCGCGCATCGGGAACCCTGTTTCCGGCAAATTCAGGGTTGATTTATAGTCACTCATCAGATTCTCGGTTCCGTATTTCGGTTTGATAATTAGCCGATTCAGGCGTTACGCCGGTGTCGGTAGCCCAAAAAAGTCGCGGGCGGTGATCACGTCTCTGGCGATTTGCGCCTTGAGTTCATCAAGCGAGGCAAACCGCTGTTCATTGCGTATTTTTTTACGCAGCACTACATCTATATGGCGGCCGTAGAGGTCGATTGCAACGTCCAGCAAGTGAACTTCCAGCTGCTGGCGCAGGCCGGCCACCGTCGGGCGGGTGCCGATATTGGCGACGCCGGGCAGCGGTTTGTCGCTGATGCCCAGCACCTCCACCGCATAAACGCCCTTAACGGGCGAAACCTGACGGCGCAGCGGTAAATTCGCCGTCGGGAAACCTATGGTGCGTCCGAGCGCGTCGCCGTGGACCACGCGTCCGGAGATGGCGAATGGCCGTCCGAGCAGGTTTTCTGCGAGGCTTAAGTCATCCTGCGCGAGCGCCTGGCGTACGGCGGTGCTGCTGATGCGCACGCCCTCTTCGCAAAACGTTTGTGTACTGGTGACTTCAAAACCATATTCGCGCCCGGCTTTCTGTAATAACAAGAAATCCCCTTCGCGACCAGCGCCAAAGCGGAAATCGTCACCGGTCGCCAGGAATTTCACGCCGAGGCGCTCGACCAGCAGATCGCTGACGAAATTCTGAGCCGTCAGCGCGGCAAAGCGGCGGTCAAAACGAATGCACAGCACGTAATCCACGCCGCAACGGGCGAGGTAGCGCAGCTTTTCGCGCAGCCGGGTAAGCCGTGCAGGCGCTTTATCGGCCGCGAAAAGTTCAAGCGGCTGCGGCTCGAAAATCATGACCATAACGGGCAGGCCGCGTTCGCGCCCTTGCGCGCATAGCCCGGCAAGCAAAGCCTGGTGCCCACGATGCACGCCATCGAAATTGCCGATGGTCAGCACGCAACCGTGATGCTCAGAGGTGAGATTATGTATGCCGCGTATCAGCTTCATGACTGGCTCAGAACAGTGAAAATCGTCGGATTATACCTTGTACAGCCTATAAGGTTAACCGACGATTTGGCCCTGTCAGCCATAAACCGGCAACGATTTCATCGCGCTGCGTCAGGGTTTCGCACTGAACGCGAATTTTGTCCCACAAAGACTGTATTCGCACGAGGCAAGCTGGTAGAATCTTGCGCCATCACTACGTAACGAGCGCCGCATAACAACGGCGCTTATTTGCACAAATCCATTGACAAAAGAAGGCTGAAAGGGCATATTCCTCGGCCTTTGAATTGTCCACATAGATCATATTTGGGAGTTGGACCTTGGCTAATATCAAATCAGCTAAGAAGCGTGCCGTTCAGTCTGAAAAGGCCCGTAAGCACAACGCAAGCCGTCGCTCTATGATGCGTACTTTCGTTAAGAAAGTGTACGCAGCGATTGAAGCTGGCGACAAAGCTGCTGCACAGAAAGCATTTAACGAAATGCAACCAATCGTGGATCGTCAGGCTGCTAAGGGTCTGATCCACAAAAACAAAGCTGCTCGTCATAAAGCTAACCTGGCTGCACAGATCAGCAAACTGGCTTAATCGCCATTCGCTGTCGCTTGTTGCAAGCAGCTTGTTAAAAAAACCCGCTTATGCGGGTTTTTTTATGCCTGCTGATTTATTTGGGCGACACAAACAGCGCCGAATAGTCGCGATTGCAGATGCGCTGCACCGCCGGATGCTGAATCATTCGCTCTGCGAAAATCGCGTGATACTCCTCCATCACGTTATCCATGCGCCCTATCTCCACAATATTCTCATCCTCGTAAAAATCGTGCGCGTAGAGGCTTGGCGCGACAAAAACAGCATTGTGCGCCGCGCCGAAGGCTTTCATCAGCGCCGCGTCGTCAAACTCGCCGAGAATTTCCACCTTCAGACCCTGCGAGTGGATCCAGTTCAGTAATTTACGCCCAAGCATGGAACGACGCCCGGGTATCAGTAACCGGCGCTCTTCAAGACACGCCGGGAACGGCTTTGTCGGCGCCGGACTCTGACACCAGAAGCTCACGCTGCACTCGCCAATTTTGACGGAAAACAGGCCCGCCTGCTGCGTGGAGTCGATGGGGCAATCGGAGATAATCATATCGAGCTTATGCTGGCTCAGTTGCTCAAGCAGCATCTCGTGCGTCGATTCAAAACAGCGCAGGTGGATTTGCTCATCTTCCACCACCGCCGCGTCGAGCACGCCGCTGACCAGCCTTTTCGAAAGGGCGTCCGCCACGCCGACATCAAACAATAAGTGAGATTCTTTGCGGTAGTTGATGATGTCCAGCATCTCCTGGCTTAGGGTGAACATGCGGTCGGCATAACGAAACACCAGTTGCCCCAGTTCGCTCGGCTCAAGCCCTCTTCCCTTACGCTTAAACAGTTTGCCCTGTAGCCTCTCCTCCAGCGCTTTTATCTGTCCGGTAATGGTTTGCGGCGTAAGGTAGAGCGCCTCGGCTGCACCGACGACCGAGCCCTCCTTACAAACCTGCCAGAAGTAATATAAGTGGTTGTAATTGATATGAGACATAAGCGCGTTCTCTGTGGAGTCCCTGAGGCAAAGCGGCCTTCACTCCGAAAGGCCGCATGATAAACCAGACGTTAAGGTGCCCGTGATAAATGGCTGCGCAGGAGCGCATAGCCGATGACCGCAGCCAGTAATGAACCGACCAGAATGCCAAGCTTAGCCCAGGTCACCAGGGCTGCGTCGACATCACCAAAAGCCAGCGACGCGATGAAAATGGACATCGTAAAGCCGATACCACACAGCACGCCGACGGCCAGAATCGTCTTCTGGCTGACGCCCGGCGGGAGTGTTGCCCACTTAAGCTTTACCGCCAACGAGCAGAACAGGCTGATGCCGAGCGGCTTACCGATAAACAAACCGGCGATAATGCCAAGCGGCAGCAGCGACGCCAGGCCCGCCAGCGTGACGCCATCCAGCGAAACGCCTGCGTTCGCGAACGCAAACAGCGGCAGGATGAGAAAACCCACCCACGGGTGGAGCGCATGCTCAAGCGTGCCTGCGGGCGAATGTCCCTTCTGCGCTTTAAGCGGTACGAAAAAGCCGATAATGACGCCCGCAAGCGTGGCATGGACACCCGATTTCAGCACCGCCGTCCAGAGCACGACGCCCACCAGAATATAAACCCCGACGCGGCGCACATTGCAGAGATTAAGCACTGCCAGTACGGCGATAGCGCCAGCTGCCACCATCAGCGACACCATCGACAGCGAACTGGTATAGAACAGCGCAATAATCACAATCGCGCCCAGATCGTCGATGATAGCCAGCGCCATCAGGAAAATTTTCAGCGCGGGCGGCACACGGCTACCGAGCAGCGCCAGAATCCCCAGGGCGAACGCGATATCCGTCGCCGCCGGAATAGCCCAGCCCGCGCGGGTTATCGGATCCTGAAAATTGAACGCCAGGTAGAGCGCGGCAGGCAGCACCATCCCGCCCAGCGCGGCAATCACCGGCAGCGACGCCTGTCGACGGCTGGCGAGCGAGCCCTGTACCAGTTCACGCTTCACCTCAAGCCCCACCAGCAGGAAGAACACAGCCATCAGCGCGTCGTTCACCCATAGCAGCATGTTCTTTTTAATCTCCAGCGCCCCGAATTTTAATTCTACCGGCGTACTGAGAAAGCCGGTGTAGAGCTCTTGAGTGGCGTTGAGGTTTGCCAGAAGCATGGCCAGCGCGGCGGCGGCGATCAGCACAATGCCGCCTGCTGCGTCACTTTTAAAGAAACGTTCTACTTTTTTTATCATCATTGTCTACCCAGAATTATAGAGTCACGTATTCACTGACTTACACCAGGTATAAGGATAGCGGCCTTTATCCATCGGAAAAGCAGTTTATTCTGGGCATACAGATCGTTTAAAACGAATTATTGGAAATGACATCGGGTAAATGGCAGGCAAAAAAAGCCCCGGTAATCCATCCCCGGGGCCAGAGGTCCGCTCAAACACGGGCAGAGCGGCAAATATCATCGTGACGTTGACGACTCAATAGGTTCCGATATCTGTCCAGACCTGATAAGGCCCGCTGTTGAGATCGGGCTGCTCGCCCTGCGAATACCAGTTAACCTGATAGTTGTGGCCTTTCCAGCTGACTTTCTCGAAAGATCCCCATTTCGCCCCGTAAATCGTGCCGGCATCCCAGAGCGGATAAGGCGCGCTGCCGGTATCCGGGGTCGGGGTGGGCGTCGGCGTGGGGGTCGGGTCCGGTGTCGGCTCAGGCGTCGGTTGTGGCACCGGAGTATCGCCGCCCGCAGGTGCATTACCCGGCACGGCAGTGACAACAAAGCGCTGCTGTGACGAAGGCTCATTTTTGGTGTCGCGGACAAACAGCGTGAACTGGTAATCGGTGCTCTGGGTAACGACAGGCACGTCAAACTCAATCACGGCGGCGCTCTTATCCGCGACGGTAATCGTGCCTGGCACGCCCCAGCTAAAGCTCAGCGCGTCGTTGTCGTCATCATGCGACGCCTCGCCGGAGAGCTGAATGCGCGAACCGCCGACCACCCGCAACTGGATAGCCGCCACGGGCGCATGGTTGACTGTCGGTTGCGGCTCGCTATCACCGCCGCTGTTATCCGGCTCAGCAACATTGATGCCTTCGAAGTAGAACGGCTTCATATCGATGGTCTGGGTCTGGATTTCATAACCCAACCCTTCGCGTGCGGCATTCACCAGCACGCCGTTATCCTGGTCAATCGTCCAGGTGAATAACCCGCCGAGGTTACGCGACGCGGCATACTGGCCTTTCGCTTTTACCGAGCGCGGCGTGTCGAGCGACATAAACAGTTTGCTTTGCGGGTTATAGAGATAATCCGCGTTAGCGACTTTATCGGTATAGACGTTAAAGCCGTTGCGCCCTTTCTGATTTTCCAGATCCAGATAGTTATAAATGGTGTCGTACCATTCGGTGCTACCGGATTCAAAACTCCCGGTCGTGGTGCCGTTGCCCGGAGAATAAGATCCTTTCAGCGGGGAGAAGCTCTCAATCACCGCATTGCGGGCGTTACGGGTATAGCCTGCATAGCCAATGTTGATACGATCGGACGGGAAGCCTTCGGCAATCAGGTAATCCACAACCGCCTCAATGCTCCAGCCACCCGCGGTGAGCGGCGTCAGGTTGGTGTGGTGTGTCAGCGTATCCGCCCACGGGGTGCCGAAGAAGTCATAGGTCATGACGTTAATGGCGTAGAGACCCGCGTCCAGCAGCGCTTTGACATTGGAATACTCAAGCGTAGAGACAACCGCTGAGCTGGCGATCGAGATTTTCACATCGCTGCGCCCTGCCGCGCTGAGCTGCTTTTTCATCTCAGCGATAAGCAGCGCATAATTCGCGCCATCTTCCGGGCCATGCGGGTTGCCGTTGCCTTCGGCGTTTGGATATTCCCAGTCGATATCCACTTCGCTAAACATCGGGAATTGTTTGAACAGCTTCACCACACCGGCGGCGAACGTTTTGCGCGATGAGTCGGTTTTCGACATCTCATGGAAACCGTTACTCATGGTCCAGCCACCGATACTCATCGACAACACCAGGGTATGTCCCTGCTGTTTCGCTTTTTGCTGGAGATCGCGCAGGCCGCCCAGCAGCCCTTTGGTTGTGGCCTGGGTCACCGTAGCCGGGTCGATATCCCAGCCGCTGGTGGTGTGGCCGCAGTTTTCATAAGACTGAAAATCCCCCCACGGATCGAGGAAAGTGGGTTCGTTGGTGTTTTTGTTGGTCTGGCGAGCCGCGTTTTCAATGGTGTATTGCTTTTCGCCTTTATCGCCAACAATGCCGAGGAAACCAAAAACGATTTTGTCATACGCAGTAGGCGAGACCTTCGCCAGATCATAGCCGCGACCCCGGTTAGCGGGGCTGTCATCACCCTGCAGGCGTCCATCATATTGCGACCAGTCAGTATAATAACCAAATACTTTTGGTTTATTAGCAGCCTTATATTTGTTATATACCGGTTTCGCCACGCGGGCTGAAGTATAACTGTATTTTTCAGTTTCGCTTGCTGGATTAAAACCATCGGCAGCATTACTGGTTTCCGTCAGGCTATCGCCCTGAATTAATTTACTTGTAGCCATGTTTATTTTCCTTCGTGAAAAGTGAGTGCAGTACTTTCTGCGCTAACTATCATGATCGGCCAGTTTCTATTCCTCCAGTCACAACCAATAAAAATGATTTTAAAAAACAACAATGATTTAAAGAGCGCTTTCAAAAGAACAAACAAAACCCATCTTTTTCATTTTTTATCACTGTATTCAACCAGTTGAAACTCAATATATCATACATTAAAGATTAAACCGCCGTTAATTCCAACTTAAAAGAGATTTAAAAAGCCAGGGGAATCGTGATCCGTATTAGCGTTTCGCTAAATAAAAACGCATTTTTTATTCTATTCTGTGGAAATTAACAAAGTGCCTCCCTACTCTTAAAGGCGCCAGAGAACCTCCCGCCATATATTCGTATCTGTTCACAGGTGATATATGAAAAGTTATCTGATTAACCACAATTGTATTTTTACTGAGGCTAATAACGAATTAAAAAATACCGATAACGCATGCGTCATCAAAATGACGTCCATGCGGGCACGATGCTTAAGTTTTATTATTGAAAACGCCAAAAATGGTGTGATTGAAAAGCAACAAATCGCCGCTTTCTTATGGGGCAACCGGGGACAATTCATCAGCGATGCCAACCTGACGCAGGTGCTGTACCTGCTGCGCCGGGATCTGCGCGCGCTCGGCATTAATGACCTCTTTGTCACCATTCCTAAGCTTGGCATCAAAGTGAATGATGATGTGCCGGTCGACATCCTGACCGAAGAAAAAAAGAAAAAGCCAAAACGCGCGCTCTGGACCGCGGCGGTGTTTGCCGTGTTCATCCTCTGTGTCCTGACGCTTTTAACCCTGACGGATGTAAGTAACCCATAAACTCTGTTGCGAGGAATCACTATGAATCCTGTTATCGACGGTATTCTGAATATTGAAGGCAGTTATGTGGATAATCCGGCCGATCGGGGAGGCCCGACGAAATGGGGTATTACCGAGAAAACGGCAAGAGCGCACGGCTACAAAGGGAATATGCGGGATCTGAGCTGCGATGAGGCGTACCGCATACTGGAGCAAGATTACTGGACAGCGCCGGGGTTTGACCAGGTCGCACAATACTCGCTGCCTGTCGCGTTTGAGCTATGCGAAGCGGGGACGAATATCGGGCCTTCGGTGCCTGCCCGGTGGCTGCAGCGCTGGCTGAACGTATTCAACAATCAACAAGCGTTTTATCACGATTTGACCGTGGACGGCGTTATCGGAAGAAACACCCTGAATGCGTTGAAAACGTATCTGGATAAGCGTGGCAAAGAGGGCGAGAGCGTGCTGGTCAAGGCGCTTAACTGTACGCAAGGCGATTACTATCTGGAGATTACAGAAAAACGCGAGGCAAACGAGGCGTTCATCTATGGCTGGCTGCGTGAAAGAGTCACGCTCTCCTGACTGGCCTGAAAAAAAGCCCGCTTATCACAGCGGGCTTTTTGTTGTGCTTATTTTAACAACGAGGCGCCACTCAGGAAGTTTTTCACTTTCTCGCTCAGCACCCGCAATATCGGCGTGGCAAACACCCCACCGAGCCCTGCGACCATCAGCACCATATTAAAACTCATGTTGCGGTCAATAGCCGCCACGCTCAACAGAAAAGCGGTAAAGCAGGAAATCGCTATCTGAGCCAGACAATCCATAATATCTTTATGGGTGTCATTTCTTTCACGCTTCATCAGATAACTGACAAAGCCCCCCCACCCTCCGATTGCAATAATCGTTAATAAGATCTCCAGTTCAACCAGAACCAGTTTAGGGGCGGCGACATGAGCTGCAATAGACATAATAAACCTCGGTAATAAGTAGACGATAAATAATTACGCCGTCTGGCGATGCGATAAAGTTAGCAATCTAACCAGTAGGTCGCTAATCATTTAATCTCATGCCCGGTCTTCATCGTTTCTTTGACGCACCGATGTTTTTTTTACCGATTTTTTTTAGCCAGTGATTTACGTGTCTGTGAAAGGCTATTTACGATAATTGATAAGAGTTTGCAGCATTGCAATAACATCTCTAATCTGGTCGCGTTGCGGGTTATGACGATACCAGTAGGCATAAATCTTAATTATTTCAAACTCTATGGCGTCAGGAAGATCGATTAATGCAATCCGATACCGTCCCTGCGACTGAAAAAAACGCGCTATCTTTTCCGGTAATATCGCTATCATGGATGAGTTTTCAATAATACTTAATAACCCATTTATTGATTCTGTATTATACCCAACTGAAAAATGGCTATTAAAAAAAGAGAAGGATTCATTGTTTGTGATTTCTTTTTTTAGTCTTGGTGTTATCGCGTAAGGATAATAAATGGCATGCCGGGAGGTAAAAAGATTCGCGAGCGTTAACTGCTGTAGTTCACAAAGCGGATTCTGAACATGACAGACGGCGGTATAAGTACGGTATTGATCAAGAATGATCTGCTCAATATCGGGATCGCTGAAATAATGTGTGCTTATCAGCAGATCGCCCTTTCCGTTTCTTATGTCGCTGATTTTCTTTGAAGAATCTTTCCCTGAGACTGATGAGCAATGCAACCGAAAACGCTCAAACATTTCCATATCAAACAGTTGCGAAATGTAGTACTGCTCGCTGATATCGTCACCCATAATTTTCATTTCACACCAGGGCGATATCCTGGCGTCATGATCAAAGGTGGCGTCAATCATATCCAGCACCTTACTATAGGCGCGGTGAATTTCGTGCGCACGCGGTGTTGGCATCAGACCTTCGCGAGTACGAATAAAAAGTTCTTCGTTATAGGTTTGCTGGAGACGTTGAATAGCAAGCGTAATGGCGGCAGGAGTGACCTGAAGTTGACGGGAAGCACGAGTGGCATTGCCCGCGGTGATCACCGCATCAAGGACTTTGATTAGATTATAATCAAATTCTTTGACACCATTCTTCTTCTTCATCTCACAGAGTGTCCTGGCGCCGGTAGGGGAAGGTACAAAATATAAGCTTCGACGGCTGCTGGCAAAATCAATTTATATCTTCTACAACGTCCTTATCTAAAATGGCGGCGCAAGCCACACTATTTGTTCCTGAGCCACCAGACTGGCGCAAGACAATGTTAATATCCGCTTCGCTGTTATTTATTATGATTAAGTAAAAACTGAGTATAAAAAAAGCCTGAAACGGCAAATACCGTTTCAGGCTCATCCTTGATTCGTTAAAACCGAAAGGTTAACGGGTCAGGTCGTCAAAGAACTTTTTCACACCGTCGAAAAAGCTTTTAGAGCGTGGGCTGTTCTTTTCGCCAGTCGGGCCGCCAAAGCTTTCCTGCAGCTCCTGAAGCAGCGCTTTCTGACGATCGTTCAGGCCGACCGGGGTTTCCACCACGACACGACACAGTAAATCACCCTGCGCGCCGCCACGGACCGATTTCACGCCTTTACCACGCATGCGGAACAGCTTACCGGTCTGGGTTTCGCTCGGCACTTTCAGCATCACACGGCCATCCAGCGTCGGAACTTCAATCTCGCCGCCCAGCGCCGCCATCGCAAAGTTGATCGGCACTTCGCAGTAGAGATTGTTACCTTCACGCTCAAAGATCGGGTGCTGTTTCACCTGCACCTGAACGTACAGATCGCCTGCCGGTGCGCCCTGCTCACCCGCTTCGCCTTCGCCAGCCAGACGAATGCGATCACCGGTATCCACGCCCGCCGGGATTTTCACCGACAGCGTTTTGGTTTTCTCGATACGCCCGTGACCGTGGCAGCTGTTGCACGGATCTTTAATCAGCGTACCGCGGCCCTGACAGTGCGGACAGGTCTGCTGTACCGCAAAAAAGCCCTGACGCATCTGTACCTGGCCTGCGCCATGACAGGTCGGACAGGTCTGCGGCTGGCTGCCTGGTTTGGCACCGCTGCCGTGGCAAACTTCACACTCTTCCAGCGTCGGGATGCGAATTTCTTTCGTCACACCACGAACCGCTTCTTCGAGCGTCAGCTCCATGTTATAGCGTAAATCCGCGCCGCGAGAGGCGCGACGGCCGCGTCCACCGCCAAAAATATCGCCGAAGACGTCGCCGAAAATATCGCTGAAGTCAGCGCCATTACCGAAGCCGCCGCCGAAACCGCCGCCGCCCATACCGCCTTGTTCAAAGGCCGCGTGGCCGTACTGATCGTAGGCGGCGCGTTTTTGCGCATCGGTGAGGATTTCGTAAGCTTCTTTAATTTCTTTGAATTTGGCTTCGGCCTCTTTATCACCCTGGTTACGGTCCGGGTGAAATTTCATGGCCAGGCGTTTATACGCCTTTTTTATTTCACGCTCGTCCGCCGTTTTCGGGACGCCTAAAATTTCGTAATAGTCTTTCTTCGCCATGTTTTATCTGCCCCTGACATGCGTGCACGGGCGTGGAGAAACTCCTACGCCCGTGCCAGTGTTATCTACCCTGCATCAGGGCGATTATTTTTTGTCTTTTACTTCTTCGAACTCAGCGTCAACGACGTCGTCATCTTTCGCATTGTTCGCAGAAGCGTCAGCGGAGCCCGCCTGCTGCTGAGCATGCTGCTGCTGAGCGATTTCCATCAGCTTCTGGGAAACCTGCGCCAGCGCCTGCATTTTCGCTTCGATATCCGCTTTGTCTTCGCCTTTCAGGGACGCTTCCAGCGCGCTCAGAGCGGATTCGATAGCGGTTTTATCATCAGCCGGCAGTTTGTCGCCTGCTTCTTCAACCTGCTTACGGGTGCTGTGCACCAGGTGATCCGCCTGGTTACGGGTCTGCACCAGCTCTTCGAACTTACGGTCAGCTTCAGCGTTCGCTTCGGCTTCACGCACCATTTTCTGGATTTCTTCTTCATTCAGACCAGAAGAAGCCTTAATGGTGATTTTCTGTTCTTTACCGCTGTTTTTGTCTTTCGCAGACACGTGCAGAATACCGTCGGCGTCGATGTCAAAGGTGACTTCGATCTGCGGCATACCGCGCGGTGCCGGATTAATGCCATCCAGGTTGAACTGACCCAGAGACTTGTTATCCGCAGCGCGTTTACGCTCACCCTGCAGCACGTGAATGGTCACGGCAGACTGGTTGTCTTCTGCAGTAGAGAACACCTGGCTGTGCTTGGTCGGGATCGTGGTGTTTTTAGTGATGAGCGGGGTCATCACGCCACCCATAGTTTCGATACCCAGAGACAGCGGGGTAACGTCCAGCAGCAGTACGTCTTTCACGTCACCGGTCAGTACGCCGCCCTGAACCGCTGCACCGATAGCCACAGCTTCGTCCGGGTTAACGTCTTTACGCGGCTCTTTACCGAAGAACTCAGCCACTTTCTTCTGAACCATCGGCATACGGGTCTGACCACCGACCAAGATAACGTCGTTGATGTCAGAAACCGACAGGCCAGCGTCCTGCAGTGCAACTTTCAGCGGCTCGATAGAACGGTTCACCAGGTCTTCCACCAGGCTTTCCAGTTTCGCGCGAGTCACTTTGATGTTCATGTGTTTCGGACCGGTCGCGTCTGCGGTGATGTACGGCAGGTTCACGTCGGTCTGCTGCGCAGAAGAAAGCTCGATTTTCGCTTTTTCTGCGGCTTCTTTCAGGCGCTGCATCGCCAGCGGGTCGTTACGCAGGTCGATACCCTGATCTTTCTTGAACTCTTCTACCAGATAGTTGATCAGGCGGCTGTCGAAGTCTTCACCACCCAGGTGGGTATCACCGTTGGTCGCCAGAACTTCGAAGGTTTTTTCGCCGTCAACTTCATCGATTTCGATGATGGAGATATCGAACGTACCGCCACCCAGGTCATAGACCGCGATGGTGCGGTTGCCGGTTTCTTTATCAAGACCGTAAGCCAGCGCAGCGGCGGTCGGTTCGTTGATGATACGTTTTACTTCCAGACCCGCGATACGGCCGGCGTCTTTGGTCGCCTGGCGCTGCGCGTCGTTAAAGTAAGCCGGAACGGTAATGACCGCTTCAGTCACCGGCTCGCCCAGGTAATCCTCGGCGGTTTTCTTCATTTTTTTCAGCACTTCCGCGGAGATCTGCGGCGGCGCCATTTTCTGGCCTTTCACATCCAGCCAGGCGTCGCCGTTGTCAGCAGAAATGATTTTGTACGGCATGATAGACACGTCGCGCTGAACTTCTTCGTCCTGGAAGCGGCGGCCGATCAGGCGTTTGATCGCAAACAGGGTGTTCTGCGGGTTAGTCACTGCCTGACGTTTAGCCGGCTGACCTACCAGAGTTTCACCATCCTGAGTGTATGCAATGATTGAAGGCGTGGTGCGATCGCCTTCCGCATTTTCCAGCACGCGAGCCTGAGTGCCATCCATAATCGCTACACAAGAGTTGGTTGTACCCAGGTCAATACCAATAATTTTACCCATCTAAACGTCTCCACTAAAAAATCGTCATCATGTGGTATGAACCTGTTATGCGGGCTAACGGTGGGGATTCAACCGTCCACCGCCCTTTTTTTTCAGGCTCATCCTTTGCGGTTGACTACAAGATGGGGTCGGCTTGTCCGCCATCAAGGGGCAATACGCAAAATTTTTTTATTTTGTCCCCTCCGGGATCATAGACGGCGCGAAACGGCCTGATTATGATGCCGCGCCCCGCCACGGAAGATAACGTACGGGGCGTTACTTTTTGCAAATTTTCTTATTCTTTTGAGGGTTTATGGGCAACATTAAGTTGGCTAATCCGGCCCCCCTGGGGTTAATGGGCTTTGGTATGACTACCATTCTGCTCAATCTGCACAACATCGGGATGTTCCCGCTGGACGGCATTATTCTGGCGATGGGGATTTTCTACGGCGGTATCGCGCAAATTTTTGCCGGTCTGCTGGAATATAAAAAAGGCAATACCTTCGGCTTAACGGCGTTCACGTCCTATGGCTCATTCTGGCTGACGCTGGTCGCTATTCTGCTGCTGCCGAAAATGGGCCTGGCGGACGCGGCCAACGGGCATTTCCTCGGCGTTTACTTAGGCATCTGGGGCGTGTTCACGCTGTTTATGTTCTTTGGCACGCTGGGTGGCGCTCGCATGCTGCAGTTCGTCTTCCTGAGCCTGACGGTGCTGTTCGCGCTGTTGGCCATCGGTCATCTGATGGATAACGAAAGCATCGTACATATCGCAGGCTGGATTGGTCTGGTGTGCGGCGCGAGTGCTATCTGGCTGGCGATGGGCGAAGTGCTGAACGAACAGTATGGCCGTACCGTACTGCCGATCGGCGAGAAACGCTGATTTACCCGACGTCGTGCCCGCGGGCACGACGTCGCTTCTTTATTATTCCTGCCTGAACTACGGTTGCGCCGCCACCGCGCTCCGGCTCTCAACCTGCCGCTTTCGGCCAAGCCACACGCCAAGCCCAAGCCCCATAACGGAAAGCGCCAGCACGTACCACGCGGGTGCCATCGGCGAGACGCCCATCAGCATCGTCACCGCGACAGGCGTTAACCCACCAAAAATGGCGTACGCCACGTTGTAGGAGAACGAAATGCCGGTAAAGCGCACTTCTGCCGGGAATGCGCGCACCATTACGAACGGCACGGCCCCCACTACGCCGACGCACAGCCCCACCAGCCCGTAGAGAAGAAAAAGCTGCTCCGGGTGCGTGCCGGAAAGGTGATAAAACGCCCAGCTGGCAGCCGCCAGCAGCACGCTACCGACAATAAACGTCCGGCTTGCGCCGAAGCGGTCGGCGGCAAGCCCGGCCAGCAGGCAACCGACGCAGAGCATCATCGTCGCGATGCTGTTAGCCTGTAACGTCACCGCAGGCGCAAAGCCGTACTGTTTTTGCAGCCACACCGGCGACATCAGGATCACAACGACAATCCCCGCCGAGAGCAGCCAGGTCAGCAGCATAGAAATCACCACCGCCTGGCGATGCTTCACCACCACGGCTTTTACCGGCAGCTCCTGCGCCAGCGCCTTGCGCTGCTGCATCTCAAGGAAAATCGGCGTCTCCTGGAGCCAGCGGCGCAGATACATCGCCACCAGGCCAAACGCGCCGCCGAGCAGGAAAGGAATACGCCAGCCGCCGTCATGGATGGCCTGCGCCGTCATGCTGGTGTTAATAATCGTAGCGACCACGGAGCCGAGCAGAATGCCCACCGTCAGACCCGCCGTCAGCGTGCCACAAGCGATACCAATGCGTTTTTCCGGCACATGTTCCGCCACAAACACCCACGCGCCGGGCACCTCGCCGCCAATCGCCGCGCCCTGCAAAATGCGCATCATCAGCAGCAACACCGGTGCGGCGATGCCCATCGCGGCGTAATCCGGCAACAGGCCTATCAGCAGCGTCGGCACCGCCATGAGCAAAATGCTCAGGGTAAACATCTTTTTGCGCCCGACCAGATCGCCGAAGTGCGCCATGATAATGCCGCCAAGCGGCCTTGCCAGATAACCCGCGGCGAAGATCCCAAACGTCTGCACCTGACGCAGCCACTCCGGGATATCCGGCGGGAAGAAAAGCTCTCCCACCACTGCCGCGAAAAAGACGAAGATAATGAAATCGTAGAATTCCAGCGCGCCGCCAAGGGCCGCCAGCGTCAGCGTTTTATAATCCTGACGATTAAGAGGGCGTGTTTGATGTTCCATAACGAACCGTTTGTAAAGAGGTGGGCGTGAATTAGCTTACTGCAAAAACGTAAACTAAAAGTGACTATATCGTTAAATCACGATCACGCCACGCTCAACGGGTATTTATGCCAGGAACAGCAAATAATTAGTTTTTTACGTCGCGAATTGCGCTTTTGGGACGAAAAGCCGCTACTACGCTGGCGTTAGTCTCAACGTAAGGGCCATCCAGCAGCTGGATGCAGTACGGCACGCTGGCAAATATTCCTGCCACTTTCACTTTTCCCTGCTCATCTTTCAGCCCTTCAAGCGTCTCCTGAATGGATTTTGGCTGGCCGGGAAGATTAAGGATCAGCGCCTGCTTGCGAATGACGCCCACCTGGCGCGACAGAATCGCGGTCGGCACAAAGTTGAGGCTAATCTGGCGCATCTGCTCGCCAAAGCCCGGCATTTCACGGTCGGCGATAGCGAGCGTGGCGTCCGGCGTCACATCGCGACGCGCAGGGCCTGTGCCGCCAGTGGTCAGTACCAGGTGGCAGCCCATTTCATCCACCAGTTCGCAGAGCGTCTGTTCAATGAGCGGCTGCTCGTCAGGCACCAGACGCGTCTCCAGCACGAACGGGGTCGTCAGCGCCTGCGTAAGCCACGCTTCGAGCGCCGGAATGCCTTTATCCTGATACACACCGCTGGAAGCGCGGTCAGAAACTGAAACTAAGCCTATGCGTAACGTATCCATATCATTTCCGAAAATCAGTGCAGTTTTGCGAAATGATACACGCCAGCGCGGTTTGCAGACAGGGAGAGAGTGCAAGAAACGTGGCCGGCGGAACCGGCCACGGAGGGATTACAGCAGTTCTTCGACCATTTTTTCCAGTTTTTCCTGGTCAATGGCGAACTTGCGGATACCGTCCGCCAGTTTGTCCACGGCCATCGGATCCTGGTTGTGCTCCCAGAAGAACTGGGATTCGGTCAGACGTGCCGGACGCGCTTTCACCTCGCCGTTGAACGCGAGTTTGCGCTCAACCGCGCCTTCGCTTTCCGCCAGCTCTTTCAGGAGCGCAGGCGCGATGGTCAGACGGTCGCAACCCGCCAGCTCAAGGATTTCGCCGACGTTACGGAAGCTTGCGCCCATTACCACGGTTTCATAGCCGTGCTGTTTGTAGTACTGGTAGATTTCCGTCACAGACACCACGCCCGGATCTTCCTGCGGCGCGTATTCTTTCTTGTCGGTGTTCGCTTTGTACCAGTCGAGGATACGGCCCACAAACGGGGAGATCAGATACACGCCCGCTTCAGCACAGGCACGCGCCTGCGCGAAGGAGAACAGCAGCGTCAGGTTACAGTTGATGCCTTCTTTTTCCAGCTGCTCTGCAGCGCGGATGCCCTGCCAGGTGGAAGCCAGTTTGATCAGGATGCGATCGTTGCTGATGCCGGCGTCGTTGTAGAGTTTAATCAGGCGCTTGGCTTTGGCGATGCTGCCTTCGGTGTCATAGGACAGACGCGCGTCCACTTCGGTAGAGATACGGCCAGGGATAAGCTTCAGGATTTCCAGACCGATATTCACTGCCAGTTTGTCGGTGGCGTCCACGACCTGCTGCGCGCGGTCGCTGCTCTGGCTTTTCGCCCAGGTCACCGCGTCATCGATCAGTTTACGGTATTCAGGGATCTGTGCGGCGTTAAGGATCAGAGAAGGGTTAGTCGTGGCATCCTGCGGCTGGTACAGCTTCATTGCCGCGATATCTCCAGTGTCAGCAACCACAGTGGTGAACTGACGAAGGGAGGTCAATTTATCCGTCATGATAGTGTTTCTCTTTTGAACTACGTGTCAGGGAATGTAACCGGTCTGCGGTGATGATATCACGAGACTTTTCGAGCGCAACCGGGGCAATCGCGTCGTTGCCATGTGATAAACTGCTTTTATTTCAGGCTCTGCGCTTTCATGGAAGGCATGTCGGCATCCCCGCCGCAGGCAATAAGGCAGAGTCACGCTGCGAGGAACAGGCATGTCGGATTTTCTGTTATTTATCAGCGAAATATTATGGGAATCAGCGATGCTGTACCTGCTCGCAGGCGCGGGTCTCTGGTTCTCCTGGCGCACACGGTTTATTCAGTTCCGCTATCTGCGCTTTTTCCCGCGCGCGTTAAGCCGCAGCCTGCGCCCTTCCGGCAGCGGGCTGACGGCGTTCGAAGCGCTCTGCACCAGCATCGCCGCGCGCGTCGGCAGCGGCAATATCGCGGGCGTTGCGCTCGCCATCATCAGCGGCGGGCCGGGTGCCGTGTTCTGGATGTGGGTCGCAGGCCTTATCGGCATGGCCACCTCTTTTGCTGAAAACGCGCTGGGCCAGCTCTATAAAGGGCGAGACAGAGACGGTTATTTTCGCGGCGGGCCCGCCTGGTATATGGAGCGTGGGCTCGGTATGCGCTGGCTGGGCGTGCTGTTTTCCCTCTTTTTAATCTTCACTTTCGGACTTCTCTTTAATGCCGCGCAGGCGGGCGCGCTCTCAAAAGCGCTCAGCAACACCCTCACCCTCTCCCTGCCCGTCAGCAGCGGAGTGCTGGCTTTGTGCCTGCTGCCGATGCTGGTGCTCAGCTTTAACCGCGTGGCGCGCCTGATGCGTTTCGCCGTGCCGCCAATTGCAGGCATCTGGATCATCACGGCGCTGGTAGTGATGGTGATGCATATCGCCGCGCTGCCCGACATCCTCTGGCTAATCGTTCGCAGCGCTTTTGGCTGGCATGAAGCCGCGGCTGGCGCGGCTGGCTGGACGATAAGCCAGGCGCTGACCAGCGGTTTTCAGCGCGGTATGTTCTCCAACGAAGCAGGGATGGGCGCGTCGCCCAATGCGGCGGCGGCGGCCACCTCATGGCCGCCCCACCCTGCGGCGCAGGGCATCGTGCAGATGATCGGCGTGTTTGTCGACACGCTGGTTATCTGTTCGTCTACCGCGTTTATCGTGCTGCTGGCGTACCCGTCTGCGTCTGCGACGGCGACCGACGGACTGACGCTCGCGCGCGAATCGCTGGGCCTGCTCGCTGGCCCCTGGGCAAAAGATCTGGTGGCAGGCGTGATTGTGCTCTTCGCGTTTATCTCCATCGTCGCCAATTACGCCTATGCCGAAAACAATCTGGTGTTTTTACGCCGCTATACGCCGCCATACCGCTGGCTGCTTCGCACGTCAGTCATCGCGATGGTGTTTGCCGGGCCGTTCCTGAATCTGCCGCTGCTGCGCCAGGTCGCCGAAGTGGCGATGGCGTTAATGGCCGTCATGAATCTCACCGCCATTCTGCTGCTCTCACCGGTCGTAAAGTGCATTGCTGACGACTACCTGCGCCAGCGCAGGCTCGGCTTACGGCCCGTCTTTAACACCGATCGCTACCCGGAGATAGCGCGTCAGGTGGAACCGGAAGTCTGGCGCAGCGCGCCGCTGGATTAAGCGCTTTCAATCGCAGCCATTGGTTCACTTTGCGGCGTTCTTTGGTAGAGTTTCGGGAAAACCAAGAAAGGAAACGTCATGCTGATTCTTATTTCCCCCGCCAAGACGCTGGATTACCAGAGCCCGCTTGCCACAACGCGTTTCACGCAGCCTGAACTGCTCGATCATGCGCAGCAGCTTATTGATGTGGCCCGCCGCTTAACCGACGAAGAGATTGCCAATCTCATGAGTATCAGCAGCAAGCTGGCGTCGCTGAACGCCACTCGTTTTAATGACTGGCAACCGGATTTCACACCGGATAACGCCCGTCAGGCGATTCTGGCGTTTAAAGGCGATGTTTACACCGGCCTGCAGGCGGAAACTTTCAGCGACGCGGATTTCGATTTCGCCCAGCAGCACCTGCGGATGCTCTCCGGGCTTTACGGCGTGCTGCGCCCGCTCGATCTGATGCAGCCGTACCGTCTGGAGATGGGCACGCGGCTCGCCACCCCGAAAGGCAAAGATCTTTACAGCTTCTGGGGCGAGACGATTACCGAAAAACTTAACGAAGCGATCGCCGCTCAGGGCGATAACGTGGTGGTGAATCTGGCGTCAGATGAATATTTCAAAGCGGTGAGGCCAGCGAAACTGAACGCGGAAATCATCAAGCCGGTGTTCCTCGATGAGAAGAACGGCAAGTTTAAAGTCATCAGCTTCTACGCCAAAAAGGCGCGCGGCCTGATGAGCCGTTACATCATTGAACATCGCCTGACGAAGCCGGAACAGCTTATGGCATTCGACAGCGAAGGTTACTTCTTCGACGAAGCGTCATCAGCAGGCAACGAACTGGTCTTTAAGTGCCACGAGCAATAAAAAAGCCGCCTGCGAGACAGGCGGCTTTTCCCTTCATTCAGCCTGCGCCGCTTACGGCGCTTTGCTCATCATCAGTTCACGCAGCGCAGCGAAATCCGCCGGCAGCGAATGCGACAGCAGCGGCAGATCGACGCGCTCTGCAAGCTCCGGCGGGAGTTCCAGCGTTTCGCCAAGCACCGCTTCCACGCTCTCTTTGAATTTCGCCGGATGCGCGGTGCCGAGGAACAGCCCGTACTCGCCAGGGCGTAGCTGATCGCGCAGCGCGCGGTAAGCCACCGCCGCGTGCGGCTCAGAGAGATACCCCAGCTCGCGCAGTTCGCGCATGGTTGCCTTTGTGGTGTCATCGTCGATGGTTGCCACACCCAGCTCGTTAAGACGCCAGATTTTACGGCGGAAGAGTTCTTCCACGCGCGGCCAGTTGTTCGGCTGTGACACATCCATCGCGTTCGAGAGCGTCGCCACCGTCGCATTCGGCAGCCACTCGCCGTGTTGCAGGAAACGCGGCACGGTGTCGTTGGCATTGGTGGCGGCGATAAAGCGCTTCACCGGCAGCCCGGCGGATTTTGCAAGCAGCCCGGCGGTGAGATCGCCGAAGTTGCCACTCGGCACCGACACCACCAGCTGGTTGCGGGCTTCCTGCGGCAGCTGCGCGACAGCTTCAAAGTAGTAGCAGATCTGCGCCAGCAGGCGGCTGATGTTAATGGAGTTAGCAGAGTTAAGGCCAAGTTTCGCCTTCAGCTCTTCGTCATCAAACGCCTGTTTCACCAGCGCCTGGCAGGCGTCGAAATCGCCGTCGATGGCGACGGTTTCAATATTGCCGCCAAGCGTACAAAACAGTTTTTCCTGCAGCGGGCTGATTTTGCCGCGCGGATAGAGAATAACTACCTGCACGTTTTTCAGGCCGTAAAACGCGTGGGCTACCGCCGCGCCCGTGTCGCCGGAGGTTGCAGTCAGAATGGTTACCGGTTTATCGCCGCTGATTTGCGTCAGCATCTGTGCCATAAAACGCCCGCCGAAATCTTTGAACGCCAGCGTCGGGCCGTGGAACAGCTCCAGACAGCCGATATCTTCCGTCACCTGGCTTACCGGCGCCGGAAAGGTGAACGCCTTTTCCACGCGCTGACGCAGCGTGTCCGCCGGGATTTCATCGCCAATATAGGCGGAGAGGATTTTGCTGCTGCGGGAGACAAAATCCATCTCCAGCATTTCGTCGATTTCGGTCAGGCTGAATTCCGGCAAATCGTGCGGGAAAAAGAGCCCCTGATTTTTACCCAGTCCCTGCGTGACGGCCTGCGCAAAGCTGACCTGCTCGTTATGATCTTTCAGATTATAAAGTTTCATGCGTTATCCCAGTACTCGTGCGCCAGCCGTGTCGAGACGGCAAATATGTACAAAGCCTTCCTGATTTTGCAGATAGTGCTGCTTCAGCCACTCTGCCACCCGCTGCGCGGTGTCGGTTTTATCGCAGACCGCGAACAGCGTCGGGCCGGAGCCGGAGATCCCGCAGGCGAGCGCCCCGGTTTCCAGCGTCGCCTGACGCGCCTCGCTAAAGCCCGGCAGCAGTTTTGTGCGGTAAGGCTCGGCGATGACGTCACGCATCAGTTTAGCGGCAAGCTGCGGCTGGCGCGTATGGCAGGCGTGAATAAAGCCCGCGAGATAGCGCCCGTGGCTGATGCAATCCTGACGGCGATACTGCGCCGGTAAAATCGCCCGCGCCTCGGCGGTGGAGACTTTAATGCCGGGATACGCCATCACCCACAGCCACTCGTCAAAACACGGCACCGGCTGGCTGATAATGTTGTTTTCTTCCAGCATCAGCTGCAGCCCGCCCAGAAAACAGGGCGCGACGTTATCGTAATGAATGCTGCCGGAGATGCGGCCTTCCAGCTCGCCCATCAGCGTCAGCAGGCGGTCATCGCCAAGCGGCTTGCCGCAAAATTCGTTCATCGCCATCAGGCCCGCGACCACGGAACAGGCGCTGGAGCCAAGCCCGGAGCCTATCGGCATATTTTTTTCAAGCGTCATGGCGACCGGCACGGTTTTGCCTATCTCCTGACAAAAACGCTCCCAGCACTGCCAGGCGATATTTTCGCGCGGCTCGGCGGGCAGCTTGCTGACGAAGCGCCCGGTGTTGGTCAGCGAAAATTCCGCCGCCGCTTCCACCGTTACGCAGTCGCCCAAGAGCTCGCCATTTACCGGCGACACCGCCGCGCCTAATACGTCAAACCCCACGCTGACGTTGCCAATGGAGGCCGGGGCATACACTTTAACCATCTTAAACTCCTAACTTCCATGACAGGGTGCGCAGCAGATCGGCGAACACGCCCGCCGCCGTGACATCATTACCTGCGCCGTAGCCACGCAACACCAGCGGCAGCGGCTGATAGTAACGGCTGTAGAACGCCAGCGCGTTTTCGCCGTTTTTCACTTTATAGAGCGGATCGTTGCCGTCAACGGCGGCGATTTTCACGCGGCAGACGCCATCTTCTTCAATGGTGCCGATATAACGCAGCACTTTGCCTTCATCGCGGGCCTGGGCCACGCGGGCGGCGAACTCGTCATCCAGTTGCGGCAGGCGCGCCATAAAGCTTTCGGTATCGCCGCTGTCGTCGAAGCTTTCCGGCAGTACCGGCTCAATAACGATATCGCTAAGCTCAAGATGGCGGCCTGTTTCGCGCGCCAGGATCAGCAGCTTACGCGCCACATCCATGCCGGAGAGATCGTCGCGCGGATCCGGCTCGGTATAGCCCATTTTGCGCGCCATCGTGGTTGCTTCAGAGAGGCTCATGCCCTCATCCAGCTTACCGAAGATAAAAGAGAGCGAACCGGAGAGAATGCCCGCGAAGCGTTGCAGCTCATCGCCCGCATTCAGCAGGTTTTGCAGGTTTTCGATTACGGGCAGCCCCGCGCCAACGTTGGTGTCATAGAGGAATTTGCGGCGCGACGCGGCGGCGGCGTGGCGCAGCTGGTGGTAGTACGCCATCGACGACGTGTTAGCCTTTTTGTTGGGCGTCACCACGTGGAAGCCTTCGCGCAGGAAATCGGCGTACTGGTCCGCCACCGCCTGGTTAGACGTACAGTCGACAATCACCGGGTTCAGCAGGTGATACTCTTTCACGAGACGGATCAGGCGGCCGAGATTGAACGGCTCGTTGGCCTCTTCCAGCGCCGCACGCCAGTTCTCCAGATCGAGACCGTGAACGTTGGTCAGCAACGCGCGGGAATTGGCGACACCGCAGACGCGTAGATCGATATGCTTCTGCTTGAGCCACGCCTGCTGGCGCTTAAGCTGCTCCAGCAGCGCGCCGCCGACGCCGCCAACGCCTATCACAAACACTTCAATCACCTGATCGGTGTTAAACAGCATCTGATGGGTGACGCGCACGCCGGTGGTGGCGTCATCATTACTCACCACCACAGAGATAGAGCGCTCTGACGAGCCTTGCGCGATTGCCACAATGTTAATGTTGGCGCGGGCGAGCGCCGCGAAGAATTTGGCGGAGATGCCGCGCAGCGTGCGCATGCCGTCGCCCACTACCGAGATAATCGCCAGGCGCTCCATGATGGAGAGCGGCTCCAGCAGCCCTTCTTTCAGCTCCAGATAGAATTCCTCTTCCATTGCCCGCTGCGCGCGGGCGCAGTCGCTTTGCGGCACGCAGAAGCTGATGCTGTACTCGGATGACGACTGGGTTATCAGCACCACCGAGATCCCGGCGCGGGACATGGTGGCGAACACGCGCGCCGCCATCCCCACCATGCCTTTCATGCCGGGGCCGGAGACGTTAAACATCGCCATATTGTTCAGGTTGCTGATGCCTTTCACCGGCAGGCCATCTTCATCGCTGGACGCGCCAATCAGCGTGCCTGGCGCCTGCGGGTTACCGGTATTTTTAATCAGACAAGGGATCTGGAACTGGGCGATGGGGGTAATAGTGCGAGGGTGAAGAACTTTAGCGCCGAAGTAGGAGAGCTCCATGGCCTCCTGATACGACATCGACTTCAGGAGCCTCGCGTCCGGCACCTGGCGCGGGTCACAGGTATAGACGCCGTCGACGTCGGTCCAGATCTCACAACAGTCGGCGCGCAGACACGCCGCCAGCACCGCGGCGGAGTAATCAGAGCCGTTACGCCCGAGCACCACCAGCTCGCCTTTATCGTTCCCGGCGGTAAAACCGGCCATCAGGATCATGTGATCCGCCGGGATTTTGCTGGCCGCGATGCGGCGGGTGGATTCGGTGATATCGACCGTGGATTCAAGGTAATGGCCGACCGCCAGCAGTTTCTCCACCGGATCAATGACAGTCACTTTATGGCCGCGCGCCTCAAGCAGCGCCGACATAATAGCGATCGACAATTTTTCGCCGCGGCAGATCAGCGCCGCGTTGATGCTGTCCGGGCACTGGCCGAGCAGGCTGATGCCGTGCAGCACATGTTTAATTTGGGCAAATTCCTGATCCACCAGCGCTTTCATCTGCGCATACGGGAATTCAGGCTGGGCGTCGCTGAGGCCTTTCAGGAGTTCGGCAAAAATACGTTCGGCATCGCTGATATTCGGCAGGGCATCCTGGCCACTGATGGTTTTTTCAATCATCGCCACCAGATGGTTGGTGATTTTTGCGGGGGCAGAAAGAACGGTCGCTACCTGCCCCTGCCTGGCATTGCTCTCCAGAATGTCGGCGACACGCATAAAGCGTTCTGCGTTCGCGACCGATGTACCGCCGAATTTCAACACTCGCATTGTTGTTACCCCTTGATTTTATGCCGAAAAAAAAGCCCGCACTGTTCAGGTGCGGGCTTTTTTCAGTTTTTCCTGTACGCGTCAGCCCGCCCCGTTACCTGTGGTAATGGTGGTGGTAGTAATAATGGTAGTCAGGCTGATGCGAATCATGAATGTTGTGTGCTCTGTACTTTTCTGTTTTCTGTCCTGTATCTCTATTGGTTAAAGTAATCGTCAGGTTAAGTCAACGAATATTTCATTTACGCACCGGCCGAAACTTTCCCCACGGATACCGATAAAAGCCGCACTCACGGCCCGAAAAACCGGCAAACGCCCTGCCTCTTTAGCATTTAATGCTATTCAATGGAGACATGTCAGCATTTCAGCCCGCCACTTTTTTTTCGATATCGTGCAGCAAACGATGCAGCATTGCGGTGTCGCGCTGCTCAAGCAGCCCGAGACGCTGCTGTAACCAGTCGGCCATTTTGAGGTCGTCTGCCACCCCGAGCGTCGCCAGCAACGTATCAATGCGCAGACGTAACGCTTTCAGCTGTTGCTCATCGGCGGCGGGTGCGACAGCAGGCACGTTTTGCATCAGCGCGGTTAACTGATAACAGTACACCATCACCGCCTGGCCCAGATTGAGCGACGGATAGTCCGCCACCATCGGCACGCCGGTCAGCACATCGGCCAGCGCCAGCTCGTCGTTGGTCAGCCCCGAATCCTCACGGCCAAACACCAGCGCCGTGACCGGCAGCCAGGCCGCTTTCTCTTCAAGCAGCGGCAATAACTGTTGCGGCGTCGCGTAATAGTGAAATTTGGCGCGGCTACGCGCCGTGGTGGCGACAGTGAAATCCACATCTTCCAGCGCGGCGGCGAGCGTGTCGTAATGCCTTGTATTATCGAGAATATCGCCCGCGCCGTGGGCAACGCGCCGTGCGGCTGGGTCGAGATGAGCTTCACTGGCGACGATCCGCAGTTCGGTAAATCCCATGGTTTTCATCGCGCGCGCGGCGGCACCGACGTTTTCAGGTCTGGCGGGAGACACAAGAATAATGGGCAAACGCATAAGGCTTTTAATGATCCTGTTGTGGAGGTAAATATCAGCGCGCTAATTAATACGCGTCGCGAATTTACATTTTATATACAATTACAGCATGAAAGTGACAGTAAAAACGATAAATAATAGTTATGAATTATTCAGAAAAGCGCGGCTTAATTATGCTTTAAAAGCTGTCTTATGCGGCTGTTTAGCATCAAAAAAAGCCATATAAATTCCGCTTGCTTATCGGATTCACCTTGTTTATTAATTAGGATATGAAATTATCCGTATTGTTATTCAAATGTAACCAAAGTTAGTTCTTCGCTGCGACGATCTCATCAAACTGTTAACGTGCTACAATTGAACTTGATATATGTCAACGAAGAGTAGTTTTATTGGGTGTTGGTATCGTATCATCCTGTTATGTTGCTGTTAAAATGGTTAGGATGACTGCCGTTTTTGACACCGTCGGGTCCAGAGGGAAAAGTACCCACGACCGAGCTAATGATGTTGTTGACGTTGATGGAAAGTGCATCAAGAACGCAATTACGTACTTTAGTCATGTTACGCCGGGCATGTTAATTTATGGCATGCAGAAGGCAGGTCAGGGACTTTTGTACTTCCTGTTTCGATTTAGTTGGCAATTTTTAGGTAGCAAACATGCAGACCCCGCACATTCTTATCGTTGAAGACGAGTTGGTTACACGCAACACGTTAAAAAGTATTTTCGAAGCAGAAGGCTATGATGTCTCTGAAGCCACCGATGGCGCCGAGATGCATCAGATCCTGTCTGATAATGATATCAACCTGGTTATCATGGATATCAACCTGCCGGGTAAAAATGGCCTGTTGCTGGCGCGTGAACTGCGCGAGCAGGCGAACGTCGCGCTGATGTTCCTGACCGGCCGTGATAACGAGGTGGATAAAATCTTAGGCCTTGAGATTGGCGCCGACGATTATATCACCAAGCCGTTTAACCCCCGTGAACTGACTATTCGCGCCCGCAACCTGCTCTCCCGCACCATGAATCTCGGTACGGTGAGTGAAGAGCGCCGCAGCGTGGAAAGCTACAAGTTCAACGGCTGGGAGCTTGATATCAACAGCCGTTCGCTGATTAGCCCTAACGGCGAGCAGTATAAACTGCCACGCAGCGAATTCCGCGCGATGCTGCATTTCTGCGAAAATCCGGGCAAGATCCAGACCCGCGCGGAACTGCTGAAGAAAATGACCGGTCGCGAACTTAAGCCGCATGACCGTACCGTTGACGTGACCATCCGTCGCATTCGTAAACATTTCGAGTCCACGCCGGACACCCCGGAAATCATCGCCACCATTCATGGCGAAGGTTACCGTTTCTGCGGCGATCTGCAGGAATAAGGCGTTTCGGCGCCACGCAAAAAGGGCGGAATTTCCGCCCTTTTTTATTGCCCGCGTTTTACTTCCAGAGCCGGAACCGCTCCTCCTGCGGCGCAGGCGTCAGACGCTGATAGCGTGGTTTCGCGGGCGTCAGCGCATACCAGTCGATATGGCGCGTCAGTAGCATCACCGCCGTCAGCGCGATGAACAGCAACCCGCTGCCGAGCAACAGCGCGAAATCCTGCGAGCGCAGCAGTTGCCAGAGCACGCCGTCGAGCGCCAGCAGACCACCGGCGAACATCAGACTGCGCCGCCACCCTTTCAGCACCGCCTGAAGATAGAGCGCGTTCAGCCCCGCTCCCGCAAGGCTTGCGGCAAGCCAGGCCAGGTTAAAGCCGATGTGTTCTGAAAACGCCAGCAGCAGCAGATAAAACATCACCAGTGCAAGCCCCACCAGCAGATACTGCACCGGGTGCATCGTAATACCGCTGAGCGTTTCGCAGACGAAAAACGCCATATAGGTGAGCGCTATCAGCAGCACGGCGTATTTCACCGCCCGGTCGGTTAGCTGGTACTGATCCACCGGCGTTGCCACCGTCACGCTAAACGCAGGCAAGTTGCGAAGTGTCACGCTCTGCGCGTCATGAAATTCACTGTCGATATTGTTGGCATACCAGCTGCTGCGCCATTTCGCCGCAAAACCGCTGGCGGAAATCTCCCGCGTCGCTGGCAGGAAATTGCCATAAAAACCCGGATGCGGCCAGTTGCTGATAAGCGACAGCTCGCTGTTGCGGCCCAGCGGCACGACGGAAAACGCGCCGGTGCCGTTTAGCTCCAGCGAAAAACTGACCGTGAGCGTCGGGGCATTCAAAAGTGCCGCAGGTACGATGGCATGCAAACCCTGGCCGCCCTCTTCAAGCCCGGAACCGGGCTCCACCGCCAGCGCCTGCCCGTTGATTTTCAGCGCGCCCACGTTACCGATGCCGCGCGCATCGCCCACCGCCATCACCAGCCGCGGGTCGCCCAGCTGATACTGCGCGCCGGGGTTGAGCCCCTGTTCAGGCAAGGTAAAGCGCGCTTCCAGCGCGATATCGCTGCGCCAGACTTGCCCTTCGTAAATACCGATATGCCGCGGCTCAACCGCCTGCTTTCCCGTGACCACCAGCGACTCCGGCAGCCAGTAGCGAATAAAACTGCGCGTTTTGGTGACGTCTTTGCCCCCTTCCGTCACGGTGGTGATTTCGGTTACCGGAATGGCGATAAGCGGCCCCACCAGCTTTTGCGGCCCGCTGGTGCTCTGCTCAAGCGAGTGTGACACATCGTCGCGATAGTCGGCACGCTCGCCGATAACCACGCTCAGAATGCGCAGCGGAATTAACAACAGCGCCATACAGCCCAGCAGCGCCAGCCCTTTTAACATCAGTGGTGATTTCAACATAAGCCTCTCCTCTTCGATGTTGCCGAAGATAGAGGGCTTATGTGGGGTGGAAATGAAGTTATGTGAAGCGTCGGTGAAGTCAGGCGGGCGGTAACGTCAGCCGCGCCTCAACGCCGCCTTCAGGGCGGTTAACGAGCGCTATCTCGCCCTGGTGAAGCCGCGCCACCTCCTGCACGAAAGCAAGGCCGAGCCCGCTGCTCTTCTGCCCGCTCGCGCGCGGCAGTGAATAGAATCGCTCGAAGATACGCGCCAGCGCGTAATCCGGAATACCGCTGCCGGTATCCGTTACGCGCACGATAACGCGCTCGCCCTCCTGCCACGCGCCAAGCGTTATCTCACCACCAGGCGGGGTGAAGTCGAGCGCATTGACAAGAAGATTGCCGATGGCCTGGTGCAGCAGCGCCTCGTCGCCCGCCACGCGCAGGCTGCCGGGAGCGGGGTCGATAGTGAGCCGCACCGATTTTTGCAAAAGCGTCGAGGCATGCAGCTCCGCGAGCGTGGCGAAAAGCGATGCCAACAATACCGGCTCAGGCACGATCTCCAGCCGGTTTTCCAGCTTCGCCTGCTGCAACAGTTTTTCAACCAGCGCCTGCATACGCGCGTTTTGCTCAAGAATATTGTCGCAAAAGCGCTGTGCCACCGCCGGCGGCGGTGATTCACGCAGGATCTCCGCCGCGCCGCGAATGCCTGCAAGCGGGCTTTTCAGCTCGTGAGTCAGCGCGTGGACGTACTGCTCGATATAGTTTTTACCCTCCAGCCGTACGCGCATATTTTCCAGCGCCTGGGCGAGACGTCGCAGCTCGCTGCTGCCGGGGTCAGGCAGCGGCAGCGGTGCGGCTTCGGTGACCGAATCGGCGTAACGCACCAGTGTGCCGATGGAGCGGTTAATCCACAGCACCATAACGATGCCGGTCAGCAGCGCGATACCGAGCAGCGCCACGCCCGCCATCATGATCCGGTGTTCGCTGCGCCTGATCACCGGCGCAAGCGCGATATTCGGCTTGCCCACGCTCAGCACGCCGATGATGCGCCCGGCGTCGCGCACGGGCGCGGCGACATACATTACTGTGCTGTCAGGGTCGTCCGGATGCAGCGGCGAACTGCGCGCGCCATACTTGCCGCGAAGCGTCAGCCAGACATCGTTCCAGCGCGAATAGTCCTGCCCGACTGCCGCGCCGCTGGAGTCAAACACCACGCGCCCCTGCGCGTCGGTCAGGTACACGCGGTATTCATTGCGCTCTTTTTTAATGCCGCTGATGTTGGCGTTGACCGGGTAATGATTTAACCGCTCAAAGGCCTGCGCCAGTTGCCCGTCGCGCGGATGGCCCGCCAGCAGATCGTCACGGGCGATTTCCGCCAGCAGCGTGGCGGTGTCATTAAGCGAGCCTTCCGTCGCACGCCGCACGCCGGGTTTGATCTCCTGCACGAAAATCGTGAGAACAAACCAGGCCGCCACGGCGACGATCAGAAAGTAGCCCAGTAGCAGCCGCATGCCGATACGCATCAGTTTACCGCCAGGCTGTAACCCAGCCCCCGATGCGTATTGACAGGCGACACGTCAGGATTGACCGCGCGCAGCTTGGCGCGCAGCGTTTTAATATGGGTATCGACGGTGCGATCGAAACTGTCGTTCGCATCTCCCCAGACGATATCCATCAGTTGCTGGCGCGAATAGACGCGCCCCGGCGCCAGCAGCAGCGTTTTCAGCAGCAGGTATTCATAGCGGGTGAGCGACAGCGGCTGACCACACCAGGCGATGTGCGCGGCCTCGTCATTGAGCTCGAAACGCCCCACCCGCACAATGGTCTGCGCGCCGCGCTGCTGCTTTTGCAGACGCCGCAGGATGGTACGCACACGGGCGCAAACTTCCCGAGGCGAAAACGGCTTGGCGACGTAATCATCCGCGCCGATTTCCAGGCCAATAAGCTTATCGACCTCTTCGCTGCGCGCGGTCAGAAACAGCACCGGCAGCGCAGGATGCGCCGCCAGAAGCTGACGACACAGCTCAAAGCCGCTGATATCCGGCAGGCCCACATCCAGCACGACGAGATCGGGCAGCGTCTGGCGCGCGGCGTCCAGCGCGGGCAGCCCGCGCTCAAACGTCCGCACCGTAAACCCTTCAAGCTGCATCACATATGACAGCGCTTCGCTGATGCTGGTCTCATCCTCCACCAGCCAGACGGTTGTCTGATTCATCCTGAATAGTCCTGTGAATTACCGGGCCTGACCCCACGGCATAATCGGTACGGCGCTCAGCGCGTTTTTCGGCGAGCCTTCGACAACTTTATCGGAATAGGTCAGATAGGCGAGCGTGTTGCGTTTCGCGTCGTAAAAACGCACCACCTGCAGTTTTTTAAAGACCAGCGATGTGCGCTTCTGGAACACCACATCGCCCTGCGCTTTCCCGGCTTTGATTTTATCGCTCAGTTCAATGGGCCCGACCTGCTGGCAGGAAATCGCCGCATCGGACGTGTCTTCCGCAAGCCCCAGCCCGCCCTTGATACCGCCGGTTTTGGCGCGGCTCAGGTAGCAGGTCACATTTTTGACATCCGGATCGTCAAACGCTTCCACCACAATTTTGTGATCCGGCCCCAGCCATTTAAACACGGTATCAACCGATCCAATTTCTTCCGCACGTAAACCGCCGGTTAAAGCCATAAACAATGCCGGAATTAATAACAGCTTGTATTTCATATTGTTACCATTCATTAAAGGTTACGTTTAGTGATTATTCACCGTTAAAACAAAAAACCTTACAGATCACATTGTTACTCAAAAATCCTGTTTTGCAGCAGTCCGCTCCGCTTTAACCGCAAAAGAAAACACTGAATGCCAGAAGAACAAAAAATGCTACTATTCGCTACCCACTTTTTCAGGCACTGCGTTTAAGGATGAGGATTAAATATGGATCAGTCTGGGATCATTCGGGATCTGCTCACCTGGCTGGAAAGCCATCTTGATCACCCCTTGTCTCTGGACAATGTGGCGGCTAAAGCCGGGTATTCCAAGTGGCATTTGCAACGGATGTTCAAAGAGGTGACGGGCCATGCCATCGGGGCTTATATTCGCGCGCGCCGCTTGTCAAAATCCGCCGTTGCGCTGCGTCTCACCGCGCGCCCGATTCTCGATATCGCGCTGCAATACCGTTTCGATTCACAGCAGACATTCACTCGCGCGTTTAAAAAGCAGTTTTCGCTGACGCCTGCGCTCTATCGCCGCTCGGCGGACTGGAGCGCGCAGGGTATGCGCCCGCCGCTGCGCCTTGAGCCGTTCACGCCACCGCCGCATCAGTTTGTCACGCTCGCGCCGATGCACCTCACCGGCCTCACCCAGAGCTATACCTGCTCGCTTGAGCAAATCTCGGTGTTCCGCCAGCAGATGCGTGTCCAGTTCTGGCGCGAATTTCTCGCGAACTGTCCGACCATTCCACCGGTCTTTTACGGCCTGAATGAATCACGCCCGAGCGTCGAAAAAGATGACGAGCAGGAAGTCTTTTACACCACCGCGCTGCCGGAGCCGCTGGCGGAAGGCTGCGTGGAGCACGCCCATCCGGTGACGCTGGAGGGCGGCGATTATGTGCAGTTTACCTATGAAGGACCAGGCACCGGCGTTCAGGAGTTTATCCTGACCGTCTACGGCACCTGTATGCCCGCACTGGGGCTGACGCGCCGCCGTGGTCAGGATATCGAGCGCTATTTGCTTACGGAGGCGTCCGGTGCCCAGGAGGGCGACATCAACCTGCGCTGCGAGTACCTGATCCCCATCCGCCGTTAACGCTGTAGCTCATCCAGCGCAGGCGCATCGAGATGCGACACATCGCCTGCGGTTTCCACCACCCAGCCGGACGCCAGCCACGGGCTCTGCTGATAATCGACACGAGAGATTGAGCAGTTGCGCAGGCGCAGTCGGCGCTCCGCATACGCGGGCAGACCGAGAATGGTGCTGACGAGGCAGCCAAGCGCCATACCGTGGCTCACCAGTAACGGGCGGCTTCCCGGCGGCAGATCGAGGCAGGCGTTCAGCGCGCCGTGCATACGCTCGCTCACTTCCTGCATCGATTCCCCTTGCGGAATACGACCATCCGGCGTGCCGTTCACCAGCTGGCGACGCCAGCCTTCTTCTTCTTCGCTGAGGGTGTCGAGATGACGGCGCTCAAGGATGCCCATATCCAGCTCACGCAGGCGCGGATCGAGTATCACGTCGCAGCCGCAGCCCTGCGCGATAATCTCAGCGGTGCGCTGCGTGCGTCCCAGATCGCTTGTGATAATGTGCGTAATGCCAAGCGCTTTAGCGCGCTGCGCCACCTGCATGGCCTGGCGTTCCCCTTTTTCCGTCAATGGGCTGTCCGATTGCCCCTGGATGCGTCGCTCGGCGTTCCACTGCGTTTCACCGTGGCGAACCAGATATACCTGTAACATGCTTTTTATCCGTTATACTGCTGCGACTTTAAACGTCTGTGAGTGTGAATTGAATTATGTACCATGTTGTCTGCGCCACGACGAATCCAGCCAAAATTCAGGCGATTCTGCGTGCATTTAGCGAGATTTTCGGCGAAGCATCCTGCCATATTGACGCCGTCTCCGTCGATAGCGGCGTGCCGGAACAGCCGCTCGGCAGTGAAGAAACGCGCACCGGCGCACGCCAGCGCGTCATTAATGCCCGCGCGCTGCGCCCGCAAGCCGATTACTGGGTGGCGATTGAAGCCGGTATTGATGACGACAGCACGTTTAGCTGGGTGGTGATTGAAAGCGCAGACCAGCGTGGCGAAGCGCGCTCGGCGACGCTACCGCTGCCTGCGGCGATCCTTAATGAAGTGCGCGCCGGAAAAGCGCTCGGGCCGGTGATGTCGGCCTGGACAGGCATTGATGAAATCGGGCGTAAAGAAGGGGCTATCGGCATTTTCACCGCCGGTAAGCTGACGCGCAGCAGCGTCTACCATCAGGCGGTGATCCTGGCCTTAAGCCCCTTTCATAACGCGATTTACCGCTGAGCCTGTAACAGCTCCTGCTCAAGCCACTGGCGCAGCTCCGGCGGCGCCGCTTTCAGGCTGTTAGAGCCGCGGGTGATCGTCGCGATCCCCGCGCCCAGTTCGCTCTTCAGCTCGCGCTGGCTCATCTCGCCGCGCAGCAGCTCTTCAATGATCCGCACACGCGTGCCGAGCGCGGCGCGTTCGTCCGGCGTCAGCAGCAGCGTCAGCAGCGGAAGATGCAGGTCTTTGTCGAAAGATTGTTTCAGGAGCGCCACAAAGCGCAGCCACTCCTGATTACTCTGTTCGGCCTGGGCCGCGGAATAGGTTGAATGTTGAGTCATCAGATGCCGCCATACTCGTTCACTAGTACGACAGGATAGCACAACGCCGTCGAATCAGTAACGGCGGCTCCACTCCGCATCGCTCATCAACACCGGCTTACCGCCCATGAAGTAACGGTAATAGGCATCATAAGCCAGCACGTTTTTCACATAACCGCGCGTCTCTGAGAACGGAATACTTTCGACAAACGCGACCGCATCGATACGCCCGGCGCTGTTGCCAAGCCAGGTGCGCACGCGCCCCGGCCCGGCGTTATAGGCGGCAGAGGCGAAAATACGGTTGTTGTCGAACATGCCATAGACATACTGCAAATAGCTGGTGCCTATCTGGATGTTGGTTTCCGGGTCGAGCAGCTGCGCGCTATTGCTGTAGCCTGGCAGATTAAACATCTTCACCGTGTGGGTGGCGGTGCCCGGCATTAATTGCATCAGGCCAGCCGCGCCTACCGGCGAGCGCACTTTCGGGTTCCAGGCGCTCTCCTGACGGGCGATCGCCATCGCGTAGCTCTGCGGAACGGCTTTGTCGCTCACGTAGCGGGCGAAGAGATCTTTATAAGCCAGCGGGAAACGCTCTTCGAGCTGATCCCAGAGCTTACCGGCGATCGTCGCCTGCACACTCAGATCCCACCAGTTACGATCAAACGCGTAACGCGCCAGCGCCGCCTGCTCCTGCTTGCTGCGACTGGTGACGAGGTTCGCCCATTCGCTGCGCGCGGTGTTATCAAGGCCCCAGTACATCAGCTCGCGCACGCGCGCCATCTCCGGGCCTTCAAACAGCGCGGCGTTTACCGCTGGCGCTTTATCGACACGCAGCGGGTAATCTTCGCCAAGCCGCTGGGCCGCTGCCATCGGGTAGAAACCGCGCTGCTGCATCAGCGAATGCAGAATGGTTTTGGCCTCGTCGTCGCGCCCACGCTCCATCAGAAGATCGGCCTGCCAGTAGCGCCATTCGTCTTTTTCTTTCGCCTCCATCGGCAGGCGCGCAAGCCAGGTGTTTAACCCGCTGCGATCGCCGATGCCGAGCGCCATACGCACCCGACGCTCAATGAGCGATGTGGATTCTGAACGCATGATCGCGTCGTCGCGCCAGCGGGCCTGCTCTGCGGTGACATCGCTGCCCATGAGACGCCACGCCACGATATCGCGCAGCTCCTGCGCCTGGGCGTCGTTCAGTTGCTGCGCCTGGATGAGCGACGGGATCATCAGCCGCGCGTTTTCCACATCCTGACGGGCGACGCTTGCAAACGCCACCGCGGCCATCTGGCGCGTGAAATCGGTCGCGCCGACGCTGCGCACAAAAGTCATCACGCTGTTGGGATCGTTTGCCAGGCTCACCAGCGCGCTGCTGATGGTCTGATAATCCGGCGGCAGCTGGCTTGCGAGCGAGCTGACAAGCGACGTGTTGCCCTCTTTCATCGCAAGGCGAATGCGCTCAAGGTAAGCCAGCGGATCCTGCGCGCCGGACGTGCGCCACGCCTGGAAGAGGCGCTCGCACGCCGCAGGCAGGTTTTTGCCGGTCTGCCAGAGATCTTTCGCGCCCTGCCAGGCACCCTGCGCGTCGCCGGTGTTCCACTTCGCGTAATAGTAGTTGCACTGCGCCTCGGTGCTGCCAGGCGGTTGCGGGCTGAACGCCAGCAGGCCGCGCCAGTCTTCGCGGCGCGCCAGTTCGTTGACAAACCGGGACGTCAGCGTGCGCGCCGGCGGCAGCGTCGGGTTCGCCTGAATAAACTGCTGCACCGCGATAGTCGGCTCGTTCATGAGATCGTCAGTGAGCTGGCGATACTGCAAATAGGGATAGAGCGGATAGGTTTGCAGGGTGGGCATCAGTTGCTCCACCACGTCCATCTGCCGGTTATCCCACGCTTGTTTGATCTGCGCATAGCGGCTGCGCTGCTCGTCGAGCGAATCGGCGCGTGCGGCCTGGCCGAGCGTCAGCAGGCAGACGCCCGCCGCCAGCCACCGCCAGACGACCTGTCTGGATGTTCCCACAATCCTTCCTCATGTTAATTGACTGACCGGCAGCCTCATGCCGCCTGAAATTCTCAGATACTTCATGCTAACCAGGCGAAGGCCGTTGCGCCATGTCGCGAACATTTTTTTACCATTCGCGCATTAATGCCTCTTACGCCGCATTCACGGCGTTGCTGGCTGGGATTAAGCGTTGAAAACAGCTAAACTCCGCAGCTGAGAAACCCTTAATCATGATAAGAGGCGAAGTCCAACGTGGCTCAATTCGTATACACCATGCATCGCGTCGGCAAAGTCGTTCCGCCGAAGCGACACATTCTGAAGAATATCTCTCTGAGCTTTTTCCCTGGCGCCAAAATCGGTGTGCTGGGCCTGAACGGCGCCGGTAAATCCACCCTGCTGCGCATCATGGCGGGCATCGATAAAGATATCGAAGGTGAAGCCCGTCCGCAGCCTGGCATCAAAATCGGCTACCTGCCGCAGGAGCCGCAGCTCAACCCTGAACATACCGTGCGCGAATCGATCGAAGAAGCGGTCGCGGAAGTCGTTAACGCGCTCAAGCGCCTGGATGAAGTGTACGCGCTGTACGCCGATCCGGATGCCGATTTCGATAAGCTCGCCGCCGAGCAGGGCAAACTGGAAGAGATTATCCAGGCCCATGACGGTCACAACCTGAACGTGCAGCTGGAACGCGCGGCCGACGCCCTGCGTCTGCCGGACTGGGATGCGAAAGTCGCGAATCTCTCCGGTGGTGAACGCCGCCGCGTGGCGCTCTGCCGCCTGCTGCTCGAAAAACCAGACATGCTGCTGCTCGACGAACCGACCAACCACCTGGACGCCGAATCCGTCGCCTGGCTGGAGCGCTTCCTGCACGACTTCGAAGGCACCGTTGTGGCGATTACTCACGACCGTTACTTCCTCGATAATGTGGCAGGCTGGATCCTCGAACTGGACCGCGGCGAAGGTATTCCGTGGGAAGGCAACTACTCTTCCTGGCTTGAGCAGAAAGATCAGCGTCTGGCGCAGGAAGCTTCTCAGGAAGCGGCGCGTCGTAAATCTATCGAGAAAGAGCTGGAGTGGGTGCGTCAGGGCGCGAAAGGCCGTCAGTCCAAGGGCAAAGCCCGTCTGGCGCGCTTTGAAGAGCTTAACAACACCGAATATCAGAAGCGTAACGAAACCAACGAACTCTTTATTCCGCCGGGACCGCGTCTGGGCGATAAAGTGGTGGAAGTCAGCCACCTGCGTAAATCCTACGGCGACCGCGTGCTGATTGACGATCTGAGCTTCTCCGTGCCGAAAGGCGCGATTGTCGGCATCATCGGTCCGAACGGCGCGGGTAAATCCACCCTGTTCCGTATGATGTCTGGCCAGGAACAGCCGGACAGCGGCACCATTACGCTTGGTGAAACCGTGAAACTCGCGTCTGTTGACCAGTTCCGTGACGCCATGGACAACAGCAAAACCGTCTGGGAAGAAGTCTCCGGCGGGCTGGATATCATGAAGATCGGCAACACCGAAATGCCGAGCCGCGCGTACGTTGGCCGCTTTAACTTTAAAGGCGTGGACCAGGGCAAACGCGTGGGCGAGCTGTCCGGTGGTGAGCGCGGTCGTCTGCATCTGGCGAAACTGTTGCAGGTGGGCGGCAACATGCTGCTGCTCGATGAACCGACCAACGACCTGGATATCGAAACCCTGCGCGCGCTGGAAAACGCCCTGCTGGAGTTCCCGGGCTGCGCGATGGTTATCTCGCACGACCGCTGGTTCCTGGACCGTATCGCCACACACATTCTGGATTATCAGGATGAAGGCAAAGTGGAATTCTTCGAAGGTAACTTCACCGAGTACGAAGAGTATAAGAAACGCACGCTGGGCGCCGAAGCGCTGGAGCCGAAGCGTATCAAATACAAACGTATCGCCAAGTAATTCCCGCAACGGCCTTCTTAATGAAGGCCGTTTTATTAGTGATTCCCCTCAGATAAATACCTGCCCTCTACTCCGATTTATTCCTGACCAATTGTCCATTCACCCTTGTTATGGTAATTAATAAATCATATCCCTCCATTTTCATATGATGTTTCATGAACGAGGGTTTTTTATTATTAGCGCTATGATTTTCATGGAATGGAAATGTCACGGAATCGTTGTCAGGGTAAGCGGGCCGCCGCCTGCACGTCGTTAACGTCATCTCTCCTCGCTTTTCATCATTTTCAGCGTCAATACATAAAAACAACAGACAGTTTGTAGATTTACTACCGGCACGCGCCGTAGCCTCTCGCTATGCTTGGTTGCTTTCTTTATACCGGCAACGATAGCTCGGGCATATTGACGTTATTAAACGCGCAGGCAGCCGTTAAAACATTTTTTATATAAATATATATCCGTCATTTATTCATTATATTAATGGTCATCACACAGTGCTCACGAAAATAAAACGTTTTTCAGCATGGATGCGGCGTCAGGATTTTTCCCGCCAGCTTATTTTGTTTCAGCGCCACAGCGCGAAAATCGTCATTGGCGCGCCATTTCTGTTGCTGGTGATTTATCTGCTTATTTTCAGCCAGCCGCGTTATGTGAGCGAATCACAGGTCGCCATCAAACGCGCCAGTGATATCGAAAACGGCAGCCTGAATATTGGCCTGCTGATGGGTGCCTCTAACCCTACTTCTGCCGAAGATGCGCTGTACCTGAAAGAGTATCTGCACTCGCCGGATCTCTTAGCCGTACTCGATAAACAGCTCAATTTCAAACAGGCCTTTGGCGACAGCGGACTGGATCTCTTCTATCACCTTTATGCCAGCGCGAGCGCCGAAGAATTTCTGGATTACTACCGTCACCGCATCACCATCAATTACGACAACAAAAACGGCCTGCTGACCATCCAGACTCAGGGCTTCACGCCCGAATTCGCCCTGCGTTTCAACCAGGCGGTGCTCAAAGAGTCTGAGCGGTTTATCAACGAGCTTTCGCATCATATTGCGCGCGATCAGCAATCCTTCGCCGAAAGCGAGCTCGACAAAGCGCGCAAGCGCCTCGACGCCAGCAAAAGCGCGCTGCTCGCCTTTCAGAACCGCAACCAGATGCTCGATCCACAAGCTTCCGCCGTGGCCGCGAGCTCAGCGGTCAACAACCTGACCGAGCAAAAGATTCGCCTCGAAACGGAGCTGCGTACTCTGCTGACGTATCTGCGTGAAGATGCGCCGCAGGTCATCACGACGAAAAACACGCTGGCCTCCATTAACGCGCAAATTGAGAAAGAGAAAAACAACATTACCGCACCGGAAGGCGACCGCCTCAACCGTGTGGCGGCGGATTTCGAAGAGCTGAAATCGCGCGTGACGTTTGATACAGACCTGTACCAGCTCGCGCTCACGGCCATTGAAAAAACGCGCGTGGAATCGGCCCGCAAGCTGAAAAGCCTGGCGGTGATCAGCTCTCCCCAGCTTGCCGAGGAAGCCCGCTACCCCGAGACGCTCTACCTGTTAGCCAGCTGCCTGCTGATCTGCTGCCTGCTGTTCGGCACGCTCAGACTGCTGCTGGCCATTATTGACGATCACCGTGCTTAACCTTGCCGCTTTCACACCCGAGAGAGTTATGAAAAACGTTTCATCCGCCTCACTGATCTTTTTCTGTTTATCGGCCTGCGCCAGCGCGCTTGATCTCACCGCCGACCCGGCGCTGACCGGCGCGGCGCCCATTCTGTCATCGTCGTCATCGGCTCCGGTCAGCGCAGATGGCTTTGATAACACGCCGCCGCCAGCGCCCGCCACGGTGATGAGCCGCATGTTCGGCGCACAGCTTTTTACCGCCCAAAACGCGGAAGGCGGGGCTGGCATCGCCTTCAACCCCAATTATGTGATTGGCCTTGGCGACACCATTCAGGTGCGTCTGTGGGGCGCTTTCACGTATGACGGCACATTAACCGTCGACCCGAAAGGCAACATCTTTCTGCCTAACGTCGGCCCGCTTAAAGTTGCAGGTGTGACGAATAGCCAGCTCAACGCACTGGTTATCTCGCGAGTGAAAGAGGTGTACCAGGCGAATGTGAATGTCTACGCCTCGCTGGTTCAGGCGCAGCCGGTGAAAGTGTTTGTCACGGGCTATGTCCGCACGCCGGGGTTATATGGCGGCGTGGCGTCCGATTCATTGCTTTCTTATCTCAGCAAAGCAGGCGGCGTGGACAGCGAGCGCGGCAGTTATGTCGATATCACCGTCAAACGCGGCCAGAAAACGCGCTCGCATGTGAACCTGTATGATTTTCTGCTCAACGGCAGCCTCAGCCTGTCGCAGTTTGCCGATGGCGACACCATTATCGTCGGTCCACGCCAGCACACCTTTGGCGTCGAAGGCGATGTCTTTAACAGCTACGACTTTGAATTTACCGATGAGCGTATTCCGGTTTCCGAAGCGCTGCGCTGGGCGCGGCCTAAACCGGGGGCCACGCATGTGACGCTGATGCGCCAGCAAGGCGCGATGAAGCAGAGCGAATATTTCCCGATTAGCGAAACCGCAGGCCGCATGTTGCAGGATGGCGATCGCATGGTGGTCAGTTCCGATCGCTATACCGGCACCATCCAGGTACGCGTGGAAGGCGCACACTCCGGCGAACATGCGATGGTATTGCCTTACGGTGCCACGCTGCGCCAGGTGATGGCGAAACTGCGCCCGAACACGATGTCGCAGTTAAACGCCATCAAACTCTATCGCCGCTCGGTCGCGCTGCGTCAGAAAGAGATGCTGGATCTGTCGCTGCAAAAGCTGGAGCAGGCTTCGCTCTCAGCGCAATCCTCCACACAGGAGGAATCGCGCCTGCGTATGCAGGAGGCGCAACTGGTCAGCCGCTTCGTGGCGAAGGCCCGTACCGTGGTGCCGCAGGGCGAAGTGGTACTGAATGAGAACAACCTTGATTCCGTGCTGCTGGAAGATGGCGACGTTATCACCATCCCGGAGAAAACGTCGCTCGTCATGGTGCATGGCGAGGTGCTGTTCCCCAACGCCGTCACCTGGGAGAAAGGGCTGGAGCCTGAGGATTACATCGCCAAATGCGGCGGTATGACGCAAAAAGCCAGCGGTGCGAAAGTTATCGTGATTCGCCAGAACGGCGAGGCGCTCAATGCCGAAGATGTCGATGACATGCAGCCGGGCGATGAGCTGATGGTGCTGCCGAAGTATGAGTCGAAGAATATTGAAGTGACGCGCGGCATTTCAACCATCATGTACCAGCTGGCTGTCGCAGCGAAAGTCATCCTGACGCTGTAATCCCATGAAAAATAGCGTCACCGGCATTTTCTCGAAAGGCATCTGGCGTATTGCGGGCTTACATCACCTGCTGCCGATGCCTTGTCGAAAACTCGCGCCGCGTCGGGCTATCCCGGACGATGTTACCGCTATCGCCGTCTGGGGGCGTCGTCCCAGCGCGGCGGCAGCTGTTGCCCGCGCCCGCAAAGCCGGGCTTACGGTGATTCGCCTTGAAGACGGGTTTATCCGCTCTTGCGGCCCGGCGGCGCACGGCTATCCGCCGCTCTCGCTGGTTATCGATTACGACGGCATTTACTACGACGCCAGCCAGCCGAGCACGCTGGAGAACCTGATTCAGGACACTGCGGGCAACGCGGCGCTGCGCGAAGCGGCGCAGGAGGCGATGCGCCTTATCGTGGAAGGCGATCTGGCGAAGTATAACCACGCGCCGCCGTTTGACGGCTCGCCCGATGCCCGCGCGGTGCTGGTGGTGGATCAGACGGCAGGCGATATGTCTGTCACCTTCGGCAATGCCAGCGCGGCATCGTTTCGGCTGATGCTGGAGAGCGCCCTTGCTGAAAACCCGGATGCCGAAATCTGGGTAAAAACGCATCCTGATGTTGTGCACGGCGGCAAGCGTGGCTATTTGCGAGATATCTGCGCGAATACACGCCTGCGGCGGATAACCGAAGACGCCAGCCCGCAGTCGCTGCTGCGGTGCGTATCTCGGGTTTATACCGTGACGTCTCACTTCGGTTTTGAAGCGCTGATGGCGGGCAAGCCGGTGGTCTGCTTCGGGCAGCCGTGGTATGCCGGATGGGGGCTGACGGACGACAGGCATCCGGCGGCGGCCACGCTTGCCGCACGCCGCGGCGACGCCTCGCTGCTCACGCTTTTCAGCGCCGCCTATTTGCGTTACGCCCGCTACCTCAACCCGCAAACCAATCAGCCCGGCACGCTGTTTGATGTGCTGACGTGGCTGGCGCTGCAGCGGCGTCATCATCTGGCGCTGCGCGGCACGTTATGGGTACCAGGGCTGACGCTCTGGAAGCGCAGCGTCGTAAAACCTTTTCTTTCAACACCCTATAACCGACTACGCTTTACGCGCCGCGCGCCGCAGGCTGATGCCTGCGTGGCATGCCCGTGTGGCGAATGGAAGATGCGTTTTTGCGCTCGGTGGGGCTCGGCTCCGATCTGTTCGCCCCGCTCTCGCTGGTGCTCGATAAACGCGGTCTCTATTACGACGCCACGCGCGCAAGTGATCTGGAAATAGCCCTGAACCGGGTGCATCTGACGCCAGCCGAAGAAGCACGCGCCGCAGCACTGCGTCGACAGATTATCGAAAGCCGGGTCAGTAAATACAACGCGGGCGGCGCGTGGCGGCTGCCTGCATCGGCATGGGGACGGCGTATTCTGCTGGTGCCGGGGCAGGTCAGCGACGATGCCTCGCTTGTCGGTGGCACGCAAGGCATCCGCACGATTGCCGCGCTCCTGCGCATGGTGCGCGCCAGAAATCCCCAGGCGTATATCGTCTTCAAGCCGCACCCGGACGTGGCCTGCGGCAACCGCCAGGGCGAACCCAGCGCGCGAGACGCGCTGCGCTGGGCGGATTGTCTCGCCACGCAGGCGGATATCGTCGATGTGCTCGATCAGGTAGACGAAGTGCATACGCTGACGTCGCTTGCCGGTTTTGAGGCGCTGCTGCGCGGCAAGGCCGTCTTCTGCTACGGCATGCCGTTTTACGCCGGCTGGGGCCTGACACACGACGAATATCCTTGCCCGCGCCGCACCCGGCGGCTCACGCTTAACGCGCTTATCCACACCACGCTCATCGATTACCCCTTCTACCTCCACCCAACGCGCAAAACGCCGATCGCTGCGGAAGAAGCGGTTGCCCTGCTCAGCGCGTCGCCCCGACGCAACGTCACGCACCACCGCCGCCGTAAAACACTCACCCGGCTCGCCAATAAAGCCCGCAATCTCTTTCACGCGCTTTTTTATTCCCGGTGACCCAGATGAACCACAGCGCGCTTGATACCCTCCTTTCCGGCCAGAAATATTTGCTGCTGCAAGGGCCGATGGGGCCGTTTTTTCGAGACCTGGGGAACTGGCTTGAGACCAAAGGGCGCGAGGCGAAACAGGTGGTGTTTAACGGAGGCGACTGGTTTTACCGCCGCAAAGGGAAAAGCCTGTCTTATCAGGGCACGCCTGAGGGGTTTGGCGCGTGGTTAGCGGCAACGCGAAGCGCATGGCCGTTTGATACGCTGGTGTGCTTTGGCGACTGTCGGCCTCTGCATCAGGCCGCGCGCCGCTGGGCGCAAGCGCAGGGGATACGTTTTCTGGTCTTTGAAGAGGGTTATTTGCGCCCGTGTTTTATCACGCTTGAAGAGAATGGCGTGAACGGGTTTTCCAGCCTGCCGCGGGAGGCTGGGTTTTATATGCAGTTGCCCGACACTGGGCAAGTCAGGATAAATAAAATTGTCCCTTCTTTCTGGATCAGAGCCAGACACACATGTATTTATTGCATTATGACATGGGCGTATCATCGTTCATATTTAAATTATAATCATCACAAAAAGCTATCATTAAGAAAAGAAGCTTATTGTTGGATAAAAGCAGGATGGTTAAAGATATGGTATAAATTAACCGAATCGCGAAACAATAAAAAAATCAAATCAGAACTAAGCACAAAATACAATCTTGTTATATTACAAGTGTTTAACGACAGCCAAGTAACATTCCATAGTAAATATAAAGATATAGAGCAATATTTACATGAGGTTATATTTTCCTTTTCTATTTACGCCCCTGCAGAACAACATCTTGTTATTAAGCACCACCCTATGGATCGCGGCCATAAAAATTATAAAAAACAAATTTCTCTTTTGGCCAAGAAATTTAAAATCCGCAAGAGAGTACATTATGTACATGACCTAAATTTGCCTGAATTAATTCATCATTCACGTTCAGTTGTTACTATCAATAGTACTGTGGGATTATCTGCCCTTATCCATAACAAACCGCTTAAGGTAATGGGAAATGCTTTTTATGATATTGCTGGCATGACCTACCCAAAAACATTGGATGAATTCTGGATTGACGAATTCATAATGGAACAAACTTTATTCAAGAAATTTAAAAGTTATCTAATAAATAAAGCACAAATTAATGCAGTGTATTACTGCAAAGACTTATCCTGGAAGGAAATGCTCTCACTCGGAGAGCAAGAGCATATCACACGATAAAACAGGTTCAAAAGAAACTAGCTATAAACATTAATGTTTTTTTATTAATCTGCTAAAATAAAGATACAAATAGTTATTATAATGATACGGATGTGCCCCCCACTTATGCCGATAATCGCAGAATAACATCCAGGGCAATGGTTTAACTAAAGTGATCCCACTATAATTATTCGTCAGATAATTATTCATAATATAAAGCATTTCATTATACTGTGGAATTGCATATTTGTTGCTTTCAAAACGAGAAAACCCGTTTTCACTATATAATGTGGTTGCCATTGAAGGAATAATGACAAATATATTTTTTGGTGGGATAATTTTCACAACCTCGCGGTAGAGAACATCAAAACCCTTCTTCCATAAATTTAGTTTTGAAGTTGACTCAAACCTAAGAACACTGTTTGGTTTATCATATTTTTTTGCTAAACGGGTCGCCCTAAAGTCCCAGGAATTGGTTATTAGTCTTTCATTAAAATTAAGAACATCAAAACGTTCATCCATGAAATCAATAATCAAAACACTATCCTGGGATAAAGAATTCACAAGACTAGTTAATGCAGTCTTCTTCAGATCATGGTGTATACACTTTTTCAGGAATGCGCTAGGAAGATCAATATCAGAATCACTGTAATCAATTGCTTCTGATAAAAGTGCAGCCATACTATTCCTTGCAATGTACTCATCTAATTTTATAGCACATGGCGTGAGATTGTTACTTATTTCAACGACATCTCTGCTTACGCAACTGCCAAATATACTAACTTTCTTCGGAGGATAAAAAGAATCAGAACCTATTATTATTAGATCATTAATATCTTTCTTACTGGTAAAGAAAATCTTTCTCTTAATAAGATTTTCAACATTACGGACATCGTAATCACCATCTGAAATCAAATAAATAGAGCAATATTCAGCGAAAAGATCAAAATATAAAAACAAGCTTTCCTTTAACTCTTTAGATAATGATTCCAAATAAGGAACGCTAACTACAATGTTAGATATATTGCTAGCATCTGAAGCTATTTCACAAAAGCTTTCTATACCCTCTGGTTTTTCTAAGAAATAGTTATCTGTCGCAGGTAGTGAGAAAACTTTATCGATAAAGTTTTTTGGTAAATGATAGTATTCAACGAGCCCTCTGGAGGAAATGAACATTTCAATCCCAGCCGTAAAATCTCCAATAATGATAGTTTTCATTTTTCTCCCTCAATCAGACGTAAGATTCTTTTTGAACTATTACCATCACGATAAGTAAAAAATTTATTTGCAATTTTAGTGAATCGAGCTTCTGGCACACAACCACGCGATAGATAAAATTCCAGAGCTTTCAAAACATCGCTGGCATCAGAATAAACAGGCCCGGGAAATTCAGTTAAAGGACAAATCAACGGGCCACCTCGCACAGAGAAAAATCTCGCTGCGTCAAACTGATAATAAATAACCGGCTTATTCTGGTATAAAATATCAAATGAAGCAGAAGAATAATCCGTAAGCATCATATCTGCTGCTATAATTAATTCCTGAACATTCGTCTCGCTCATGTTATGAAATGAGATATTGCTTTTCTCATTGTGAAATACATCCATATGCTTTTTAATTTGATGATGTACACACACCTGAATTTTATAGTTATATTTTATTAAAATTCCCTCTAACTCCTTAGAGGACAATAACTCATTAATCTTGATGTAGAATTGAGACTTCAAAAAGACATCATCTTTAGCGTTCGTAAGCCATTCACGCCAGGTGGGCATAAAGAGTATGGTTTGACTCCTCTTTATGACTTTCTTTGGTAGATAGTCAAAGCGCGTTAAGCCTGTAATGGCCAGTTCATTTTTAAGAAATCCGAACTGCTTTTGCAAAAGCGTACTTTCATAATCAGAACTGACAATAAATTTATCAGGTAACTCGTTTCTACGCAGCATTGAATTCCTGTCATAGTAACCTTTCGCTCTGCTTGTTGCGAAAACGCCATGCTGTAAGAATATTTTTTTCTTATGCGTATGTTCTTTGTAGACCTCGCTCCAATGATGAAAAACATCACGTAAACTATCACTAAAAACATAAGTGTGAGCTTTAATGAATATTATAAAATGCTTTAGACTTCCGTAATAAACAACATTGTTGAAGCCTTGCAAATTTACTATTGTAGGAGCATCTTTCTTTATTACATAATAATAAATATTTTTGGTTTTGATGTTATCAATCTTTTTAAATAAAAAGTAACTGGTATCATTGGCAGTAGTTCCTAGCCTTTCACCAATTAGCACAATATTATTCGATTTATAAAACCTGGAGATTATCTTTGCAGTTTGGTATTTAATTTCCCACTTATATTTCTTAAATGGCTTTTTAAATTTAGTTAGGTATGCCTTAATTTTTTTGTTTCTATTACTTTTCTTAACAAAGAAGTAGTCTTTTTTGATAAAGTCGTCATTAGCTAATACTCCCTTTGAGTAGCAAGTACGCTTAACTCTTCCATTGAGTATTCTATACGCCTCAGAATAATATCCATAATAAATAAGAAGCAACACCAGCCGACGTTGTGAAGTAAATATAGTCAGTATGTCCTTACCTATATGCTCTTTGAAAAAAAGATGGGGTGACTTATATATTTTTTTTGATTGAACCAAATCATGGCTACTGGAGTATTTCTCAAGCCGATAGAGGATACCTCTTAAAACAAATAGCTTAGCTAGTCTGACCTGTGTTTCAGGTAATGAAAATTCATAAGTCATCTTATAAACGTTCATAAAATCATAAAACACTTTTTCATTAACTTCCTGAGTGCAGGATGGATTATGCTCATCCTCTCTACCTCTATACATGTAACTTATATGTGGTGTAGAAGAAACATGATTTGCATAATGCATAGCTCTCAACACAAAGATCCAGTCTTCAGCCAGTTTAATGCCAAGAGGAAAACGTATATGTTTTTTCAGTAATAAAGAGCGCTTATAAAGCTTTCCCCATGGCGCTGGAGTTTTCATCAATATTGATCGATGCGAAAACTTCACTTTACGAAAAGATGAGCTTGCAACTTCTGCATGATCTTCAACATACCAACTGCGCCGACTATTAAAAGCTTTACTATGTGAAATAATAACTTCAGAGCCTGTTTCTATGGCGAGTTTATACAGTGCTGAAAGCGCTCCTGGAGGCAATAAGTCATCAGAATCCAGAAAGAATATATATTCTCCACGCGCAATCTCAATAGCATTATTTCTCGCTACTGACTGACCAGCATTGCGCTGATTCACAAGAATTATATTGAAATGTTTTTTCCTGTATTCGTCAATAATAGCGACACTATTATCAGGTGACCCATCATTAACTATAATAATTTCTATTGATAATTGAGCTGCCACTCCTGTTATCGACTGGGAGAGAACTGAATCCAGGCACTCAGCAATATACTTCTCTGTGTTATAAACAGGAATTATGATAGAAATCAAATAATTCATTGTCGTCATTTTTAAAAATCTTCCATGAGTATCTTTAAATTATCTTCTAACATGCCAGAATAATTCTTCAAATCGGCTGATGTGCTCATGAAGTCATTAGCACAAATTGAATGAGGGAATGTACCTTCTTGTCTCGCTGATTTAAGCCTTCTGTAATAAGCTGGTGCGGCTGAAGAACGAATATTAAAATAATAACAAATATCCCTTGATAAAACAGACTTCCCTTGAATATAGCTAAACCATGGTACAAGGAACGTAGGTAAATTCAAATCTGATTCATTTCTGAACCGGTTAGGAAGAAATTTAATTATATCCCCCTTAAATTCGTTCCATACAGCCTCAAACTGACTTTTCTGTAAAGGAACATAAGTATGAATAAGAGGAAGTTCGGCCTCAAAACCAAATCTATTTTTAAGCAAACGGGCACAGTTTAACGAGGCGTGTAAAGTTGGAGTTATTCTAACAGTATCCTTTAATGATTTTATTCGTTTTGGGGATACAAAAAGCGAAGCTAAACCGTTTGCCTTAAAGAAATGTGACTTGCAAAGATCACGCGCGACAAAAACATCATCATTAAAATAAATGAAATTTTCTTTAAGTCCTTTTATCTTATGGAGATTAGCCTCAATAACGTGAGAGTTGAAGGTTGGAAGATATGCCTCATCGATGATCTCTTTGTGATCGATCACTTCAAGGTTGCTAAATTTATCAATCCATAAAGGACATTGACCATCAGTCACTAAGTAAATTTTATTTACCCAAGGAAGATGCCTAACGACACTTTTGATCGCATAAAAAATCTCATTATGGTTTTTATAGCGAGCAGGATCCCGAAAATGCTCAGGCGTTCGATTATAGTCTCTTGCTTTATAATAGTTATATTTTTCAATCCAAAGAGGATCACTATCATCAACCCATGTAAAAACAACATCTATGAGCAAGTTATTTTCCATCAATGATTCAAGTAAAGAATCATTTTTTATCAAAACTTGCTCCTCATTCACAGGACATTGAATGTCGCTAAAAACAGGAGGATACTTTTTATTAAAATAATCACGAAAAAAAATTTGCGGACTGGAAAATAATTTCCTTATTTTTCCCATTTTTTACCCCTGCTTAATAACCAGTCAAAGATTTTCTTCTTTCACATACACATCTATTGCCTGGTCTACATCATCGAAAAAAATGACCTGGCCGTTTCTACCTATAAACAACGCCGCATCGCAATACTGTTTGAGTGAGTGGAGATTGTGCGACACCATTAAAAAGCACGACTCTTGATGGCGAGCTTCAAACAGCGTTTCGCATTTTTTACGAAAACTTGCGTCGCCAACGGCGGTGACTTCGTCCACCAGGTAGTAGTCAAATTTGAACGCCATGCTCAGCCCAAACCCGAGACGCGCTTTCATGCCAGAGGAATAGGCCTTCACCGGCATGTCAAAATACTTTCCAAGCTCGGCGAATTCCTCAACGAACGCGACTTTTTGGCGGACTTCTTCTTTAGGCGCGTAAAGCCGCGCCACAAATTTCACATTTTCACGCCCGGTCAGACTGCCCTGAAAACCCCCTGCCAGCCCGACCGGCCAGGAGATCGTGGCGCTGGAGACGATTCGCCCGCTGTCCGGGTTATCCGTCCCGCCAATCATACGCAGCAGCGTCGATTTCCCCGCCCCGTTACGCCCTATCAGCGCCACGCTCTTGCCGGACGGCAGCGTCAGAGAGAGATCCTTAAAGACATAATGCCGCCCTGCGGGCGTGCGGTACGATTTGGTGAGATTTTCGATAGCAATCATGACGTCAGCATCGCCTCTTCCTGATGACGATAAAGCACGAGGCCTGTGAAGAGCACCACCAGGGTGCTGACTGCGAGATACGTCAGGCTGGCTCCGTCGCTTTCATAACTTGCCGCCAGCGATTCGCGGGTTAGTTCCACCACATGCACCAGCGGGTTCCACGCGACCCAGCTTTGATATTCCTGAGGAATAGTATTGAGCGAATACATCACGCAGGAGATGAAATAAAGTGGGCGGGTCAGCAGGGGCAGAAACTTTTCCGACTCCGGAAACGCACTACTGGTCACCATAAAAATCAGCCCGACACCGAAGGAAAACACCACCAGACACCCCCAGACGCCAAACAAAACTAACAAATGAGAGCAGGTAAACGCCTCGCCTGTCATGGCCAGCAGCGCGAGCAGCACCAGATAAACGGCAATATAAATTCCGGCCTCCAGTAACGTTCTCGCAATTATTGTGTCAATAGGCTTTACCGGACGGTAATTAAAAAGCCCCTGATTCGCCTCGATGGCATTAATAGAACGACTCGTAATATGGCTAAAAATAAAATACGGAATAATGCCGCTTAATAAAAAGACAGGAAATGAGATATCCGGCAGCGTTCGCTCCATCACAAAATCCAGAACAAACAGCAGGATGGCAAGATGAAGTAGCGGCTCAAGCAGCGCCCAGCAGTAGCCCAGTCGAAACTTGCCGAAACGCGTTTTTATTTCCCTTAAAAATAACGCCAGTACAGTGGCGCGCTGGACATCCAGCCCATGCCTTTTCATAAATAGTTCCTGGTTATATTATTGTGAACAGGCTACCGCTATGGGACATTCCCATAACAGCTTGTTGTAAAATACACATCCGTTGCCAGAAAAATAACGGCAACACGCGCGTAACCGCTCGCGTGATTATCATTATAAACAATCAAAATTCGTGTTTTATTAGCCGTAATTATCATTACGACTACAGAAGGGTGTTACAATAATTCAGGCGCGTAAAATATCACAAACCATCATCTCCATAAATAACTTATTCTGGGTTTCTTTTTTTGGAGATATTAAGATTTCATACTTTTTATTTATCCGTTTTTATCTGCAAATTTATAAAAGATAGTCATTTTGAGACGAAAGCCGATAAATTATCGTAAAACTGCGTCACACCTTCGTACTCCAGTGCAAAGTTGATATAGCTGACCAGCGCCGGTGCGTTGAGCTTGCGGCCCGGATACACCAGATACAGATCGTTCCCGGTGACGGTCCACTCCGGCAGGACATTGACCAGCGCGCCTTGTGCGAGCGAATCATCAAGCAGAAAGGCAGGCAGCAGCGTGATCCCGGCACCTGCCAGCGCGCTTTCACGGGCATAAAGAAGATTATCGGTCTGGTGCATCTGATTCAGATGGCAGCGGTAAAGCTCGCGGTCGCGCTGGAGCAGCCACTCCGACCAGGCGCGATGAACAATCACGCGGTGATCCACCAGCTGTGACGGGTGCGTCAGCGCAGGGTGACGCGCCAGGTACGCTGGCGAAGCGAGCAGATAGCGCGGGCAATGGCCTATCTTGCGGCCAATCAGCGAGGAATCCTGCGGTTTGCCGGTACGCAGCGCCACGTCAAACCCTTCCATCACCAGATCCCGCACGTCGTCGGAGATAAACACCTCCAGCGTGATCTCCGGGTATTTCGCGAGAAACTCGGCGTTCATGCGCGCCAGCAGCGTCGCGCCGATCCCGGCAGGGCTGGTGATGCGCAGCCGACCGCTGGGGTTATCGCGCAGGCGCTGGATGGCAAGATCGGCGCGTTCGCTGGCATCCAGCATTTCACGGCAATGCACCAGATAGTGCTCACCCGCAAAGGTCAGACTGAGCTTGCGCGTGGTGCGATTAAGCAGCCGCAACCCGACATGCGCCTCAAGCTGGCTAATGCGCTGGCTGACGCTGGACTTCGGCAGCCCCGCTTTTTGCGCAGCCGCCGTGAAGCTGCCTGTCTCCGCCACCAGCGCGAAAAGCGCCATATCCTGCAGTTGCTTAAACATGATTGTTCATCTCTCACGAACACGCCGTTCTGGATTGTCCATCTTATCACCCTCTTTCAGGCTGCATAGACTACAGTCAACACATCCTCCTCTGAATACACGAAAGGAACCTGATATGTCTGTTAAAGCGATTGCTGTGAATCCGAACGCCCCGGAAAGCTTTATTGAAATTACCCAGCCGATGCCGCAGCCCGGCGAGTACGACCTGCTGGTAGAGGTCAAAGCTGTGTCCATCAACCCGGTGGATACCAAAGTACACGCCAGCCTCAAAAAGAATGGATTGCAGGAGCCGCGCGTGCTGGGCTGGGACGCCAGCGGCGTGGTGACGGCAGTGGGCAGCAAAGTCAGCGGCTTTAAACCGGGCGATGAAGTCTATTACGCTGGCGATATTACCCGCGCTGGCAGCAACGCCAGCCATCAGTTGATCGATTCCCGCATTGTGGGGCATAAGCCGCGCACGCTCTCTTGGGCGGCGTCGGCGGCCATCCCGCTGACGGCGCTGACCGCGTGGGAAGGCTTATTCGAGCGTCTGGCGATTCAGGACGCCGGTGAAGACAAAACCCTGCTGATTATCGGCGGCGCAGGCGGCGTGGGCTCGCTTGCCATTCCGTTCGCGCGTCTGCACAGCAAGGTCAAAATTATCGCCACCGCCTCGCGTGAAGATTCCGCGCAGTGGTGCCGCGATCGCGGCGCGGATCTGGTGGTGAATTATCATGACCTGCCGGGCGAGCTGGCGAAACACGGGATTAAATTTGTCGATTATATTTTCATCCTGAATGACACCGACGGCCACTGGGCAGCGGTGAGCCAGCTTATCGCGCCGCAGGGGCATATTTGCAGCATCGTGGAGAATGAGCACCCGCTGGATCAGGATGCGCTGAAATCGAAATCCGCCGCGCTGCACTGGGAGTTTATGTATACCCGCAGCATGTATCAGACCGCCGATATGGCACGTCAGGGCGAGATCCTCAATGAAGTGGCGAAGCTTGTGGATGCGGGCGAAGTGGAGAGCGCGTTGAGCGAAACGTTCCACGGCCTGAGCGTTGAGAGCATCAGCAAGGCGCACGAGAAGGTGCTGGAAGGCCATATGCGCGGCAAGGTAGTGGTAGAGTTTTAATGTCGGTGGGCCACGGCGGGTGCACTCCGTTTACCCGCCCTACATGGCTCGTTGCTTACAGAAAACGTAGGGTGGGTAAGCGCAGCGCCCCCACCTTTGAACGTCAACTCTCTCGGCGGGTGCACTCCGTTTACCCGCCCTACGGGAAACGTGAGCATCTTTGTAGGGTGGGTAAGCGCAGCGCACCCACCAGTAACGCCTTCCCCACCCAACAACAACCGCCCGCTACGCCTGCTCGCCCATCAGCTGCTTCACTAACTCCACGCAGCGCAGAAAACGGGAGTCGTAATCCGGCTCCTCGACATGCACATACTCGATGTTGTTCTCTTCAAGCATCGACACCAGCAGCGACTGAAACTCTTTGCGATCCACCGAGCTGCCGAGGCTTCGCAACCCGTCCGCCACCCACGGCGTATTGTTTTCCAGCAGGATAACGAGGTCGAAACGGTATTCATCCACCAGCGCCTGCACAAACGGGTGCTCACGTCCTTCGTACTTTTTGCAAAACGCCTGCGTGGTCACGAAATCGGTGTCGATAAACGCCACTTTATTAGCGTATTTCACCGCGAAATCAATATATTGCGCGTGACCGAGCGCGATTTTGTCGTAATCGGAATATTGCAGCGCCATCTCGTCGCCGCCGAGATGCGAAAACACATAATCGCGGCCATATTCCCAGGCGCTGGTTGTGTTGAAAATATTGGCGAGCTTATTCACCAGCATTGATTTCCCGCTCGACTCGCCGCCCAAAATCGCCACCGTGCGTACAAAGAACGGCTTCACTTCGGTAGGGATGTACTCCCAGTAGCGGAACGGATTAGCGCGGATCTGCGCGCCGCTGATATTCATAAAGGTGCGTTTCGGATCGATAATCACGGTCTCGATGCCGAGATGTTCGCGGTACTGCGGCGCGTCGGCCTCCTCGGAGGTATAGATGGAATCCGGCTCGATCCCCTTCTCCTCCATAAATGCTTTAATGCCTTCGCTCCAGACGTCCCAGCCGTGCGGATACGGCTCCATGCCCTCTTCATTAAAGGCGTGAATGCGGATGTTTTTCTGGTATTTAAACGTCTGTAACAGCCAGCGCAGACGGTCGCTGATGGTCGGCTGCTGCGACATCGCACTTTCTTCAAACAGCGTGCGGTCGCGCTTTTCGTCATAGCCCATGATGATATGCAGCTCATCGACCTGGCTACAGGCGCGCTGGATCAGATAGATATGGCCGGTATGCAGCGGATAAAATTTGCCAAAGACGACGCCGACGCGCTTCTGGCGGCGCGGAAACTCCAGCCCCAGAAAACGGTGCAGCGCTTCAAGCTTTTGCGCGCTCGGGCTTTTGATTTTGGCGTTGAGAAGCTGGCTTAAATAACCCTTGGTCATGCCGCTGGCATCCGCCACCTGCTGCAACGTGCAGCCTTTCTGACGGATCGCGGTTTTGAGATAGTCGAATGATGACACAAGAGCCTCCTGCTGAATGAGCGTGCCGGACAGATAAAGGGCGGGTCAGCCGTGCGCTACCCGCCAGAAAACAGGGATTTACTGATTATAGGTCGTCAAAAACGGCCAGCGCATCCGCCAGCTTTTTCACGCCGAAAATTTGCATGCCTTCCGGTACCTTTTTCGGCACGTTAGCGGCAGGAACAATCGCGCGGCGAAAACCGTGCTTCGCCGCCTCGGAAATACGCTCCTGGCCGCTCGGCACCGGGCGAATTTCACCCGCGAGGCCCACTTCGCCAAAGACCACCAGATCCTGCGGCAGCGGCCGGTCGCGCAGGCTTGACACCATCGCCAGCAGCAGCGCCAGGTCGGCACTCGTCTCAGTCACTTTTACCCCGCCAACGACGTTGACGAAGACATCCTGATCCGCCATTTGCAGGCCGCCGTGACGGTGCAGCACGGCGAGGAGGATTGCGAGACGGTTCTGCTCAAGGCCCACCGCCACGCGCCGCGGGTTCGCCATCATCGAATGGTCCACCAGCGCCTGAATCTCCACCAGCAGCGGGCGCGTTCCTTCCCAGACCACCATCACCGAGCTGCCAGAGGTGACTTCATCGCCACGGCTTAAGAAGATGGCCGACGGGTTGCTGACTTCACGCAGCCCCTGTTCCGTCATGGCGAAAACGCCGAGCTCATTGACCGCGCCGAAACGGTTTTTATGGCTACGCAGCGTGCGAAAACGGGAATCGGCGTCGCCGTCCAGCAGGACGGAACAGTCGATGCAGTGCTCCAGCACTTTCGGGCCCGCCAGCGAACCGTCTTTGGTCACATGGCCGACCATGACAATCGCCACGCCGCGGGTTTTCGCAAAGCGCGTCAGGTAAGCGGCGGTTTCACGCACCTGCGCGACGCTGCCCGGCGACGACTGCACGTCAGCCATGTGCATCACCTGAATGGAGTCGATCACCATCAGTTTCGGCTGCTCTTCTTCCGCAATCAGGCAGATCTGCTCAATGCTGGTTTCCGAAAGCATGTTGAGATTGGTGGTGGGCAGGCCGAGACGATGCGCGCGCATCGCCACCTGTTGCAGCGACTCTTCGCCGGTGACGTAGAGCGTTTTCATCTGCTCGGCGAGCTTGCAGAGCGTTTGCAGCAACAGCGTGGATTTCCCGGCGCCGGGGTTGCCACCAATCAGAATGGCGCTGCCCGGCACGACGCCGCCGCCAAGCACCCGGTCAAACTCTTTAAAACCGGTGGAGAAGCGCGGCAGCGCTTCCAGGCTGATGTCGGAAAGCTTTTGCACTTTCGACACGCCTGCGCTGCCCGCGTAGCCGGAGAGACGTTCATTGCGCGCCGCTTGCGGCGAGGCGGCGAGGCGCACTTCCGTGATGGTATTCCAGGCATGACAGGCGCTGCACTGCCCCTGCCAGCGCGGATAATCCGCACCACACTCGTTACAGACAAATGCGCGTTTTGGAGCTTTCGCCACCTTTTACCTCTTTATTTCTGGTTAAGGCTGCCCGAAAGGATACAGAAAACCCCCATCAGGTCAGCGTGACGGATAGTGATCTCCGTCTTTTCATTCACTTTCGGTTTGGCGTGATAGGCGATACCCAGCCCCGCCGTCTGGATCATCGGCAGGTCGTTGGCGCCATCACCAATCGCGACGGTCTGGCCCGTCGGGATCTCATATTTTTCAGCAAGGCGTTGCAGGGTCTGCGCCTTAAACTGGGCGTCGACGATCTGGCCGGTCACTTCACCGGTAAAGACGCCGTTTTCCACCGCCAGTTCATTGGCGACCACATCGTCCAGATGCAGTTTGTCCTGCAAATAGTGCGCGAAGAACGTAAAACCGCCGGAGGCGATCGCCACTTTCCAGCCCAGCGCATGCAGCTTCAGTACCAGCGAGGTGAGGCCTGGCATTAACGGGAGCGCGTCGCGCACCTGATGCAGGATCTCCGCGCTCGCCCCCTTCAGCGTGCCGACGCGCGCTTTCAGGCTGGCCGCGAAATCCAGTTCGCCGCGCATGGCGCGCTCGGTGACGTCCGCCACTTCATCGCCCGTACCGGCAAGCTTTGCGATTTCATCAATGCATTCAATCTGAATCGCGGTGGAATCCATATCCATTACCAGCAGGCCAGGCGTTTTCAGGTGCGGAATTTTGCCAAGCGGCGCGACATCTAAACCGGAATCATGCGCCAGGCGCGTCGCGCGCGGCGTCAGCGAACCCGCAAGGCGGATCACCTGATAATCTTCCACGCACCACGCGTTAACGATAACCATCGCCGCGCCGAGCTTGTGCTGATATTGGGTCAGGCTTTGCTTATTTAAACCCCGTCCGTACAGGAGCCAGCCGCTGCGGCCAGCGTGGTAATCCAGCGGCATCACTTCATCACCGCTTAAAGAAAGGGGCAATCCAGGCCAGAGGGAGACCTCGTTTGGCAGGTCGCACCAGGTAAGACTGTTCGGCATTCAGGCTCCTGTAAATAATATCGGGGCGGGACAAAACAACGCATGAGGCTACCTTGTCTGCGGCGCTTCTGGCAACATTAAGCTTCAAAATTTAAGCAGGTACTTTATGGCCCGGGCAAAACTCAAATTTCGGCTGCATCGCGCAGTGATTGTACTTATCTGTCTGGCGCTGCTGGTGGCGCTGATGCAGGGCGCGTCCTGGTTTAGCCAGAGCCATCAGCAGTCGCGCAATATCCAGATGGAAGAGCTCGCCCGCACGCTGGCCCGCCAGGTCAGCTACAGCCTCGCGCCGCTGATTAAGGGCGAAAACCCGGATGAAAAACGCGTCGCGGCCATGCTGAACCAACTGACCGACGAGAGCCGCATTCTGGATGCCAGCGTCTATGACCAGCAGGGCGAACTGATCGCCCGCGCGGGCGAGAGCGTCAACGTGCGCGACCGGCTGGCGCTCGACGGCAAAAAAGCGGGCAGTTACTTCAACCAGCAGATCGTTCAGCCGGTGCAGGATAAGAGCGGCCCGGTGGGCTACCTGCGGCTCACGCTCGACACCCACAGCCTGCCGACCGAAGCGCGCCAGGTGGATAACACCACCAATATTCTGCGTCTGATGATGCTGCTGGCGCTCGCTATCGGCATCGTGCTGACCCGCACGCTGCTTCAGGGCAAACGCACGCGCTGGCAACAGTCGCCGTTCCTGCTCACCGCCAGCAGATCGGTGCCGGAAGAAGAGAGCGAGCCTGAAACGCCCGCAGACGACAAACGCGCCTGACGCCGCGTGATATAATGGGCGTTCTTCAATGCCTTAGGGAAAACGCCTGTGTCCTCTTTACGCCTGCTTATTTCCGATTCTTACGATCCCTGGTTTAACCTGGCGGTGGAAGAGTGCATCTTCCGCCAGATGCCTGCCACCCAGCGCGTGCTGTTCCTCTGGCGCAACGCCGATACCGTCGTAATTGGCCGGGCGCAGAACCCGTGGAAAGAGTGCAATACGCGCCGGATGGAGGAGGATAATGTGCGTCTGGCGCGGCGCAGTAGCGGCGGCGGTGCGGTGTTCCACGATCTCGGCAATACCTGTTTTACCTTTATGGCGGGCAAACCGGAGTATGACAAAAGCGTCTCGACCGCGATTGTGATTAACGCGCTGGCGCAGCTTGGTATTCCGGCGTCGGCCTCCGGGCGCAACGATCTGGTAGTGGAAACCGCCGACGGGCCGCGCAAAATTTCCGGCTCCGCCTACCGCGAGACGATGGATCGCGGTTTTCACCACGGCACGCTCTTGCTGAACGCCGATTTAAGCCGGCTGGCGAATTACCTGAACCCGGATAAGAAAAAGCTCCAGGCGAAAGGGATCACCTCTGTGCGCGGGCGCGTCGCCAATATTCACGATCTCAAACCCGGCGTGACGCATGCGCAGATCTGCGAGGCCGTGACGGAGGCGTTTTTCGCGTATTACGGCGAACGGGTGGCCGCCGAGGTGATTTCCCCGGACGCGTTCCCGGATCTGCCCGGCTTTGCCGAAACGTTCGCGCGTCAGAGCAGCTGGGAGTGGAATTTCGGCCAGGCGCCCGCCTTTACGCATCAACTGGACGAGCGTTTTGTCTGGGGCGGCGTGGAGCTGCATTTCGACGTGGAAAAGGGGCATATCACCCGCACACAGCTTTTTACCGACAGCCTGAACCCCGCGCCGCTGGAGGCGCTGGCGAGCCGGTTGCAAGGCTGCGTGTATCAGGCCGGCGCGTTGCAGGAGGCCTGCGAGGCGTTAGTGAGTGAGTTTCCCGCCCAGGCCGCGGAATTGCGCGAAGTGGGCGCGTGGATGGCGCAGGCGGTGCGTTAACCATTGTGCGTTAAAAACCACTGGTGGGTGCGCTTTGCTTACCCACCCTACGAAACAACTAAACCCTGCGCCGATGGTGGGTGCGCTTCGCTTACCCACCCTACGAAATCACAAAACCCTGAACCGATGGTGGGTGCGCTGCGCTTACCCACCCTACAAAACATAGCCTTTCCGTGCGTAGGGCGGGTAAGCGAAGCGCACCCGCCGTTTCCTTTGCCTTTTCCCGCCCAATAAAAAAGGGCGCTGCAGCGCCCTTTTCTTTCACTTTAAACACGCGAAAACTTATTCTTTATCGCCCAGCAGCACGGATTCCAGCGCAATCTTGATCATGTCGTTAAACGTGGTCTGACGCTCTGCCGCGGTGGTCTGCTCGTGGGTACGGATATGGTCGGACACGGTGCAGATGGTCAGCGCTTTCGCACCGAATTCTGCCGCCACACCGTAGATGCCTGCCGCTTCCATTTCCACGCCCAGGATGCCGTATTTTTCCATCACGTCGAACATCGACGGATCCGGCGTATAGAACAGGTCTGCGGAGAAAATGTTACCCACGCGCGCTTCCACGCCCAACGCTTTCGCCGCATCTACCGCGTTACGCACCATGTCGAAATCCGCGATTGCCGCGAAATCGTGATCTTTAAAACGCAGACGGTTCACTTTGGAATCGGTGCACGCGCCCATGCCGATAACCACATCGCGCAGCTTAACGTCTGCACGCACCGCGCCGCAGGAGCCCACGCGGATAATTTTCTTCACGCCGAAATCGGTGATCAGCTCTTTGGTGTAAATAGAGCAGGACGGGATACCCATGCCGTGGCCCATAACGGAAATCTTACGGCCTTTGTAAGTCCCGGTGAAACCCAGCATGCCGCGCACGTTGTTCACTTCGCGCACGTCTTCCAGGAAGGTTTCTGCAATGTGTTTCGCACGCAGCGGGTCGCCCGGCATCAGCACAACGTCCGCGAAATCGCCCATCTCAGCGTTAATATGTGGGGTTGCCATCTCTGTTTCCTTTTTAGTTTTTTATGTTGCCGGGCGGCGGCGGCACACCCGGCCTGCAACTGACTATCGTCAGTTAAAATAACGCCTTGCCGTATTCCATGTCAGACAGGCCAAAGTATTTGGCGACGGTCTGGCCGATATCAGCAAAGGTATCGCGGTGGCCAAGCGAGCCCGGTTTCACTTTCGGGCCGTAGACCAGCACCGGAATGTGCTCACGGGTGTGATCGGTGCCTTTCCAGGTCGGGTCACAGCCGTGGTCAGCGGTAAAGATGATAATGTCATCTTCGCCGACCAGCTCCAGCAGCTCCGGCAGACGGCGGTCAAACAGCTCAAGCCCGGCCGCGTAGCCCGCGACATCGCGGCGATGGCCCCAGGAGGAGTCAAAGTCCACGAAGTTGGTGAAGACGATGGTGTTGTCGCCTGCTTCTTTCATCTCTTTGATGGTGGCATCAAACAGCGCATCCAGCCCGGTGGCTTTCACTTTTTTGGTGATGCCCATGTTGGCGTAGATATCCGCGATTTTACCGACAGACACCACGTGGCCGCCCTTCTCGTCCACCAGCTTTTTCAGCACGACCGGCGACGGCGGCTCAACGGCCAGGTCGTGACGGTTGCCGGTACGCTGGAAGTTGCCCGCTTTGTCGCCGACAAACGGACGCGCGATAACGCGGCCGATGTTGTAGCCGCCTTCGGTCAGCTCTTCACGCGCGATTTCGCACAGCTCATAGAGGCGGTCCAGGCCGAACGTCTCTTCATGGCAGGCAATCTGGAATACGGAGTCGGCGGAGGTGTAAAAAATCGGCTTGCCGGTTTTCATATGCTCTTCGCCCAGTTCGTCCAGAATCACCGTCCCGGAGGAGTGGCAGTTGCCGAGATAGCCCGGCAGGTTGGCGCGTTCCACCAGCTTATCGAGCAGTTCCTGCGGGAAGCTGTTTTTCTCGTCGGTGAAATAACCCCAGTCGAACAGCACAGGCACACCGGCGATTTCCCAGTGGCCTGACGGCGTATCTTTACCGGAGGAAAGTTCATGCGCCCAGGCGTACGCGCCGGTGATTTCCGCGTTGCCGTCCATGCCGGCAGGAATAAAGCCCGTCGCGCCTTCATGCGCTTTTGCAAGGCCCAGCTTCGTCAGATTCGGCAGATGCAGCGGGCCTTTACGGCCGATGTCTGCTTCACCTTTGGCGCAGGCCTCGGCAATGTGGCCAAGGGTGTCAGAACCCGCGTCGCCAAAGCGTTCCGCGTCTTCTGTCGCGCCAATACCAAAGGAGTCCAGCACCATAATAAATGCACGTTTCATATTTTCTCCGTACCTATTGCGCTGTAAAAAAGTGATCAGATCAGTATGCCACTTATTCGCTGATTCTGCGATAGACAACCGGTGACGTTTTCGCCGCCGTCTCGTCAACGTTGATGGCCGCTTTAACGGCCGCCGCCGCTTCCTGCCAGCTTGCTTCGCTCTTCGCGTGGATGATGGCCAGCGGACGCTCGCCGTCAACCTGTTCGCCGAGGCGCGCCATATCGGTCAGGCCGACGCTGTAATCAATGCTGTCGGACGCCTGACGGCGACCGCCGCCCATGGCGACGACCGCCATACCGAGCGCGCGGGTATCCATTTGCGTGACAAAGCCGGAACGGTCGGCGTAGACCGCTTTGCTGAGCGTGGCCGCGGGCAGGTAGCGCTCGTAGTTGTCGACAAAATCCGCCGGGCCGCTTTGCGCCGCCACCATACGTCCGAAAATCTCCGCCGCCTGGCCGTTGTCCAGCACCTGTTGCAGCTTCGCGCGCGCTTCTGTCTCGTCTTTCGCAAGCCCCCCGGAGATCAGCATCTCGACGCACAGCGCCATCGTCACTTCCAGCAGACGCGGGTTGCGGTAATCGCCGGTCAGGAACCGCACCGCTTCACGCACTTCCACCGCGTTACCGGCGCTGGAGGCCAGCACTTCGTTCATATCGGTCAGCAGCGCGGTCGTGCGCACGCCCGCGCCGTTCGCCACGCCAACGATCGCCTGCGCCAGCTCTTCAGAGAGCGCATAAGTCGGCATGAACGCACCGCTGCCCACTTTCACGTCCATCACCAGCGCGTCCAGCCCTTCGGCGAGTTTTTTCGCGAGGATCGAAGCGGTGATCAGCGGAATAGAATCGACAGTCGCGGTGATATCGCGCGTGGCGTAGAAGCGTTTATCCGCCGGCGCCAGCGAGTTGGTCTGGCCAATAATCGCCACGCCCACGTTTTTAATAATGTCGCGAAAGCGATTGTCGTCCGGGAAAATATCAAACCCCGGAATCGCTTCCAGTTTATCGAGGGTGCCGCCGGTATGGCCCAGCCCGCGCCCGGAAATCATCGGAATGTAACCGCCGCAGGCCGCGACCATCGGGCCCAGCATCAGCGAGGTCACGTCGCCCACGCCGCCGGTAGAGTGTTTATCCACGACCGGGCCATTGAGGTTCAGGCTTTTCCAGTCCAGCACGGTGCCGGAATCACGCATCGCCATCGTCAGCGAGACTCGCTCCGGCATGGTCATGTCGTGAAAGAAAATCGTCATCGCCAGCGCGGCGATCTGGCCTTCGGACACAGTGTTATCGCGAATGCCGTTAATAAAAAAGCGGATCTCTTCGTCGCTGAGCGCATGGCCGTCGCGCTTTTTACGAATAATTTCTTGAGCGAGGAACACGGTACCCCCCGTGAATAAGGAAGAACGATGGCGGGTCACGCGAAGCTCCCGCCCGGTGATTCAGTCGGCCTGATGGGCGAAGCGCCATCAGGCACAACGTGGCTTAGTAGCTGCTGGCGCTTTTGCCGTCGCCGTGGCCGAGCGCCTGAAGCAGGCTCGCCAGCAGGCTGGACGCGCCAAAGCGGTAGTGACGGGCATCGGCCCAGTCGGCACCCAGCAGCTCATCGGCAACCGCCAGATATTTGGCCGCATCTTCCGCCGTGCGCACGCCGCCAGCCGGTTTAAAGCCTACGGTTTTCGCCACGCCCATATCGCGGATCACTTCCAGCATGATGCGGGCGCTTTCCGGCGTCGCGTTCACCGGCACTTTACCGGTTGAGGTTTTGATGAAATCGGCACCCGCTTTAATGGAGATTTCAGACGCCTTGCGGATCAGGGCTTCTTCTTTCAGCTCGCCGGTTTCGATAATCACTTTCAGCAGTACATTCGCCGCCGCGCAGGCGTCTTTACAGGCTTTCACCAGATCAAAGCCCACCTGCTCGTTGCCCGCCATCAGCGCGCGATACGGGAAAACCACGTCCACTTCGTCTGCGCCGTAGGCGATCGCCGCACGGGTTTCCGCCAGCGCGATATCGATATCGTCGTTGCCGTGCGGGAAGTTGGTGACGGTGGCGATACGGATATCCGGCGTCCCCTGCTCGTTCAGCGTCTTACGGGCGATCGGGATAAAGCGCGGGTAGATACAGACTGCGGCGGTGTTACCCACCGGGGTTTTGGCCTGATGACATAAGGCGATCACTTTTTCATTGGTGTCGTCGTCATTCAGGGTGGTGAGGTCCATCAGTTGCAGCGCACGCAGGCTGCTTTTGGTTAAATCGATCATAACTTTCTCCAACAAAAAAATGCATCTCGGGTGAGAAACTCAACACGTTGGAGCGGTCGTGGTTCCGTGAAGAAGAGCGGCGTTTTCCGCCGTCACGCTGAGATCCGTCTCACCGCACATCATTGCCATCAATGTTAAAATTCTAACACCGACAGGCAGGATGTTTTTGTGCCTTGTTTCACAAATTGCAAAGTCATCATTGCATACTTTGCGCCATTATATGTGATTAACACAACATTATGACAGTCAGAAACGTGCGCCGGAAAGAAAAAAGGCTGGCGCGACGCCAGCCTGAATATCACCGACAATGTGAAAATAATAACATTCTCACATCCTGCTACAGCGCGAGAAACAGTCCGGCAATCGTCGCGCTCATCAGGTTAGAGAGCGTACCGGCCGCTACGGCCTTAAGCCCGAGCTGCGCGACTTCGTGGCGGCGGTTGGGTGCCATGCTGCCCAGCCCGCCAATCAGGATGGCGATAGAAGAAAGGTTAGCAAATCCGCACAGCGCGAAAGAGATAATCGCCTTGGTGTGATCAGAGAGCACCTGCAAGCCCGCCGCCGCGACTAGCGCGTCCTCTTTCAGGTATTCGCCGAAATTCATATATGCCACGAATTCGTTAATGATGAGCTTCTGGCCGATAAACGAGCCCGCGACCATCGCCTCATCCCACGGCACGCCAATCAGCCACGCCACCGGCGAGAACAGCCAGCCGAGGATCAGCTGCAACGACAGCTCCGGGTGATTAAACCAGCCGCCGATGCCCGAGAGCATGCCGTTCAGCAGGGCGATAAGCGCCACAAACGCCAGCAGCATCGCGCCGACGTTAAGCGCCAGCTGCATCCCGGCGGACGCACCGGAGGCGGCGGCGTCCAGCACGTTCGACGGACTGTCGGGATCGCGCTGCGTGGTATCAAGCTGCGGCGCGTCGTGCGGGGTTTCCGTCTCCGGAATAATGATTTTGGCGAACAGCAGGCCGCCAGGGGCTGCCATAAAGGATGCGGCAATCAGGTATTCCAGCGGTACGCCCATCTGGGCATAGCCCGCCAGTACTGAGCCTGCCACCGACGCCAGGCCGCCGCACATCACGGCAAAGAGTTCAGAGCGGGTCATCGTGGCGATATACGGGCGCACCACGAGCGGCGCTTCGGTCTGGCCGACAAAAATATTGGCGGTCGCCGAGAGCGATTCAGTACGGGAGGTTTTCAGCACTTTGCGCAGCGCGCCGCCCAGCAGGCGGATCACCAGCTGCATGATGCCGAGATAATAGAGCACCGCGATAAGCGAGGAGAAAAAGACGATAACCGGCAGAACGCGCAGCGCGAAGATAAACCCGCCGCCGCCGAACACCTCAAACATTTTGTCGGACACCAGCCCGCCAAAAAGGAACGAGATGCCGTCATTGCCGTAAGCGATGACATTCGCCACGCCTTCAGACATCGCCAGCAGCACTTTGCGCCCGGCGGGCACATAGAGCACCAGCGCGCCGATAGCAACCTGAATCAGCCATGCACCCACGACGGTGCGAAGATTAATCGCCTTTCTGTTACTGGAGAGTGCGACCGCGATGAGAAGCAGCGCCAGCATTCCCACCAGGCCCATCAATATTTGCATACAGTATCCCTGAGATATGAGTGAATTATGTTGTCCCGCGCAGGCAGGCGGCGCGATTTAACGACAGGGAATCTGTTGAAATCCAGACGCTTTACGCTTTTTTAAACAAGCGTGGACAGTGGGTCACATTTTGAGGCGCGGAAACAGCGCGCGGGTGTTTTCAAAGAGGGTATGAGCGATAACGTCCGGCGGCTCGGGGCGCAGTTCGCAGAGAACGTCAAACACGCCGGTAACCCGCTCCGGGCGGTTCGGCTGCCCCTGCCAGCCGTTCAGCGGCATATCGGGCGCGTCGGTTTCCAGAAGCAGCGCAGACAGCGGCAGCTTCGCGATGACGTCGCGCGTCTTTTGCGCGCGCGGGTAGGTAATCGTGCCGCCGACGCCGATGCGGTAGCCGAGATCCACGAAGCGCTGCGCCTGTTGCAGGCTGCCCGCGAAGCCGTGCACCACGCCGGTACAGGGCAGCGCGTGGCGCTTAAGATGCATCGCGAGCTTATCGTGCGTGCGGCGCGAGTGCAGAATCACCGGCAAATCATAGCGTTTCGCAAGCCGCAACTGGGCGTCGAGTATCGCTTCCTGGCGCTCAAACAGCGGGTTTTCCATATAGAGATCAAGCCCGATCTCGCCTATCGCCACCAGTTTGTCCACCTGCTGTTGCAGATGATGCTCCAGCAGCGCGAGGCTCGCGTCGTTATGGTTGCCGATGACAATCGGATGCAAACCGATGGCCGCCCACAGCGCCGGGAAACGTGCGGCAAGCTCCAGTACCGTCGCGAAGCGCGCGGCTTCCACCGCAGGCACAATGATGTGCTCAACGCCTGCCGACGCCGCCTGCGCCAGGCTTTCAGCCTCGGTGCCGGTAAACGGCGGGAAATCAAAATGGCAGTGGGTGTCGATGAAGCGCCGCGTCATGCCAGATCCTCATCGCTGAACGTCGCGTCGTTCGCCTGCTCGGTTTTGACCAGCGGCGCGTCCAGCGCGTCGTTAGCGACGGTCGCCGGCGGCACCACGATGGTGGTTTCCGGTACGACAGGTGCCAGCACCTCAGCCGCCGCGGCAACCGCGGCCGGTTCAGCCACCGGCAGCACAGGGCGCGTACCGTAACGGCGCAGCGGCGGTTTGTTCACCAGCAGTTTGCCGACGGTGGCCAGGAAATAGCGCCCGCACAGACGCCCCAGTTTGTAATCTTCCATCAGCGCCGGAAGACGGCTGCCGAGCGCCATGCTGGTCAGCGCGCGGGGGGGCGAGATTTCAAAAACGCGCAGTTTGCCAGGCGGGTTTTCGATAAATTCCTGAATCTCGCGGTAGGTTTTTTCGTGGTGCTGCACCAGATTGAGCAGCGGCTGCAGGCTGCTGTCGGTCAACCAGCGCTCCATACGCTTAAACCACTGCGGCGTGTAGTACATCTGCGACGGTACGGTGCGGATAACGACAAGCGTCGTGGCACCGAGGCGCGCCGCCTCGCGCACCGGGATCGCATCGCTCACGCCGCCGTCAAAATAGTTTACGCCGTCGATATCGACGCCGGGCCGGTAAAAACCCGGAATAGCACTAGAGGCGCGAACAATCTCCAGCCAGTTGTGCTCCTGCGGCGCGAAATAGCCAGGCGAATAGTCATCACGGCGGCAGGCGCACATATAAAACGCTTTGCCGTCGTCAAACAGCCGCATCGCGTTGCCCATATTGAGCGGCATACGCGCAGACGTGGCCTCGGTCAGCCAGTCGAGATCGATAAGATTACCGCCGCGCACAAAGCGCACCGGGTCAAAGAAATCGCGAGAGGTGGTAAAGCGGGTAATGACGCGCCGGGCGTAACCGGGCTGGTTACAGACGTAGGCTGAGAGGTTTTGCGCTCCGGCAGAGGTGCCGAGAAAGAAGTCGAACGGGTTGAATTGCGCGCGCATGAATTCGTCCAGCACGCCGGCAGTAAAGATCCCGCGCTGACCGCCACCTTCACAGACGATAGCCAGCTTACCGGGACGAAACGGTTTCACCGCCAGCGGCGCTATGCTGCCCGGCGTTACGGGAATACGTTGTCCCACCCTGCTTTCCTGTTGTTATCCGTCGCGCGCCGCGCGAACGTTTTTCGGTGCCATAAACCAGCAAAGCCAGTCACAGGGACTGGCTTTGCCGTCTGTCAGTTATCTTTTTATCACACTATGGGCGTCGACGGCCCATAAAAAGGCTAACCAGGAACAGAATAATACCTACAACAAATACGATTTTCGCTGCGCCTGCTGCGGTACCTGCCAGGCCACCAAAGCCCAGAGCGGCCGCAATCAACGCGATAACCAGAAAGATAATGCCCCAACGAAACATAAGACTCTCCTTTACCATAGTTAATCTTTATACCGCTTCTTAATGAACGCAGCGTCCACTGGCGGTGTCATCCAGCTGATAGTGCTTACCTTCCCTCCCGGCGCAAACCGGGAGAGGGGCTTGCCTGTTACGACTTCACTTTTAGATCGTTTTTGACGCTTTTCACGCCATCAACTGCTTTTGCGATGCTTTCAGCACGCTGAGACTGTTTTTCAGACTCGACGTGACCGGAAAGCTGCACCACACCGTCGGTGGTTTCGACTTTCACATTACGCGAAGGAACGATGTCATCCGCCAGCAGTTTCGCTTTGATTTCGCTGGTGGTGGCCGCGTCACCCGCATAACCTTTCACCGACTTGTCTTTACCGTCGCGTACGTGCAGCTTGTCGCTGACAGAAGTAACGCCTTCAACGCCTTTGGCGATTTTCACCGCTTCCTCGGCCTGAGCCTGGCTTTCAACAAAGCCGCTCAGCGTTACAACGCTTTTCTCGGTTTTAACAGAGATGTCGGTGCTCTTAATCTGTTCGTCATCTACCAGCGCCGCTTTAACTTTAGCGGTGATGGCGCTATCGTCCATGAAGTTACCGACTTTATTCATAGAGCTATCGATTTTTTGCCCTGCGCTATCCGCGGTAGATTTGGTGCTTTCAACGGCGGAGTTCTCTGCGAATGCAGAAGAGGACGCCATGACAGAACCCAATACAACAGCCAGCAGAGTTTTTGAAATCTTAGTCTTGTTCATCGATTCGTTCCTGTAGTTTGCTCAGAATTTGAGCCGCAAGCCGCCACGTCAGCGGCTTTCCTAACAGCAGGCATAAGCACCGCTGATGAGTTATTCGCGCCGCGCCGGCAAGGCATCGTCAGAGGGTCAGTCAGACAGCCGTCGCGTTGCGAGAACTCAGTTATTAATATGGCAATAATAACGTTTATGATGATGAATCACCGGATGAGAAGCGCTTAGCGGCATTTCATCCCGACGACGTTGTCATCACATTGTTAAATATAGATCAGCTTCGCAAAAACGCCTGGGCAACGGCGGGAAAAATCGCCAAAACAGCTGAGAAAGCAGGAATTTAAGAACATTCCGCATGGCGGAAAAAAGGCGGGGAAACGAGGCAGGACGCGGCTTTGCCGCGTCCTGAAGGGGATTAGTGCTCGCGCGTTTTACGGAAGGTGACGTCCGGGTAACGCTCCTGCGTGAGGTTAAGGTTGACCATGGTCGGGGCGATATACGTCAGGTTGTCGCCGCCATCCAGCGCCAGCTGAACCTCGTTCTTACGCTTGAACTCTTCGAATTTCTTCGCGTCGTCACACTCCACCCAGCGGGCTGTCGCCACGTTGACCGATTCGTAAATCGCCTCAACGCTGTATTCGCTCTTAAGGCGCGACATGACGACATCAAACTGCAGCACACCCACCGCACCCACGATCAGATCGTTGTTGGAGAGCGGACGGAACACCTGCACCGCGCCCTCTTCCGACAGCTGAACGAGCCCTTTCAGCAGCTGTTTCTGCTTGAGCGGATCTTTCAGGCGGATACGGCGGAACAGTTCCGGGGCGAAGTTCGGGATACCGGTGAACTTCATGCTTTCACCCTGCGTGAAGGTATCGCCAATCTGAATGGTGCCGTGGTTGTGCAGGCCGATGATATCGCCCGGATACGCCTCTTCGACATGCGAACGGTCGCCCGCCATAAAGGTCAGCGCGTCGGAGATAACCACATCTTTACCGGTACGCACCTGGCGCAGCTTCATGCCTTTTTCATATTTACCGGACACCACGCGCATAAATGCCACGCGATCGCGGTGTTTCGGGTCCATGTTGGCCTGAATTTTAAACACGAAACCGGAGAACTTCTCTTCGCTCGCTTCCACCACGCGGCCATCGGTCTGGCGCGGCATCGGCGCAGGCGCCCACTCCACCAGCCCATCAAGCATATGGTCAACGCCGAAGTTGCCAAGCGCAGTCCCGAAGAACACCGGCGTGATTTCACCGCTCAGGAACAGCTCGCGGTCAAACTCATGCGAAGCGCCTTTCACCAGCTCCAGCTCGTCGCGCAACTGCGCGGCCAGTTCATCGCCCACGGCCTGATCCAGTTCCGGGTTGTCCAGCCCTTTAACGATGCGGACTTCCTGAATGGTATGGCCCTGACCGGTCTGGTACAGGTAGGTTTCGTCATTATAAAGGTGGTAAACGCCTTTAAAGAGTTTGCCGCAGCCAATCGGCCAGGTGATCGGCGCACAGGCGATTTTCAGCTCGTTTTCCACTTCATCCAGCAGTTCCATCGGATCGCGGATGTCACGGTCGAGTTTGTTCATAAAGGTCAGGATCGGCGTGTCGCGCAGACGGGTAACTTCCATCAGCTTACGGGTGCGATCCTCAACGCCTTTCGCGGCGTCGATAACCATCAGGCAGCAGTCCACCGCCGTCAGCGTGCGGTAGGTATCTTCCGAGAAGTCTTCGTGGCCGGGGGTATCCAGCAGGTTAACGAGACAATCATGATAAGGGAACTGCATCACGGAGGTGGTAATAGAGATCCCGCGCTGCTTTTCCATCTCCATCCAGTCAGATTTCGCATGCTGGCTGGAGCCACGCCCTTTTACCGTACCGGCGACCTGAATCGCCTGTCCGAACAGCAGCACCTTTTCAGTGATCGTCGTTTTACCGGCGTCCGGGTGCGAGATAATGGCAAAAGTGCGGCGCTTGGCCACCTCTTGCAAATAAGGAGACAACGTCATAATCAATCTTCTGTGTAAGCGCGCGGCCAGGCGCCACGCGGCGAGTGAGCGAAAAATGCGGCTATTTTACCCATCTGCCAGGGTCAGACAATCATTGTTTACACAGCAGCTGCTCCAGTTCGCTTAACGAGGTGACCTGCCAGGTCGGGGCGATATCTTCCGGCAGCGTGCGTCCGTGGTGGTTGAGCCAGCAGGTCGCGAGCCCGGCGTTGATGCCGCCCAGAATATCGGATTCCGCCGTGTCGCCCACCATCAGCACGCGGGAGCGATCGGGGTTGCCCATTTTCTCCAGCGCATAGTCGAAGATTTCCGGGGCGGGTTTCGCCACGCCGACCTGTTCGGAGATAACCAGTAAATCAAAATAGTCGCGAAAACCGGTGCGCTCAAGACGGATCTGCTGCAGCGCCGTAAAGCCGTTGGTAATGATGCCCAGTTTGACTTTACCCTTAAGCGACGCCAGCAGCGACGCGGCACCCGGCAGCGGCGCGCAGATCTCCGCCATCGCGTTTAAAAAGGCGCTGTTCAGATCGCCTGCCGGCACGCTCAGACGGTCGGCCCAGCCCTGAAAACGCTGGTGCTGCAACTGTAACGCGCTGATAGCGCCGTTCTGGTAATCGACCCACAGCGGTTTATTCACGGCCTGGTATTCGTGAAAATCCTGCTCGGTAAACGTCACGCTGTAGTCCAGGAACATGCGCTGCAGGCCGCCAAAGGCGTCGAAAGTAAACAGCGTTTCGTCAGCGTCAAAAAGAATCCAGTCCCACTTCATCACGTCACCTTTCTTGATTATCAGCCCAACGGTAGCGCCATGATGATGGCGTCTTCGCGCCCGTCGGACGTCGGGTAATAGTTGCGGCGAATCGTCGCCTCGTTAAAGCCCAGGCTTTCATAGAGGGCGCGCGCCGCGTGGTTGGAGGCGCGCACTTCGAGCCACAGCGTCAGCACGCCGCGCGCCTCAAGCGCCTCGATAAGATGTTCCAGCAGCGCACAGCCCAGGCCGCGGCGCTGAAACGCCGGGTCGACCGCGATATTAAACAGCGTGGCTTCATCCAGCACGACCTGGGTAATCGCGAAGGCGGCCATGTTGCCGTCGACATCCAGACGCAGATTCAGATAGCGCTCGCCCTGGTTGCTGGCGAACGTTTTTTCGCTCCAGGGAAACGCATGGGCCCGCTGTTCAATCGCGAAAGCCGCCGGCAGATCAGCGCTCTGCAGTAAGGAAATCATCTTCGTGCTCGCAAATTTGTTGCCAGAGATCAGCGCGCGCCGGGCCGCTGCGCTGTAAGGTTTCCAGCCCCGGCGTCACCAGCCGGGCGCCGGGCAGCTCAGGTGGCGCATCCACGCCCAGACACCAGCTGTTGCAGTGGGCGTCATGCAGCATCGCCACGCGATCGGGGGTTAACTGCATCACCTGGTCGGCATCAAGCGCCAGCGCGCGCAGCACATCTTTAATAAAGGGCTGCGTGAGCGGCGGCGGCTCGGCGGCCACCATGACCAGGCGAATATGAGAAGGCAGCACAATGGCGATTTCCCCCAGCAGCGCGGCGGGGCGACGCAATACCCACTGGGTAATGCCCAGTTGCTGTAATCGCCAGTCTCGTCGGGATGTCATAGGAATGCCTGAATCAGTGCCGAAGGGCCGCAAATATAGCAAATCCGTCGAACATGCGCCAACAAACCACTATAATCGCTCCTCAAGTTTCCGAAGGAGTGTTTCATGTCTGGTTTTTCCCCGGCAAGCGAAGTTCTGCTGCGCCACAGTGATGATTTTACCGAAAGCCGCGTTCTGTTTGCCGGCGATATGCAGGATGACCTGCCGGCGCGTTTTGACACCGCGCAAAGCCGCGCGCATACGCAGCAGTTCCACCACTGGCAGGTGCTGAGCAAGCCGATGGGCGATAACGCGCGCTATGGTCTGGTGGCCGACGCCGAAATCGTGGCGGACAGCGATACCCTGATTTACTACTGGCCGAAAAACAAACCGGAAGCCCAGTTCCAGCTGATGAACCTGCTGTCGCTGCTGCCGGTCGGCACCGATGTTTTCGTGGTCGGCGAAAACCGCAGCGGCGTGCGCAGCGCCGAGGCGATGCTGGAAGCGTACTGCCCGCTTAATAAAGTCGACAGCGCGCGTCGCTGCGGGCTGTATCACGGTCGCCTTGAAAAACAGCCGGAATTCAATGCCGACGGCTGGTGGGGCGAATACCAGGTCGACGATCTGACCATCAAAACCCTGCCGGGCGTCTTCAGCCGCGACGGGCTGGATGTCGGCAGCGATCTGCTGCTCTCGACCCTCTCGCCGCATACCAAAGGCAAAGTGCTGGACGTGGGTTGCGGCGCGGGCGTGCTGGCCGCGGTGCTGGCGAGCCATTCGCCGAAAGTGCGTCTGACCCTGTGCGACGTGAGCGCGCCAGCGGTGGAAGCGAGCCGCGCGACGCTCGCCGCGAACGGCTTTGAAGGTGAAGTGGTTGCAAGCAACGTCTTTTCAGAAATCAAAGGCCGCTTCGATATGATTATCTCCAACCCGCCGTTCCACGACGGCATGGAGACCAGTTTTGAAGCCGCGCAAACGCTGATTCGCAGCGCCGTACGCCACCTGAATATCGGCGGCGAGCTGCGTATTGTGGCGAATGCGTTTCTGCCGTATCCCAACGTGCTGGACGAAACCTTCGGCAACCACGAAGTGCTGGCGCAGACCGGGCGCTTTAAGGTCTATCGCGCGGTAATGGGTCGCAACGCGAAGCGTTAAGCGTATTCACGCGTCGAATGCCGCTTTTTGCATCATTTGGAAAAGCGGCATGCAATTAAGTGTTGACGAAGTCCAGAAAACATCTAGAATGCGCCTCCGTGGTTGCAATACTTCCCGGTATTGCTGGTATGCGAAGGTGGCGGAATTGGTAGACGCGCTAGCTTCAGGTGTTAGTGTCCTTCGGACGTGGGGGTTCAAGTCCCCCCCCTCGCACCAAAGACCACGCAAGAAAGTATCGCTCGCACTGCGCGAAGGTGGCGGAATTGGTAGACGCGCTAGCTTCAGGTGTTAGTGTCCTTCGGACGTGGGGGTTCAAGTCCCCCCCCTCGCACCAATGCGATGGCGATACGATAAAAGAGACAGTGCGAAGGTGGCGGAATTGGTAGACGCGCTAGCTTCAGGTGTTAGTGTCCTTCGGACGTGGGGGTTCAAGTCCCCCCCCTCGCACCACTTCTTTTATCACTTCTGATTTCCTCTGTTTTTCCTCATCGTGATTCCCTGTTATTTCTCTACGATTTTTCGTACTGCTTTAATTCAGCGCCAGATGCAAATGCGACACGATCAGCATTAATCCGCTGGCGAAAGCGATGCAGGATGGCAGCAACACATAGTGCCGCAGACGCGGATGATACAGCATGCCGATGGTCGCCAGCAGCGCCAGTACAATAATGACCCGCCACGCTTCCCAGCTCAGCTCCTTCCAGGCCAGCATCGCGACCACCGCACCCGGCAAAATGACGGCCCAACCACTTTCCAGTCGCCTGTACAACATCGTTTCGCCTCTCGCATCGATAATGATAAACAATATCATATGATATAAATTCTCATTTGTCAGCGATTATGAGTTTAGCGCTGCTTTACTTAAGTTAAGAGCTAATGACATATCCGAATGAAGGTGATAAATTAGCCGCCCTGGTTAAGAAAATTCTTACTCCCTGTTTCGCGGTATAATAAGCCTCTGTTTTATCCGGCTTTTATAAAAATCTGATAGCGCTAAATAAGTCACAATGGATATGACTGCAAATAACTGGCGAGCCCTGACGGAAAAAAAATATCAGCTCTCACTGAAATGCTTTCTGTTTCTTAATCTCTTTTCCGCGCTGTTTAATCTCGTGGATCCGCTCTCTCCTTACCCGCATATTCCCTGGGCGGCGTTTAGCATGATTGCGCTCTGCGGTACCCTTCTGCTGCACGCGCGGACGCGCACATTCAGCCTGAAAGCAATTACGCTGACAGCGCTACTGACCGGCGCGTTATGGTCAGTCAATCTCTGGCTGAAAAGCCCGTGGTGCGTATTTCATGATGGCACATGCCTGCTTATTTCTTTGCTCGGCGCGCTGTTTATTGCGGCGCTGTCATTTATCAATATGCCCGGGCCAGGTATCGCTTTTTGCCTGCCAATAATCTCGACGATCCTGTGGCTTGATAACGTCCAGCCTCCTGTGTTTTATGCTTTTACGCTGACCGTACCGTTAATGGGACTGGTTATTCAGCATTTCATTGGCAGGCACAACGATATTCTCGCGCGGCAAATGGTGCAGACGCTGATAGACGAAAAAGCGACGCTCAACGATCTCAGTATGATGGACCCACTTACCGGCCTTTGTAACCGCCGCGGCTTTGAAAACCGCTTCGCTAACCTCTCGCCAGACGCCGGGCAGCGGTTTGTTCTGCTGATGGATATCGACCATTTCAAAGCCTATAACGACCACTACGGCCATATGATGGGCGATCAGGCGCTGACGCGGGTGTCGGCGGCGATCCGCGATGCCGTGCGTTCGCGGGATATCGTTACCCGCTACGGCGGTGAGGAATTTATGGTGCTTCTGACGCAGGCGGATGAAAAGAGCGCACGACTTACCGCCGAGCGAATTCGCCAGCGGGTGTATGATTTGCGCATTCCTCATATTTTCAACGAGAGCGTGGCAACCAACGTCACGCTAAGCATCGGCATCGCGCCGCTGGAAAACGACGACATTGAAGATGCGCTGCGCCGCGCCGATGAAGCGCTTTACGCCGCCAAAAATCAGGGTCGAAATCACATCCTTTATCACGACGCCCTGCGCGCCGCGTGAATACCGTCGGCGCGCTGCGGTGCGTCGGTTTCCTGGTCAAACTGCTTGCACTCGTTTCTGCCTATAGTTAGGATTAGCAATCATTATCATTTAGATTTGCTATTCACAGACGCTATGGCTTATCGCTCTCTTCATTCTGTTGATGAATTACTCTGGCGCGCCCCGCTGCCTCGTTCGCCATCGACGCTGGCGTTGCGCCTGCGCGACGCGTTTACGACGCACCGCGCGCATTTTCACGACATTATGAAGCTTGACGAAACGCCGCCCACGGCAGCGCTCTCCTTTCGCGAATGGACGCAGCCCGCGGCGCTCGCCACATTAATGGCGCTCTATTCCGATCATATTTACCGCAATCAGCCGCACGCAGTACGTGAAAATAAGCCGCTGAAATCGCTCTGGGCGCAGTGGTATCTCGGGCTACTCGTGCCGCCGCTGATGCTGGCGCTGTTGACGCAGCCGCAGGCGCTGGATTTAAACGAAGAGAATCTCGCCGTTGAGTTTCACGAAACGGGCCGCGCGGCCTGCTTTTATCTGACCGTTAAAGAAGATGTGCGCGCAACCGCTCTTTCCGCGCGCGAGCGGCTGGAAAAGCTGGTGCTGGAGGTCATAACGCCGGTCGTTGAGACGCTGGAAACCTCCGGTGATATCAACGGCAAGCTTATCTGGAGCAACACCGGTTATCTTATTAACTGGTGTTTTGGCGAATGGCGCGAGTGGCTCGGCGACGAGACCGTCAGCGCGCTGCGCCAGAGCTGTTTTTTCGAAAAGACACTGCTTAATGGCGAGGAAAATCCGCTGTTTCGTACCGTCGTTATGCGCGAAGGGCTACTGGTGCGCCGCACCTGCTGCCAGCGCTATAAGCTGCCTGACGTGCAGCAGTGCGGCGACTGTACGCTGAAATAGTTAACGGCGGGTTTCCCTGCCGTTTTTCATCACGCGGCCTGTTCACCCGCGCCCTGCGCCTCCTTCAGCGCCTCTTCCGCTTCCTGTGCCAGCAACTGCTTCTCGTAGACTTTAAAGAACGGGAAGTAAATGATGGCCGAGACCACCGCCAGCACAATCACCAGCAGCGCAGCGCGGAAATCCCAGCCCAGCGCCCAGGCCGCGCCAATCGGCGCTGGTGCGGTCCACGGCACGACAGAAATCACACGGCCGATTAAATCAAATTTCATCGCCGCCCAGGCCAGCACCGCGTTCAGCATTGGGGCCAGCAGGAATGGAATAAAGAAAACCGGGTTCATTACTATCGGCGTGCCGAAAATCACCGGTTCATTGATGTTGAAAATACTGGGCACCACGCTGAGCCGTCCTATCGAGCGCAGATGCGCGGAGCGGCTACGCAGATAACAGAACACCAGCCCCATCGTCGCCCCGGACCCGCCAATCACAATAAAGAAGGTCCAGAACGCTTCCATAAAAATATGCGGCAGCGGCGCGCTCTGCGCCAGTGCTGTCTGGTTGAGCCCGAGGTTAGTCAGCCAGAACATCTGCAGCATACCGGAGACAATCGCCGCGCCGTGAATGCCTGCAAACCACAGCAGATGGGCAATCAGCACTGCTAACAGAATGGCGGGCAGCGAATCGGCCGCCGACACCAGCGGTTTAAAGATAGCCATGATCGCCTGTGGGATCAGAAGGTCGAACTGCGACTGAATTAACAGGCTCAGCGGATACAGCGTCAGCACGACGACCAGTACCGGGATCAACAGATCGAAAGAGTTTTTGATCATCGGCGGCACCTGATCCGGCAGGCGTATGCCGATGTTATGCGCTTTCAGAAAACGCATCATCTCCACGCAGTAAATCGCCACCAGAATCGCCGTGAAAATACCCGTGCCGCCGAGGCTGTCTACCGGTAGCGTCCCTTTGGTTTTCGGCGCAGCCACCAGCATAAATGCCATCAGCGACAGCATCGCACACATGAAAGGATCCAGTTGATGCGACTTCACATAGTGCTTGCCGAGGTTATAGGCGATGGCCGCGCAGATATAAACAGACATGATCCCCATCGTCATATCAAACGGTGTGAGGATCTGCCCTTCAAACTGCTTCGCCAGATCCAGCCACGCACGGGCAAAACCCAGTGTGGTGTCGGGTGAAAACGGCGGATAGGCAAACACCAGTAAAAACGAGCCGACAATCATAAATGGCATGGCGGAGATAAACCCGTCGCGGATCGCCATTACGTGGCGCTGCGCGGAAATGCGCGAAGCTATCGGGCTGACATAGTTTTCAACAAAGCGAAATATCACATTAAAGGCAGCATGGTTGGCAGACATGGCGGTCTCCTGTCAGGCAATCAACGTGAATACGCGGCGAGCGGCCGTCGCGCATCATCCCATAATCCATTGAACTGAAAACCGTAACCAGGTGTGTCGCTCTGCTTCCTGCGCAGTGAAATCTTCCGGGCTGCAACAGTGTCTGACTGCCTTGCCAGCGGCGTAACTGAGAAAGAAAGGTTTCATGCACGGCTCTTATTATTGGTTACAGAGGGAGGTTACATCACCAGTATTAATCCGCGATGGTCACTCTGCAACCGGTTACAGTAACCGGTTTCTTTGATTGTGAAGGAGATCCAGAAAACACCGGATGGCCACAGAAAAGCGCTTTTCCGATAATTTACAAAACCTGGTGCGGTATGCCAGATTAGGACAGCTATTTTCAGGAGAAATAAATGAGTCTGGAATCCGTGCGACAATTCTTTGTCGAAAACGCCCCCGATATTGAAATCATTGAACTTAACCAAAGCACCGCCACCGTCGCGCTGGCCGCCGCTGCCCATCAGGTTGAACCCGGTCAGATAGCCAAAACGCTCTCGCTGAAAGTGAAAGATGAGGTGATTCTGGTGGTCGCCAAAGGCGACGCGCGGCTTGATAACAAGAAGCTAAAAAACACATTCGGTGCGAAAGCACGAATGCTCAGCAGTGATGAAGTGGTGACCTGGACCGGCCACCCGGTTGGCGGCGTCTGCCCGTTCGGGCTGGAAAATGCGCTGGCAGTCTACTGCGACATCTCACTGCGTCAGTATGACGAAGTGCTGCCCGCAGCAGGCGCGATTCACAGCGCGGTGCGTATTTCGCCCACTCGCCTGGCAGAGCTGACCCAGGCGCAGTGGGTGGATGTGTGTCTGTAAGTGTGCGCGTAACGCGATAACGCCTCTACCGCAGGCTTAAAATAAGCCTGCCCGGTGCAGAAGAATATCCGCCGCATTCAGCAATCCGGCATCGGTATGCACGCCGAGCTTCAGCATGGCGTTAAATTTATGCGCGCGGATGGTTTTGATATTGCGCTCCAGACGGCTGGCAATTTGCGACACCGAATAGCCGTCCGTCAGGTAGCGCAGGATAATCCGCTCGGTCGGGCTCAGCAGTCGCGATCCCTGCGTGGCATACCAGATTTTATTAGGCGATTCGCTCACACGAATGGAGTCGCTCATCGCGGACATCAGTTCATCCGTAAAGCGCGCCAGCGTTTCCGACTTATCAATAATCCCCTGTAGTGGCGTCGGAGAAAGCTGGCTTATCAGTTTTGCCTCATTGACGTTATTTACCATCACAATACGCTTCATACGCGGCCAGGCTTTCGCCATTTCACTGACGAACTGCAGACAGTCGCGCCGGTGCTCGCGCGTACCTTCAAGCGAAAAAATAACGGCGGAAAAATTCCGTTTCGTCAGTGCCTCAATAAACGCGTGATGGTCGGAAAATATTTCCAGGCGGCATGACGTCGAATTATTTCCCTGTAGCAGCGAACGTATTCCCTCGCCGCTCATTACGCATTTTTCGATTAGCGCAATGTTTCGTTTTTCGACTCCGTGTTCCATTCAGCCTGTTCCTTATGTAATGAAAGCAAATTTAATTCCTTTAATCCCTGTAAGCTGCTTATCCATGCATACATTTCAGCATTGCCGCGCAGAGATAAGCGTCGCATGGCACTGTTTTTCTGCGCGCTGATGGTTTTATTACTTTTTTTCAGCATCTGGGCGATTTGATTTATTCCCCAGCCTTTACCGAGCAACCGTAATACCTGTTTTTCCGACGTAGTGAGCATCACGCTGGACGCCGTCTCTTTCTCCTGCGCCTGGCGCGGCGTGACTAACATCTGGCTGACCCTCTCGGCTTTTTCACGGCCAAGTCGTACAGCATTAACGACACCTTCCACCGGTTCCGCCGTTGAAAGCAGCGTGGTCTCGGGGCGCATCAGTAACTGCACCGCCATATTGAATGAGGCCGCAGGCACAAGAAAAATCCAGTGTACGCCTGGCGCTTGCGCCACCAGGGAGTAATACGCTTCGCACTCGCGACGGGCGTCCTCTGGCGCACAGGGCAGTTCTGCCAGCACCATGTCGATGGGGTTTAGTAGCGGCAGCGTTATTTCTGCGCTGCTGTTGTAGTGATAAAGTTCGGTTTCCGGAAAATGGTGACGCATAATGGTCTCCAGCCCGGTATGCATCACGGGGGTTTGGCTAATGATAATGCCTAGTTTGCAACGTCCTGGTAACATATTTCCTCCGGTTATATCCTTCCGGCCAAACAAATTTCAAAACCAACTTATGTAATAACGTAAAAATAAATTTCAAAATCTAAATCAAGAAAAAACGCAGACCGCGTTAGCAGATAATGTATATAAGTGGACATAAAGAATTTTCTGCCCGACAAAACATCGGCATTCTATGAACCCTTTATTTTACTGTCAACGACAAACAAGGCTAAAAATACGCCACCTCGGTTTAAAGGATATTCTCATAGTAAAAAGATAAAAAATGTCTATTTATAGACACAATATAACTACCTGTTTAATTAATTTGGCGGCTCCGCCAGTACGACATTAATTAACTGTGATAACAGCACCCGCCTCGATTGTTTTCTGCGGAACGAGATTGGCTACCCGCACTCACATACCCCCTGAAGCCACGCCGAAAAATGCAGCAATCTTGATCTACCGCCACGGCTGCGCCTGGCGGCGCATGGTAATAATGGACATCTGACACCCACGCCTATTCTCACCAGGACCGAATATGGAAGCGGATGCTTTAGCGCAGCGGGACGTGACCCGTTTGTGTATTCAGTGCGGGCTGTTTTTATTGCAGCATGGCGCGGAGAGCGCGCTGATTGATGAACTCACTACCCGGCTTGGCCGCGCGCTGGGCATGGACAGCGTGGAGAGTTCTATCTCCGCTAACGCCATTGTGCTGACCACGATAAAAGATAATCACTGCCTGACAACCACGCGAAAAAACATCGATCGCGGCATCAACATGCACATGGTGACCGAAGTCCAGCACATCGTCATTATGACTGAACATAAGCTGCTGGACCGGCACGACGTCGCGAAACGCTTTTCGCAATTAAAACCGCTGCGTTACCCGCGCTGGCAGGTGGTGCTGATGGTCGGGCTCTCCTGCGCCTGCTTTTGCAAAATGAATAAAGGCGGCTGGGACGGCGCGCTGGTGACGTTTATCGCGAGCACCCTGGCAATGTATGTGCGCCAGACGCTGACGCAGCGCCATCTGCACCCGCAAATTAATTTCTGTCTGACGGCCTTTGTGGCGACCACCGTCTCTGGTCTGCTGCTGGCGCTACCGCCATTCGCAGGCGCGTCCACTGTGGCGATGGCCGCGAGCGTCCTGCTGCTGGTGCCGGGGTTTCCGCTTATCAATGCAGTGGCCGATATGTTTAAAGGCCACGTGAATACCGGTCTTGCCCGCTGGGCGATGGCGAGTATGTTGACGCTCGCCACCTGCATTGGCGTGATTATGGCGATGGCGTTATGGGGGCTGCGGGGATGGATGTAATTCGTATTATTACGCTGATGCTGGAAGATATGCTGCTTTCCGCGATTCCGGCGGCGGGCTTTGCGATGGTGTTTAACGTGCCGCGCCGCGCCCTGCCCTGGTGCGCGCTGCTGGGCGCGGTCGGTCACGGCTCGCGCACCGTCATGATAATGATGGGGCTGAATATCGAATGGGGCACGTTTCTCGCGGCAATGCTGGTCGGCTGCATCGGCATTCAATGGTCGCGCTGGTATCTGGCGCATCCGAAAGTGTTTACCGTTGCCGCGGTGATCCCGATGTTCCCAGGCATCTCGGCCTATTCGGCCATGATATCCGCCGTGAAGATCAGCCACTTCGGCTATACCGATGCCTTGATGGTTTCGCTGGTGACCAACTTCCTTAAAGCCGCGTCCACCGTTGGCGCGCTCTCTATCGGGCTGTCGCTGCCCGGCCTGTGGCTCTATCGAAAACGTCCGCGCGTATAACGACTATCAAAGCAAAAGATAAAACCTGGCTTGCAATTAAATCGCGCACTATCTATATTGAAAGCATGAAGACGACACAACAACACGACGGGCTCTCGCTGGGCTTAGACAATCAGCTCTGTTTCGCGCTCTACTCGACAAACCTGGCGCTGCATAAAATTTACCGCCAGTTACTGACGCCGCTCGGGCTGACGTACCCGCAATATCTGGTGATGCTGGTGCTGTGGGAGAAGGACGACGTGACCGTTTCTGAGATTGGCGAGCGGCTCTATCTGGATTCCGCCACGCTGACGCCGCTGTTAAAGCGGATGGAAACCGCGGGGCTGCTGATGCGCCAGCGTTCGCGTCAGGATGAACGACAAGTGATCGTCACGCTCACCGACGCAGGCCGGCAGCTCAAGGCCGAAGCCCACAACATACCGGGCTCGGTGCTCTGCGCCACCGCGTGCGACAAAGAGACTTTGCTGGATCTGAAAGATCAGCTTGAAGCATTACGCCATAATCTGAATCAGTCGTAAGCGCCATCTGCGGATGGCGTGAAAGCACCAAATAAGTAGCGCACGATTAAATCGCCTAAAACTTAAATAAGGAATATTACATGTCTTTAGAAAACGTCATCTACCGCGCCAAAGCCAAAGCCACCGGAGGCCGCGACGGCCGCGCCACTTCTTCTGACGGCGTGCTGGATGTAAAGCTTGGCGTACCGAAAGAGATGGGCGGCATGGGCGGCGACGTCACCAACCCGGAACAGCTGTTTGCCGCAGGCTACTCCGCCTGCTTCCTGGGCGCGATGAAATTCGTCTCCGCCCGCGACAAAATCGCGATGCCGAAAGACGCGTTTATTGAAGGCGAAGTCGGGATCGGCCCACTGCCGACCGGTTTTGGTATCGAAGCGAAGCTGAATATTCACCTGCCGGGGATGGACGCGGCAGAAGCGCAGAAACTGGTCGATGCGGCGCATATCGTCTGCCCGTACTCTAACGCGACCCGCGGCAACATCGACGTCACTCTGAATATCATTGCCTGACGCTATCCCCGCTAACGGGGAAGCTTAAAATAAAAAACGAAACTGCCCTCACCAGGGGACGCGGAGCGCGCCAGATGTCATGGCGCGCTCTTTTTTTTACGTGCGATCCCATGCGCCAATAAGCTCAAACCCCGCCTCTGACTATGCTACTATGAAGGAATTATCGTCTCTGCTGGCGATTTTCGCGCCAGTGTCTGATAACGCTTTGATTGAGAACGTTTTATGTCTTCCAGAATCCTGACCCCTGATGTCGTTGATATTGACGCCTTCCGGCGCAATCCCGGCAGCGCGCTGGCGCACGCCGAACGTGGGGCCGTGGCGGTGTTTGATAACAATGCGCCCGCATTTTATGCCGTGACGCCGGCGCGCATGGCGGAACTGCTGGCGCTGGAAAAACAGCTCGCCGCGCCCCGCTCCGATGTCGCGCTGGAAGCGCAATTTTTCGACGAAGGCAACGACGCCGCCCAGCCCGTGCCGGTGCCGATGGGCAAATTCGCCATGTATCCGGGCTGGCAGCCCGACCCGGAGTTTCAGCGTATGGCCGCGCTCTGGGGCATTCCGCTGGCCCAGCCGGTCACCAGCGAAGAGCTGGCCTCGTTTGTCGCTTACTGGCAGGCGGAAGGCAAAGTCTTCCACCACATCCAGTGGCAGCAGAAGCTGGCGCGCAGTATTCAGATGAACCGCGCCACCTTTACGTCATCGGCGCGCCGCGATGTAAACGCCATCGCGCAGCCGGACGACCATATTCCTGACGGCTTTCGAGGGTAACAATGAAAAACGTCACTGACCTGATGATGCGCCTGAAGCGGCTGATGCCGCCTGACGTCAAGCCGGCCTTTAAAACCGGCGAAGAGCTTATCGCCTGGCAGCAGGAGCAGGGGCGAATTCGCTCAGAGGCCATCGAGCGCGAAAACCGCGCGATGAAAATGCAGCGCACCTTCAACCGCTCTGGCATTCGCCCGCTGCATCAGAACTGTTCGTTCGATAACTATCGTGTTGAAAACGACGGGCAGATGAACGCTGTCAACAAAGCGCGCCAGTATGTCGACGCTTTTGACGGCAACATCGCGAGCTTTGTTTTCGCCGGTAAACCGGGCACCGGCAAGAACCATCTTGCCGCCGCGATCTGTAATGAACTGCTGCTGCGCGGTAAATCGGTGATGATCATTACCGTCGCCGATATCATGTCCGCCATGAAAGACACGTTCGGCAACCGCGAAACCAGCGAAGAGCAGCTTTTAAAAGATCTGAGCAGCGTCGATCTGCTGGTGATCGACGAGATCGGTATGCAGAGTGAGTCGCGCTACGAGAAAGTGATCATCAACCAGCTGGTGGATCGTCGCTCGTCCTCCAAGCGCCCGACCGGCATGCTGACCAACCAGAACATGGAAGAGATGACCAAACTGCTCGGCGAGCGCGTGATGGATCGTATGCGCCTTGGCAACAGCCTGTGGGTGAACTTCAACTGGGACAGCTACCGCAGCCGCGTCACGGGTAAAGAGTACTAAACTCCGCACTTTTTACGGGGCGCGTTTTCTGCGCCCCGACACTCCCCTTCCCTGCCGTCTCGTTTTATTTTTCCGCCTCTGTAGTGAAATCTGCGCCGTCATAAAATTTTCATAAAAGAATTCGCTTTTTAGCGTTTCCACTCACTGTGTATTACTAAACACCTATTTTCTGGCCTTGCCCGACGCTATCCCCGCGCCACAGGCGATGAGACGCGGCTCATAATTCCATATATCTAAACCTTATCTGAACTGCTCCATAAAAAGATGACGCTAAAATGGTACCAGTATGACAGTAGCGTTATATTTCGGTGTTAAAAAAGCAGTTTAACCTAACGGGCATGGCGCCTTCGCTGCGAGGATGTAGTGTTGTCAGAGTGGCTTTCCATACTTTTCTTTATCGCCTCCGTGGCGATTTACGCCTTCAAGGCGGGCCGTAACACCTGGTGGTTTATCGCCACTCTGGTGGTGTTAGGGCTGTTTGTTATCCTGAATCTGACGCTGCTTGCCAGCAACTATTTTACCGGCGATGGCATCAATGACGCGGTGCTCTACACGCTGACCAATAGTCTCACCGGCGCGGGCGTCAGCAAATACATCCTGCCTGGCGTCGGGCTGGTCGCAGTGCTGCTCGCGGTCTTTGGCCTGCTGACATGGATTTTGCGCCGTCGCCGCCATCTGCCTTATCACTTCGGCTACAGCTTCGTGGCGCTGCTGCTGGCGCTCGCCTCGGTGGACGCCAGCCCGGCGTTTCGCCAGATAACCGAACTGGTGAAATCCCAGACCGCCGAGGGCGATCCCGACTTTGCGGCGTACTATAAAGAGCCGCAAAAGCGTATCGACAATCCACAGCTCAATCTCGTTTACATCTACGGCGAAAGCCTGGAGCGCACCTATTTTGACGATCAGGCGTTCCCGAACCTGACACCGGAGCTGGGCGCGCTGAAAAACGAAGGCATCGATTTCAGCCATACCGCGCAGTTGCCCGGCACCGATTACACCATCGCGGGTATGGTCGCCTCGCAGTGCGGCATTCCGCTTTTTGCGCCCTTTGAGGGCAACGCGTCTGCCTCGATGTCGAGCTTCTTCCCGCAGAACGTCTGCCTGGGCGATATCCTCAAAAACTCCGGCTATGAGAACTACTTCATCCAGGGTGCTAACCTGCGCTTTGCCGGAAAAGACGTGTTTCTCAAATCCCACGGTTTCGATCATCTCTACGGGGCCGAAGAGCTGAAAAACACGGTAGCGGACCCAACCTATCGCAACGACTGGGGCTTTTACGACGACACGGTGCTGGACCAGGCGTGGAAAAAATATGAAGAGCTCTCAAAAGCGGGCAAACGCTTCTCGCTCTTTACGCTGACGGTCGACACGCACCACCCGGACGGTTTCGTCTCGCGCACCTGTACGCGAAAGAGCTACTCGTTTGAAGGCAAACCGAACCAGTCTTTCAGCGCGGTCACCTGTAGTCAGCAGCATATCGCGGCGTTTATTAACAAAATCAAAGCGTCGCCATATTTCAAAAATACGGTCATCGTTGTGTCGTCGGATCATCTGGCGATGAACAACACCGCCTATAAATATCTCAGCAAGCAGGATCGTAATAACCTGTTCTTTATTCTGCGAGGCGATCAGCCGCAGCAGGACGTGCTGGCGGTGAAACGCAACACAATGGATAACGGCGCGACAGTGCTCGATGTGCTGGGCGGCGACAACTTCCTGGGGCTCGGGCGCAGCAGCCTTTCCGGTCAGTCGCTCTCGACCGTGTTTCTGAACATGAAATCAAAAGTGCTGGCGTGGAAGCCCGATATCATCAGCCTGTGGAAATTCCCGTCGAAAATAGACAACTTCACGGTCGACACGCAAAAACAGACCATCGCCTTCTCCGGAAGCCATTTCCGCCTGCCGCTGCTGCTACGCGTGTCGGATAAACGTATCGAACCGCTGCCGGAGAGCGAATACTCCGCGCCGCTGCGCTTCCAGCTGGCGGATTTCGCCCCGCGCGATAACTTTCTGTGGGTGGATAACTGCTACAAAATGGCGCGCCTCTGGGCACCTGCGCTGGCGCTCTCCACCGATTACTGCGTCTCGCAGGGCCAGCTCGGCGGTGAGCAAAAAGTGCAGCGGGTGGATAAAGCCACCTGGCAGGGCAAAGCGGCGTTTCGCGATACGGTCATCGACACCGCGCGCTACCAGCGTAACGTCGAGACGCTCAAAGTGATGGATAACGACATCCGCTATCAGGCCGACAGCTTTATCTTCAACGTGGCGGGCGCGCCGGAAGAGGTCAAACAGTTCTCCGGCATTTCACGCCCGGAATCCTGGGGCCGCTGGTCCAACGCGCAGCTCGGCGAAGAAGTGAAAATCGAATATAACCAGCCCCTGCCGGAGAAATTTGATTTAGTCATCACCGCCAAAGCGTTTGGCCCGAACGCCGGGAAACCGGTGCCCGTGAAGGTGGGCGACAGCGAACAGACGCTGACGCTCGGCAACGAGGTCTCCACCACCACGCTGCATTTCGAAAACCCGACGCGCAGCAACACGCTGGTGATTGTGCCGCCAGATCCGCAGTCGACCAACGAAGGCAACATTCTTGGTCACTCGCCGCGCCGTCTCGGCATCGGCATGGTGTCCATCAAAGTCATTAACGCGAGCGGGTGATCCCGCTCGTTAGCCGATCCGCTTTCTGCGTTTCTCGGAATACATCACGTTGTCGCTCTCTTTGATCATCTCAAGCAAAGAGTCGTAATTGCCCGAATCGCGATGCAGCATTCCGTACGAATAGTTGATGTTATAAGGCTTACCGGCGCGCTGGTTATGCGCGTCCAGGCTCGCGCGCAGATTGTTCAGAAACGGCTGCGTGTCGCTTTCCCGGGCCAGGAGTACCGCGAACTCATCGCCACCCAGCCGCCCGGCGATATCTTTCGGGCCCAGATGCTCACGCAACTGGCTGGCGAACACTTTCAGCACCTCATCGCCTTCCGCGTGGCCCCACAAATCGTTAATCGGCTTAAAGCGGTCGAGATCGAAATAGAGAATGCTGAACGGCTCGGGATTCTCCTTCAGGGCACGAAAACGCCGCTCGCCGCTGCGATAAAAACCGCGGCGGTTCGGAATTCCGGTCAGGCTGTCGGTCATCGCCATGCTAATCACGTGAAACTCATCTTCAACGATAAACGCCAGGTCTTTCAGCGTCGCAATATCATCATCGCTGAAATCGCGCGGCGTGCCGTCGATAATACAAAGCGTGCCGACCACCGCGCCATCCGGCAGCCGCACCGGGTAACCCGCATAAAAACGGATAAACGGCTCGCCGGTGACCAACGGATTATCGTGAAAACGCTCATCCAGGCGGGCGTCATTTACGATAAACGGCCCTTCCTGCAAAATCGCGTGCCCGCAAAATGAGACGTCGCGCGTGGTTTCGCGCGTGTTCAGTCCCTGGCAGGCCAGCAGCCACTGACGGTTGCGATCGAGCAGGCTAATCAGCGCCACCGGCACCCGGAACAGTTTTTTCGCCACCCGCGTCAGGCGCTCAAAACGCTCGTCATCCCTGGTATCAAGCAGATCCATCATATACAGCGACTTCAGCCGCGCTTCTTCGTTTTCAGGGATACCAGGAAATTTCATGTTCCGCCTCCGCGTCAGTAGCAGCGCGCCCGCCAGTGTAAGGGAAGCATTCTGCCAGAAAATATATTGAGGTAAACGGATGAGTATAGGAGGAAAAACGGGCGATTTGCGACATGGCAGCCGGTGCCGCTGATGACCAGCCCCCTATTTGCAGCCGTTGCGCCGCCGCGCCGTCAGGCGCTCGGCTTCAGCCGGTTCGCCACCACGATGCGCGAGCGGCCCATCTCTTTGGCAAGATAAAGCGCAATATCGGCATTTTTTATCAGGCTCTCGCGCCGCGCGTGATCGGGCCAGGTGGCGAGGCCGATGGAGACCGACACCGGGCCAATCTCAAGGCCGTTATAGCGCAGCGATAACTCACTGACCTGCGTCAGAATACGCGTGGCCAGCGCATGAGCCTGCGCCTGTGGCATACCGGGCAGCAGCATCAGAAACTCTTCGCCGCCGTAGCGAAACACCTGCGCCGTCTCGCCCGGCACGGAGCGAATCGTCCGCGCCACCTCTTTCAGCACCGCATCGCCCGCATCATGTCCGTACTGATCGTTAAGCGATTTGAAGTGATCGATATCAATCATCAGGCAGCTTACCGGCGAGCCGGTCATCTCCGCCTGACTGATACAGGCGTACAGCGCGTCTTCCAGGTGATAGCGGTTGCGCAGACCCGTCAGCGAATCGTACATCGCTTTTTCGGTCAACTCATCGCGCAGCTTCTGGTTGGCGAGCGCCAGCGCCAGCGTCTCGGCCATCAGCTCCAGATAAACGTAAGGCGGCTCAAGCTCCTCGCTGATTTTTTCAAACGACAGCAGCCCGATGGTTTCATTCTGGGCAATCAGCGGCACGCAGATGGCCCGCAAGGCAGCGGCAGGCGGCAGATGCTTGCAGGGTATATCCACCAGATCACGGTCAGGGCTGTGCATCTGCCCGCGCCGCAGCGCCCAGCATTCGTCCGGCGTAAACGCGCTGTCGCCGCCAGAATTTTCAGGCCAGCGAGCGGCGCACACCATCAGATGATCGCGCGTATCCAGCACATAGAGCCTGCCCGCGAGCCCCGGCGCAATTTGCGGTGCAAACAGCCGGACCAGCTCGATAATATCGCCGCGCGATTCGCTCCCCTGTAACCGCTGGGTCATGCGTGACAATAATCCCCGAATGGCCCAGTCGGCATCGCGCTCCCGCTCAAGGCGCTGGCGCGCCAGCCCGTTTTCGCGAAATACATGGATAGCCTGCGCCATGTCGCCAATCTCATCCACCTGCTGCAACAGCGGCGCTTCCACTTCGTAATCCTGCGTCGCCAGCCGGTTGACCACATCGCTCAGCTTTACGACCGGCCGCAAAATACGGCGTTTGAGAATAAACCCGAGGACAAAGAGAAACAGCAGCGCGGTGAGGCCGACCATAATTTCCGACAGCGTGCGCAGCCGCAGTGAGGCGTCGGTCGCGGCCTTAATCGACATGCCGGTCCGATAATCAAGCAGACTGCGAAATTGCGCGAACTGCAGGTCCACCCGGTCAAGCTCATGCTCATAATTCACGCCAAACAGCAGTTGCAGCGCGCGTGCGTTGTCGCCGCGCGCTACAGCCTCGATCGCCTGCTGCTGCTCCTGCTCCAGGGCATGCGCCACCGTCATGCCCTGGCGCAGATGCTCTAACTCCTCAGGCGTAGCGCCCAGATCCCGCAGCCGCGCCAGATGCGCTTCATCTTTATCGTCCTGAATTTTTTTCGCCTGCCAGGCCGCGAGATCGTCCGGCCTGCGATCCACTACGTAAACGCGCGCCAGCTCGGTGAGCGCGTAAGTCTCCTGTTCTACCGTTTCCGTCAGGCTGTCGTATGCCGCGCTCTGGCGCACAGCCGCCCGCTCCGCCTTGTCGGCACCGGAGGCCATCATCAGCACGACCCCGGAAATCAGGGTGAGCGCTACCGTTGCGCCATAGGCAATGTTAGTCATCGTTGCGATGCGCACAGAGGATCCCGTTCGTTAAAAAGAGGGCCGAAGATGATATGGCGTGCCTGCGTAAGAAAGACGCCCCGGTTTGGTTATGTTACTGACAGATAAATTATAGAAGCCGTTAACCGATTCTTAATATAAATGCATCAGCGCGGGTGCGGGTTTTCAGCCGCCTGTTCGGGGGATGAACGCTGACCATAAAAAAGCCCCCGCCGCGTGAGCGACAGGGGCTTTTCAGGTAAAAACGAACCGCTTAGAACGTTTCCCAGTTATCGCTGCCCTGGGCCACCACCGGCTTTGCGGTGACGACCGGCGCGACGCTTGCCTGTACCGTGCTTACGCTACGCGGCTTGTCCTGCGCGTTCTGGCTGATGCGGAACACGGCGACGGACTGCGTCAGGCGGCTCGCCTGCTCTTCAAGCGCGGCGGCGGCGGCGGCGGATTGCTCCACCAGCGAGGCGTTCTGCTGGGTCACGCGGTCCATCTCAGCGACGGCCAGGCCCACCTGGTCGATACCGCGGCTCTGCTCGTCAGAGGCCGAGGCGATTTCGCCCATGATGTCGGTCACGCGGGTCACCGCGCTGACAATTTCGCCCATGGTTTCACCGGCGCTTTCCACCAGCGTCGAGCCCACGTCCACTTTGCTGACGGAGTCTTCGATAAGGCCTTTGATCTCTTTCGCGGCCTGGGCGCTACGCTGCGCCAGGTTACGCACTTCACCGGCCACCACGGCGAAGCCGCGGCCCTGTTCGCCCGCACGCGCAGCTTCTACCGCGGCGTTCAGCGCCAGGATGTTAGTCTGGAAGGCGATGCCGTCAATCACGCTTGTGATATCGGCGATTTTCTGGGAGCTGCCTGCGATGTCGCGCATCGTCTGCACCACGTTATCCACCACTTTGCCGCCTTTCTGCGCGGTTTCCGACGCGCTCAGCGCAAGCTGGCTCGCCTGACGGGCGTTTTCGGCGTTTTGTTTCACGGTGGCGGTCAGCTCTTCCATGCTGGCGGCGGTCTCTTCGAGAGACGCGGCCTGCTCTTCGGTACGGGAAGAGAGATCGTTGTTACCGGCGGAGATTTCGCTCGCGCCGCTGTAGATGGCATCGGCACCGTTACGGACTTCACCCACGGTACGCACCAGCTCGCCCTGCATATGTTTAATGCTGGCGGCCAGCTGGCCCATTTCGTTCGTGCCGTCGACGTCAATCTGACGCGCCAGGTCACCGCTCGCGATATGGCGAATGCTCTCAATGATGCGGTTCAGCGGGGTAATAAGGGTGTTCTGGATACCGAACCAGACGCAAACAATCACGCCCAGCACCACGGCCAGCACGCCAATCAGGATCCAGATAGCCATGCTGTAGGAGCTATTGCTGCCTTCCACGGCGATGTCATACAGGCGGTCGTTCTGCGCCATGTAATCGGTATAGGCTTTTTCGAAACCGTCCTGATATTTCTGGGTCGGCTGGTCGAAGAATTCGTTGATTTTCCCGGCCGCGAGCAGCTGAATCAGCTCCGCCAGCGCACCGTGGTAGATGTCGTAGTTACGCTTAATTTCCTGCGCGTACTCTTCGCTCTGGCGCGGATCGCGCGGCAGCGCCTGATATTCCGCCCAGTGCGTTTCCGCCTGCTTCAACGAGCTGCTGGCGATCTGCATCAGCTCCTGCACCGTCGCGCCGCTGCCGATGTTGTTCGCATCCATCATGTGACGGATACCGGCGCGGTTTAAGGTGTTACGGGTCTGAATCAGCGCAACCCAGCTGCCATTCAGCGTGGACTGCTGCTGACGGATGGTTTGCAGAACGGTGAAATTTTCCTTGTCACTTTTGATGGCATTAAAGAACAGGCCACCGGAAGCCATTTGCAACAGACCAAACAGGGCCAGAACAAACAGCAAACTGGTTACAACTTTGATGCGGTTTAACATGGTTTCTCTTCCCGATACGACAGATGGAGAGAGTTTCGGCATTAAACCCAAAAACTTTATAAGGATAAGCCCCGCCCGGGCCCGATTTTTGTACTAACTTTGGTGGGGAAATCGCCATAAATACGCAGTGTGTGACGCAGCTCATATTGTGACTGTCAGGAATATAAATTAAGCGCCGCTTAATTTCTGATTTCAGCATGACAAAATAATGCCTAAGCGCAAAACGTTAGCGGTTTGCTCGAAAGTGGGAGAAGAGAGAAAAACAGAGACGTTCCCTGCTTTCCCTCAAAGGCATTTATTTTTTAATCGCGCCATTCGCGTCAAACAGCGTATCCCACCGGCGGATCTCGCCCGTTTCAAAGGCGACACAGCCTTTCATCATCTGGCGGAAATAGCGTACCGAGGCTTCGTTATTGCCGGGGATGAAATTCGCGTAGTCGCGTGCCGTGGCCTGCGCGCGCAGTTTGACAATATAAGCCGGGCAGATGAGATTGACACTGCCGGTGGAAAACAGATTTACACCGCGGATAAAAAAGGCTTTTTCATCGCGGCCCGGCATTTCCTGCGTCTGCCAGACGGTTTGCGGAAACAGCGCTGGTGAGAATTTTTCGTCATCGACCCGGTAGTAATGCGGCTGCGTATCAACCAGACCAATCGAGACCAGCGAGCCAAAAACAAGCGTACTCCAGAGGGTCGGAAAGAGCAGAACGATAAAGACGACGGCAATAAAGGCCGTCACAAAGAAGTTTTTAATAGCCCCGCTGTTATTTTGAGCGTCACTTTTTTGCGAGTAATGCACGATAGCAGGCAAAAATGCCAGTAAGGAGAACAGGCTGATAAACACCCATGCGAATACCACAGCCCATGAACCTTCACCGCGGCTGGAGTGAATAAGAAAGCCCGCAGGTATCGATATGGATAGTCCTGGTAACAGGATAAAAAACGTATTGGCGATCAAGACTCCCGCCCACATTAAAACCAGCCACACTCGTTGCCATTTGCCAGGTTTCAGGGGGCGAAGAAGAAAACCGAAGTTGAAACAGATAACCAGTAAGGTTGCGAAGAGGGCAGTAATGAGCAGTATTTTTTCAACGCTAAAGACATAGTCCCCCGTCAGTTTTTTCACAAGCGTTGTGTGCGGCAGAAAGACAAGCGTCAGATAAAAAAACGAGACAGAAAAGCAGATCCACGGCAATCCTTTATTAAAATAACGCTCAGGATCGCCAGGATTAATTTCGCGGTGTGCCAGTAAAATCGCACTGGGCAGCACCAGCGTAAGTGCCGTCGCCAGTGAAAACACGGCAGCGGAGATCAGAAGCGAGACCAGACCGATATTAAAAGAAAACGCCCCCATCAGAAGATCGAGCCGTCCAATACTCGTCAGATAACTCCAGATAATCGCACCAGATAACAGGGTTGAATAAGGTAATAACGCGACGAAATATTTCCCGACTCGCTTTGCCAGTAATTTTAACTTGTCACTCTCCGTGCTCATCTCTGCGTTCCTTCACTAACCGTATCGTTAGCAGGCAATATACCGGAAAACATCGTCATGCATGTGCATAGTGATTTATCATTGTGCATGTCTTAAACAGTAAAGGCGCCCAGGCAGGCGCCTTTATTTATGACTGCAAAATGACTACACGCGATGCCGGGTTATCAGAAATTCCAGCTAAAGCCCGCGTTGACGCTGTTGTCCTGATAGTTATCGGAAATCAGCCCGCTGTAGCCGAGCGACAGATGCGCGTTGCGGTTCACCGCCACCTCGGCGCTCGCTTTTAGCACCGTGCCGTCGCGTGAGGCTGACACGCTGTTGGTGACAAACGGCGTGCTGCTGCCCCGGAATTTCAGGCCGGTGGCGCGATCGAGCTCGCCATACTGATGTTGCCAGCCCACTTCGCCGCGCAGCGCCACGGTCGTTTCCGCGGTAGCGTCCCACTCAAGCCCGGAGCGCAGGCCCAGCGTGGAGAACGTGGCGTCGGTATGCTGCTTGTCGCCATGCAGCGCCGTCGCACCGCCCTGCTCATTAATGCGGTTGTTCTCAAAGTTCACGTAAGAGACATTCGCAAACGGCTCGACGTTCACCATCCCCGCCGCCAGCTGATAACCCGCTTCGGCGAAGAACTGCTCGGTACGCGCGTTATATTTCGCGTCAGCACGGTCAGACTGCGAACCAAAGCGGACGGAACGGCTGGTGTCGAAACGGTGCCAGGTGTAACCCGCGCCCGCACGCAGCGCCAGCTCGCCGAGCTGTTTGCCGCCGTAGACCGCCAGATGGTAGTTGTCGCTGTCCGCACTGGAGCCATAACCGCCGTCAAGCGACGTGCGGGTGTAGCCGGTCGCCACGCCCATGCGCCAGTCGTCGGCATAAGCGGAATCGAGCCCCAGCAGCACGCCGTAGGTCGAGGCCTGATAGCCCGTCGCGCTTTGATCGCCGGAGGCGTGATCCCATGCGCCTAACAGCTTCGCCCACGCGCCGCCATCATCGGCAGCCACTGGCGAAACGCTGGTCAGCCCTTCGGCCTGACGCAGACGCTCGTTCAGCGTATCGCGCAGGTAGCGGCTGTCGTTAATCTGCGCCGAGGCGATATCCGCGTGGATCTGGCCGCCCAGCTGGCGGAACGCCTGACGCGCCTGCGCTACCGAACCGGTCGAAAGCAGGCTCTCATACAGCGGGTTGCCCGCGCCGAGCGTTTCCAGCGCGCCAGCGACCGCACGGCCATTGGCGGTATCCGCGATGCTCGCGAACGTGGTGTCGTTACGCGCCACATCCAGCGTCACCTGGCCACCCGTATAGCCAAGCGAAGTGCCGAGGAACAGATAATCCGGCGCCACGCTGTCGAACTGGCCAGTGATGCCGTCCGCCGCCGACAGGATGTTGTACTGCTGGCCGAGCAGGCTGCGTACTTCCGCCTGGCTTAGCAGATTGCTGCTGTTCTCAAGCGACACCGCAACTTCGCCGCCGTTCAGCGCAATTGCGCCCGTGGCGTTAATCACATCGCTGCGCCCGTCCGGCGACACTTCCACCGCGTAGCGCGAGCCTGGCTGGAACGTCACGTCGCCATTCACATTCAGCGTGCCGATGGAGTTACCCGGCGCAACCGTACCGCCGCGCGCCGCCGTCAGCGAGCCGACCGTACCGTTACCCGCCAGCACGCCCTGCTGCTGCACGGTGACGTCAGAGGTTACGGAGCCGTTAACCACCAGCAGGCCGTCGTTGACCAGCGTCGGGCCGGAATAGGTGCTCGTGCCGGTGAGCCACAGCGCGCCCGCGCCCTGTTTGGTCAGGCCGCCGTGGCCGGAGATATCGTTCGACCAGACATCCATCGCGCACTGAATATCGCTACAGGTGCGCGCCAGTTTGGTACCTGCTTCCACTTCTTCGCCGATGCCCGGAATATCGGCGATAAATTGCGAGGAGCCGTAGGCAACGCCATCCGGATCCGGCACGCGGAATTCTTCAGGAATATCTTCCACGGTGTAGAACATGCCCGGCCCGTGGATCGCCTTGCTGAGATCGATCATCCCCCAGCCGTAAAGCGCATCGATGCCCGGATCGCCCATATCCACGGTCGTGGTTTTCAGCACCTGGGCTATCTGCTCGCCCGTCATGTACGGGAAGCGCTCCATCAGCACCGCCACGCTGCCCGCCACGTGCGGGGCGGCCATTGAGGTGCCGCTGTAGTTGGCGTAATCGGTGGTCAGCGTCTCCAGGCTGTTGCCCTCAATCACCGAGCTGTAAATCCGGCTGCCCGGTGCCGAAACGCAGAAACTTGCGGTGTAGCCGCAGCGGGAGGAGAACGTACTGATGGTGTACGGCACGCTGTTGGCGGAGGCCGGATCTTTCATCACGCTCGCGACAGAGAGCCAGTTCGGTGCGATATCCGGCACAAAGTAAGCGAGGCCCGCCATCGCGTCCGGGTTGTTGAGGTTGTAGTCGTTACCGGCGGCGAAAATGGTGACGATGCCGCTGCGGGCCGCGTCGATAGCGCCCTGATACGCGCCGCCCGGTTTGGTGCCGAGGATCTGTTTGATCTGATCGAACTGCGCCTGGGCGTCAGACACGGTGAAGTGCGGATAGGCCGGATCTTTCCCGCCCTGATCGAATTTCTCGGTGATGCCGATGCCCCAGCTGTTGTTAATAATGCGCGCGCCGCTGTCCATTAGCGCGTGCCAGCCCGCCTCATACACCGCGCCGTCGTTGCCGAGAATAATCCCGTCTTCCGGGCCAGGGTCGCCGTTTTCAGCGCTGATAATTTGGGCGTTAAACGCCACGCCGTGCATCGGCCCGCCATCGCGGCTGCCCGCCGCAATACCGCCAACGTGCGTGCCGTGTGCGCCCAGCTCGCCATCGGAATCCACAGAAGGCGTACCGTCATAGCGGAAAGGGTCGCCTTTTTTCACCGGAATATACGGGTCGGTATATTCGCGGATCCCTTCGGTGACGAGGTTAATGACTTTATCGGTGCCGGAGAATTCCGGGTGCTTTGCATAAACCGGCTGATCGAAAATACCGAGCTTAATGCCTTTCCCGGTATATCCCGCCGCGTAGGCTTCATCGGCGTGAATAGCGCCAAGCCCCCACTCCGCATTAAATTCGCTGCTGCGCCAGCTGGCGGCATCGCCCGCTTTGCCCTGCTCAATATAATTACTCGCCGCCGCCTGCCCGATACCGGCCAGACCTAACGCTATCGCCACCGCGCTCATGCGAATACGACGCCCGCCCCGCACAGGCGAATATCCCGCCTGAACAGGTTCTGCTGCTCTGCTTCTGTTAATCATCCCAGAGACCGTCCATTGATTGTGAGTTTGCAAGGGGCCAGACGCGCCAGCCCTTATTGTCATAGGTATTGCGCGCGGCCACGGCGGCCGCTGCGAATATCAATGTTAAGCAGAATTTATTTATTTGCGCCAGTGCCAATAAAGAGGGTCAAAATTTAAAAAGGTGAGCTACGTCATACTATTTTTCTATCGGTTTTGTGGTTTCAGGCAGTTAAAAAATCGCGGTGCACATCAACTCACCGAATATCGGCAATTTTTGCCGCTTCGCTTATTTCTCGGGTTTCCAGAAACCCATGTAAAATTAACCGATTACCATCAATGAACTATAAGCAGATAAATAGTATTTTTATGAAAATATAAACACCTAAAACTACCTGACATAATATTTACGACGCATTTCTTAATTATGCATAAATAAAAATCAAAAAAGCCTATGGCGCATTTTCAGCGTTTTAGGATGTTTCTTAAAAAAGATCGAAAAATAACCACTTTGCATTTATTCATATTAATGCCAGCCGTAAGCAATAAAAAAGCGCCCGCAGGCGCTAATGAAATGAAGAGAGCGTGACCGGCACTGCCGGGCAGAGATCCTTTTACGCATAATGCAGCGTTTCCGGCTCCCGGCGCAGAATCACCTTGCCGTGGCGCACGGAATAACGCGCCTTCGCCTGGCGGCGCACCACTTCGTAATCATCCGGCGCGTCGAGCACCACCAGATTCGCCGGACGACCTTCACAGAGGCCGTAGTTATCGCCGAGGTTCATCGCACGCGCGCTGTTGTCGGTCACGAAATCCAGGCTGCGTTTGAGATCCTCATAGCCCATCATGTGACAGATATGCAGCCCGGCGTCGAGCACGCGCAGAATGTTGCCGTTGCCAAGCGGATACCAGGGATCTTTAATCGAATCCTGCCCGAAGCAGACGTTCAGGCCAGCGCGATCCAGCTCCGCCACGCGCGTCACGCCGCGACGCTTCGGCCAGGTATCGAAACGCCCCTGCAGATGAATGCTTTCCGTCGGGCAGGAGACGAAGCTTAAGCCAGCGCGTTTGAGCAGACGGAACAGCTTTGAGCAGTAGGCGTTATCATAAGAGCCCATCGCCACCGTGTGGCTCGCCGTCACCCGCGCGCCCATGCCGCGCACGCGCGTCTCCTCCGCCAGCACTTCCAGAAAGCGCGACTGCGCGTCGTCGGTTTCATCGCAATGCACGTCCACCAGGCAGCCGGTGCGCTCGGCCAGATCCATCAGGAATTTCACCGAGCTGACGCCCTGCTCGCGGGTGTTCTCAAAATGCGGAATGCCGCCGACCACATCCGCGCCCATCTCCACCGCCTGCTCCATCAGCGCCCTGCCCTGCGGGAAGGACTCAATGCCCTCCTGCGGAAACGCGACGATTTGCAGATCGATAAGATGGCGCGCCTCGTCTTTCACTTCCAGCATCGCTTTCAGCGCGGCGAGCGTCGGGTCGGTCACATCCACATGGGTGCGCACGTGCTGAATGCCGTGGTCGCGCAGCATGCCGATGGTCGCGTGCGCGCGGCGTTTGGTGTCCTCATGGGTGATGGTGGCTTTGCGCTGGCCCCAGCGCTCGATGCCTTCAAACAGCGTGCCGCTCATGTTCCACGCAGGCTCGCCCGCCGTCAGGGTGGCGTCCAGATGAATATGCGGCTCCACCAGCGGCGGAATAACCAGCCCGCCCTGCGCGTCCAGGTCGCCTTCATGGGGTGCCTGCATCGCCGCCTGCGGCGTAATGGCTTTAATGATCCCGTTATCCAGCACGAGCGTGAACCAGCCTTCGCGGCGGCGTAAACGGGCATTAACGATATTCATAACGGCTCCTTTGAGTAAGACGGTGAGTGTGGCTCACGGCTGCGGCTGTGCCAGCGCGCGGCGCTGCTCCCGCCCGCGCGCCAGGCGCACAAACAGAAGATAGCTCGCCGCCGACACCGCGATACCCACCAGCGGGGCGACCCACGGTGAAAAGTACGCGGTCAGCGCGCCGAGCGAATAAGCGGCAAGCCCGGCATAGTTAAAGCGCGGCAGACGGGCCTCGCTGAGCGCCGGGTAACGCCCGCGGCGGTGAAACACATAGTCGGCGATAATCACCCCGCCGACCGGCGGAATAATGCTGCCGAGCAGCACCAGAAACGGGATCAGCAGCTCATACATCCCGCCGATGGCCAGCAAAATGCCGATACCCGCGCTCGCGACGGTGAGCGTGCGGCGACGCTCGCTGCGCAGTAAATGGCAGGCGGCAGCAGAAACGTTATAAATCGTCGGCCCCTGAATGGTCCACAGATTCAGACACAACATGATAACCGCCGCCACCGACAGCCCCTGCAGCGTCATGACCGCCACGATATCCGCCTGCTGATAGACCACCGCGCACCACGCCCCGGCCACCACCATCAACCCGTTGCCGATGAGAAAGCTAATCATGCTGCCGGTAATGGCGGTGCCGCTGCTGCGCGCCATGCGCGTCCAGTTGGTGGCCTGAGTCGCGCCGCTCGCAAACGTGCCAAACACCATCGTGATGGCCGCCGACCAGCCCAGCGTTTCGGTGGGTTCAATGCGCTGCATCGCCTGCCAGCCGCCCGCGTGGCGGGTCGCAATCCACATTGAGGCCACCAGCAGAATAAACATCAGCGGCACCGAAACACGCGAGAGCAGATCCAGCCCGCGATAGCCCACCAGCGCCGTGACGCAAAACGCGAGGCCGAAGAACACCATCAGCGGCGTGGTGAACCACTCCGGCAGCGCCAGTAATTTAACGAGCGTGATGGCGACCGTGGCGGTGCCCCACGCGTACCAGCCCAGCTCCGCGAAGCCGAGCAGGAAATCGGAGAGCTTGCTGCCCTTTTCGCCAAAACAGAAGCGGCCCATCAGCACCGTGTTAAGCCCGCTGCGGGCGGCTATCCAGGCAAGCGCCGCCGCATAGAGCGCCAGCAACAGGTTGCCGATAGTGGCTATCCAGAGCATCTCGACAATCGGAAACGCGACGCCGAGCTTGCCGCCTGCGAACATCGTGCCGGTGAAAAAGGTAAAGCTGAACAGCACCATAGAAATGGAGAGCAGGCCTTTGCGCCCGGCGGCGGGTGCCTCGCTTAACGGGAATTCGATGTTGGCTGACATAACGACTCCTCTGCGAAAGATAAAACGCGGGTGGACAGAGATTCAGCAAGTTATGTGCCAGGAATCGGCGGGCGAAATGATGGATATATCCGGCATCAGCAGAGAAACAACGCCCTGCGATTGTGCAACACGGCGCGGTTTGCACTGTTGGCGGGAGACGCGCAGGAGCAGAAACAGACGCGCGCCGCTCAGGACGGCGCGCGCGGTACAACGGATGGCGGGATCAGTCGAGATCGGCCCCGTTGCTGGCGATCACTTTTTTATACCACCAGAACGATTTCTTACGCTTACGCTCCAGCGTGCCGCGACCCTGGTCGTCGCGATCCACCCAGACGAAGCCGTAGCGCTTGCTCATCTCGCCGGTGGAGGCCGACACCAGATCGATGCAGCCCCAGGTGGTGTAGCCCATCACCGGAATGCCGTCTTCGATGGCTTCGCGCATCGCGCGGATGTGCTCGCGCAGATAACTGATGCGGTAGTCATCTTCGATTTCGCCGTTTTCATTAAACGCGTCTTTCGCGCCAAGGCCGTTCTCCACCAGGAACAGCGGTTTCTGGTAGCGGTCATACATCATGTTCATGGTGATGCGCAGCCCCAGAGGATCGATCCCCCAGCCCCATTCGCTCGCCTCGATATACGGGTTTTTGAGCGATTTCACGATGTTCGCCGCACTCGTCACCTGGCTGTTCATATCCGCCGAGGCGCAGCGCGAGGCGTAGTAGCTAAAAGAGACGAAATCGACAGTATCTTTAAGGATCTCATCATCTTCCGGCGCTTTTTCAATCACGATGCCTTTTTCACGGAACAGGCGCTGCGTATAGGCCGGGTACGCCCCGCGCGCCTGCACGTCGATGAAAAACAGATTTTCGCGGTCTTTCTCCAGCGCCGCCCAGACATCTTCCGGCTTGCAGGAGTAAGGGTAGAAGTTACCGCCCGCCAGCATGCAGCCCACCTGGTTTTGCGGGTTCACTTCATGCGCGATACGGGTGGCGATAGCGCTGGCGATAAGCTCGTGGTGCGCGGCCTGGTATTTCACCTGCTCATGGTTTTCGCCCGGCTCAAACGCCAGGCCCGCGCCGGAGAACGGGCTGTGCAGCAGAATGTTGATCTCGTTGAACGTGAGCCAGTATTTCACCAGCCCGTCGAACGCTTCAAAACAGGTGCGCGCGTAGCGGGTGAAAAACTCCACCATTTTACGGCTGCGCCACGAGCCATATTCGGTCACCAGGTGCATCGGCACGTCGAAGTGGCACAACGTCACCAGCGGCTCGATGTTGTATTTTTTGCACTCGCTGAACAGCGCGCGATAAAACGCGATGCCCTCTTCGTTCGGCGTCTGTTCATCGCCGTTCGGGTAGAGACGGCTCCAGGCGATCGATGTGCGAAATACCGTAAAGCCCATCTCGGCCATCAGCGCGATATCTTCTTTATAGCGGTGATAAAAATCGATCGCCTCGTGGCTTGGGTAAAATTCATCGTCGCGCCAGCCGGTGCGCTTATCGAGCCCAAGCTTTACCGCCAGACGATTCGGGCCGTGCGGCAGCATATCGACCGTGGCTGGCCCTTTGCCGCCCTCGCGCCACGCGCCTTCCGCCTGGTTTGCCGCAATCGCGCCGCCCCATAAAAATCCTTCTGGAAAAGTGTTGTTATCCATACGCGTCCTCTGATTAATTCGGTTTTACTGCGGGCGCCTGCGCGGTGAAAGCCGCAGGCTGCGGGTTATCGCGGGCGGGTTCGGGCGTTTCGACGGGAATATCCTCAAAGCCCAGCACCAGCGTCAGGATAAACGACAGCACCACCGCCAGCGCCATCGCCCCAAAGACCCAGACAATCGTCATCGGGTTGGCCGGATCGAAAAACTGCACGCTGGTAAACAGCCCCGGCGCGGCCATCGAGTGGCTCGCAAGCCCGGCAAGGCCCGCCACCGCGCCGCAGACGAAGCCGCTAATCAGGCTCGCCACCAGCGGGCGCTTCAGCCGTACCGCCACGCCGTACAGCGCCGGCTCTGAAATGCCCGCCACAATCGCGGATGCCGCCGCGGCCAGCGCCGTCTGGCGCAGTTCCGGGTTGCGGGTGCGCCACGCGACCGCCAGCGACGACCCACCGAGCGACAGGTTGGCCCCGATCTCTGACGGCATCACCATGCCCTCTTTGCCGGTTTCGGCGATGGTCTGGATGATGGTCGGCGTAAACACGCGGTGCATTCCGGTAATGACTAACAGCGGCCAGAGCGCGCCCATAATCGCTACCGACAGCCAGCCCAGATAGCTGTGGATGGTGTACACCACCGACGAAATGCCGCTGCCAATCCAGATACCAATCGGGCCAATCAGCATGATGGCGATGGGCGCGGCGATCAGCACAATCAGTATCGGTTTCAGGAAGTTCTTGGTCACCGCTGGCGTGATTTTGTCCACCCAACGTTCAATATAGGAGAGTATCCAGGTCATGCAGAGCGCCGGGATCACGGTATAGGTATATTTTACCGCCGTCACCGGAATGCCAATGAAATCCACCGGTTGCCCCTGCGCGGCTTTGGCCATCAGGTCAACAAAGTTCGGGTGCACCAGCACGCCTGCAATGGCTATCGCCAGCGACATATTGGTTTTGAATTTCAACGCGGCCGAGGCGGCCACCATGATCGGCAGGAAGAAAAACGCGCCATCGCCAATCACGTTGAGAAGGGTAAGCGTCGGCGCGCCTTTCTCATAAACGCCCGACATCTCCAGCACCATCGCCAGCAGTTTGACCATCGAACCGCCGATAATCGCCGGGATCAGCGGCGACATAGTGCCAATTAGCGCGTCGAGAATGCCCGCGCCGATGCGCCGCAGGGTGATTTTGTCGTTACGCGGCAGCGCGCGTTCAACCCGCGCGCCCTCCGGCAGCAGTTTCAGGACTTCGGCATACGCCTGCGACACCGTGTTGCCGATGATGACCTGGCACTGGTTCTCATTGCGCACCACGCCGAGCACGCCGGGAATGGCTTTAAGGCGCGCCATGTCCACGGCGCTGTCATCGTTCAGCACAAAGCGCAGGCGCGTCATGCAGTGCGTGACCGCCGCCACGTTACCGCCACCGCCAATCGCCTCGACGACCGCGCCCGCCAGCGCTACGTAATTCTTTGACATGATGGTGAACTCTCTCGTTATCACACGCCGTGGCACCAGAGCCGCCCCTGCGCGTTTATTATTTTAAATTCAGGTACTTGCCATGCGTTACGGCGCTAAACGCCGCGTCGCGCTGACAGGATGATGTAATAGGTAACCGGTTCCACATTAGAGTGATTGTGGTCATAAAACAGATCAACTGAAATTTAATCGGGCTTTAAAATCTGTGATGCGGATCGCCATGAGGCGCGCGTAAGCGTGCGCGACGTGCCTGCCGCTTTACGGGGAAATGTGTAGAATGTGCGGCACATCAGCCGAGCCGGAGGGATTACATGTCGACAATGCAGGAAGTGGCTAAAAAAGCGGGCGTTTCTAAGGCCACCGTGTCTCGCGTGCTCTCCGGCAAAGGGTATGTGAGCGAAGAGACGCGCAAGCAGGTATTCGAAGCTATCGACGCCACCGGCTACCGCCCCAATCTGCTGGCGCGCAATCTCGCGACCAACACCTCTCAGTGCATCGGAATGGTCGTCACCAATACGCTCTACAGCGGCAGCTATTTCAGCGAAATCCTCTCGCGCGCGGCGAAAAAGCTGGAAGAGAATGGCCGCCAGTTGATTCTGGTGGACGGTAAACACAGCGCCCGCGAAGAGCGCGAGGCGATTGAGTTTCTGCTCGATTTACGCTGCGACGCCATCATCCTCTATCCGCGTTTTCTCGGCGTTGACGAGATTGACGAGATCATCAGCCAGACCCGTCAGCCGGTGATGGTGGTGAACCGTAAGCTGCGTAAACACCAGAGCCACTGCGTTTGCTGCGATCATAAAACCGCGAGCTTTAACGCCACCCGCGCGCTGCTGGAGCGCGGGCATCGCGAGATCGCGTTTATCACCGGATCGCCTGATTCCCCTACCGCGCTGGAGCGTCTGGCAGGCTACAAAGAGGCGCTGCGCCAGCACGGCATTACGCCTGCAACGTCGCTGATTGTGGAAGGCAAATGGACGCCCGCAAGCGGCGCGCAGGCGGTAAAGACGCTGCTGGAAAGCGGCGCTTCATTTAGCGGGCTTATCGCCAGTAACGACGATATGGCGGTCGGCGCGCTGAAAGCGCTGACGGACGCAGGCATTCCGGTGCCGCAGCAGGTATCGCTGATAGGCTTTGACAACAGCCCCACCGCGCCCTTTTTAAGCCCGGCGCTTGCCAGCGTGAAAGACCCTGTCACGGATATGGTCCATGAAACGATAAACCGCCTGATTGCGATGCTCGACGGCGGCTATCTCTCACGCGATAACCTGTTCGTTTCAGAGCTTATCCTGCGCGATTCGGTAGGGAATGGGCCTTACTGCGCCCGCTCGTAAGTGGCGCTGATTTTTAACGGGAAAGTCTCCGCCGTCGCGAAATGCGCGGCGAATAAACGGAGCGGGCCGCCTTTAAGGCTCTGGAAATAGTAGTACGCCGAATAGCGGTTGCCGGGGCGGTAACTGAATCCCAAATCGGGTAAACACTGCCCGCGCGCCACGTGGCGTTTCGCCTCAGGCAACTGCGATTCCATTAAGGACTCTCCCCTCTCGCTGTATATCTCAACCGAACGGATGACCTCATCAGGTTGATTCGCCACCAGCAAACAGACCGTATCGCCGCGCGCCATTACCGCGGCTGGCTCTTCAAGAGATATCCTGTCCGCACCGGAAGGGCACCCCGTCAGTAAACCGGTTAGCATCACGACAAGCAGGCGTTTCATCTTCCCTTTCCTTTCGCATTCCCAGGTATGCGAGAGTATCGCGTTGCTTGCGGGCGCGTCTGTCGACGCGCCGAAAAATGACCGTTTTCAGATTTGCACAAGACCCCTTACGGCTCGCTTTTCACCACGTAACGCGTAGCGGAGAAGCGGTTTAAAATCAGGTGCACTAAAAACACCATCGTCAGCGTGATAAGCAGCGACACGGTGACGGAGCTGATGCGGTAAAGATCGCTGAAAACGAGATCGGTATCAGGGTGAAGATTCTGCCCGAACATGATGCCGAGCGTGGTGATACTGGCGAACCCGACGCCCGCGCCGACCTTTTCCATTACGTGCAGGCGGGCGCTGAAGGCGAAACCGAGCGCGATAAGCGGCATCATCAGCACCATATGGCTGCTGTGATCGTAGAGCACCAGTTGCACCAGCAGCACATAGAGACAGCCAATCACCACGCCTACCACGCGCCACAGCGAGCTTAGCACCGCGCCGCGATAGTGCATGGGAAAGAGGATCAGGATGCCCGCCATCAGCGCCGAGAGCGAATCGCTTAAATCCGCCATCTGAAACACCACGAAATTCAGCGTCGCGACCGTGCCGGAGAGCAAATATTCATGGCGCACCCGCGCGGCGTCTTTTTCGAGCAGCGGGGGCGGCTTGCGCGGTTCAACATCCGGCAGCAGATAGTGCATCAGCGCGCTTAAGCCCACGGCCATCACGCTCGCTTCCATGTTGGAAAAGAGCAGCGTGTGCCAGTCGCTGGTCGGGTAGCTCATAAAGTTGAGCATCACGCTCTGGCAGACGACGCCCATCGAGCCGAAGAGAAACAGCGGGCCTTTGCTCATAAAGCGAAAACGCATTACGTAGAGCGCAAACACCACGCCGGTCATGATCACCGGCCATTGCGACAGATAACCGACAATAATCACCATTTCGACGCAGTTCAGCGCCGCGCTGAAGATAAACTGCTTTGCGACGTGGCGGTTAAATACCGGCACCAGCGACAGCAGCATGATCGGATAGATAACGAAAAAGACGCCGTAACTGGTGTTGTAGAAACTCGAAATGCTGAGCGCGATGACGCCCGCCAGCATGATGCGTAGCGTCTGGCGGAAATCGTTCGCCGTATAGACGATGTTGCCGTGCGGGGTAAAGACCCGCGCCAGGGTATTAATGGACATAGTTAATACACATAGTGCAGGAGGCTTATCAGGTGGATCTGTACGCCCGAGAAGAAGCGGGCGAACGGACCTTCGCTGTTGTAGAGCTGCACGGTGGCGCGCGCGCCGGTCGGCAGCGAGGCAGGCAACGGCTCGTCCAGCGCCACATGAATGCGCATCCGGCGGGCGTCGCGCACCCAGCGGTTCGACTCCTCCGGCTGCGACAGCTGGCCGTTCACCGCCTGCTGGCCCGCCAGTATCCCTGCGTCATGGCTGGTGACGTGCGCGTGGAACACCTGGCCTGGCAGCGCGTCGAACACCACCGCCGCGTCGGTGCCCGCGTGCGTGTGACGCAGGCTCTTCTCGCGAAAATCGGCCACGATATCGGTGTGCTCGCTCACCAGCGCCAGCGCGGGCGTACCGGCGGCGGCAAACCAGCCGGGGCTTAATTGCAGGTTGCTGACGGTGCCGTCGTCTTCGGCGCGGATCTGCGTCCAGCCGAGATTGAGCTGCGCGTCCTGTAGCGCGTTGCGGTATTTCTGTAGCGTCACGTTGCGGCTGTCGTCGCGTTCGCCGCGCTCGATGGTCAGTTCGTTGATTTTCGCCTCCAGCTGCGCCACCGCCTGTTCGCTGGTCTGCCAGGTGGTGCGTACCTTATCGAGATCCTGCTGCGAGACGTTTTGCATCGTGCTCAGGCGCTGGTAGCGGTCAAAGGTGACTTTATCGTTGCGCGCCGTCAGGCGGGCGGTGTTGAGATTCGCCCTGGCGGCGACGATCTGCGCGTCCAGTTGCTCGTTGGCAAGCCGCGCCTGGCGCAGCGCGATTTCCGCCGCCTCGACGCGGTTGGTAAACGGCGCGGCATCCAGCTCAAACAGCAGATCGCCCTTTTTCACGTGGCTGTTGTTGGCGACATGCACCGCCGCCACGTAGCCCGACACGCGCGAGGAGACGGGCGTCACCACACGCATCACGGTGGAATCCGGCGTCAGCGGGATCCAGATATCGGCGAGAATAAAGTAAACGAACATCGCCAGGAAAGTGGCAATACTCACCCTTACCCAGCGGGCAAATTTTTGTTCCGGAGTCATCATAGTTATTGTGCGTTGTTAGCGTCTTCGTCGCGGATCGTGCGCAGATTACGCGCGATCTGGTTTAAGGTGTCGCTGAAGATGTCCATATCCTGCGCGGGAATATTGTGTGACACGCGCGCCTGGTAGCGCGCAATCACCGTGTTAAGCGTGGCGAGCATCGCCCGGCCGTCGTCGGTGAGCGAAACCAGGCGAATGCGTTTGTCCCAGGGTGACGTAGTGCGCACCAGCAAACCTTTACTTTCAAGGCACGCCAGCGTGCGCATTAGCGGCGGCAGTTCAATGCCCTGCACCTGCGCCAGTTCGCTAACCGAAAGATTATCCCCCTGCTGATCGAGCTGCATCAGCACCGTCCAGCCAGACTGCGTCAGGCCGGTATCGGTAATCGCACTATCAATAATGGCGCGCCACTGACGCACTATCATCGCCATGCGCATGCCCATCGGACGGCGGGCGAACCGTTCATCTTCAGTCATTGGGGGCTCCCTTCAGTTAGTGGGAGGGCAAATTAATACTTATCAGGGTAAGTATCAAGAAACAGGCGGCAGAAAAGCATGGATTGCGAAAGGCGCGGGCCGCGGCCCAGGCTGCGCGGCCCGTGATGGTCAGGCGTGATTACTGGCTGAGACGGCTTGCGATAAGCCGCAGCTCATCAGCGATTTTGCGCATATCCGGCGCGTCGTCTTCACGCGGGCCGGTGGAGTGGCGAATCACCAGCCGCGCCGGGAGAATGGAAGAAAGCCGTGAGGCGTCGCTTTCGCTCGCTTCCAGCAACCGCCGCACCGCCTCTTTGCCCTGCATGTCGAGATCGAGCGAGACGGTAGTCAGCGCCGGGTAGAAAAACGAGCTTTCATAGGTGTCGTCATAGCCAATCACCGATTTCTGCCCCGGAATGGAGAGCTGCTGCTGATGAAACGCGCTCAGCACGCCAAGCGCCATCTGGTCGTTCGCCACCAGCACGGCGGTGAAATGCGGCGCTTCACGCAACATTTGCAGCGCGCCCGCGTAGCCGCTCTGCGCGTCCCAGTTGCCATGCAGCACCGTCACCGGCGTTAAGCCGTAGCTCTCCAGCGTCTCAAGCCAGCTTTTGAGGCGCAGCCGGGCGGACACCGAGCGCTCCGGGCCCGCCAGCAGCGCGATATCGCGATGCCCGAGTTCGTATAAATACTTCACGCTCGCGCGCGTGCCGTCCGCCGGATTAAAAGAGACGTTAAACACCGAGCTGTACGGGTCCACATCGAGGAACAGACACAGGATGTCGTCGTTATCGGCGGCGATTTTCTCCGCTTCCTGGGTCTCCAGCGGCACGTTGATGATAACCTTATCCACCAGCTGGGACTTGAGTTCGTTGATGGAATCCTGAATCCCCTGGCTGACGTTCTCATCGATCATCGAGATCAATACCTGGTAGCCATCCAGATTTGCGTAACGTTTCACCGCCGCCGCCACCTGTGACGGCGCATGGAGCGCAAGCGATGTGGTGACCAGGCCAAGCGTCATGCTCTGCTTGCCGACCAACTGCTGCGCCAGCCGGTTAGGCACATAACGCAGATGCGCAATAGCCTCTTCCACCTTGCGGCGCGTGGCTTCAGAGACATTCGCGGACTTATTCAAAACACGAGACACCGTCTGGTAGGAAACCCCCGCATGGCGGGCGACGTCTTCCAGTGTGGCGCTTTTAGACTTCATGTTCCGGTTCCTTTTTCATGGGCTGCGCTGATTGTAACAGGCACCAGCCGGAAAAGCCTTTTCTGCATAAATGCCCGTTATCCACCCGCCAAACAAAGTATTACGTTCACAATACATAAAACTCGTGAGAAACATCACCGTTCGTTACAAAAATGCCTGATTTATTTGCACTGAGTCACAATTAATTAAGATCAAAATTGCCTGAAATTCTGCAAAGGCGTTTTATGGCCTCGGTTATGTGAACGTAATACAAAACAATAAAAGAGGTTACTATGAACACTACGCTACGCACAGTGGCCGTTGCGTTAGCTGCCGCGCTGACTTCACCTTGTCTGCTGGCCGCTTCATCTTCTGTACCTATTGATTTTCATGGCTATTTGCGTGGCGGCGTGGGCGTCTCGCAGGATGGTGGCCAGGAAGAGTGGCAGAAAAACAAGCTGGGGCGTCTGGGTAACGAAACCGACACCTATGGCGAAGTGGAGTTGGGCTCTGAAGTCTACAAAAAAGACGAAGTCAGCTTTTATGTCGACAGCATGGTCAGCATGGTGTCCGACGGCTCTAACGATAACGAAAGCACGCTTAACGACGATGCCCAGTTCGGCCTGCGCCAGTTAAACCTGCAAATTAAAGGGTTGATCCCGGGCGATCCGAACGCGGTTATCTGGGGCGGCAAGCGCTACTACCAGCGCCACGATCTGCACATCATCGATACCAAATACTGGAACATCTCCGGCTCTGGTGCCGGGATCGAAAACTACACCTTAGGCCCGGGCGCGATCTCCTTCGCGTGGATCCGCGGCGACGCCAACGATCTCGACTACCGCGTCGATGGCGATAACGACGTGAACATCAACTATCTCGATCTGCGTTACGCAGGCTGGAAGCCGTGGGCAGGGGCCTGGACGGAATTTGGCATCGATTACGCCATGCCAAACCCGACCGACAAACAGAAAGAGTACGGCGGCCTGTATGAAGCCGACAACGGCGTGATGCTGACCGGCGAAATCAGCCAGGACATGCTCGGCGGCTATAACAAACTGGTATTGCAGTACGCCAACAAGGGCCTCGCGCAGAACATGGTGTCGCAGGGCGGCGGCTGGTATGACATGTGGAACTACGTTAACGACGCCACCGGCTATCGCGTGATCAACACCGGTCTGATTCCGATCACCGACAAGTTCTCGTTTAACCATGTGCTGACCTGGGGCTCGGCGGACGACATCACCGCCACGACCGATAAATCACGCCTGCTCTCGCTGGTAGGCCGCGGCCAGTACCAGTTCACGCAGTATGTGCGCCTCATCGGGGAAGTGGGCGGATTCTGGCAGAAAGACACCTATAACAACGGCACGGATTACAAGCAGAGCGGCGAAAAATACACTATCGCGCTTGGCCTCGCCGATGGCCCGGAATTTATGTCACGCCCGGAACTGCGCGTGTTTGCCTCTTATCTGAACGATTCACAGAACGGTAAATCCCTGCAGGACGGCACGGCGGACGACACCTGGAACTTCGGCGTTCAGGTTGAAGCCTGGTGGTAAGAAGCAGTCCCTGGCGCTAACCACGCGTCAGGCTGTGCGGGCGGCGGCCCGAAACCGCTGCCCGCAGGCGTTGTCTGATACCGACACGCAGAAGTAAGCGTTGTATCTCTGAGTTATGGCACTGCCATCAAGGCGTCACTGCCGCTGATGCACCCTCGTTGCCTTTTGCGGGATAACCTTTTATGCAGGGTTATCCCGCTTTTTTATCACGCGTTTCTGAAACGCTCATCCAGCAGTTTGCGCAGCGCGTCGGATTGCTTGCCGAAAATCGCATGGACTTCCTGGCCGAGAATAATCACGCCCAATGCCCCTTCCGACTGCAACGCCTCGGTATCGACGCGGGTCAGCTCTTTGACTTTGACGCGCAGACGCGTCATGCAGGCGTCCACGCTCTCAATATTCTCCTGCCCGCCGAAATCCGCCACCAGACGCGCGATCTGCTCGCGCTCCTCTTCGGTTAACGTCTGGGTAGTGGCGGGCTGCGGGCGGGTCACGTGGTGCAGAAACGATTTCAGGCTAACCATAGCGGCTCCTTTTTCAGACCAGATAATAAAAAAGCGCCCGTTCGGGTGAACGGGCGCGCAGGGAACAACTCAGGCGAGGCGGCGGCGCAGAATGCGACAGCCCCAGGGGGCGAGCGATAGCCTGCCGCTTAGCGCGTCGCCGGTCAGCATATCGGCGCAGCCCTCCGGCAGCGTCACCGACTGCGGCGCGCCGGTGTAGTTTTCAACGAAGATAAACGCGGATTCGCCATCGTGACGGGCATGCGCGGTGACGCCCGGCGGGAAATCCGCCGCCAGCGCGCGCGCAAGCGCCAGCTCGTTAATGATGTTGCCGAAGAAATCGCGCTGGAAGGCGAGATCGTTACGCGAGGCCACATACCAGGCTTTGCCCGCGCCAAACGCGTTCACCGTCACCGCCGCGCGTCCGGCATAGAAATCGTCGCGGTAGGTGGCAAGCGCCGTCGCGCCTTCGGTGTGGATGAGATCGCACAGATGGCGCACCTGATATGGCCCCTGCAAGCCCGCCTCGTTGCCCGCCAGCCCCTGAATCAGGTTGCGTTCGCCGTCGGCAAGGCAGTCAATCTCTTCCGCCCAGATGCCCAGCAGCTTACGCAGCGGGCCTGGGAAACCACCGAGATGGCAGAGATCGGTCTCGTTGACAATGCCGCTCCAGTAGGTGGTCACGAAGTGGCCGCCCTGTTCGACAAAGGCTTCAGCGCGCTGCGCAAACCCGTCGCGCACCATGTAGAGCATCGGCGCGATAACCAGTTTATAGCCGCTCAGATCGGCGTCGGCGTTAATGATATCGACCGCGATCCCCTGCTCCCAGAACGGCCGATAGTGCTCGGCGACGGTCTTTTCATACTCCAGCCCCAGGTTACGCGGCCCCTGCGCGTCATCCATCGCCCAGCGGCTTTCCCAGTCGAAAATCACCGCCACCTGCGCGTCCACGCGCGCGCCGACCACCGGATCAAGCTGGCTTAAGATATCGCCAAGCTGCGCCACTTCGCGCCCGATGCGGGTGTCGATATGACCGACGTGATCCACCACCGCGCCGTGGAATTTCTCAACCGAGCCGCGGCTTTTGCGCCACTGGAAGTACTGCACCGAATCCGCGCCGTGCGCCACCGCCTGGAGCGAAGAGAGAATATGCATCCCCGGCTTTTTCAGCTTGCTGGTGGGCTGCCAGTTGGTCGTACCCGGCGTCGATTCCATCAGCACGAAAGGTTTGCCGTGCTTTAAGGTGCGCATCAGGTCGTGGTACATCGCGGTGTAGCAGGCAAGCTCGGTTTCGTCTTTATCGCGGTGCCACATCGGGTAGCTGTCCCAGGAGATAAAGTCGAGCGGTTCGGCAAGCTGCCAGTAGTCGTAATCGTAGAAATACTCCATGAAGTTGGTGGTGGCCGGTAATTCCGGGTTCACCGCCTTCAGCGGTGCCAGTTCGTGACGGCAGAAGTCAGTGACCTGCGCGGTGTTAAAGCGCCGCCAGTCGAGATTCAGGCCGTGAATGGAGTTTTCGCCCTGCGGTGCCGGGGATTCAATCTGCGACCAGTCGGTAAAGGTATGGCTCCAGAACGTGCTCCACCAGGCCTCGTTCAGTTTATCGAGCGTGCCGTAGCGCGCTTTCAGCCAGCCGCGGAAATTCTCCTGGCACAAATCGCAATGACACTCGCCGCCATATTCGTTGGAGATATGCCAGCCGAGCACCGCCGGATGGTGCGCGTAACGCTCCGCCAGCAGGCGGTTGATGGTGGCGGTTTTGTCGCGATAGACCGGCGAACTCATGCAGTGGTTATGACGGCCGCCATGCAGCGCCGGGACGCGGTCGCGCCCGACGCGCAGCACCTGCGGGTATTTCTGCGACATCCAGGCCGGACGCGCGCCGCTCGGCGTGGCGAGAAACACGTGAATGCCGCCCTGATACAGCTTGTCGATAATCTCGTCGAGCCACTCGAAGCGAAACACGCCCTCTTCAGGCTCAAGCTTCGCCCAGCTAAAAATACCCACCGACATCACGTTGCATTTCGCCTGCTGCATCATGGCGATATCGCTCTCTACCGTGCCGGGGTAGTTCTCCCACTGCTCCGGGTTATAGTCCGCACCGTGCAAAAGGGCGCTGACCTTCGGACTTAAAGGCGCAAATTTGTTCATTTACAGGCTTCCTGATACGGCATACCCGTCCCGCGTCACCCGGCGGGCGCGCAGCCTGCCGGGTAAAGCATCAGGGTATAAATGGAATAAAAAGGATTAATTAAAGACTTTTACCGATGGCAGCACGTTGCCGTGGCAATCGAAAAACGCCTGGTTTTCGCGGGCGTTGCCGGTTTTCCATTCGTCATGGATATATTTCATGCCCGCAGGCGTCGCCCAGGTGTTCCCCGGTACGGCAATCCAGGCCGGCTCCCAGTAAAAAATGCCTTTGCCGCGATGGTTTTCGACGTTCGCCACGCTCTGCATCAGGTCATGCACGTAGTCGTACTGGCCCTGCACCGTCGCCGGGTAGCCGCCCTCTTTTTCCTCTTTCTGCTGGAAGCTGTTTTCGGCGTTGTCGCAGTTCTCCAGCGTGTACGCATAGGCGGCTTCCACCACAATCACATCTTTGTTGTAGCGCTTGCTGATGTCGTCCATGTTGGCTTTCAGCGCGCTGATGGGGCCGTTCCAGTAGGTGTACATCGAGAGCCCAATCACATCGAACGGCACCTGGCGTTTGGTGATTTCATCGAACCACCAGCGGAAGGTGTCGTTTTTGGTGCCTTCGGCCAGATGCAGCATGATTTTGACCTGCTCGCCCTGAGTCAGATTTTCGCGCAGGCCGCTGATGGCGGCGTTCAGCAGGCCCGCAAGACGATCAAACTCGCCGCCGCCCTGCCCCCAGCTTTTGCCTTCCGGCCACAGAATGCCGCCGTTAATTTCATTGCCGATCTGCACCATATCCGGCAGCACGCCCGCCTTTTTAAATTCGGCGATGGTGTCGCGGGTGTAGTCGTGGATCGTGGTTTTGAGCTGGTCGTAATTCTGGTTTTCCCAGGCTTTCGGCTTGAACTGCTTGCCAGGGTCGGTCCAGAAATCGCTGTAGTGGAAATCGAGCAACAGGCGCATCCCCTGCGCTTTCACGCGTTTTGCCAGCGCAAGCGTGGTGGCGAGATCGTTGGTGCCGCCGCCGTAAGGCGCGCCCGCGCTGTCTTTCGGGTCAACCCACAGGCGCAGGCGCACGTAGTTCACGCCGTTCTCGCGCAAAATGGTCAGCGCGTCCTGTGGCTTGTGGTCAGCGTCGTAGAACTTCGCGCCCTGGCGCTCCAGCTCCGGCAGCGTGGAGATATCCGCGCCCTTGATAAAATCCGCCGGGAGGTTAAGCGGCTTTGGCGTTATCTGCGTCATGTTGGCGGCGAAAGCGGAAAAACAGCAGGCCAGCGAGACAGCAAGCAGTGCGGGTTTACACAGTTTCATCAGATTATCCTTTGGTACTGCCGGAGGTCAGACCGGAGACGAAGTATTTTTGTAAGGCCAGATAGAGAATCGCGACCGGCACCGCAATCAGCACCGCGCCCGCGGCGTAGGTGGTGTAGCTCGCGCCCATCTTCTGCGCGACCAGGTTATAAAGCCCGATCGGCAGCGTGTATTTATCCGGCGTGCGCAAAATGGTGCTGGAGAGAATGAAATCCCCGAGCGGCCCGGTAAAAGAGAACAGCGCCACCACCGCCACAATCGGTTTAGAGAGCGGCATGATGATTTCGATGAAAATCCGGAAGTTGCTGGCACCGTCCATGCGCGCGGATTCGTCGAGGTCTTTCGGAATAGCGTCCAGATAGCCTTTCATCAGGTACGTGTTCATCGGGATCATCCCGGCGACGTAAATCAGCACCAGCGCCAGGTGGCTGTTAATCAGCCCGAGCAGTTGCGAGAGCACGAAAATGGCGATCAGCGCGGAAAACTGCGGGATCATCTGCAACAGCAGAAACAGCATCAGCCCGTTCTGGCGGCCCTTAAAGCGAAAGCGCGAGAACGCATAGGCGGTGAAACTGACGCTGATTAATGTCAGCACCATCGTCAGGAAGCTGATTTTCATCGAGTTCCAGTACCAGGTGACGTAATTCACCTGGCCGTTGAAGAGATCGGCGTAGTGCTGGAACGAGAGGTTTTCCGGGATTATCGAGCTGCTGAGCAGGCTGTTGCCCGCGTTCAGCGACGCGCCCACCGTCCAGATCAGCGGATAGATAATGATCGTGCTGACCGTCAGGATCAGCAGCCACGACAGCGAGAGCCGCAGCCACTTTTCCTGTTTCATGCTTTGTCTTTTAGCCATGGTGTCTCCTTATGCCGTCTCGTCATTTTTAAACGACTTCGTGGCGCGGAACTGCCACAGCGCCAGCCCCACCACAAAAATGGAGAGCAGGATGGTTATCGTCGCGGCGATGGCGTACTGGGACGAAGACATCGTCAGCTTGTAGATCCACGAGACCAGAATATCGGTGCCGCCCGCGTTGGAGCCGGCCACCGCAGGCCCGCCGTTGTTAAACAGGTATATGATGTTGAAGTTGTTAAAGTTGAACGTGTATTGCGTGATGATGATGGGCGCAATCGCGTAGAGCACCAGCGGCAGCGTAATGGTGCGCAGGCGCGTCCAGGTGCTGGCCCCGTCCATTTTTGCGGCCTCATACAAATCATCCGGGATCGCCTGCAGCACGCCGGTGGTCATCGCGAAGACAAACGGGAAGCCAAGCCACGTCTGCATCATGATGAGCGCGGTTTTGGTCCAGAACGGATCGGTCATCCAGGGTTTCGGCGCAATGTTGAAAAACGCCAGGATCGCGTTGTTAATCACCCCGAAGCTGTCGTTAAACATCCCGGCGAACACCAGAATGGTGACAAAGCCCGGCACCGCCCACGGCAGAATAAAAATGGTGCGGATAAGCGGCTTAAAGCGCAGATCTTTCTGGTTCACCAGAATCGCCAGCAGCACGCCCACGGTGCACTGGAATGTGGTGGCGAGCAGCGTCCAGACCACCGTCCACTGCAACACGTCAAAGAATGTCGAGCGCCAGATGGAGAGCGTGAAAATATTGACGAAATTCTTAAGCCCCACCCAGTCCACTAGCTTCGCAGGCGGCGTGTGGTAGAGGTTGTAGTTGGTGAACGCGATGGCGAAACCAAAAAGGATCGGGAATACGACCAGGAACACCAGCAGAATAAAGCCGGGCGCAATCATCAGATACGGAAAGCCGTCCGAGAGCAGCAGCTGGTACTGTTTACGCACGCTGTTAAGCGTCAGCCCTTCGTCGCGGCGCTTGCCGTTCACCCACGCGTCGCGCAGCGAGAAGTAATAGACCGTCAGCCCAAAGCCCACCACCAGCAGGCTCAGAATCCCTTCTGCCAGCAGGAAGATGGAGTTGTCGCGCGGCACCTCTTCACCGAGCGTATAAAGCCCCCACAGCCCCACACGCAGGAAATCGTGAAACACCCCGAGAAAGCTTGCGAGCAACACCAGAAAGGTGACGCCTTTTAGCCACTGACGGTTATAAAACTGGCCCACGCCCGGCAACAGAGCGCAGAGCAGCGCGCACCAGGCGTGTCGGCCCGCCCCTCGGGCAACGGGCATCTTTTCGCTGGGACTGATAATCACACACGGCTCCTTCTGAAAACGGGAGGCGCCCCTCCCGCTTTTAACGGTTCATCCGGCGACGCCCGCAGACGCCGCCGGGTACGGCTTACTGATTACTGGCCTGCATCGCTTCGATCTGCATGGTTATCTGTTTCACCGCGTTATCGAGCGCGGTTTTCGGCTCCTGCTTGCCGGTGACGCTCAGCTCCAGCGCCGCGTTGGCAGGCGCCCACACTTCGCCCATTTCAGGAATGCCCGGCATCGCGCTGGCGCGTGCCGCCTGTACGGCCACCGCACTCGCTTTCTGGTCGCCTTTAATTACCGGATCGTCCATCAGCGCCACCAGCGGCGGGATCTCGCGGGTCGCGATGTAGCGCGTTTTCACATACTGCGGCTGGTTGATGAACTCAATAAACTGCTGCGCCAGGGCTTTGTCTTTGCTCCAGGTGGAGACCACGTAGCCCTTCACGCCGAGGAACGAGCTCATCGGTTTGCCGTCCGGCAGCGTCGGCAGCGGCGCCACGCCGTAGTTAATGCCTGCGGCTTCGTAAGGCTGGAACGCCCACGGGCCGTTAATCACCGCCGCCGCTTTTTTCTCGGTAAACAGCGAATCAATGGCGTTCAGGCCGTTATCGCCGATGATCCCGGCCGGGAAGACGCCGTCGGCATAGAATTTTTTCAGGAAGGTGACGGCTTCCACCGCGCCGGGCTTGTTGAGGCCGACATCCAGCGGGTTAAAGCCGCCTTTGTCGTTTTTCCCGAAGATGTAGCCGCCCATCGGGCCGATAGCGCCCCAGCTGTAGTAAATCTGGTCAAACTTGGCGAGCAGGCCGTACTGGTTTTTCGCGCGCTGCGCTTTGGAGAAGTCATACCAGGCCTGCAGGCTGTCGAACGGCTTTTCCACCAGATCTTTGTTGTAGATAAGCACCAGCGTTTCAACGGCTTTCGGCACGCCGTACTGGGCGTTATCCATGCGGAACGCCGCAATGGACGATGGCGTAAAAGCGTCGGTCTGCGCTTTATCAAGCGTCAGCGGCGATAGCAGCCCCTGCACCACCGCGCCGCCCAGCTGATCGTTTGGGATCACCAGCACATCCGGGCCGATCCCCGCCGGGCCGTCGAGACGCAGTTTTTCCAGCTGCTGGGCGAACGGCATCTCCTGCATGTTCACTTTCACGTCGTACTGCTTTTCAAATGCCGCCACGGCATCCTTAATTCCGGCGGATTTTTTAATGTCTTCCCACACGTTAAGCTGTCGGGTCGCCGCGCTGGCGCCAGCGCTGACCATCAGAGCGGAGAGAACCAGGGCGGTAAGGATGTTCTTTTTCATTATCAACCTCATGTGAAGGTATAACAATTACGTTGTTTTTATTAAGTGCTTCGCTTCTGTTTTAAAACTCAATCGCTGTAACCACGCAGCCTGCAAAAGCCTACTCAGCGCGTTTCCATTTTGTTATACGCTACGCTGCCAACCCTGATAACTCTACAAAAAACTGTGCGTTGTGTGATCGTCGTTACAGAAATGAAAACCGGCGATAGGGGGCGAAATCTGGGGAAGTTATAGTCATGACACTGATTTAAAGCCGTTGCGTATCACTCCGCTGAATTGTTACACGTAATACAAAATAAGGTTCGGCACCCGTCAGAAACGCCCGCGGCCACCACGGCTTACACTTTCGAGGAACCCTGATGTCCAGCATAAGACTGAGGAATGTCACCAAACGGTTCGGGAAAACCGAAACCCTGCACAATATCAATCTCGATATTGCCGACGGCGAATTTGCGGTGTTCGTCGGGCCGTCCGGCTGCGGAAAGTCCACGCTGCTGCGCATGATCGCGGGCCTTGAAGAGGTGAGCGACGGCGAGGTGCTGATTGGCGATGAGGTGATGAACGATGTCGCGCCTGCGCACCGCGGCGTGGCGATGGTCTTTCAGTCCTACGCGCTCTACCCGCACATGACGGTGGCGGAGAACATGGGCTACGGGCTGAAGGTCAATAAAGTGCCGAAAGATCAGATCCGTCATCAGGTGGAAATGGTGGCGAAGACGCTGCAACTCTCGCACCTGCTGGACCGCAAACCCAAACAGCTCTCCGGCGGCCAGCGCCAGCGCGTGGCGATTGGCCGCGCTATTGTGCGTAACCCGCAGGTGTTTATGTTCGACGAGCCGCTCTCGAACCTTGACGCTGAACTGCGCGTTGAGATGCGTCTGCATATCGCGAGGCTCCACCAGGAGCTGAAAACCACGATGGTGTATGTCACGCACGATCAGGTCGAGGCGATGACGCTCGCCGATAAAATCGTGGTGATGAATTACGGCAAAGTGGAGCAAATGGGCTCGCCGATGGCGCTTTACTACAACCCGGTGAATAAATTCGTGGCCGGGTTTATCGGCTCGCCGAAGATGAATTTCCTGCCAGCCACCGTGGCGCGCTGGGAAGAAGGCGCGCTGGAGGTCACGCTCTCGCAGGGCAAAACGCTGCGGCTCGCCATTCACACCGCGCCGCTGAAGCAAGGCGATGCGGTGACGCTGGGTATTCGCCCGGAGCATCTCTCCACCGGCGCGCAGGCGGAAGCCTCGTTAACCTTTAACTGCGAAGTGGTGGAGCGCCTTGGCAACAACACCTACCTGTTTGGCCAGTGTTACGGGCATGACAACATGAAAATTCTGCTGCCGGGCGACGTGCATTTCAGCCCGTGGCAGGCGGTGGAAGTGGGCTTTAACCCGCGCGACTGTATGGTGTTTGACGCCGACGGCCTGCGTATCAGCGCCGAAACCGACGTCCCGCACGCGCACTAATTTTCTCCTGCGTCGGCCCGGGGGGGCCGACGATTTTCCCGCCGCTTTTCGGATTTCACAAAGGTTCCTTCCCCTAATTACTGTATATAATACCAGTATTTTGCAGGCTGGCTTTGCTGCCCGTTTAAGGAGGAACTATGTCGACATTATCCGTGCTCCCTGAAGTTTTACCCGAGGCGCTGCCCGCGCCCGCCGCGCTGACCGAGCCGCGCCGCATCCGCGTGAGCTACGCCAGCCGCTTTCATGACGGCGTGAGCCTTGCCGCGCTGACGCTTCGCGGCAAATGGCTGGAGGAAGCCGGTTTCCCTACCGGCACCGATGCAGATGTGCGGGTGATGCCCGGCTGTATTGTCATTACGGCGCGCGCGCCGGAGCCGGAAGATCCGCCGCTGCTAAAATCCCTGCGCCGCGTCTGCAAGCTGTCGGTGCGCAAGCAACAGCAGGTGCAGGAGTTTATCGAGGTGATCGCCGGCAAGCGTAAAAAGCGGGTGTGAATGCGCGCGGGCAACATGCCGCCCGCGCCGGGGTTTAATACGTATCGTCGCGTCGCAGCCCGACGTCGCGCAGCTGCGCCTCGTTCATTCTGCTGAGCACTTTTCGGGTCTGCGCGCGCAGCCGCCAGGCCTTCCAGGCGCGCCAGATCAGTATGAAGCCAATAAACGGTCTGCGGGGTCGGTTCTCGTGAAATTCCATCGTCGCTCTCCTGTATCAGGCTGAGCCTTATGATGGCCGGGATCGCCGGTAACAATACAGATTCACAAAATCTATTTGTTAACCATACAGAAGCGCGACATACGCGGCTGAAAGGCGTATTGTGCCGTTATCTGTACCGGTTTTGTGATCTGTACTGTATTAATGGAGCATACAGCATGACGCGTTATCAGCACCTCGCCTGCCTGCTGGCGGAGCGTATCGAACAGGGCCTTTATCGCCACGGTGAAAAACTGCCGTCGGTACGCAGCCTGAGCCAGGAGCATGGCGTCAGTATCAGCACCGTACAGCAGGCGTATCTGGTGCTGGAGAACCAGCAGCTCATCGTGCCGCGCCCGCGCTCGGGGTATTTTGTCGCGCCGCGTAAAATGCAGCCGCCGGTGCCTGCGATGACGCGCCCGGTACAGCGCCCGGTCGAGGTGACGCAATGGGATGAAGTAATGACGCTCCTCGACGGGCGCGGCAATAAAAGCCTGACCACATTCGGCGGCGGCGCGCCGGATATCACCCACCCCACGCTTAAGCCGCTCTGGCGCGAGATGAGCCGTGTGGTGCAACACAATCAGCTGGATGTCTTTAGCTATGACGACCTGGCGGGCCGCCCGGAACTGCGCCAGCAGGTAGCCCGCCTGATGCTGGATGGCGGCGCGAACATCAGCGCCGACGAACTTATCATCACCAGCGGCTGCCACAACGCGCTCTCTGTCGCTCTGCTGGCCGTCTGCAAGCCCGACGATATCGTCGCCGTGGAATCGCCCTGCTATTACGGCACCATGCAGTTGCTGCGAAGCCTCGATATCAAAGCCATTGAGATCCCGACCGATTCGCAGACCGGCATCAGCGTAGAAGCGCTTGAGCTGGCGCTGGAACAGTGGCCGATTAAAGGCGTGATCCTGGTGCCGAACTGCAATAACCCGCTCGGCTTTATCATGCCCGATGCCCGCAAGCGCGCGGTGCTGACGCTGGCCCAGCGCCACGACATCATCATTTTTGAAGACGATATCTATGGCGAGCTGGCGACCGAATACCCGCGTCCCCGCACCATCAAATCCTGGGATATCGACGGGCGCGTCATACTGTGCAGCTCGGTGACGAAAACGCTCGCCCCCGGCCTGCGGGTGGGCTGGATAGCGCCGGGGCGTTATCACGAGCGTGTGCTGCAGATGAAATACGCCGCCAGCGGCACCAACGTGCCTGCCACGCAGCTCGCGGTAGCGGCGTTTATCCGCGACGGCCACTATCACCGTCACCTGCGCCGGATGCGCCAGCACTATCAGCGCCAGATGGAGACCTACACCTGCTGGGTGCGTGAATATTTCCCGTGCGGCATCTGCGTCACGCGCCCTAAAGGCGGGTTTATGCTCTGGATAGAACTGCCGGAGAGCGTCGATATCGTCTGCGTGGCGCGTCAGCTAACGCGCCTTGAAATTCGTGTCGCCCCCGGCTCGCTCTTTTCCGCCTCAGGCAAATACCGCAACTGCCTGCGCATCAACTGCGCGCTGCCTGCCAGCGAGCATTACCGTGAGGCGCTGCAACAGATTGGCGAAGCGCTGCATCACGCCATGGAAGAGAGCTGAGACTCCGGAGTTATCCCCTGTCGCAACCGCCGCATGGGTTATATGCTTAACGCATGGAAAAATTAGCTGAATTAAAGCGCGCCAAGCGTCTGGCGCTCGGCCTGCTGCTGACGGCGGCGGCGACATTTGTCACCACGCTGTTTTTACCGCCTGGTTTCTGGGTGAGCGGCGTTAAGGCTATCGCGGAAGCCGCGATGGTGGGCGCGCTGGCGGACTGGTTCGCCGTGGTGGCGCTGTTTCGCCGTGTGCCGATTCCTTTTATCTCGCGCCACACCGCGATTATTCCGCGTAAAAAAGACCGCATCGGCGAGAACCTCGGGCAGTTTGTGCAGGAGAAATTCCTGGATACCGATTCGCTGGTCGCGCTGATCCGCCGCCACGAACCGGCGCAGTTGCTCGGCCAGTGGCTCAGTCAGCCTGCCAACGCGCAGCGCGTGGGCCAGAACCTGGTGCAGGTGATGAGCGGTTTTCTGGAACTCACCGACGACAGCCGCATTCAGGGGTTATTAAAGCGCGCCGTACACAAGGCGATTGATAAGGTCGATCTTACCCAGACCAGCGCGCTGATGCTGGAGAGCATGACCAAAAACAACCGCCATCAGGTGCTGCTGGATGCGCTTATCGGCAAACTGATTCGCCTGGTGCAGAAGCAGAGCACGCGCGATTTTATCGCCCGCCAGATTGTCCACTGGCTGAAGACCGAGCACCCGCGTAAAGCGAAAATCCTGCCTACCGAGTGGCTCGGCGAACACAGCGCCGAGCTGGTTTCCAGCGCCGTCAATTCCATGCTCGACGACATCAGCCACGACCAGGCGCACCAGTTGCGCCAGGCCTTTGACCGCATCACCGTGGATTTCATCGAGAAGCTGAAAAGCGACCCGGAGATGGCCGAGCGCGCCGACGGCATCAAGGCGTATCTGAAAGAGGACGAGGCGTTTAACCGCTACCTGGCGGAGCTGTGGGGTGACGTGCGCGGCTGGCTGAAGAACGACATGCAGGCGGAGGATTCCCGCACCCGCCAGCGCATCGCCGATGCCGGGCAGTGGTTCGGCGAATCGCTGATGGCCGACAGCGCCCTGCGCGCCTCGTTCAACGAACATCTCGAACAGGCCGCGACTACCGTCGCGCCCGAGTTCGCCACATTCCTGACGCGCCATATCAGCGACACGGTAAAAAGCTGGGACGCGCGCGAGATGTCGCAGCAGATAGAGCTCAACATCGGCAAAGACTTACAGTTTATCCGCATCAACGGCACGCTGGTCGGCGGCACCATCGGGCTGGTGCTGTATCTGTTGTCGCAGATACCCCGCCTGCTCTGAACCGTTATTACCGTACGAACACCTGCGCGATGCGCCGGGATTTTAAAAAGTACGGAAGCCAGCATGTGACGCCGATAAACGCCGACAGGACGCTGCGAATGCTGCTGTTGTCCCAGCTCGCGCCAAACAGGCTCACCGGCAGTACGGCGAACCACAGCGCGCTTACCACCCCCGCCAGATAGTAGATAACCATCGCGCGGGGCGTGTGCCGCTTACGCTGAAAGAAATGCCAGCTCGCATACGCCGTGATGCCAATAAGCGCCACTAACAGCACCACCGCGCCTGCGGCATACCACGTAATAATCCCCGAGCGGCTGAAGTACGCGCTTATCGCACTGATCAGATCAAAAAACTCTACCGGCAGAAAGATCAGGCTGAAAATAAGCCCGGCGGCTGGCAAGTACAGTAACCCGTTAATTTTACTGGCTTCCGCTTTTTCGCAAGCGTGACATAATCCCGACTCTTTGTTCGGCTCGTTTTCATTGCACTGAATGCACTTCATTTTCTTTCCCTGTTAATTTCACTTAAATTAAAATTGCGAAGTAATGATGAGATATCACGGGCAGCATAACGCAAGCGGAGGGCGTGGCGAAGGGAATTGATTCATGGTCTGACGTCGCGCAGTGTTAAAAGAGCGTGTTTAATTCCATCCGGGCGCACTGAAATGAAAATAACCAATACGGAATTTAATGTCCTGAGAGTCATGGCAGAAAAAGAAATCGACTGGACGTGGATAATGCTGGATCGCGCTCTTGCCATTCGTGGCATTGAAGGATTTAGCAATGTTGCGAATATTGTCGCCAGCCTTGTTAATAATGGGATGGTTGAGGCTGTGTATATCGAAAACGCTTTGAAGCCCCGTTACCGCGTATCAGAACAAGGTCACCAGTTATTAAGGGAAAACAATGATAATTAACGAGGCTGAATTCAGCATTCTGACGCTATTAGCGTCCAGAGCCGAAGTGAAATGGACTTGGTATAATCTCGATCACGCCTCCTTTAGATATAGCGCAACAAATGCGCACGCCCCCGGCAGTAGAGTCGGAGACTGAGAAGTCTGAGCAAGACAAGGAAACACAGCAGGTTAACTCACTCTCTGAAGGAGGAATGTTATGGATCGCATTATTCAGTCACCCGGTAAATACATTCAGGGCGCGGGCGTGCTCACCCGCATCGGCGACTATTTAAAACCGCTGGCCGAACGCTGGCTGGCCGTCGGGGATAAATTCGTGCTCGGTTTTGCAGAAGAGACGCTGCGCCAGAGCTTTAAACAGGCGGAGCTTAGCGTCGAAATCGCGCCGTTTGGCGGCGAGTGCTCGCAAAATGAAATTGACCGCCTGCGTAAGCTCGCCGACAGCGCCAGCTGTACCGCTGTGCTGGGCATCGGCGGCGGTAAAACGCTCGATACGGCAAAAGCGCTGGCGCATTTTATGGCGGTGCCGGTCGCTATCGCGCCGACCATCGCCTCCACCGACGCGCCGTGCAGCGCGCTTTCGGTGATTTATACCGACAGCGGCGAGTTCGACCGCTACCTGATGCTGCCGCACAACCCGAATATTGTTATCGTCGACACGCAGGTTGTCGCGGGGGCCCCGGCGCGCCTGCTGGCGTCCGGCATTGGCGATGCGCTGGCCACCTGGTTTGAAGCGCGCGCCTGCTCGCGTAGCGGCGCGACCACCATGGCGGGCGGCAAATGCACTCAGGCCGCGCTGGCGCTTGCCGAGCTGTGCTATAACACGCTGCTTGAACAGGGAGAAAAAGCGATGCTGGCCGCCGAACGGCACGTCGTCACCCCGGCGCTTGAACGCATTATCGAAGCCAACACATATCTGAGCGGCGTGGGCTTTGAGAGCGGCGGCCTGGCGGCAGCCCATGCTATCCACAACGGGCTTACCGCCATTCCGGACGCGCATCATTACTATCATGGCGAAAAAGTGGCCTTCGGCACGCTCACCCAACTGGTGCTGGAAAATGCGCCGTCAGAGGAGATAGAAAGGGTTGCCGCGCTTTGCCACAGCATCGGGCTGCCCATCACGCTCGCGCAGCTTGATATTAAAGAGGATGTGCAAACCAAAATGCGCCTGGTGGCGCAGGCGGCGTGCGCGGAGGGCGAAACCATTCACAATATGCCGGGTGGCGGGTCGCCGGAGCAGGTGTATGCCGCGCTGCTGGTCGCCGACCAGTACGGCCAGCGCTTTTTGCAGGAGTGGGAGTAAGCGCGGCGAGTAGTTGTGTTTTGAAATGTGTTTACCTGGAAATCCCCGCTGCGGCGGGGATTTTTATGGAGTGCAGAACAAGGAGACAGTATTAATTATTTCTGATTTAAGAAAGAACCTATTTTTCGTTTAATCATACAACCAGCGGCCAGCTCTAGCAGAGGCGATCAACATCCCAATAGTAAAATCCGGCACCGGAATGGGTTCCGGTTTTTTAAAAAAATTCCATGAGAAAGGTGAATCAGGAAAATAGGTTTTAATCGTAAACCCGGCGCGATCAACGTTAAATGTCGTAAAAAAGGCATCCATCAAATCTTCTATTTCAGCCTCGTCTATTTGCAGATCGGTATCTAAATCCGTTTCCGGCGTCAACGGGACTTCCTTCCCCGTGAAGAGATACGTACCGGCGTAAGGCCGAATGAGTTTGTAAATCTGCTTTTCGAGGTTGTCTGCCATATTTTGTCATCTCCTCTGGCGATAGTGTTGTAATCGCGTATCGTACAGAAAATAATTTGTGAGACATCTGCCGACAAAATAATAATACCGAGCAAAGAAATAGTCCGGCCAATAAAAGGCGTGATATTGCGAACCATTACCCGACGCGCTGTCCATGGTATATAACCACCTAACCATGTAGGTAATTTTATACCAAACGGGAACCTGGCCTTCTTAAAAACCTTTCTTGCTGCTCTGGATGCATAAAATGAACGATTGATGACACCATCAAACACTAGCAGTGTGCCCTCGGCAACACGCGCCTGCAACGGTTGTCTCGGATGAGCAAAATCTTAGGGTTTTCTCAGCGCCCCCTGACGCGCGGGCACGCACGGGGGCGCGGGCGAGCTATACAGTTGAGGGAGTCCGAACTATAAAACATGCAATTTTTCAAGCCGGGGATTCAGCTATAGGCTCACGGTAGAATGCGGCTTGTAGAGGGTTGTGCGCACATACCCAGTACCACCGCATTACTCCACGCGCACAAGTTCCTAAGAGCCGAGTGTGGCAGGGATTGCAGAAGAAGTCAGCTCAATGGAAACGACCGAGTAGCCCTCAATTATTCAATTCCTTGGTTAGTTCTACTTCACCAGTGGTAACATTAGAGCGTAGGTAAAAGAGATCACTATTCATCTGCTCTGGCTTCGTCCATATCTCCGCCTTCCTCGAACCGCCTTTCTGTCTGGTATAACCCAGCTTAGTCAAATAAGCTCTCAACGGCTCGACGTCAGATACTCCCCTAAAAATGATTGTGTTTGATGGGGCGTATCCATCTCCGGGATGTGATTCAAAGTAATAATCTTTCGATATGCGCGGAGCCTTCGCAATATCTTTATCAGTCAGGGAGTGATAATTGAAAAAGTCCTTTTCAGTGTACGTGGTCGTTTCATTGATACCAGAGGCAATAAAATAGATAAATAACCAGCAGAGGATAACAACCGTAATTAATACAAGGATGCTCCATTTAAAGAATTTACGCATTATCACTTCACCCCTGTGTAACCAAGTGACGTCCCATTGTCTGTAATAACTTTAACAATCCCAGATGTAAAATCGTCCCACGGCCTCAACGATGTCATAAAATGCGGGAGATTCCCTGTGTACGACTGGTGACGCACGCACGGATCATCCGGGTCAGGGAACAGAATCGGACGGAAACCACGGTTTTTATGGGAGCCTATAGCACCGTAATGATCCCAACGGCGAACAGCGGAATCGTAACTCACAGGTTTAAGGCGATAACCATAACGCCCCGGCATGATAGCTCGGTGGAATCCGAACAGGTCAGAAACTAAATCCTCACCACTGAAACCGCTATCGGTGTACCAAGAGAAAGCCCGCAAGCTTTGCAACCCTTCAAATCGAGCTGCTGTGCTCATCATCATCGCCAGCATGATTCTGTTAATATCTTCGGTACTCCGCCCGCGCTTAATTTCCCAGCGGGAGAATTTGCCTACTCCGAATTGTGAGTTGAATTTCACAAAGTGCATATCCTGCCGATACATCGCTATGTAGGAAGGCTTGCCGCTACGCTCCCCCGCGATGAACTGGCTTTTAAGCTCCATGATATCACTACCACGAGCATGCCCCATGTCAACCCAGCCAAGCACCTCAGTATAAACAATACCCCTACGCAAAACGTCGAACTGCACCCCATCCTGTATTTCCGCTCTGGTGCTCATCCTTCCACCTCCTTGGTAGATTTTGTTGCCAATGTTATAGCCTATTTTTAAGCCAGTCCAGACAGCTGACAATACCGCTTATAAGCCCCGTTGGTGGTACAGACAAGCGGAGCCTCTGGCGACTTCATCAGGGTTATGTCAGTTAGTGAGGCTTATCAGGATGACCATGTACCCAAGGGGAGCGAGGCCGAACCGCTGGCAGAGCTTGCATATGGTCTGCAAGTACCGTGACCACCATAAACCTGTTTATCCCCTGCGGCGTCTCGCGACGGCGACAGAACGGGGGCATCGGGCTAAAATGTGCTTCACTAAAAGTTTTTGGGATTGTTTAGAGACGGTGGCTACGTCATAGCTTTCAAGTTGAGTCAGTAAGTGTTTGACGCCTGGAACTACACGCCGCTATGAGTAAACATCCCAATTACCACTATCAACCACAGCGGCTTTTTCAAGGGACATAACAGAGCATTTCTTACAGGCAAAAGAGACAGATTTCATTGTCTAATCAATTGTATTGTAAGGAGTTTAGTGACTTGGTGCCGAAGGCCGGACTCGAACCGGCACGTATTTCTACGGTTGATTTTGAATCAACTGCGTCTACCGATTTCGCCACTCCGGCACGGAAGGGATGCGGAAAACGTTGGGATTATACCTGTCAGGGGCCGCCATGCAAGCAGCGCTCTTGCGCCGTCCTGTCGAGTGCTGAAAATTTCAGCATAACGCATGCTCCTTTCTCCATCCTTTCGTTCTTCTTCCCGCTCACAAATTCATCAAAACAATCATTTGCATGTTTACATCACCTTTCATTTGTTATGTGATCACGTAACGGGCTTCACTACCCATGCGGCTCGCCCTCTTCTCCCTGACAGGACAACATATGGATTTTTTCGAGAAAGATCCCACGCCGGAAAACTACTGGCGCGGCGTGATCCTTTTTGGAAACAACTTCGCCACGTACAAGTTCGCGCTGGCGCAGGCGCTGTATGAGGTGAAGCGCGAAAACAGTCTCGTGAAGCTCGAAGAGCTGGCGCTGCCGTTCAGCGCGCATATCTGCGCTCACCTGAAAGAAGCGCCTAAGCAAATCCTCAACATAAAGCGTCCTGGTCAGTTCATCCTTGCCTGTCAGCAGTTTAACCAGCAGGAGATAACGCAGGGGCAGCTTATCGAGGCGACGGTCAGACACGGGTTTAACGTCGTGCTGAAGGCGTTTCACAATGTCAGCGGCGGGCCGATCGCGAAACCGTTTTTCATCAACGAACAGCGCGCCCACAAAGCCATTCGCCTGACCGATGACTTTTATCGCCTCACGGAAACCACGCAGTTCGCGAATCTTACGCATGAAACCGACGCTCGCTGGCGGCTGGTCGAAAAAGCCTGGCAGATGAACCTGCCGCCGCAGTTGCTGGATGTCCATTACGACCCCGAGCAGGAAACCCTCTTCACCCGCTTAAGCTCATCGCGCATCGCGCTGACGAGCTGTCGCAACAGCCTGAACGGCTACCAGAAGGGCCACTGTTTTTACTGCAACGCGCCCATCAGCCTTGAGAAACACCACCCAACGCTTGCCGATATCGACCACTTTCTGCCGCTTGCCGCTCAACTGCCGGGCGTTAACCTGAACGGCGTCTGGAATCTGGTGCTTGCGTGTCACAGCTGTAACCGCGGCGAAAACGGCAAATCCGCCCGCGTCCCGACGCTTGCGCTACTGGCGCGGCTGCACGCCCGTAACGAATACTTTATTAACAGCCGCCTGCCGCTGCATGAGGCAATCATTAACCAGACGGGTAATAATGAGCGCCAGCGTAAAACCTTTTTGCAGGATGCCTGGAACGCCGCCTTTGCGAACCGTCTGCGGCAGTGGGCACCCGAGCCACAACAGGAGCTGATTTTCTGATGACGCAGAACTATTACCAGGCCCACGCGCATGAATTTTTCGAGGGCACCGTCGCGGTCGATATGTCCTCCTTATATGACGCATTCATCCCGCACCTGCCTGCGGGCGGGCGCGTTCTGGACGCAGGCTGCGGCTCCGGGCGCGATGCGCTCGCGTTCCGTCAGATGGGCTACGAGGTCGAGGCGTTCGACGCCTGCGGCGAACTGGTCGCGCTGGCGCGGGCGCACAGCGGCCTGCCGGTGAAGGAGATGACCTTTAGCGATCTTGCTGCGGTGGAACGCTACGACGGCATCTGGTGCTGCGCGTCGCTGCTGCATCTCTCGCATGATGAACTGCCCGCTGCCATGCAAAAGCTGTCGACCGCGCTGAAGCCCGGCGGCGTCTGGTATCTCTCGTTTAAATATGGCGAGGGCGAGCGCGAACAGCAGGGGCGGCGCTTTACCGATATGAACGAAGCCCGCCTGACGATGCTGCTGGCCGCCTTTCCTGAGCTGTCGCCGCAGGCATTATGGGTAACGCAGGATAAACGCCCGGAGCGTACCGAGCAGTGGCTGAATGGGCTGCTTGTAAAGCGCTAAAGCCCTCTTCATTTTAATATTGTGACGTTATTCACAGGCCTGGTTTATTGATATTGTCCGTGGAATAATGCCGCGAGCTTTTAAAACCGCGCCTGGATTTGTTAATAACCAATAAATGGCTGTGTGTGCTTTTATCTTTCCATATAAATCAGCCACAAATAAAGAATGCATAAATTAACACCCTGCTATATATGATATTTTCTTAAGAATTTTTTCGAATTTTAATTATGCCACTGAACCCATCGGCAAAAAGACCTATGGCAAATAGCCTCTTTTATTTTTTTCGTCCCTTTGAATACTCTTGCAGTTTATAGACTTCCCAACGAGCGCTACTGCATGGAGATTAACAATGAATGTGTTAATGATTGACAAGCAATCGATATTTATTGAAGGAATGGCATCGGTGTTGAAGCAGTTTATTCCAGAAATAACCATCCGCGGGTTAAATAACCCGGATGAGATAGATAGCACACTCGGTTATTTTCCGGCCTCGTTGATTTTGCTGGATGGTGATGCGGGTAAAAACGTAAACCTCGATTTGCTGGATGATCTGGCGCAACGCCACCCTGCCATTCCGGTGGTGTTGCTGGTTCATCAGTGCCAGCCCGCGCTGTTGCGGCTGTTTTTGCGTCATCATGTGGCAGCGTTCGTGCGGCGCGATTCACCGCCGGAAGCCATTGTTCAGACGTTGCGCGCGGCTGCGATGGGGATGCTCTGCTTCCCGCAGGAGAGCGTGTCACTGCTGGACAGCGGCCCCGGCGCGCTGGCACGGCTGAGCGAGCGCCAGCGTGAAATTCTCAAGCTACTGGCGGCAGGGGAATCAAACAAACAGATAAGCCGACATCTGAATATCAGCGCTGGCACGGTGAAGGCCCATCTGGAATCGATATTCCGCCGTCTTAACGTGACCAATCGCACTCAGGCGGCCATGATGTATTCAGGAGATGAATAAATCCCTGCGCCCAGGTTAACGACACAGGATAAATTAACGCAGACATTTAAGGGGCATTATGCGCTGCATAATGCCCCTGTTTGTTTACTGCGGATAGCTGGTTAACACGTGCCATTGACCGTTCACATTTTGCATGACGGTAATCGCGGTACGGTTATTGGCAATATTAAACGCGCCATTGTTATTAACGCCCAGTCCAACATTGACTGCACCGTTGCCGTTCATCTGGGTATTAATCACAAAGCGGTTCTGATTCAGAGCCTGTTGTGCGCAGAACGCCTGAATATCAGCCCCCACCTGCGTCCACATCGCCTGCGCCGAAAGCCATGCCGACGCGGTCGCCGTCTGCGGGCACCCTGGCTGGCCACCATTAACGCGCTGCGTAAGCCAGGCCTGATTCTGCCCGATATGGCACTGCACCAGATGACCGCCCGCATTATCCTGCGCCGCCGCCCAGGCGGCCTCTCCCCCCGCCTGCGGGAAATTACACGCCGGGCCATTTAACGCCCAGCTACTAAAGGAAAAGGCCATGAATGTGGCAGCAAAAGCGCCGGACAATACGCGGGTTTTGGTTTTGCCTGAAAACAGATTAACAGTAAACATATCTCTCTCCTGCAAGTAAATGAAAGGGAATGCGAACTCGCAGGGATAAAATAAATTCAGGAGAGTATCAGGCATATTTGCCAGGTGGCGGAAAATCAGCGTCGTTTAGCCTGGGCCATTTCCCCGGAATAACCTTTTCAGCTATTCCGGGAATCGATTATTGCGCCGTTTTCTTTCGTGGCGTGCGCGGTGAGGATTTTTTCCTGGCGGGTGCAGCGGCTTTACGTTTGGGCGGAGTCGATGCGGTTTTCCGGCTCGACATCATATTCCAGAAATAATAAATCGCCACCAGCCCCACGCCCATGTCTTTTAATATCCAGAACGGTAGCGTGTGTACCATAATATTGGTGTCGAATAATAAATAGGGCAAATTGAGGCCGCTCTGGGCTGCAAAACCAAATGCGGCGACTAATAACCCGAGCCGATACCACACGGGAATTAAGAGCATCCGGGTATTTAGCGCGCTGATAAAAATTACGATGGCCACGGTAATATCAATCAGCGTCACGGCCCAAAACAGTAATTTAATCGATGGCATTATGTCTCTCCTGATTTCGGGCGTCGGGGTGCGCGTCTGCGCCCCGGCGCGCGTTTCGCCACGCCGCGGGCGACGCGCTTAAGCTCGCCCGCGACCTGCAAAATGTCGTGACCTTCGCGACGGTTAAAAAAATTAGCGACCCAGGCGATCATGCCGACACTCAGCGCGCCAACAAAATACCCGATGCCCATGGCGATATCGCTGTCCCGGAAATTCATGCCGAGCCAGTGCGAAATAAACCCGCCCAGCGTAAACGTGGTACTGACGCTGATCGCGCCGATAATTACGCCTGCCGCCAGTCGGCCATGTTGATGCAGCTTTTTGGGTTGCCAGAAAAACGACACGCTTAGCCCGCCAAATAATCCGGCGAGCGCGGCAAGGCACTGGCTTAATAGCTCATGAATGTTGTGATCCGCCATAACGGCACCTCGAAAAAGCGGCCCCGGCGCAGAAGGCGCTAAGGCCGCGGCGGTTACTGGCAGGGAGGAAGTACCACAGCGCTGGCATCGTTATCCGTCGAGACGTAGCGCGTCATGCTCTGCGCGCTGTAGATAAGATGCCGACCACTGCTAATGCCCCGCACGCTGTCGATATCGGCGGTATACCACTCGCCGGGCTCCGGCAGCGGCGCGCCGGTATAGCGATCGCCGCCGAGCTGTTTTTTATTCAGCGCCCAGACGTTCCACAGCGAATCCTGCGGAGTACCGCTCCAGCCAAGCTTTCGGGCTTCCTCTCGCGTCACATATTCACGGGGCAGCACGTCGTCTTTATTCAGCGTGCGTAATAGCCCGGTGAGTTTAGCGACATCCTTAACGGGCTTTTTATTTTGCGCCGTCAGTTCCTTATTCGCGTTATTTACCACCAGATCGCATTCCGGCAGGCTGGCATAACCCGGCACGATAAAAAGGCATGCGGCAAGCCCCATGCCGAGCGGCATGTATTTACTATGTTTCATAGGTAATTCCTTAAATCAGCGCATTAGAGGGCAGTCAGAAATAACAGACGCTCGGCTTCACGACGGCGGGTTAATCCGGCCAGCACATTCCCGCCCGCTTTATTCCAGCGTAAAAATTGCTCCGCCGCCTCACGATAACTGCCCTGATTCAGTAACCGCAGCAGCGTACTGCTTTGCAGATTGCCGAGGCCGACGTTAAAAGCGAAACTCACCAGCGCGTCAAACTGGTTCTGGTTGAGATCCACTTTCACCATCTGGCGAATACCGCGCTCGGTCATGCCTAAATCGGCGCGCAAAAGATCTTCCGCCTCCTGCAGCGTTAAAGAACGGGGAAAGTTTTCATTCGGTAAAATAAGATGGCCGTAGCCGATGGTCCATTTACCGATCGCGTCCTGATATTTATCCAGGCGCAGCCCTTCAAAAGATTTAATTAATTCCACGCCGGGTACGCCGGTGTTGGTGGGGATATTAGCCATTGTCGTTACTCCTGTCTGTCGGTTTAGGGAGAACCTGATTGGTGTATTCCTCAATCAGGCGCATCACGCTTTCAGGCGGCTCCAGTACGGTGAACTGCATTTCGATATCCACGTGATCGCTGTCGCGCCCGTTTTTATCGCGGCTTTGCGGCGACATGCTGACGTGAAAGCGCCCCACCGCATCGTCCGAGACGCCCGCCGGTGCGCTTTGCTGTTCAACCGCATCCGTGCGCACCGTCAGGAACACTTTCATTTTTTCGAGCATCAGCCCGCGCGGCGTGGAGAGCGCCACCAGCGGCAGTTTGAAGTGGTGGTTATCGTCAAGCTGCATTTCGATGACTTTCGGCACCAGCCGCCCGTCATCGCTGTGCTCGAAGAACGGATCCAGCGCTTGCATATACTGATGCGCGATGAGCTGGTTTGCGGAGGTCGCCGCGTGCTGCATTCCGCGCGTGATATCCGCAAGCGTGATGGGCATACCGCGCGGTGATGGCCCTGATGGCGGCGGCGTGCCGCCTCCCGGTGGCGGACCGGGCGGAACATGGTCCGGCGGCGTGATCTCTGGCGCGACGGCGCTATCCTGAGCAGTCGCATCTGGCGGGTCCACCGCTGCGGTGCCCTGCGTGCTTGCCGCGTTTAACGGCGTTTGGCTGCGTCCCGCCCCCGCTTCCCGGTTGCCGCGTATCCAGTCTTTCAGTGACATAGTGCGCTCCGTGAGAAATGAGGCTGCAACGCAGCCTCAGGGTTGAATGTCAGCGAGGGTTAGCTGCGCCCGTACCGCCAGCGTTGGCGCTAGCAGGAGCTGCCGGCGTGACGGGGTAGGCGTCGAGCGTTTTGTCATCCAGCTTTTTGGCTTCGGACGGCAAAATAGCCGGGCGCGTGGCCGCGTCGGTCAGGAAGTCGATCACACGCATCAGCGCTTCCGGCGGCGGCTGGCGTTTCACCTGGGTGTGGATGCTGTATTTCGCGCGGGTATCGGTGGAGCGGGTCTGCTGCGCTTTATGCGAGACGCGCCCGCTGATTTTCACGCTGAACGGCCCCCAGCCCACCGACGCCTCCAGCGACGCTTCCGCCGCGGTTTCACTGTTGCTGGATTCGCTTTGCGAAACTTCCAGCTCGAAGTCGATGGTGCCTTCTTCAATACTGATGTTCGGGTGAGAAATCGCCGCCAGCAGCGGGATGCGCATGGTTTTTTTCACCACGCCCTGAATCACGCCTTTTTCATCAACCACGGTTTCGTCGTAGTCGAACTGCACCGCCTCCGCTTTACCGTCTTTGATACAGACGGAAAGCAGGAAGTCGGCATACGCTTTGCTGGCCTGCACCTGCGCTTTGATCATGGCCTGCAGCGGCCCGCCAATCATGTGCTCCAGCGGCAGCGCATTAATGACCGATCCGATAAATTGAGAATCCATAATGCTTACTCCTGTGAGTGTGTAAGTACGTCGCGATGCGAATTCGCAGGAGCCACATTACCGGGGGGCAAACCGGCGACATATTCGCCGGATGGCGGGCGCTGAAGCAGGAAAACGGCCCATGCCATTGGGTATAGTCCCGGTTAATCGTTCGAATGTTAACGATATGAGCGGTCAAAACCGCGCGGGGCTGCATCGGGGCAGTGGAATGACTACACTCCTTGCTAGTGTTCACAACAAAGGAAACCGCGATGACCATCATCAAAAGTTACGCCGCACATAAAGCTGGCGCAGAGCTTGAGCTCTATGAGTACGACGCAGGCGAACTGAAGCCTGAGGATGTGGAGGTTGAGGTTGAGTACTGCGGCATCTGCCACTCCGATCTCTCGATGATCGATAACGAATGGGGCATTTCGGCGTATCCGCTGATTGCGGGCCACGAGGTGATTGGCCGCGTCAGTGCACTGGGTGGCAGCGCGCAGAACAAGGGCCTGAAAGTGGGCCAGCACGTCGGCATCGGCTGGACGGCGTCAAGCTGTGAACATTGCGATGCCTGTATTAGCGGCAATCAGGTGAACTGTCAGCACGGCAGCGTGCCGACCATTCTGAACCGCGGCGGTTTCGCCAATAAAATTCGCGCGAACTGGCAGTGGGTGATCCCGATGCCGGAAGGCATCGACGCCGCGTCCGCCGGTCCGCTGCTGTGCGGCGGCATCACGGTGTTCAAACCGTTGCTGATGCATCACATTACCGCCACCAGCCGCGTCGGCGTTATTGGCATCGGTGGTCTCGGCCATATCGCCATCAAGCTGCTGCGCGCGATGGGCTGCGAAGTGACGGCGTTCAGCTCGAATCCGTCGAAAGAGCAAGAGATCCTGGCGATGGGCGCGGATAAAGTGGTGAACAGCCGCGATCCGCAAGCGCTTCAGGCGCTGGCCGGTCAGTTCGATCTGATTATCAACACGGTGAATGTGTCGCTCGACTGGATGCCGTATTTCCAGGCGCTGGCCTGGGGCGGGAATTTCCATACCGTCGGCGCGGTGATGAAGCCGTTCGAAGTACCGGCGTTTTCGCTGATTATGGGCGATCGCAGCGTCACCGGCTCCGCGACCGGCTCGCCGCACGAGCTGCGCTCGCTGATGAAGCTGGCGGCGCGCGCCAAAGTGGCACCGCAAACCGAAGAGTTCCCGATGTCGCGTATCAATGAGGCGCTGCAACACGTGCGCGACGGTAAAGCGCGCTACCGCGTGGTGCTGAAAGCAGATTTCTGATTAGTAAGCGTAAAAAGCAAAGGCGCCGCAGGGCACCTTTTTTAACCGTTGTAGATAGTGGGTTCGCGAGAGATTTTCCAGGGTGGGTGTGGCTGCGGATTTCATGGTGGGTGCGCTTCGCTTACCCACCCTACAAAACCCTGGCCTCATCGTAGGGCGGATAAGCAAAGCGCACCCGCCACCCAAACCATGCACGTTTTCCCGTAGGGCGGGTAAGCGCAGCGCACCCGCCACCCAACCCATGCATGTTTTTCCGTAGGCAGGTAAGCGAAGCGCACCCGCCACCCAACCCATGCATGTTTTTCCGTAGGCGGGTAAGCAACGCGCACCCGCCACCCAACCCACGCATGTCCTTCGTAGGGCGGGTAAGCGTAGCGCACCCGCCATTACTGCCACCGCCGGCAACGCGCTTACTGTCTTAACTCCGCCACTTTCTGAATCAACTCATGCACCGGCACCACGCCATAGAGCATCTCGTCCTGCGAGATCCAGACCGGAGCCACCAGCAGCAGCGCGGTGGCGATAGCTATCGACAGCACCGCGCCGAGCAGCCATCGGCTACGCAACCGCCCTTGCTGCTTGCCCCACGCGGTGAGCGGCTTGCCGAACTGCCGGTTCAACCAGCTGCTTCGCCACAGATACCCCACCAGCGTGCCCACCAGCGCGATGCATAGCATTGGTATGCCATGCACCATGGCGATGCCCTTTAGCCCGGCTTCCATGTTCCACACGCCATTGATATGGCCGGGTGCCGTCAGGTAAATGCGCCCGGTATCAAAGTTCATCATTCCCTGCCGCTGCCAGGTCGTTACTACCGGCAGCAGCAGATACATCATCAGCGCGGTAAATAGACTCCACTTCGCCAGCGACCAGCGCTGCACCGCGCTGACCAGGCTGCCAAGGCTTTCGATCGCCTCGTTAAGATACGGCGTGGCGAAGGCGCGGTTGAGCGCTTCACGCAGCGCGTCGCCCCGCTTGCCGCGGCTATGTTCGATAAGCATCGCCTGGTGCGCTTCCGATTCCATAAACGTCTGCACCGTTTTACGGCTGGCGGCCCCTACCCGCGGGTTGCGCCGTTTGCCCGGCGTCGCCTGGCGCACCAGCATATCGAGATCGTTTTTCAGCAGCGCCTGCAATACATGCCCGGCGTCGAGAATATGCGGCGTCACGCCGTAGAGGATCCAGCGAATCGGCTCTTCGCCCGCTTCCGGCAACGGGCTCTCCATTCGGCCAAAGGGCACGTTAGCCTCATAGAGAACATGCACGTCGCGGCGCGCGTAATCGACATCGTTATCCGTCAGCGCAACGGGGCCGTAACTGCCGAGCGACGGTACGCCTGCCTTGTATAATCCCTCGCGGATATACTCCGGCACGTCGGCCTGCGGGTAAACGAGTTGGTAGTCCGGCGTGGCGGTCGCTTTCAGCGACGTAATGTGTGAAATCATCCCTGTGCCGCTACACGGTGAGCATTGTTTGTTGCCGGAGCCGCCGCAGCCGTTACAGGTCACCCTGCCGCCGTAACAGGTGGGGCAGCTCTCGTAGTAGTTTTCGGTGCGGTTTTGTTTGGTGTAATGGTCGTAATAGCTGCGCTGGCGCATCACCTGACCGCTGCCGCCGCAACCATAGCAGGACGTTTTTCCGGAACCGTGGCACTGGCCGCAGTTGACCGAACCGCTGCCGTGACAGTTGTTGCAGTTTTCCGTCAGGCAGACCTGCATTGGGTGAAGATAGACCATCTCTTCGCTCTTCCAGTCGCCGTAAGGCCGCGAGAGCAGCGACGCCCGCGCGTCATCCAGCGTTTTATCGCGGGCGAGGATGGCGCTGGTCTGCGCCTGTAAGGCGCGCTCGTACTCCGTGCGCGAGTGGCAGACATCAGTATTAAGGCCCGCGGAGACCCGCCCCGCCTGGGTTGCCGTGTCGGTGCGGACATTAAAAATCAGCCGCAGGCTTATCTGGTAGTGGAAATCGATATAGTCGACAGGCACGACGCTAAGCTCACCCGGCTCAAGGCGCGTGGAGTCGCGGACGAAGTTCTGGATGGTGGTATCGCAGGCGGCAAGCCAGGCGTCTTTCATGATATCTCCTCAGGCGAAATGACCCGTCAAAATGCAGGCCGCCGTCAGAGTGGGCCGCTCGTCGCTTTTTAAGGGGGAAGAGGCGGAATGGTAGCATAGCGAGGCGCAAGGCTATGCTCCTGATTCTGGTGGGGAAGTAGGTATTGCAGTGGTGGGGATTGAGGTGGTGGGTGCGCGAAGCTTACCCACCCTACACGGGAAGTGGCAGTGGGTTCATGGTGGGTGCGTAAGCTTACCCACCCTACACGGGAAGTGGCGATGGGTTCATGGTGGGAGCGCGAAGCTTACCCACCCTATAAAACCCTGGGCTCACTGTAGGGCGGGTAAGCGAAGCGCACCCGCCTTAACGCCAGAGCTTAACCCCCCTGGGTTATCGCCTTAAACACGCCCGCGACCGCCACGGCGCCCGGATCTTCCACCCCTGCGAGGTTATCGCTCCCCACATAAGACGAGCGCCCGGCCCTGGCCTGGCCCATCTGCGCGGTGGCTTTTGCGCCCTGCTCCGCGGCCTGCGCGGCGGCGGCAATCCCTTTGTCTCTTAACGCTTCCAGCGCCGGTTGCAGGGCGTCGATGAGCGTCCGATCGCCTGGGGCCGCGCCGCCGTAATGCTTCATCTGCGCAAGGCCCGCCAGCAGCGCGTCGGGCAGCGCTGTGCCATCGGCCACCTTCTGCCCGGCGGTGGTAAAGAAAATCGACATCAGCACGCCGCTGGAGCCGCCCATCACCGTCGCAAGACGCTCGCCGATGAGCTGCAACAGCGCGGCGGCGTCGTTCAGCGGCAACTGATTATTCGCAAGCTTCTGCGCGATATCTCGCGCGCCTTCGGCAAAGGTGGAGCCGGTATCGCCGTCGCCCACTTTCGCATCAAGCGCGTTCAGGTGCGCTTCCTGCGCGATAAGCGCGGCCGTGGCGCGCTCAAGAAGCCTGCGCACGTGTGGATTATCGGAAGGCGCGGCCTCCACGCTGTCACGCACCAGCGGGAGCGACTGCGCGTGCGGCTCGCCGAACGCCACCGGCACCAGCCAGCCTGCGGCCTCCACCGGCGCGTTCAGCGCCTCTGTGAAAATGTCATTGAGCGGCAACAAAGAGAGCGAAAAACCTTTCATGTCGAGCGCGCTCACGAGCGGCGCAGGGCCGATCAGCCAGTCGATGCGGTCTTTCAGGGCCGAGCGCGACAGCTCGCGCGTCAGCAGCGCCATCTCCAGCGCAGACGTGCCGCCGAGGTTATTAATCAGCACCGCGAGACGCGCGTCGGCGGGCACTTGTGCCATCAGGCGCTCCACCAGCGTCGCCACAATTTCCCGGCTGTTCTGGGTGCCGATAGTGCTGGCACCGGGCTCGCCGTGAATGCCAAGCCCCAGTTCCGCCTCGCCCTGTTTGATACGCCCGTCTTCGGTGCTTCCCGGCAGGCTACAGGTCTGCAGCGCCACGCCGAGGCTTTTCACCGCGTCGCTCGCCTGCTGCGCCAGCGCGCGCACGTCGCTTAACGATTTGCCCTGTTCGGCGGCGAAACCGGCGATTTTATGCACCAGCGCCGTGCCGGCGATGCCGCGCGGCTGTTTGTTATCCGGCAGCGCGACGTCGTCGGAGACGATCACCATTTCCACTTTCAGCCCGTGGCGTTTGGCTTTCTCCGCCGCCAGGCCGAAGTTCAGCCGGTCGCCGGTGTAGTTTTTCACGATGAGCAGACAGCCGTGGTCGCCCGTTACCGCCACAATGGCGTTCAGTACGGCATCCACGCTCGGCGAGGCAAAGAGATCGCCGCAGACGGCGGCAGTGAGCATTCCCTTACCCACAAAACCTGCGTGCGCGGGCTCATGGCCGGAGCCGCCGCCTGAGATCACCGCGACTTTGCTTTTATCCCAGTCGCGGCGGGCCACGATGCGGATCGCCGGGTCGATATCAAGGCGGGTGAGGTTCTGGTGGCGGGCGCTGAGGATAAGCCCGTCAACGGCGTCGTTGATAAGGCGTTTACGGTCGTCAAAAAAGAATCTGGACATGGTTTCCTGCGAATCAGTGAACGGTATGAAAAGCATAGCCGTTTCGCAGGCAAGCGGCGGTCAGAGCCCGTATTCGCCGTAACCGCGCCGCTTTTGCAGGCGATCCAGCCAGCGGCCAGCAAAGTGAACGCCCACTAACACAGCAGCCAGAAAGGCGGTGTGCAGCCAGAAGGCGACGCGCCCGTCGAAGATAAAAAAGCTCAGGATGAAATACGGCAGCGTGGCGCTGGTTATCGCAAAGAGAAGGTGTTCGCCAAGCGAGAACAGGCGCAGCACCTCGTCAGCCTCTTTCTCCTGTGGGGAACCGGCGGTCACCACGCCCACCGCCAGGCTGCGGCGGTCCACATGTCGCGCGAGCAGCGTGAAAAGCAGCGCCAGCACGGCGAACACGCCACCCTCGAAGGCCAGCCACGACAGCGGATCGCGAAAATAAAAGTAAGCGCCCACTATCAGAATCAGGATGAGCGCCTCAGGCACAAAGGCGAGATGGGCGAAGAACAGGAGGAACAGCGAGGCGAGTCTTTTCATGGCTTCCCGGCAAACGTGAAAAGAGAGGAACCGCACTCCCCCGAGCGAGGGAGTGCGCAAGGCATCAGGCGCGTTTCATCAGCAGCCAGAGGCTTATCAGGAAGAAGCTGGCGCTCGGCAGCAGCGCGCCGATAATCGGCGGAATGCCGTACACCAGGCTCAGCGGCCCGAAGATTTGGTCCAGCACGTAGAAGATAAAGCCGAAGCTGATACCCGTTACGACGCGCACGCCCATCGGCACGCTGCGCAGCGGCCCGAAGATAAACGACAGCGCCATCAGCATCATCACCGCCACAGAGAGCGGCTGGAAGATTTTGCTCCACATGTTGAGCTGATAACGGCTGGCATCCTGGCCGCTCGCCTTCAGATACTTGACGTAATTACCCAGCCCGCTTATCGACAGCGCGTCTGGATCCAGCGCCACGACGCCGAGCTTGTCCGGCGTCAGGTTAGTTTTCCAGGTGCCGGTCAGCGTCTGGGAGCCGGTTATCTGCTGCGGGTTTTTCAGGTTTGACTCATCCACCTGCGACAGACGCCATAGCTTGTGTTCAGCGTCAAACTTCGCGTTGGCGGCGTAGCGGACCGATTCCAGACGACGCTTGTCGTTAAAGGCGTAGATGCTGATACCGCCCAGCTCGTTTTCGCCTTTTACGCGTTCGATATACACAAAATTATTGCCGTCTTTTGCCCACATCCCCTGCTGGGTGGAGAGCAGCGAACCGCCATACATCTGCTGCGCGCGCAGGTTGCGGGCCATCTGCTCGCCCTGCGGGGCCACCCATTCGCCGATAGCCATCGTGAAGATAACCAGCGGAATGGCGGTTTTCATCACGGAGGCGGCCACCTGCATACGGGTAAAGCCGGAGGCCTGCATAACGACCAGCTCGCTACGCTGCGCCAGCATCCCTAACCCCAACAGCGCGCCAAGCAGCGCGGCCATCGGGAAGAAGATCTGGATATCTTTCGGCACGCTCAGCAGCGTGTATGTCCCCGCGCCAAGCGCGGTGTAGCTGCCTTCGCCGGTCTTTTTCAGCTGATCGACGAATTTGATAATGCCCGACAGCGACACCAGCATGAACAGCGTCATCATTATGGTGTTGAAAATTGTTCTGCCGATATACCGGTCGAGAACGCTAAATCCCAGCATCGATCACTCCCCGACGAGCAAAGCGGGCGCGGATGCGGCGCATTGGCACCGTGTCCCACAGGTTCAGCGCCACGGCCAGCGCCAGATAAAGCAGGTTAACGGCCCACATCCAGATCAGCGGATCAAGCTTGCCTTTCGCGCCGTTGGAGCGCAGCGAAGTCTGGAGCAGGAAGAAGATAAGATAAAGCAGCATCGCGGGCAGCATCGAGAGCACGCGGCCCTGACGCGGGTTGACCACCGAGAGCGGCACGACCATCAGCGCCATCACGATGACCGCGAACACCAGCGTCAGACGCCAGTGAAACTCGGCGCGCGCCGATTTGGAGTTAGCCTGCCAGAGCGTTTTCATGTCCATCTGCTCGGCGTCGTCCGGGTCCAGCGCGACGGCCTGGTGGCCAATGATCGCCTTATAATCTTTAAAATCCGTGATACGGAAATCGCGCAGCATCGCGGTGCCTTCAAAGCGGGTGCCCTGATTGAGCGTCACCACCTGCGAGCCGTCCTTACGCTGCGAGAGTTCGCCGGAATCGGCGACAACCACAGAAGGACGCGCGTTGCCTTTCGGGCGCAGCTGCGCCAGGAAGACATCATTGAATTTGCTGCCGTTCACGCTTTCGATAAAGAGCACCGCGTTACCGTCGGTCGCCTGCTGGAACTGCCCCTGCGCGAGCGCCGCCATGCCGGGGTTGGCTTTCGCCTCCGCGAGCACTTCGTCCTGATGGCGCGACGACCACGGCCCTGCCCACATCACGTTCACCGCAGCGACAATGCCGGTCAGCAGCGCGAGTACCATCGCGGCTTTCACCAGCACCGCTTTACTCAGCCCGCAGGCGTGCATGACGGTGATTTCACTTTCGGTATAGAGCCTGCCAAGCGTCATCAATAGCGCGAGGAACAAGCTTAACGGCAGGATGAGTTGCGCCATTTCGGGCACGCCCAGGCCAAGGAGCGAAAGCACGAGGTTTGTCGGAATATCGCCGTCCACCGCCGCGCCAAGAATTCTCACCAGTTTCTGGCAGAAGAAGATCAGCAGCAGGATGAACAAAATCGCCAGTTGGCTTTTGAGCGTCTCCCGAACCAGATATCTTATGATTATCACATTAAATACGCCTGTGAATACGAGTCTTTTTGCAGGAAAATCGCTTGTTTCATGGCTTAAACGTCATTTATTCTCTTGAGTCGTCGAAAAGATCGCTAAGATTACTTATCTTAACGGCTTCGCGCTTCAAGCGTTGCTGACGAGCCGAAACCAAAACAACATTCGTTAAGATTAACACGAAGTCATCGCAACAGCGGAGCAAGAGTTACGAAGTGGTCAATTCTATCTGTAGCCGCCGCCGTTGTCTTTAAGATTCAGGAGCGTAGTGCATGGAGTTCAGTGTAAAAAGCGGGAGCCCGGAAAAACAGCGCAGTGCCTGCATTGTTGTAGGCGTCTTTGAGCCGCGCCGTCTCTCTCCCATCGCCGAACAACTCGATAAAATCAGCGACGGCTATATCAGCGCCTTGCTGCGTCGCGGTGAGCTGGAGGGCAAACCGGGCCAGACCTTGTTGCTTCATCACGTTCCGAATGTGTTGTCAGAACGTATCCTGCTTATCGGCTGCGGCAAAGAGCGCGAGCTGGATGAGCGTCAGTATAAGCAGGTGATCCAGAAAACCATTAATACTCTGAATGATACCGGATCGATGGAAGCGGTTTGCTTCCTGACCGAGCTGCACGTTAAAGGCCGCAACACGTACTGGAAAGTGCGCCAGGCGGTAGAGACGGCGAAAGAGACGCTCTACAGCTTCGATCAGCTTAAGACGAACAAGAGCGAGCCGCGTCGTCCGCTGCGCAAAATGGTGTTCAACGTGCCGACCCGCCGTGAACTCACCAGCGGCGAGCGCGCGATCCAGCACGGTCTGGCGATCGCTTCCGGTATTAAAGCGGCCAAAGATCTGGGCAATATGCCGCCAAACATCTGTAACGCCGCCTACCTCGCCTCTCAGGCGCGCCAGCTGGCCGACTCCTTTAGCAAAAACGTCGTCACCCGCGTGATTGGCGAACAGCAGATGAAAGAGCTGGGCATGCATTCGTACCTCGCGGTGGGCGAAGGCTCGCAGAACGAATCCCTGATGTCGGTAATTGAATATAAAGGCAGCAGCGAGCCGGATGCCCGTCCGATTGTGCTGGTGGGCAAAGGGCTGACCTTTGACTCCGGCGGCATCTCGATTAAACCGTCCGAAGGGATGGACGAGATGAAATATGACATGTGCGGCGCGGCGGCGGTGTACGGCGTGATGCGCATGGTGGCTGAGCTGAACCTGCCGGTGAACGTGACCGGTATTCTGGCGGGCTGTGAAAACATGCCAGGCGGACGCGCGTATCGTCCGGGCGACGTGCTGACAACCATGTCCGGCCAGACGGTGGAAGTGCTGAATACCGACGCTGAAGGCCGTCTGGTGCTGTGCGATGTGCTGACGTATGTCGAGCGCTTCGACCCGGAAGTGGTCATCGATGTGGCGACGCTGACCGGCGCGTGCGTGATTGCGCTTGGCCATCACATCACCGGGCTGATGTCGAACCACAACCCGCTGGCGCATGAGCTTATCAGCGCGTCCGAGCAGGCGGGCGACCGCGCCTGGCGTCTGCCGCTGGCGGACGAGTTCCAGGAGCAGCTGGAGTCGAATTTCGCGGATATGGCGAATATCGGTGGACGTCCTGGCGGCGCGATTACCGCCGGGTGTTTCCTGTCGCGCTTTACGCGTAAATATAACTGGGCGCACCTGGATATCGCCGGCACCGCCTGGCGCTCCGGCAAGGCGAAGGGCGCGACTGGCCGCCCGGTTGCGCTGCTGTCGCAGTTCCTGCTAAACCGCGCCGGGTTCAACGGCGAAGAGTAAGACGCTGACAGACGGTGGGTGCGCTTCGCTTACCCACCCTACCAAACACCGTCAGGTATGCTGGCGATACGGTAAACGGTGGGTGCGCTTTGCTTACCCACCCTACCAAACATTTATGTACGCTGGCGGTGGGGCAAAACCCCGTAGGGCGGGTCAGCGTAGCGCCACCCGCCATCTCCCGACAACAACTCGCCCTACCCGAATCAGGGCGACGTTTGCAGCCAACAACGAGGCAACGTGAAACACCACGGGTATCGCTTATGAAGAACGCAACGTTTTACCTGCTGGACAACGACGACACCGCCGACGGCCTGAGCGCCGTCGAACAACTGGTGTGCGACGTTGCCGCTGCGCGCTGGCGCGCAGGGAAACGCATCCTGATTGCCTGCGTCGACGAAGCCCAGGCCACCCGCATTGACGAAGCGCTCTGGAAGCGCGACCCGGACAGCTTCGTGCCGCACAATCTCGCAGGTGAAGGGCCGCGCGGCGGCGCGCCGGTGGAAATAGCCTGGCCGCAAAAACGCGGCAGCAGCCCGCGGGAGCTTCTGATAAGCCTGCTGCCGGAATTCGCAGCTTTTGCCACTGCTTTCTATGAAGTGGTAGACTTCGTACCTTACGACGAATCCCAGAAACAACTGGCGCGCGAACGCTACAAAGCCTATCGCGCCGCCGGTTTCCACTTGACCACGGCCACCTTCACGGCGCCCGGAACGACACAGTAGAAATGGAAAAGACATATAACCCCCAAGATATCGAACAGCCGCTTTACGAGCACTGGGAGCAGCAGGGCTATTTCAAACCCAACGGCGACGAGAGCCAGGAAAGCTTCTGCATCATGATCCCGCCGCCGAACGTCACCGGCAGTTTGCATATGGGTCACGCCTTCCAGCAAACCATCATGGACACCATGATCCGCTACCAGCGCATGCAGGGTAAAAATACCCTGTGGCAGGTCGGCACCGACCACGCCGGTATCGCGACCCAAATGGTCGTCGAGCGTAAAATCGCCGCTGAAGAAGGGAAAACCCGCCACGACTACGGCCGCGACGCCTTTATCGACAAAATCTGGGAGTGGAAAGCGGAATCCGGCGGCACCATCACGCGCCAGATGCGTCGTCTGGGCAACTCGGTGGACTGGGAGCGCGAGCGCTTCACCATGGATGAAGGCCTCTCCAACGCGGTGAAAGAGGTGTTCGTCCGTCTTTATAAAGAAGATCTGATCTATCGCGGCAAGCGTCTCGTGAACTGGGACCCGAAACTGCGTACCGCCATCTCTGACCTGGAAGTGGAAAACCGCGAGTCAAAAGGCTCGATGTGGCATATCCGCTATCCGCTGGCGGACGGCGCGAAAACTGCCGACGGCAAAGATTACCTGGTGGTCGCCACCACCCGTCCGGAAACCCTGCTGGGCGATACTGGCGTTGCCGTAAACCCGGAAGATCCTCGTTATAAAGATCTGATCGGCAAATATGTCGTGCTGCCGCTGGTTAACCGCCGCATCCCGATCGTCGGCGACGAACACGCCGATATGGAAAAAGGCACCGGCTGCGTGAAGATAACGCCAGCGCACGATTTCAACGACTACGAAGTGGGTCGCCGTCATCAGTTGCCGATGATCAACATCCTGACCTTTGACGGCGATATCCGTGAAAGCGCGGAAGTCTACGACACCAAAGGCAACGAATCTGACGTTTATTCAAACGAGATCCCGGCGCAGTTCCAGAAGATGGAACGCTTCGCCGCGCGTAAAGCGATCGTGGCGGCGGTCGATGAACTCGGCCTGCTCGAAGAGATCAAACCGCACGATCTGACCGTGCCTTACGGCGATCGCGGCGGCGTGGTTATCGAACCGATGCTGACCGACCAGTGGTACGTCCGCGCCGACGTGCTGGCGAAACCGGCGGTGGAAGCGGTAGAAAACGGCGATATCCAGTTCGTGCCGAAGCAGTACGAAAACATGTATTTCTCCTGGATGCGCGATATTCAGGACTGGTGTATCTCCCGTCAGCTCTGGTGGGGCCACCGCATTCCGGCCTGGTACGATGCCGAAGGCAATGTCTACGTAGGTCGCAGCGAAGAGGAAGTGCGTCAGGAAAATAGCCTGTCCGCGGACGTCGCGCTGCGCCAGGACGACGACGTACTGGACACTTGGTTCTCCTCCGCGCTCTGGACGTTCTCCACCCTCGGCTGGCCGGAAAACACCGACGCGCTGCGTCAGTTCCACCCGACCAGCGTCATGGTCTCCGGCTTTGACATCATCTTCTTCTGGATTGCCCGCATGATCATGATGACCATGCACTTCATCAAAGATGAAAACGGCAAACCGCAGGTGCCGTTCAAGACCGTCTACATGACCGGTCTTATCCGCGACGACGAAGGCCAGAAGATGTCCAAGTCCAAGGGCAACGTGATAGACCCGCTGGATATGGTCGACGGCATCACGCTGGAAGAATTGCTGGAGAAACGCACCGGCAACATGATGCAGCCGCAGCTGGCGGAGAAAATCCGCAAGCGCACCGAGAAGCAGTTCCCGGAAGGCATCGAGCCGCACGGCACCGACGCCCTGCGCTTTACGCTGGCGGCGCTGGCCTCTACTGGTCGCGACATCAACTGGGACATGAAGCGTCTCGAAGGCTACCGCAACTTCTGTAACAAGCTGTGGAACGCCAGCCGTTTCGTGCTGATGAACACCGAAGATCAGGATTGCGGTTTTAACGGCGGCGAGAAAGTGCTGTCGCTGGCCGATCGCTGGATCCTGGCGGAATTCAACCAGACCGTAAAAGCGTACCGCGAAGCGCTGGATAATTTCCGCTTCGATATCGCGGCGGGCATCCTGTATGAATTCACCTGGAACCAGTTCTGCGACTGGTATCTGGAGCTGACCAAGCCGGTCATGAACGGCGGTTCAGAAGCTGAACTGCGCGGTACCCGCAACACGCTGGTGACCGTGCTGGAAGGTCTGCTGCGCCTCGCGCATCCGATCATCCCGTTCATTACGGAAACCATCTGGCAGCGCGTGAAGGTTATCGCCGGTATCGATGCCGACACCATTATGCTCCAGCCGTTCCCGGCGTTTGATGCTTCCCGCGTGGACGACGCGGCGCTGGCGGATACCGAGTGGCTGAAGCAGGCGATTATCGCCGTGCGTAATATTCGCGCCGAGATGAACATCGCGCCGGGCAAACCGCTGGCGCTGCTGCTGCGCGGTTGCAGCCAGGACGCGCAGCGTCGTGTTAACGACAACCGCGGCTTCCTGCAGACGCTGGCGCGCCTTGAAAGCATCACAGTGCTGCCTGCCGATGACAAAGGCCCGGTGTCGGTGACCAAAATCATCGACGGTGCAGAGCTGCTGATCCCGATGGCAGGGCTGATTGATAAAGACGCCGAGCTGGCGCGTCTGGCGAAAGAAGTGGCCAAAATCGAAGGCGAAATCGGCCGCATCGAAAGCAAACTCGGTAACGAAGGCTTTGTGGCCCGCGCGCCGGAAGCCGTTATCGCCAAAGAGCGCGAAAAACTGGCGGGCTATCATGAGGCGAAAGCCAAACTGATAGAACAGCAGGGCGTCATTAGCGCACTGTAAGTCAGTTGAATAAAAGCCGGGGCGACCCGGCTTTTTTTATGGCGGTATTTCGCAAAAAAACGGCGCTCAACTGAGCGCCGTTATGCTTTTAGCGGGCCGAAGCCCTGAGCTTATTTTCAGAGTGCGAAAGGCAGAATGGAGAAACCACGGCCCAGCACGCTTGCCGGATCGTTACGCGGCTGTTCGTCGTGATCGACCAGCGCCAGGTTGTCCAGCTCGCCGTCAACATGGGTGTTTTCCAGCAGGTAGCGCGTCAGGCGCACTTTCGCCCACGGCCACGCCAGACCAAAGGTGATACCGCAGACCATGAAATTGCTCAGAATGATCCAGACAAAAGAACCGACGCTCGCGGTGGAGCGGAAGGTAATACCGCCTTCCAGCGACATCTGCTGATAGGCGTAGTTACGCAGTTTCACAAACGCGAAGCTAAAGCAGACCAGAATGCCAACCATATAAATGAAATACGGCAGTAAAACGCTCATAATAAGCGATATCAAAAAGCTAAGCATTTCTTCCTGGCTATTCATACCATATACACTGTAATGCAACATCTGAGTCATCACTGGCGCCAGCATAATCAAAGCTACCGCGATAAACGGCACAAACAGCAGCATCGCCTTGAGATAAATAAAGGTGCAGGTTTTTACATTCAGGTTAATCGCAAAACGGTGTTTGCCATATTGCAGGTTATTGACCAGCAGGCCGTACCACTGCGCGGCGTAAATACCCTGCATCAGCGCGGTACCCACAAGCCCCACCAGAACCGACAGCACAATACCGACAATAATACCGGTCATACTCTGGCTGGAACCCGCAATCGTAAAGACCAGCCCCATCACGGCTGTCACCAGAATCGCAATCAGCAGCGGGCAGCCGAGCATCACCCACCAGGCGCGCAGCGGGCTGGCTTTAAAGCTAAAACGCAGGCCGTTAAGCTTCGTCATCAGCAGCTGGTAGCGCAGGCCCTGCATAATAAGGAACGGCGCAAACGCGATAAACAGCAGCACCATGCAGAGGGTTAAAAAGGTATTTTCATAGACTGCATTAATCACAAATACAACGTAGAGAAGCGCAAGGCAGATCCAGCCGACGAAAATCGCGCCGCCTGTGGCGTGATAAGAAAAACGTGCGCCTGCCAGTTCGGTATTTTCGTAAAAATAACGGCGTGCGCGCACCATCGCCCAGGGTAAAAACAGCCCGGCGGTGAACACCGTTAACAGTATGTTGACCAGCCAGACGGGGAAATATCCGCCGCCGCTGCCCTGAAACGAGAATGCGTGTGTCTTATTCCCTGCCAGGAATTTATTATCGTCCGACATAACAATCCTTATTCTGTAAAAAAGAAAAAAGCGCCGTTATAACCGTTAATATCTTAGGGTTAATCCAGTGCGTACTTTAGTGTAATAAAGCCCCGGAAAGAATAATAGCAGCCAATATTCCTGGGCTTGCGTCACTCTTCCTGTAGTGGTATTAAGCACAACACTATGTTGAACAGATGACATCAGAGTAAATGATGAATGTTGAGGCGCCGGTAGACATTATTATGCGCAGGATGACGGCCGCGGATAACGCGACGGTCGCCAGAGTGATCCGCCAGGTTTCCGCGGAATATGGCCTGACGGCGGATAAAGGCTACACCGTCGCAGACCCCAATCTCGACGTGCTGTATACGCAATACAGCAAGCCAGGCCATGCGTACTGGGTGATTGAATTAGACGGTGAAGTCGTGGGCGGCGGCGGTATTGCACCGCTGGCCTGTAGCGAAACGGACATCTGCGAGCTGCAGAAAATGTATTTTCTGCCCGTCGCGCGCGGCAGAGGGCTTGCGAAAAAGCTGGCGTTACAGGCGATGGATTTCGCCCGCTCGCAAGGCTATCGCCGCTGCTATCTCGAAACCACCGCCTTTTTAAAAGAGGCGATTGCGCTGTATGAACGCCTGGGCTTCGCGCATATTTCCGAGCCGCTCGGCTGCACCGGCCATGTGGATTGCGAAGTGCGAATGTTAAAAACGCTCTGAGTGTAAACGCGTGAAATAAAAAAGCCGGGCTGACCCGGCTTTTTTATTATTGCTGCATGGAGATACGGATAACCGGCCCGGCTTTTTCCGGCGGCAGCGCCAGCACGTCATGCCAGAGATCCTGCACCATATTACAGACCTGTTTTTCCTGACCGACGCCTTTTTGCGGATCGGTAAAGACCTCAATCGTGTCGCCATATTTCGCCGCCAGCGACTGACCAATCGGTGCCAGCGTCTCTTCCGCCATTTTCTGCTCCTGCGGCGTCACCTTGTGCGCGTTCTGGCTGTAACTTGCCGACAGCAGCTTCGTTTCGACATCCATACGCTTCGCGATAACGTCTTTCGACAGCATCTGAACCGGATTCACGCCGCCTTTCACCTGCGGCATCAGGAAGCGGAAACAGGCGTCGTCGCTGTGCTGCTGCATTTCGCGGGTCTGTTCCATATTGACGCGCATATACGCGATGACATCTTCATCCGGCGCGAACTGGATGCGCTGCATCTCAAGCTCGGCCATATTCGCCTGCATCGCGTCGATAATATCCTGCTGCGTTTTGCCCTGCTTCGCCATTTCCAGCGCCTGACCACGCAGGCGCGCGTAGAACGCCGGATCTTTCTCTTTAATGAGTTTATACAACGGCATGCTGTTAAACACCTCGTCAAAGCCCTGCTCCGGCGACGTGTTCGCGTTTCTCAGCCACGCGATGTCCGCGATATTCCACAGCACAATGCCGACGACAAAAATCGCGACGGCCGCGAGTTTATTCACTTTGCCTTTTTTATAGAGCGCAGACGCCACCACAGCGAGCACAATGCCCACCAGCGCGGAGAGCATGACATGATTCCAGTTCATCCTTTATCCCTTTGGTATTGATAGTTTTTATAAAGCCCGCCGGCTCACGCGCGCACCGGTATGCCGCTGTGAAAGCGGAATTCGGTGTCAGGCTGATTAATCAACCGCGCTTCCGCCTCGCCGAGCGCCTGCACGCGCGGCGCGATGTCCTCGGGCGAAATCTGCTGCGCCAACGACAGATAATCCTGATAGTGGCGCGCTTCCGAGCGCAGCAGCGACAGGTAAAACTTCTGCAAATCATCATCCAGATACGGCGCCAGCGCCGCGAAACGCTCGCATGAGCGGGCTTCGATATACGCGCCGCAAATCAGTTTATCGACAAGCGTCGCAGGCTCATACGTGCGCATTTCGCGTCGCATCCCGCGCGCATAGCGGCTGGCGGTGATTTTGACATACGGGATGTTACGCGCCTGCATCATTTCGCGCACCTGCCAGAAGTGGTGTAATTCTTCTTTGATGAGCAGCACCATGCTATCGATCAGCGTCTGGCCCCACGGATCGTCGGTGTGCGGCATCACGCTCTTGCCGATGCGCTTATGCAGCGCCAGGAAATCGGGCTCCGGCCCTTCGCGATAGGTGAAATCTTCATAGGGCTGTAGCCAGCCGAGCAGTTCGTCAGAACCGCTTTTATCTGCCACATAGCGGCGAATGAGCAGCATTGCGGTTTGCGCGGCTTTTAACTCGCAAATCATGTGGTCGGTCAGCAGCAGCGGTAAGTTTTCCGGCGCTCTGGCTTCATCTATCCAGGCTTGCGGAGTGGCGCAGTGAAGGAAATTTTTAACGGGGAGGAGGAGTGCGTCGTAATTCATGCGGGGTTCCTGAAATGCGGCAGCGCAGCGCTGCCGCAAACTGCGACTTAGTGACGAACACCGTCGTCGTCTTCATCCATGCCGTCGTCGTCTTCGTCTTCTTCGCCGTCCGGGTCTTCAAAGTAAGTGCCCCAGCCGTCATATTCGACGTTAAACTTCTCCGCCAGGTTCATCAGCTGTTCAACCTGGGCGTCGATAAGTTCGGCGTTCAGCGCGCACTCGCTCAGCGCGTCGCAGCAGATGACGGTTTCACCGCCCTCTTCCAGCTCCAGCTCTTCCGGGTCCGTCACTTCATAGCCAAGCTTAAACACTTCCACCGCCAGTTTCTCCAGCGTGTCGAAATCGTCTGCCGAGAAATGGTGTTCAATGGTGTACAGCGCGTCAGGATCGCTGCCATCTTCAAGCAGCTCTTCAATAATCAGACGCGTCTCTTCGCGCTGCTCTTCCAGTAATTCCGGGTTTGCCATGGCTCGTTCCTCAGTGTGTGGCAGATACCTTCTATTTTCACACACCCGCGGGAATGCCTCCACCTTTCACCGCAAAGTTTTAACATCGGGGGTTGCAAATGAATATTCATACATATATGTTGAATATTAATTCAATAAGTGGCGTCAGCCAGCGAGGAAAATTATGTCTGCGTTGTACCAGAAATCGTTTTTAAAACTGCTCGATTTTACGCCCGCTCAAATCCACCTGCTGCTGGAGCTTTCCGCAAAGCTTAAAAGCGATAAGAAAAATGTCGTTGAAGTTCAAAAGCTTGCCGGAAAAAATATTGCGCTCATCTTCGAAAAAGACTCAACCCGCACGCGATGCTCTTTCGAAGTTGCCGCATATGATCAGGGCGCGCGCGTCACGTATCTCGGCCCGAGCGGCAGTCAGATTGGGCATAAAGAGTCAATTAAGGATACCGCCCGCGTACTGGGCCGCATGTATGACGGCATTCAGTATCGCGGTTTTGGCCAGGAAATCGTCGAAACGCTGGCGCAGTACGCAGGCGTGCCGGTCTGGAACGGCCTGACCGATGAGTTTCACCCGACGCAACTCCTGGCGGATCTGCTGACCATGCAGGAGCATCTGCCGGGCAAAGCGTTTAACGAGATGACGCTGGTGTATGCGGGCGATGCGCGCAACAACATGGGCAATTCAATGCTGGAAGCCGCCGCGCTGATGGGGCTGGATTTGCGCCTGGTCGCGCCTGAGCGCTGCTGGCCTGCCGCCGAGCTTGTAGCCGAATGCCAGGCAATGGCGAAAGAAACCGGCGGGCGGATCACGCTCACCGAGGATATCGCCGCCGGTGTTAAGGGCGCGGATTTCATCTATACCGATGTCTGGGTGTCGATGGGCGAAGCCAAAGAGAAGTGGGCGGAGCGTATCGCGCTGCTGCGGCCATATCAGGTTAACAGCCAGATGCTGGCGCAGACCGGCAACCCGAACGTGAAATTCCTGCACTGTCTGCCGGCATTTCACGACGACGAGACCACGCTCGGCAAGCAGATGGCGCAGGAGTATGGCCTGAAAGGCGGCATGGAAGTGACCGACGAGGTGTTTGAATCCGCGCACAGTATCGTATTCGATCAGGCCGAAAACCGGATGCATACGATCAAAGCGGTAATGGTGGCGACGCTGTCTGAGTAAGCTTGCGGGGCGGGTGGTGGGTTGGTGGTCGGTTGGTGGGTGCGCTGCGCTTACCCACCCTACAGAACAACGCTTAGCATAGGGCGGGTAAGCACCGCGCACCCGCCTTGCCGATAATTGAACGGTGGGTGCGCTTCGCTTACCCACCCTACAGAACCACGCTCACCGTAGGGCGGGTAAGCATCGCGCACCCGCCTTGCCGATAATTGAACGGTAGGTGCACTTCGCTTACCCACCCTACAAAACAACGCTCACCGTAGGGCGGGTAAGCACCGCGCACCCGCCTTGCTGATGGTGGTTAATAAGGCGCTACGCTTTCCCACCCTACAACTCCCTCACGCCATCAACATCTTCACGACAGCTTTGCGCACGGGGGCCGGGTCGCCCACCGCACACAGCGGCTTATGCACTTCCCCCGGCCAGAAAATCACGAAATCGCCCTCCTCCAGCACCACGGTTTTCTCCTGCGCGCCTTCGGGCAGAAATGCGATATCTTTATCCGCCAGCCAGTCGGTGTCGGTCGCGCCCGGCGGTAACGTGCTGAAGGTCATCCCTTCGCGGCCCGCCAGCACAATCTGAATATCCAGATAACGCGCGTGATACTCGGCGCGGCGGTCCGCCAGCGGCTCGGTTGTGTCTTCCGAAAGCAGAAAAAAGAGGCGATTGCCGTCCAGTTCGTACTTGCCCGGCGCGGTCTGCGGCGTTACCTGCTGCTTCACCTGCTCAATCGCCTCGCGAAAAGGCGCGGGCAGCCATTCGCCCAACGCGTGAATATTACCGATAATCATGCCTTCTCCTTATATAAAACAGCGTTTCATTTTATTGTGTTATACGAGCTATCGTGCCGGGGCGCTACTGCTTTCTCGGTAAAATCTGTTCTGGCGCATGGTTATCGTGCGGCGCGTTACCAGCTTGTTAATCCCCGCCAGACGTTTATGCAGGTTTTATGCATAACCCTGGCGAATACTATTGACAGCATCGCTGTAGGTGTTTGTTTTATCAGCGAGAAAATGAAAAAAGACGGCACCATCACGTTTCGTTTACCTCACAAACAGGCACGGCAGCACCATAATTATTTGCTTTATTCCTGAGCTTCAAAAATAAACGCGCGCCATAACTGCATAATCATCTTTTTTAAAAAATAAAACGCTTAATTTTCAATTAATTAATAATTTGCTTATTTGTTGTCCAAAAACAGATTTTTAACAACACGGAATAAGCGCCGTCTATTCTGCGTAGTGATTCATATAGCCCGATAAATTAATTAAACTTTCCATGAAATAAATCATTATTACGGCGGAATAATAAAATCACTGCATCGCTCGTGATATTCATCACACAATCAAATCAGCGCTCCATTACTATCTATTTCGAATTCAATCTGCACGGTAACTCGTTATGCGAACACGCGTCGCATAATGCCGCCGTTTTTATTCTGAAAATCAGCCAAGGAATAAATATGGAAAAGCATTACGTGGGATCGGAAATAGGTCAATTACGCAGCGTTATGCTGCACCGCCCTAATTTAAGCCTGAAAAGACTGACGCCGTCTAATTGCCAGGAATTACTGTTTGACGATGTATTATCGGTCGAGCGAGCGGGGGAAGAGCACGATATTTTTGCACGCACCCTGCGTGATCAGGGTGTGGAAGTATTATTACTGACGGATCTCCTGACACGCACGCTGGATATCCCGGAGGCGAAAGACTGGCTGCTGGAGACGCAGGTTTCTGAATACCGCCTTGGCCCCTCTTTTGCCGCCGATGTGCGCGGCTGGCTTGCCGACCTGCCGCATCGGGAGCTGGCGCGGCGCTTAAGCGGCGGGCTGACGTTTAGTGAAATCCCGGCCTCGATTCATAATATGGTGGTGGATACGCACGGCGCTAATGATTTTATTATGGAGCCGCTGCCTAATCATTTATTTACGCGCGACACCTCCTGCTGGATATATAACGGCGTGTCGATAAATCCGATGGCAAAACCGGCTCGCCAGCGTGAAACCAATAATCTGCGTGCGATTTATCGCTGGCATCAGGCATTTGCCGATGGCGAATTTATTAAATATTTCGGCGACCAGAATATTAATTACGACCACGCCACGCTGGAAGGCGGCGATGTATTAGTCATTGGCCGCGGCGCGGTATTAATCGGCATGTCTGAACGCACCACGCCGCAGGGGGTGGAATTCCTGGCTAGCGCCCTGTTTAAACACCAGCAGGCGACGCGCGTTATCGCCGTGGAATTGCCGAAACACCGCTCCTGCATGCACCTCGATACCGTCATGACGCATATCGATATCGACACCTTCTCCGTCTACCCCGAAGTGGTGCGCCCCGATGTGAAGTGCTGGACCTTAACGCCGGACGGGCGCGGCGGCATCGCGCGTACCGAAGAGAAAACGCTGGTTTATGCGCTGGAACAGGCGCTCGGCATCGATCAGATACGGCTCATCACCACCGGCGGCGATGCGTTTGAGGCCGAGCGCGAGCAGTGGAACGACGCCAACAACGTGCTGACCGTGCGCCCCGGCGTGGTGATTGGCTATGAGCGCAACACCTGGACCAACGAGAAATATGACAAGGCCGGCATCACCGTGCTGCCGATCCCTGGCGACGAGCTGGGCCGCGGACGCGGCGGCGCGCGCTGCATGAGCTGCCCGATGGAACGCGACGGCATTTAAGGAGAAGACCATGGAGAAGAAACCCACGCTGGTGGTGGCGCTTGGCGGCAACGCGCTGCTGAAACGCGGCGAACCGCTGGAGGCCGATATTCAGCGTCATAACGTCGAACTGGCGGCTCACACCATCGCTCAGCTCACCCGCCAGTGGCGCGTGGTGCTGGTGCACGGCAACGGCCCGCAGGTCGGGCTGCTGGCGCTGCAAAACAGCGCTTACCAGAACGTGACGCCTTATCCGCTCGACATTCTGGGCGCCGAAAGCCAGGGAATGATCGGCTACCTGCTGCAACAGTCGCTGAAAAATCAGCTGCCGGATCGCGAAGTTAGCGTGCTGCTGACGCAGGTGGCGGTGAATGACAACGATCCGGCGTTTAAGAACCCGACCAAATACATCGGCCCGGTCTATGACAAAGCCCAGGCCGACCAGCTCGCCGCCGACAAAGGCTGGACGATGAAAGCCGACGGGCCTTACTTCCGCCGCGTGGTGCCCTCGCCCCAGCCGCAGCGGATTATCGAGAGCGATGCCATCCAGGCGCTTATCGAGCGCGACCACCTGGTGATTTGCAACGGCGGCGGCGGCGTGCCGGTGGTGGACAACGCCGACGGCTACCACGGCATCGAGGCGGTTATCGATAAAGATCTCTCGGCCGCGCTGCTGGCGCGTCAGTTACACGCCGACGCGCTGCTGATCCTGACCGACGCCGACGCGGTGTACGCCGACTGGGGCAAGCCGACCCAGCGTCCGCTCACGCAAGTAACGCCTTCACAGCTGGCGGAGCTGCGCTTCGACGCAGGCTCGATGGGGCCAAAAGTGGCCGCCTGCTGCGCCTTTGTTGAGCAGTGCGGCGGCATCGCAGGCATCGGCGCGCTGGGCGACGGTCTCGCCATTCTCGCGGGCGACAAAGGCACGCTGATCCGCCAGTAAGTTTTCTCACCGCTTTCACGCAACAAGGATTTCACCATGACTATCAACCTGAAAAACCGCAACTTCCTGAAACTGCTCGACTACACCCCGGCGGAGATCCAGTACCTCATCGATCTCGCCATGCAACTGAAAGCCGATAAAAAAGCCGGGCGTGAGAAGAAAACGCTGGTGGGTAAAAACATCGCGCTGATTTTTGAAAAAACCTCCACCCGTACCCGCTGCGCGTTTGAAGTCGGCGCGTTCGATCAGGGCGCGCAGGTGACCTATCTCGGGCCGAGCGGCTCGCAGATTGGCCATAAGGAGTCGATGAAAGACACCGCCCGCGTACTGGGGCGCATGTATGACGGCATCGAATATCGCGGCTACGGCCAGGCGATCGTCGAGGAACTTGGCGAATTCGCGGGCGTGCCGGTGTGGAATGGCCTCACTAATGAGTTTCACCCGACGCAAATCCTGGCTGATCTGATGACCATGCTGGAGCATTCGCCAGGCAAAACGCTCCCGCAGATCCGCTTTGCGTATCTTGGCGACGCGCGCAACAACATGGGCAATTCGCTGATGGTGGGTGCCGCGAAAATGGGCATGGAGATCCGCCTGGTGGCCCCGAAAGCCTTCTGGCCGGAAGAGGCGTTAGTCGAACAGTGCCGCGCCATCGCGGCGGAAACCGGCGCGCGTATCATCCTCACCGAGCATGTGGATGAAGGCGTGGACGGTGTCGATTTCCTGTACACCGACGTCTGGGTGTCGATGGGCGAGCCGAAAGAGGCCTGGGCCGAGCGCGTCGCGCTGATGAAACCCTATCAGGTCAACCAGGCGGTGGTGAAAGCGACCGGCAACCCGAACGTCAAATTCATGCACTGCCTGCCCGCGTTTCATAATGAGCACACCACCGTCGGGCGCGAGATCGAAGCCGCTTACGGCCTGAAGGGGCTGGAAGTGACCGATGACGTGTTCGAGTCCCCCTGCTCCATTGTGTTTGATGAGGCGGAGAACCGTATGCACACCATCAAAGCCGTGATGGTGGCGACGCTTGGCGAATAACCTTTGCGGGCGCGCCGCCAGTGCGCCCGCCGCTTCGGAGATACCCTCATGCACAGGTTCAAATTTCCTTCCGCTTACACCATTTTATTTGTGCTGATCGCGCTGGTCGCCGCGCTTACCTGGGTCGTGCCTGCCGGGAAATACCAGATGGCGATGAACGAGACGCTTGGCAAAGAGGTGCCGGTCGCGGGCACGTACGCGCCCGTCGAGGCGCATCCGCAGGGCATTACCGCCATTCTGCTGGCCCCGGTGGATGGCCTTTACAACCATGTGACCTACACCGCAGGTGCCATCGACGTGGCGCTGTTTGTGCTGATCATCGGCGGCTTTCTGGGCGTGGTGAACAAAACCGGCGCGATTGATGCCGGGATTGAGCGCGTCACCGAGCGGCTGCACGGCAAAGAAGAGTGGATGATCCCGATACTGATGGCGCTGTTCGCCGCGGGCGGCACCATCTACGGTATGGCGGAAGAGTCGCTGCCGTTTTATACGCTGCTGGTGCCGGTGATGATGGCCGCGCGCTTCGACCCGCTGGTCGCCGCCGCCACGGTGCTGCTCGGCGCAGGCATCGGCACGCTCGGCTCCACCATTAACCCCTTTGCGACGGTGATTGCCGCCAACGCCGCTGGCATTCCGTTCACCAGCGGCATCTGGCTGCGCGTGGCGCTGCTGGTGATTGGCTGGGTTATCTGCGTGCTGTGGGTAATGCGTTACGCCCGCCGCGTGCGTCAGGATCCGTCGCGTTCTGTGGTGGCGGACCAGTGGGAAGCTAACCGCGCGCACTTTCTCGGCAGCCGCTCCGGCGAGATGCTCCCCTTCACCATGACGCGCAAAATCATCCTGGTTATCTTCGCCGCCTCGTTTGCGGTAATGATTTACGGCGTGGCGGTGCGCGGCTGGTGGATGGGCGAGATTTCCGGCGTGTTCCTGGCCGCCGCCATTATCACCGGCGTGGTGGCGCGCATGAGCGAAGAGGCGTTCACCAGCACGTTCATCGACGGCGCGCGGGATCTGCTCGGCGTGGCGCTGATCATCGGTATCGCGCGCGGCATTGTGGTGGTGATGGATAACGGCATGATCACCCACACCATTTTGCACAGCGCGGAAAACCTGGTTTCGGGGCTTTCCACCACGGTGTTTATTAACGTGACGTACTGGATTGAAGTGGTGCTCTCGTTTCTGGTGCCGTCGTCCTCCGGCCTTGCAGTACTGACCATGCCGATTATGGCGCCGCTCGCCGATTTCGCCCACGTGGGCCGCGACCTGGTCGTCACCGCCTATCAGTCCGCCTCCGGCATCGTGAATCTTATTACGCCCACCTCGGCGGTGGTGATGGGCGGGCTCGCTATCGCCCGCGTGCCTTACGTTCGTTATCTGAAATGGGTCGCGCCGCTCATACTGATTCTGACGGTGCTGAACATGGCAGCGCTCAGCCTCGGCGCGCTGTTTTAGCCATACATGGCGTTGCGGCGCTGTCAATCAGGGGCATCGCGCCGCATGAAACGCCTCCCATTTCTGGAAAAGCCCGCGCCTCGCCAGGTGATTGTGGTTTCCCTGGACGCGGGCCGGGAAAACAATATCGTTTTTCTTCAACTTTCATCAACGCAGGAGTGACGGTCCATGAAGGATTACGGTGATTATTCCGGGAAAGAGCAGGAGCAAATGGCGGTGTGCCAGCGGCTTATCAGCAATAAAACCTACTGCTCTCAGGAGGAGATCCGGCGCGATATGCAGCGCCAGGGGTTTGACAATATCAGCCAGTCCTCCGTCTCACGCCTGCTGAAACTGCTGGGCGTGATTAAAATCCGCAACGCCAAAGGACAAAAAATTTATTCTCTAAATCCGCTGTTGCAGCCCGCGCCGGACGCCGCGCGCTCTATCTCAGAAATGGTGGTGAGCGTTGAACATAACAGCGAATTTATCCTTGTCCATACGGTGGCCGGATATGGCCGCGCGGTGGCGAAAGTGCTGGATTATCACGCCCTGCCGGAGATCTTAGGCGTGGTGGCGGGCAGCAGCATCGTCTGGATAGCGCCGCGCGATGTGAAGCGCACCGCGCTGGTACACAAGCGCATTAATTATTTACTTCAAATGCATTAATATTCACAGCAATCGATTCCCGTGGCGAAAGTGTGCATTTCCTGCTTGTCAGCTAACCGCACATGCGTATAATGCCGGACAATTTGCCGGAGGAAGCATGGTCCAGTATGTTCGACAGTTTGTCTTACCGCGTCGTCAGAAAGCTGACGGCCAGACCGTTGCTCTTTCCGTTCCAGAATTGCTGTTAAAAGCCCCTCAATGAGGGGCTTTTTTTTGTCCAGCGTTTGTCCGCCGGCCTGAAGAGGAGACAAAAATGGCTAATCCGCTTTATCAAAAACATATTATTTCCATCAACGATCTCAGCCGCGCCGAGTTAGAGCTGGTGCTGGAGACGGCGGCGAAGCTGAAAGCGAACCCGCAGCCAGAACTTCTGAAGCACAAAGTGATCGCCAGCTGCTTTTTTGAAGCCTCGACCCGCACCCGCCTGTCGTTTGAAACCTCCATGCACCGCCTCGGCGCGGCGGTGGTCGGCTTCTCCGACAGCAGCAACACCTCGCTTGGCAAAAAAGGCGAAACGCTGGCGGATACCATTTCGGTTATCAGCACCTATGTGGACGCCATTGTGATGCGCCATCCGCAGGAAGGCGCGGCGCGTCTGGCGACTGAGTTTTCCGGCGGCGTGCCGGTGCTGAACGCAGGCGACGGCGCCAACCAGCACCCGACGCAAACGCTGCTGGATCTCTTTACCATCCAGGAGACTCAGGGGCGTCTTGAGAACCTCACCATCGCAATGGTCGGCGACCTGAAATATGGCCGTACGGTGCACTCACTGGCGCAGGCGCTGGCGAAATTCAACGGCAACCGCTTCTGCTTTATCGCCCCCGACGCGCTGGCGATGCCGCAGTACATCCTCGATATGCTGGATGAGAAAGGCATTCCGTGGAGCCTGCACAGCGCCATTGAAGACGTGGTGCAGGAGGTGGATATCCTCTATATGACCCGCGTGCAGAAAGAGCGTCTCGACCCGTCGGAATATGCCAACGTGAAGGCCCAGTTTGTGCTGCGCGCCGCCGATTTGCAGGGCGCGCGCGAGAATATGAAAGTGCTGCACCCGCTGCCGCGCATTGATGAGATCACAACCGATGTGGATAAAACGCCGCACGCCTGGTATTTCCAGCAGGCGGGCAACGGCATTTTCGCCCGTCAGGCGCTGCTGGCACTGGTACTGAATCGCGATTTAGCGCTGTAAGGAGAAGCCCATGACCCATGATAATAAACTTCAGGTAGAAGCCATCCGTCGCGGTACGGTGATTGATCATATTCCGGCGCAGGTCGGCTTCAAACTGCTTTCCCTGTTTAAGCTTACCGAAACGGATCAGCGTATCACCATCGGCCTGAACCTGCCTTCCGGCGAAATGGGCCGCAAAGATTTGATCAAGATTGAAAACACCTTCCTGACCGACGAGCAGGTGAACCAGCTCGCGCTGTATGCGCCGCAGGCGACGGTGAACCGCATCGACGATTATGAAGTGGTAGGCAAAAGCAAACCAAGCCTGCCGGATCGCATCGAGAACGTGCTGGTCTGCCCGAACGGTAACTGCATCAGCCGTATCGAGCCGGTTTCCTCCAGCTTTGCCGTGAAAACGCGCGGCGACGCGGTGCAGCTCAAGTGCAAATATTGCGAGAAAGAGTTCGCCCGTCACGTCGTGCTGGCGGATTAATTGTGGCTGGCAATGGCCTTACGGCTCCCTATAATGAGCGGGAGCCTTACCGCTGTTAACTTCAGGAGAAATTATGTCCCGCACTATCGCCACGGAAAATGCCCCTGCCGCTATCGGCCCTTACGTTCAGGCCGTCGATCTGGGCAACATGGTTATCACCTCCGGTCAGATCCCGGTTGACCCAAAATCCGGCAGCGTGCCGGACGACATCGCCGCCCAGGCGCGTCAGTCGCTGGATAACGTGAAAGCGATTATCGAAGCCGCAGGCCTTAAAGTCGGTGATATCGTGAAAACCACGGTATTCGTCAAAGATCTGAACGATTTCGCGACCGTTAACGCCACTTACGAAGCGTTTTTCACCGAACACAACGCGACCTTCCCGGCACGCTCCTGCGTGGAAGTGGCGCGTCTGCCGAAAGATGTGAAAATCGAAATCGAAGCGATCGCCGTACGTCGCTAATCGCGTCTGACGTAAAAGAAAAGCACCGCGAGCGGTGCTTTTTTATGGGCTCAGCGCGCCGTTTTCTTCGCTTTGGGTGGGCTCTGGCGCGAAACGTTCACTGGCGTGTGTTTGGTCAGCGCGGGCTGCGTGTTGCGGTAGTGACGCTTCGCCGCGCGCATCTCTTCAATCGTCGGCGCAGGCACTAAGCAATCGCGGCGCGAACCAATCAGATGCTTTTTGCCCATCGCCTCCAGCGCCTCGCGAATAACTGGCCAGTTGGCCGGATCGTGATAGCGCAGCAGCGCCTTATGCAGGCGGCGCTGGCGATCGCCTCTCGGCACCACCACATCTTCACTTTTGTAGCCGATTTTCCCGAGCGGGTTTTTGCCGGTGTAATACATCGTGGTTGAACTGGCGAGCGGCGACGGATAGAAGTTCTGCACCTGATCGAGCCGGAAACGGTGGCGCTTGAGCCACAGCGCCAGATTCACCATGTCTTCATCACGCGTGCCGGGATGCGCGGAGATAAAATAAGGGATCAAATACTGCTCTTTACCCGCCTGCTTTGAATAGGTGTCGAACAGTGCTTTAAAGCGGTCATAGCTGCCCATACCGGGCTTCATCATTTTTGACAGCGGCCCCTCTTCGGTATGCTCCGGGGCAATTTTCAGATAACCGCCAACGTGGTGCGTCGCCAGCTCTTTGATATAACGCGGATCTTCCACCGCCAGATCGTAGCGCACCCCGGAGGCGATCAGGATCTTCCTGATGCCTTTGAGATCCCGCGCACGCCGGTAGAGATTGATCGTCGGCGTATGATCGGTATCCATATGCGGGCAGATCTCCGGGTAAACGCACGACAGGCGGCGGCAGGTCTGCTCGGCGCGCGGCGACGTGCAGCGCAGCATATACATATTGGCCGTCGGCCCGCCGAGATCGGAGATAATGCCGGTAAAGCCGGGCACTGAATCGCGGATCGCTTCTATCTCATTAATGATCGACTCTTCCGAGCGGCTCTGGATAATGCGCCCTTCGTGCTCGGTAATAGAGCAGAACGAACAGCCGCCAAAGCAGCCGCGCATAATGTTCACCGAAAAGCGGATCATCTCATAAGCGGGAATGCGTTTTGTGCCGTAAGCCGGGTGCGGCACGCGCTGGTACGGCAGCGCAAAAACGCTGTCCATCTCTTCGGTGGAGAGCGGGATCGCAGGCGGATTGATCCAGATATAACGGTCGCCATGCTTTTGCATCAGCGCGCGGGCGCAACCGGGGTTGGTTTCGTGATGCAGAATGCGCGAGGCGTGCGCATACAGCACTTTGTCGCTCTTCACTTTTTCATACGACGGCAGCAGGACGTAGGTTTTCTCCCACGGCTTCGGGCGCGGCGGCTGAACGGTAACGGCTTTCGCCGTCGGTTTTTCCGGAGTGTTGCCATCGGCGCACGGCAGATCGTCGCCATACGGATGCGGGATAGGATCGATGCGCCCCGGCGTGTCGAGACGCGTGGAATCCACACCCGCCCAGCCTGGCAGCGCCTCTTTCACCATAATCGCGGTGTTACGTACATCGCGGATAGACGTAATGGGCTCACCCATCGCCAGACGGTGCGCCACTTCCACCAGCGGACGCTCGCCGTTGCCGAAAATCAGCATGTCGGCTTTGGCATCCACCAGTACCGAGCGGCGCACGGTATCAGACCAGTAATCGTAATGCGCGGTGCGGCGCAGGCTCGCCTCAATACCGCCCAGAACCACCGGCACGTCGCGCCAGGCTTCTTTGCAGCGCTGGGTATAGACCAGGGATGCGCGATCCGGGCGTTTCCCGGCTTCGTTATCCGGCGTGTAGGCGTCGTCATGGCGTAGTTTGCGATCCGCCGTGTAGCGGTTGATCATCGAATCCATATTCCCGGCGGTGACGCCGAAAAACAGGTTCGGTTTACCAAGCCGCATAAAGTCGTCTTTGGTCGTCCAGTCCGGTTGCGCGATGATCCCGACGCGAAAACCCTGCGCCTCCAGCATGCGGCCACAAATGGCCATGCCGAAGCTCGGGTGATCGACGTAGGCGTCGCCGGTAACGAGAATAATGTCGCAGCTGTCCCAGCCGAGCTGGTCCATCTCCTCGCGCGACATCGGTAAAAAGGGCGCAGGCCCAAAACAGGCGGCCCAGTACTGGGGCCAGGAGAACAGATCGCGATCCGGCTGGATCAGGCTCAGGGAACTCATAGTGCTTCCGGAAAAAGGCAAAAGAATCGACAAAGGGCGGCGATTATACGTCCGGAAGCAACAAAAAAAGAAGGGTTATTCTGCGGAAAAAAGCGCCAGCGCCCTTTCCCGCACACGCCATGATTACTTGCGGTGCCAGTACGCCGCGGCGCGCATCAGCTGGGGATCCACACGCCCTTCAAACGGCTCGCTTAAGCGCTTAACGACTTTGCCTTCGCCGGTTATCCAGAGGTAGTAATCGTCCTCGGGCACCGTCAGCGCCGCCAGTTTCGCTTCCACCGCCTGCGCGTCGTGGCCGATGACCCACTGGATCTTAAATTCGCCGAGGTGCGCCAGATACCCTTTCAGCGCTTCATCCGCCACCGTCACGATAGCCTCTACCTGCACCGGTTTCGCCTGCGCGCGGAGCGCCTCCAGGCGGCGGCGCAGCGCGGGCATCCCGGATTCATCGCACACATAGAGCTGCCAGGCGTAATCTTCCGGCACCACTAACGAGCCGCGTGGCCCGCCGATGCAGAGCGTGTCGCCGGGTTTAGCCGCCACGGCCCAGTCGCTTGCCACACCAGCCTCATGCACGTAAAAATCGATAGTCAACTGCTGGCTCGCCTCGTCAAACAGCGGCGTGTAGTCACGCGACGGCGGGCGCACGTCGCCTGCCCAGACGATGCCTTCATCGGTCACTTCAGGCGGCACGAAAGGCGCGCCGTCCTGCGGGAAAAACACTTTGATATGGTCGTCGAAGCCGCGCGAGCTAAAGCCCGCCAGCGCGTCGCCGCCAAACACGATGCGCTGAAAACCGCTGACGCGCTCGCTTTTAAGCACGGTAATTTCACGAAAACGCAGTTCGTTGCGTACGCGCTGCGGGAATGGAGTTTTCTGATTCATCATCAACCTGCCAACGTAAACGGTAAATTCGATATATCTAAATTGTCGTAAATGATAATGATTGCCAACAACAGAAATGGCAAGCACTTTTTCGATAGACTGAGCAAAAACCGCACTACACGTAAAAGGTCTATTTTTATTATTTATTAAACATTAACTTAAGTTTAATGGCGTTTTAATAACGACATTTTTAAGCAAAAAAGATATAGTTAAGATATATCGTTTTAAACCGGAGATTACCCATGCGCTCAGACGACCGCCACGCTTCATCCCCACGCCGTGAAGGCCGACACGGACCGGACGGCCATCGCCGCCCGCGCTTTTTCGGCAACGGCGAACTGCGCCTGGTGATGCTGGATATCCTGTGCGCCGGCGAGAGCCACGGTTATGAACTTATCAAAGCCATCGAAACGCTGACCGCAGGCCACTACGCGCCAAGCCCCGGCGTGGTCTATCCGACGCTCGACGCGCTGGAGGCGCAGGGGTTTGTAGTGTTGCACGACGAAGAAAATGGCCGGAAGAAAATCGCGATTACCGACGCGGGCCGCGCGTGGCTTGGGGAGAACCGCGAGGCGCTGGATCATATTCAGGCGCGGATGCGGGCGCGCGCCATCGGGCATAAGCTGCGTAAAGATCCGCAGATGAAACGGGCGCTTGATAACATGAAAGCGGTGCTGGATTTGAAAGTGAATCAGGCGGAAATCAGCCCGGAGACGTTAAAACAGATTATCGGGATTATCGATCGCGCGGCGCTGGAAATTTCCCAGCTCGACTAGCAATAACGGCGGTGGCAGGCCACCGCCGCGGTTTATCAGGCGCTGAGACGGAACACTTTAATCATCTCTTTTAAGTTATGCGCCTGGTCATTGAGCGACGAGGCCGCCGCGACCGATTCTTCCACCAGCGCGGAGTTCTGCTGCGTGGTGGTGTCAATCATGCCAATGGCGCTGTTGATCTGCGAAATGCCGTCGGTCTGTTCACGGCTGGCCTGCGCGATTTCTCGCAGGATCGTGTCCATTTCTCCGACGTTCGCCACCATGCCATTCAGCAGGCCGCTCGCTTTTTCCACCAGTTCCATACCTTCACGGGTCTGGCCTGTGGAGTCCTCGATAAGCGCGCGGATCTCGCTTGCCGATGACGCGCTCTTCTGCGCCAGCTGGCGCACTTCGCCCGCCACCACTGCGAAACCACGGCCATGCTCGCCCGCGCGCGCTGCCTCGACGGCGGCGTTCAGCGCCAGGATGTTGGTCTGGAACGCGATGGAGTCGATCAGGTTGATGATGTCTGACATACGATCCGACGTGCCGCGAATGACGCGCATTTTGTCCGTCACCTGCTGCATCATTTCGCCGTTGCGTTTCACCACATCGGCAGCCTCGGATGACAGTTTCGTCGCCTCGCTGGTGTTATCCGCGGTGTTTTTCACGGTCGAGGTGATCTGCTCCATCGAGGCGGCAGTCTGCTCAACGGAACTTGCCTGCTCTTCGGTGCGCGCGGCCAGATCCTGGTTACCCGCGACAATCTGCGACGCCGCGCTGGAGATACTTTCGGCGCTGTACTGCACCTCCTGCACAATGGCCTGCAAACGCTGCTTCATATCCATCAGCGCATTCAGCAACACGCCGGTTTCATCGCGCGACTGCACGTCCACCGAACGAGTGAGATCGCCCTCGGCAATCGCGCCGGCAAAGCGCACCGCCTGCTCGAGCGGGCGCGTAATGGCACGCACGATAAGCCAGCCCATCAGAGAACCCAGCACCACGCATAACAGCGTCAGGCCAATTGTCAGCGCACGGTTGCTACTGAAATCCTTCGCCACCGTCACGCCTGCCTCGCGCATATGATTATCCTGAATTTTAATCAGCGCCTGAACCCGCGATTTGTACTCGTTCTGGAGCGCCACCGTGGTGGACATCATCTCCTCCAGCGCCGCATTACGATCGTTGCGTTTTACCGCATCGAGAATGCGAAACCGCGACGCCAGGTACTGCTTACGCACCTCGGCTATCTGCGCCAGCGCCTGACGCGAAGCGTCATCGGTCAGCGTTTTATTGAGATCGGCCAGCAGCGCGCCAATACGCCCGCTAATGGCGCTGAGCTGCGCTTCTGACTGCTGCGTCCAGCGCTGGTTTTCGTCCATCAGCATTAATTGCTGCGTACTGACGAAGCTCTGGAAATTTTCAATAAGCTGATTGGCTTTTACGGTCGTGGGATAATCCTCAGCGATAACCTGCTGAATATTATTATTGGCCTGGCTCAGACTACCGAGTGATAAACCGGCGCTGATAAGTAATAAAACAATAAAAAAAGCAAAAGCGAAAATAAGCTTTGTGCGGATTTTAATATCGCGGATGGACATATTCACTCCGTTGAACGGGTTATTTTGCGCTGACGAAACGGAAATCGCAGCGATGGATAACGTGATCCGCCGAACCTGCGGGGATCGACAAAGGTCGTTATCGTCCGGCCGTTTTGTAACTTTATGAGTTTGATCGTTTTTCTCTTTTAGAAACCATTAAAACAATAGTCATTGGCTATTAATAAGCGGCGATTGATCGGCCAAATGTGCGCCAGATCACTTAATCGCGCAATTAATTACAACGAAGCGGAAACGTTTTTATGTGTGGGTTCAGGAAGATGGGAAAAACAATTTAAAATGAAGGGTTTATATTAAATACATTTATTTAATTTATTTTTAACATTAACCCAACAATATAACACACCGTAAAAAGGGCACAAATTGACAAATTTTACAGCGTCATCCAGCAAGAAAAAGGCGGCATTGCGCCGCCTTTAACCAAAATTAATGCAGTACCGTGACGGCATCCTGCAGGCGTCCAGCGCGGTGTTTCACCATCGACGAAACCTGCGCACTCTCTTCCACCAGCGCCGCGTTCTTGCGAGTGATGGCGTCCAGTTCGGCTACCGCACGGGTGAGATCCGAAAGGCCGTCGGCCTGCTCGGTGGTGGCCTGGCTTATCTGCCCCAGTAGACGCGTCACGTTTTCCACCTGGTTGACGATATCCTGCATGGTGCGCCCCGCTTCATGCACCTGCACCGTACCGGACGCCACTTTACTGGCGCTGGCGTCAATCAGCTTGCGGATATCGTTGGCCGCGTTCGCGCTGCGGTTGGCCAGATGACGCACTTCGCCCGCCACGACGGCAAAACCTTTACCCTGCTCGCCTGCCCGCGCCGCTTCCACAGCGGCGTTAAGCGCCAGGATGTTAGTCTGAAAGGCGATATCGTTAATCAGCGCCGTGATGGAGCCGATACGCTGCGTGCTGTCGGCGATTTCGTCCATCGTATTGACCACGGTTTCCATCGTCTGACCGCCGAGACGCGCCGCGTCGCTCGCCTCGCTGGAGAGTTTATCGGCCGCCGCCGCGGTGGCGGAGTTGTTCTGCACCGACGCCGCCATTTGATTCATGGTGGTGACGGTTTGCTGCACATTCACCACTGTCTGGCGGGTACGTTCGTTAAGATCGTCATTGCCGCGCGCCAGCGTCTCGCTGCCGCTGCGCACGCTGCTGACCTGCCCTGAGACATCATTCATCAGCCAGCGGCACATCAGCCCCAGTTGGCCGACCGCGCGCAGCGTCACGCCGACCTCATCAACGCGGTTAATATGCGTAATACTTTGCGATTCGCCGGTCGCGATGCGCAGCGCCTGGCGCGCCACATTTTCAACCGGGCGCACAATCTGCCACTCCAGCGCCGCGCCGCCGAGAAGCAACATCACCGCCGCCGCGAGCGCCGGAATCAGCATTGGTGCGCCCGTACAGGCCATCACTGCCATCCAGGCCACAAACAGCGCCGCCATCACACCGCGCAGACGCCAGCGCAATGGAACCGCCGGGAGTTTGCCCCACCAGGCGTTGCGCAGCACCAGCCCTTTGAACAGACGGCGCGGTTTACGCCCTTCACGCAGCGCTTTATAAAGCGGCTCTACCGCCGCAATCTCTTCCGCGCTGGCTCGGGTACGAATCGACATAAAACCGGTTATTTTTCCGCCGCGCACCATCGGTGCCACGTTGGCACGCACCCAGTAGTGATCGCCGTTTTTACAGCGGTTTTTAACAATGCCGGTCCAGGGCTCGCCCTGCTTCAGCGTGTACCACATATCGGCGAAAGCCGCTTTGGGCATATCGGGGTGACGCACCAGATTGTGCGGGCTGCCGGTCAGTTCCTCTGAGGTATATCCGCTTACCTCGATAAAAGCGTCGTTGGCATGGGTGATATAGCTTTGCAGATCGGTGGTAGACATAAGCGTAGTGTCGTTAGCAAGCGTAACTTCACGCTGCGTCACGAACGGCGGAGAAGACATAACGGCGTCCTTAGGCAGGTTATCCAATTGTTAATCTTTTTTCTGCCTTGTTATGTCGGCGATATATAAATTATCTTTAGCTGTTAAATACGATTCAGCTCGCAAATTAAACATTTCGCGGTCATTTTTTTATGCACGCTGCCGATAATTTATATCCGCGATTATTTACCACAGTGAATAATACACCTGGGTTATTTCAGCGTTTCCCGCATCAGCCCGTCGAGCGTCAGAATACAGCGGTTACGTCCATTATTTTTCCCGAAATACATGGCATCGTCCGCACGACCAATTGCCTCATGCAATGTTTCATCCGGTCGTACGCATGTCAGGCCGCCTGTAACCGTCACCGTTAGCGTCTCGCCATTGAGCCTCAGCGGACGCCGACCAGGAGAGCCGCAGAACCGTAACCCCGCCTCACGCGCGGCTTGCGACGTATGTGCGTCAAGCAGCACGATGAACTCTTCTCCGCCAAAGCGATACACCCGCTCGCCGCTGCGCGCTTCGGTCTTTAACCGCTGCGCCACCTCACGCAGCACGTCATCGCCCGCGTTATGCCCATACGTATCATTGACCTTTTTAAAGCGGTCAATATCAATTATCAGCAGCCATAGCGTCTGTTCGCGCGCATGGGCGTGCAGGAAAGCGAAATCTTCATACATTAACTGGCGCAGCGGCAACCCGGTAAGCGTGTCATGACGGTTGCGTAGTGAGATCAGCTGCTGGCGATAGTCATCAACGCTTGCCACGAACTGCTGCTGTGCGTCGTGGTAAGCATAGAGTTCATCAGAATCCACCCGTTTACTGGCAATCGACTGAATTAACGTGCGCGCATAGTCATGCATCGCTTTATGCGTTTCGCTAATATTCCCAATAAAGCGAGCGTAGCGGGAAGGAATATTATCGCACGAGACAACCCAATGGTGAAAACGGCAATAAAGATGAGACTGCGGATGTATAAAGGTGTTATCAGGTTCGCTGCCTAATAATACGAGTTCTAAAAATTTGCCGCTCCACTCATAGTGTAATTTAACGGCGTGGTTTAATTCTTTTAACGATAAATCTATCTGTTGCAAATCCATGCTAACCTCATAAAACAATAACCGCCCTGGCTATCAGGAATACGCGCAAGAATAAAGAGGCGCGTGAAAAATAACCTGGCGGCAAATCAGTAAATCGCGTAATAACGCCGGTAAAATATATTTTTTGTGAATTATATACAGAAACACATTCGATGAAATAACTGCTCGCAGATGCGCCGCCGCCGCGCACACCCGCCCTGTTATGGTGCAACGCGTCGTCAGGCCCGCCCCGACGCTTTGCGCGGCGGTAGCATTTAGCGCCGCTATGCCTTTTTAAGAATGATTTCGTGCCGCCCCCCCCGCGGCTTCACAGCGGTTTATCCCGATTTTCATGCCCCTCACCGATGTGGCGTAAAGGCTGCAATACTTAACATCGGTATCATGTGATACGCGATCCAAAGGGGCACATTTTGAACAGGTTACCTAACAGCGCCTCGGCTCTTGCCTGTACCGCGCACGCACTGAATCTCATCGAAAAGCGCACGCTGACGCATGAGGAGATGAAAGCACTTAACCGGGAGGTCCACGACTACTTCCAGCAGCATGTCAATCCAGGGTTCTTAGAGTATCGAAAATCAGTCACCGCTGGCGGGGATTACGGAGCCGTAGAGTGGCAGGCGGGAGGTCTTAATACGCTTGTCGACACCCAGGGACAGGAGTTCCTTGATTGCCTGGGTGGGTTTGGCATTTTTAACGTGGGGCACCGTAATCCAGTTGTTGTATCCGCCGTAGAAAATCAGCTCGCGAAACAGCCTCTGCACAGCCAGGAGCTGCTCGACCCGCTAAGAGCGATGCTCGCCAAAACCCTCGCCGCGCTGACGCCCGGCAAACTCAAATACAGCTTCTTTTGCAACAGCGGAACGGAATCGGTCGAAGCGGCGATTAAGCTCGCCAAAGCGTACCAATCGCCGCGCGGCAAATTCACCTTTGTGGCCGCGAGCGGCGCTTTCCACGGTAAATCGCTCGGCGCGCTCTCCGCCACTGCCAAAGCGGCGTTTCGCAAACCGTTTATGCCGCTGCTGCCCGGCTTTCGTCATGTGCCGTTCGGCAATATCGACGCGCTGCGCGAGCTGCTTGGCGAGTGCAAGAAAACCGGCGATGACGTGGCGGCGGTGATCCTGGAGCCGATTCAGGGCGAAGGCGGCGTTATTCTGCCGCCGCCGGGGTATCTGCCGGCGGTGCGCAAGCTGTGCGATGAGTACGGCGCGCTGCTTATCCTCGACGAAGTGCAGACCGGCATGGGCCGCACCGGCAAGATGTTTGCCTGTGAGCATGAAAACGTGCAGCCGGATATTCTCTGTCTTGCCAAAGCGCTTGGCGGCGGCGTCATGCCGATTGGCGCGACGGTGGCGACAGAAGAGGTGTTCTCGGTGTTGTTCGACAACCCGTTCCTGCATACCACCACGTTTGGCGGCAACCCGCTCGCCTGCGCGGCGGCGCTCGCCACTATTCATGTCCTGCTGGAAGAAAACCTGCCCGCCCAGGCGGAGCAGAAAGGCGACATGCTGCTGGACGGCTTCCGTCAACTGGCGCGTGAATACCCGCATCTGGTGCAGGAGGCGCGCGGACGCGGGATGTTGATGGCTATTGAGTTTGTCGATAACGAAACCGGCTACCGCTTCGCAAGCGAGATGTTCCGCCAGCGTGTGCTGGTGGCGGGCACGCTCAACAACGCCAAAACGATCCGCATTGAGCCGCCGCTGACGCTGACCATTGAGCAGTGCGAGCAGGTGCTCACTGCCGCACGCAAGGCGCTTGAAACCCTCAGCACCGCCCAGAGCACAACGGCGGTCGCCACCGAAAGCTAACCCTCAGGCCGCGCGTCTTCGTTCTCATCCGGCGAAGGCGCGTCGCCTTTTCCCCCGCGTCTGAAATTTGATTGCCATCACAATCAGCGGATTGTCTCTTTCCCTTTTGGCCGTCGATCGCTTAATCATTAACTCATCCGACCACATAACAATTATTTTACACTGGATGAGTGCAATCATGAGCTACCCGTCGCTGTTCGCCCCGCTCGATCTTGGCTTTACCACGCTGAAAAACCGCGTCCTGATGGGCTCGATGCATACCGGGCTTGAGGAGCACCCGGACGGCGCGCGGCGACTGGCGGCCTTTTACGCCGAGCGCGCCCGACATGGCGTGGCGCTGATTGTCACCGGCGGCGTGGCGCCGTCGCCCTCCGGCGTGGCAATTCAGGGCGGCGCGGTGCTCAATGACGCGCATCACCTGCCCCATCATCGTGTCATTACCGACGCCGTGCATCGCGAAGGCGGCAAAATCGCGCTGCAGATTTTGCATACCGGGCGCTACAGCTATCAGCCGCACCCGGTCGCGCCGTCGCCCTTACAGGCGCCGATCAACCGCTTTGCGCCCCATGAACTGACCCATGACGAAATACTCGCGCTGATTGAAGATTTCGCGCGGTGCGCGTCGCTGGCGCGCGAGGCTGGCTATGATGGCGTGGAGATCATGGGCTCGGAAGGTTATCTGATAAACCAGTTTCTGGCGGCGCGCACCAACCATCGCGAGGACGAATGGGGCGGCGATTACGCCCGCCGGATGCGCTTCGCCGTTGACGTTGTGCGCGCGGTGCGTGAGCGCGTGGGCCAGGACTTTATCATTATTTATCGTCTCTCGATGCTGGATCTCGTTGAGGGCGGCTCGACCTTCGATGAAACCGTGCAGCTTGCCCGCGCCATTGAGGCGGCGGGCGCGACGCTGCTGAATACCGGCATTGGCTGGCACGAGGCGCGTATTCCGACGATTGCCACACCGGTGCCGCGCGGCGCGTTTACCTGGGTGACGCGTAAACTTCGCGGGCTGACTCGTCTGCCGCTGGTGACGACCAACCGCATTAACGACCCGCATGTGGCGGAGGCGATTCTCGCCGCGGGCGATGCCGATATGGTTTCGATGGCGCGGCCGTTTCTGGCCGATGCCGAGCTGCTATCCAAAGCCGCGAGCGGGCGCGAGGCGGAAATTAATACCTGCATCGGCTGCAACCAGGCGTGCCTCGATCAGATTTTCGCGGGCAAAATTACGTCATGTCTGGTGAACCCGCGCGCCTGCCATGAAACCGAAATGGTCTCTGTGCCTGCCCGCATGCCGAAAAAGCTGGCGGTGGTAGGCGCGGGCCCCGCGGGGCTTTCGTTTGCGGTGAATGCCGCACAGCGCGGGCACGTGGTGACGCTGTTTGACGCCAGCGCGGAGATTGGCGGGCAGTTTACTATCGCCAAACAGATCCCTGGCAAGGAGGAGTTTTACGAGACGCTGCGCTATTTCCGCCGGATGCTGGCAGTGACCGGCGTGACGCTCGCGCTTAACACGCGCGTCGAGGCCGCGATGCTGGCGGCGTTTGACGAGGTGGCGCTCGCGACGGGCATTGTGCCGCGCGTGCCGGATATCGAAGGCATCGATCATCCGAGCGTGCTGACCTATCTCGACGTACTGCGCGATAAAGCGCCGGTCGGGCAGCGCGTGGCGATTATCGGCTGCGGCGGCATCGGCTTTGATACCGCGATGTATTTAAGCCAGCCGGGAGAAGCCACCAGCCAGAATATCGCGGAGTTTTGCGTGGAATGGGGCATCGACACCAGCCTTAACGCGCCGGGCGGCCTGCGCCCCGAAGGGCCGGTGTTGCCGAAGAGCCCGCGCCAGATAGTGATGCTGCAACGCCGCGCCGGGAAACCGGGCGACGGGCTTGGCAAAACGACCGGGTGGATCCATCGCGCGACGCTGCTGGCGCGCGGCGTGAAGATGATCCCGGCGGTGAGTTATCAGCGTATCGACGATCGTGGTTTGCATGTGTTGATCAACGGCGAACCGCAGGTGCTGGAAGTAGATAACGTGATTATTTGCGCGGGCCAGGAGCCGCAACAGGCGCTCGCGGCGCCGCTGCGCGCGATGGGCAAGCCGGTGCATTTGATTGGCGGCTGCGACGTGGCGCTGGAGCTCGACGCCCGCCGCGCCATCGCCCAGGGAACGCAGCTGGCGCTGGCAATTTAAGGCATATGGCGGGTGCGATGGTGATGGCGGGTGCGCTTCGCTTACCCGCCCTACGATTGAGACACCCTCAAATTATGTAGGGTGGGTAAGCGTTGCGCACCCACCACCCCGCAAACCAGCAACATACGTGTAGGGTGGGTAAGCGTAGCGCACCCACCGCCCCGCAAACCAGCAACATACGTGTAGGGTGGGTAAGCGAAGCGCACCCACCGTTTTTCCCCGGCCACAACGCGGACGGCAAGGTGGATGGTTTTACTCCGGCTAAAAAAAATCGGCCCATGAGGGCCGATTTCCGCCGGGAGCCGGGATTGCAAAGGGGGCGGCGGCGAGCCCCCTTTGCACGTTCGCGTGAGGAAAGCGTCCATATAAAAAAGACAGTATGGCGAACGGAACGCGTTCCCTACCCTGATATATTTACCCTGCCTCACCGGTCCTTTTACGTTCTGTGATGGCGGGTGCGCTGCGCTTACCCGTCCTACGATTGAGACACCCTCAAATTATGTAGGGTGGGTAAGCGAAGCGCACCCACCGCCCCGCAAACTTCGCGTTAACCGCCCTTCTCAGCGGCTCTTGCGCAACTTCACCGCCTTCAACACCACAAATTTATTGTTGGTCGCGACGGTCGTACAGTTGCCGAAAATCTTCTTCAGCTTGCGGAAATAATCGAGATGGCGATTGCCAACGATGCGCAGCTCGCCGCCCCATTTCAGGCAGCGGCGGGCGTCCTGGAACATCTGCCAGGCGATATGATCGGTAATCGCATGCTGCTGGTGGAACGGCGGGTTGCAAAGCACCGCGTGAAAGCTTTCCGGCTCCACGCCCGTCAGCGCGTTATTCACCTGAAACTCGCAGCGCTCCATCGCCTCCGGCAGATTGGTTTCAACGTTCAGACGGCTCGAAGCCACCGCCATATAAGACTCGTCGACAAACCGCACCTTCGCCTGCGGGTTTTGCGCCAGCAGCGTCAGGCCGATCACGCCATTGCCGCAGCCGAGATCGACCATCTCGCCTTCCACCGCTTCCGGCAGATGCTGCATAAAGAAGCGCGCGCCGATGTCGAGACTCGTGCGGGAAAACACGCTGGCGTGGTTGTGAATCGTCCACGGCGTGCCGTCGAGCTTCCAGCTTAAGGTTTCAGGCGCGTCGGCAAGCGCCGGGGCGCTGAAGGCGCAGTGAATCAGGCGCGCCTTTTTCCAGGCGAGCGTCGTGGTGGTCGGCCCTAAAATTTTCTCAAACAACGTAAGCGTTGAGGTGTGAATATCGCGCGCTTTGGCACCGGCGATAATGCGCGTCTGCGGCGTTACTACTTTTCGCAGCGCGCGCAGCTGCTGCTCCAGCAGCGCGAGCTGTTTCGGGATTTTCATCAGCACCAGCTCGGGTGCGTCGGGCAGCGGGCTAAGGCTGTCCTGCATCGTCACGAGAGCGTCGTCGATATCGTTCAGGCGCAGGTTGTGGCGCGTGGCCTGATGGGCGATGAACGAATCGTTAACGCTGACCGGACGTACATCCGCCAGCGCACAGGCGAGCGCGCCGAAACTGTCGTTGAAAATCAGTACCGGGCCGGAGGGCTGTTCGACCTGTTGCAGCAGGTATTCATCCGCTGCCTCCCAGGCCTGCAGCGGCGTCTCTTCCGGCATCGGCGGAAAACGCTGCAGCGTCAGTGTTTGATTAAGTAACTCCACCTGGCTCATCGGCCCTCCCGAATGGTAAAATCCGCGCGTTTTATCCCTTAATTACACCCCTGAGTAAACCTTTTTTTCACCCGCTGAGGCCGTGATGACCACACTGACGTATCTCCAGGGCTACCCGGAATCGCTGCTTGTCCAGGTGCGCACGCTGATTGACCAGAACCGCCTCGGCGACGTCCTTGAGAAGCGCTATCCGCACAAGCATCTGATAACCACCGATAAAGCGCTTTATGACTATGCGCAGGCGCTGAAAAACCGCTATCTGCGCAGCGCCCCGCCGCTCAATAAAGTGGCCTATGACAATAAAATCCATGTGATGAAGCACGCGCTCGGGCTGCATACCGCAATCTCCCGCGTGCAGGGCGGCAAGCTGAAAGCCAAGGCGGAGATTCGCGTCGCCACGGTGTTTCGCCAGGCGCCGGAAGATTTCCTGCGGATGATCGTGGTGCATGAGCTGGCGCATATTAAAGAAAAGGAACACAACAAAGCCTTTTATCAGCTGTGCTGCCATATGGAACCGCAGTATCATCAGCTCGAATTCGACACCCGCCTGTGGCTGACCCAGCTTGCGCTGACGCAAAATGGCGGGCAGACGGCTTAACCTCCGCTTTTGCAAGGACGCAACGTGAAATTTTCCTCTCGCTCAAAACGCGGCTTAACTCTCGCCGCCGTGATTATCCTGACTGGCGCGTTGGTGTCGGTGATGGCCATTATCGGTGCCGACCGCGCGGTTACGCACGCCGCGGCTGGCCGCTTGTATGACACGGTCGACAATATTCCTGCCCGCAAAGTGGGGCTGGTGCTCGGCGCACGCCCTGACAACCGCTTCTTCAACCGCCGTATCGAGGCCGCCGCCGGGCTTTATCACGCCGGGAAAGTCTCCTGGCTGTTGGTGAGCGGCGATAACAGCCGCGCTGATTACGATGAGCCGACGGCAATGGCCGAAGCGCTTAACCGCCGCGGCGTACCCGCTGCCGCGATTTTCTGTGACTACGCGGGGTTTTCAACGCTCGATTCCGTCGTGCGCGCGCGGGAAGTCTTTCAGGAAAACCGCATTACCATTATCTCGCAGGCGTTTCATAATCAGCGCGCCATCTACCTGGCGCAACATTATGGCATCGACGCCATCGGGTTTAACGCCGAAGATCCGGCCTTGCGTCATACGCAATATACGCTGTTGCGCAAACGATTCGCCCGCGTACGGGCGCTGCTTGATGCGCGTCTGCTTCGCCGCGAACCGCACTTTCTTGGGCCTCAGGTGAAAATCGGCCCAAAAGACGCGCCGCGCGGCTGCAACATTTACGCCCCAACACCATAACAATCTGCGCCCGCGCGCACTGGTTTTGTCATTTTCGCGTGTTACTCTGAAAAGATATTCACTGTCGGAGAAGACACGCCTTTATGATACGTTTCGCCGTTGTTGGAACAAACTGGATTACGCGCCAGTTTGTCGATGCCGCCCACGAGACGGGCAAATTTACCCTGACCGCGATCTACTCCCGCAGCCTTGAACAGGCGCAGGCGTTCGCGAGCGACTACCCGGTGGAGCATCTCTTCACGTCGCTGGAGGCGCTGGCCGAAAGCGACGCCATCGACGCGGTCTATATCGCAAGCCCCAACGCCCTGCACTTTTCCCAGTCCTGCCTGTTTATGAACCATAAAAAGCATGTGATTTGCGAAAAGCCGCTGGCCTCTAACCTGCGCGAAGTGGAAGCGGCGATCGCCTGCGCGCGTGAAAATCAGGTGGTGCTGTTCGAGGCGTTTAAAACCGCCAGCCTGCCGAATTTTATCGCGCTGCAACAGGCGCTGCCGAAAGTGGGCACGCTTCGCAAAGTGCTGTTTAACTACTGCCAGTATTCGTCGCGCTACCCGCGTTACCTCAACGGCGAGAACCCGAATACGTTTAATCCGGCGTTCTCCAACGGCTCGATTATGGACATCGGCTTTTATACGCTCGCCAGCGCCGTTGCGCTGTGGGGCGAGCCGCATGAAGTGAAAGCCACCGCCAGCCTGCTGGCAAGCGGCGTGGACGCGCACGGCGTGGTTGAGATGAATTATGGCGATTTCGACGTCACGCTGCTGCACTCCAAAGTGAGCGACTCAACGCTTCCGAGCGAAATTCAGGGCGAGGCGGGCTCGCTGGTGATTGAAAAGCTCTCCGAGTGCCAGCGCATCACGTTTATCCCGCGCGGCGGCAAACCGCAGGAGCTGACGCTGCCGCAGCACATCAATACGATGCTCTATGAAGCGGACACCTTTGCGCGCCTGGTCGAGGCAAACGAAGTGAATCATCCGGGCCTCGCGGTCAGCCGCACGACGGCGAAATTGCTCACTGAGATCCGCGCCCAGACGGGCGTGACATTCCCGGCAGATGACGTGAGCACGCCGCTTCCGGCGTAAAGCTTTGTAAAAGCGCTACGGTGAGTTATTGACCGCATAAATGCTTTGTAATAGTTTGTTACTTGCAAAGGGGAGTAACTTCTAACGCCGACGGTCGTCATTACGATGCCATGCATCCGGTCGTCGGGCAGTCAGCCTGTTATCTACATGATAACGCGGCGGCTGTAAGTGAGACCTTGCCGGAAGGCGAGGTCTGTGCGGTGCTCTTAAGCAAAGCGGCTGACGTCTTCTGACGTTAGCCGTTTTTGTTTAGAGGATTTCGCTTATGAATACTGTCGGCACTCCCTTGCTGTGGGGCGGCTTCGCCGTCATCGTGGTGATTATGCTGGCTATCGACCTTCTGCTTCAGGGGCGACGCGGCGCGCACGCGATGACCATGAAGCAGGCGGCCGCCTGGTCCATCGTCTGGGTTTCGCTGTCCCTGCTGTTTAACGCGGCCTTCTGGTGGTATCTCACCGGCACCGCCGGGCGTGAAGTGGCGGATACCCAGGCGCTCGCCTTCCTGACCGGTTATCTCATCGAAAAAGCGCTCGCGGTCGATAACGTCTTCGTCTGGCTGATGCTCTTTAGCTATTTCGCCGTACCGCCGGCGCTCCAGCGCCGGGTACTGATTTACGGCGTGCTGGGCGCTATCGTGCTGCGCACCATTATGATTTTCGCCGGTAGCTGGCTTATTACGCAGTTTGAATGGCTGCTGTATGTGTTCGGCGCGTTCCTGCTCTTTACCGGCGTGAAGATGGCGCTCGCGAAAGAAGATGAAGGCGGGATCGGCGATAAACCGCTGGTGCGCTGGCTGCGCGGGCATCTGCGCATGACGGACAGCATCGAGAGCGAGCACTTTTTCGTGCGTAAAAACGGCCTGCTGTACGCCACCCCGCTGCTGCTGGTACTGATTATGGTGGAGCTGAGCGACGTGATTTTCGCGGTGGACAGCATCCCGGCGATTTTCGCCGTCACCACCGACCCGTTTATCGTGCTGACCTCTAACCTCTTCGCGATCCTCGGTCTGCGCGCCATGTACTTCCTGCTGGCGGGCGTGGCGGAGCGTTTCTCGATGCTGAAATATGGGCTATCGGTGATCCTGGTATTTATCGGTATCAAGATGCTGATTGTCGATTTCTATCATATTCCAATCGCCATTTCGCTTGGCATGGTCGGCGGAATTCTGGTGACAACGCTTGTGATTAACGCCTGGGTTAACCACCGCAACGACAAGAGAAAGCTGGCGGAATAAGGATTTTGCCGTCATGGCTTTGACGCCGCCCGTGCTCCTGCGGGCGGCGTTTTTTTATGGGTTATTCGCTCCCCGCGCTTTTGCAACGCGCCCGATGACGGAATTGCCGATATTGTCACAATAACGTTAAGAGATAGTTAAAAAACGGGAGCAATTCAGAAAATCCAGCACTATCCCCTTTCTCCGCGTAGCCAAATCCTTATACTCATCTGTGCAAACTTTTGTTACATCCTGACGCAACGTGGCACAGAACATGGCGCGGGATGCAACCACATCACTTCTGAAGGAAATAGTATGACTACGCAATCTCAGGGCGGCGGCCTGCTACACCGCCTGGCACAGGGCAGTCTGGTAAAACAGATTCTGGTGGGACTGGTGCTCGGTATTCTGCTGGCCTGGCTTTCCAAACCCGCGGCTATCGCGGTCGGGCTGCTCGGCACGCTGTTCGTCGGCGCGCTGAAAGCCGTGGCGCCGGTACTGGTGCTGATGCTGGTAATGGCCTCTATCGCCAACCATAAACACGGGCAGAAAACCAATATCCGCCCCATTCTCTGGCTCTATCTGCTGGGCACGTTTTCCGCGGCGCTGACCGCCGTGCTGTTCAGCTTTCTCTTTCCTTCCACGCTGCATCTGGTTGCAGGCGCGACGGATATTACGCCGCCGACCGGCATTGTCGGCGTGCTGCGCGACCTGCTGCTCAGCATGGTCGCGAACCCGATTGATGCGCTGTTGAAAGGCAATTACATTGGCATTCTGGTCTGGGCTGTGGGTCTCGGTTTCGCGCTGCGTCACGGCAACGACACCACCAAAAATCTGGTGAATGATATGTCGGATGCCGTCACCTTTATGGTGAAACTGGTGATCCGCTTCGCGCCCATCGGGATTTTCGGCCTGGTCGCGTCCACCCTCGCCACTACCGGTTTCGATACCCTGTGGGGCTACGCGCAACTGCTGGTCGTGCTGGTCGGTTGTATGCTGCTGGTGGCGCTGGTGATAAACCCGCTGATTGTGTTTGCGAAAATCCGTCGTAACCCGTACCCGCTGGTGTTCGCCTGCCTGCGCGAAAGCGGCGTGACCGCGTTCTTTACCCGCAGCTCGGCGGCGAATATTCCGGTCAATATGGCGCTGTGCGAGAAGCTGAATCTGGACCGCGATACGTACTCGGTGTCTATCCCGCTCGGTGCGACCATCAACATGGCGGGTGCGGCGATCACCATTACGGTGCTGACGCTGGCGGCGGTCCATACGCTCGGGATCGCGGTGGATGTGCCGACCGCGCTGCTGCTGAGCGTGGTGGCGTCGCTGTGCGCCTGCGGCGCGTCGGGCGTGGCGGGCGGTTCGCTGCTGCTGATTCCACTCGCGTGCAATATGTTCGGTATCCCGAACGATATCGCCATGCAGGTGGTGGCGGTGGGCTTTATCATCGGCGTGTTGCAGGACTCCTGCGAAACCGCGCTGAACTCCTCCACCGACGTGCTCTTCACCGCGGCGGCGTGCCAGGCGGAAGATGCGCGTCTTGCGAGCCACGCGCTGCGTAATTAATCCCTCTCCGGCGGTCTGCGGGCCGCCGTTTTTTATCGCTTCTGCACTATCTCTTTTTCGACCTTAAACGGATCGATGCCGCGTTGTTGCATCCGCCAGAAACGAAGAATGTTATACCCGTTGATGATGAGAAAACTGCCTTCAATCAGCGTCCCGCCTATCGAGCCAATCCAGAAATTATGCGTGACCCAGCAGGCGGTGGAGCACCACATCACGCAGCGGGTGGTAAGCCCCGTGCAGCGAAACAGCGCCCAGGTGCTGGCGACGGTGCCGATAATCGGTAGCAGCTCAATGGCGTGATGCAGCTTCACCAGCCCGAGCGCCAGCGTGAGCACGATAAACAGCGTCATAATCCACAGGCTGCGGGTGCGTAGCGAAATCACCGTGCGCAGCGCGTTGAGCTCCGCGCTCATGCCCGCAGGCGTCGCGCCCATCAGGAAAAAGTGCCCGCCGATGACGGCGCTGTAAAGCGCCAGTTGCAGCTTAAAGCGCCGCTCGTCGCGGTTGAAAAAGGTGGTGATGCCAATCAGAAAGGCGATGACCCCAACGCCCTGGGCCAGCCAATACGCGGTCATAAAGCGTCCCTCTCAAAAAGAAACGGCGCTTCATAAATGAAACGCCGTCTGATGATGACGTTGTCCGGGGCCTACAGCGTCACGCCGCTCTTAAAGATGGCCAGCTCGCGGAAATCGTTTTTCTCATTGCAGGTCTGTTTGCCGGAGGCGATTTCCACAATCTTATCGACAAACATTTCCAGCAGTTGCGGCATCGCGGTGCCGTGCAGCAGCTGACCGGCGTCGAAGTCTATCCAGTGCGGTTTTTTCGCTGCCAGCTCGCTGTTGGTGGCGATTTTCACCGTCGGTACGAAACCGCCGTAGGGCGTGCCGCGCCCGGTGCTGAACAGCACCATATGGCAGCCCGCGCCCGCCAGCGCGCTGGTGGCGACAGCGTCGTTACCCGGCGCGCTCAGCAGGTTAAGGCCAGGCGTATGCAGGCGCTCGCCATAGCGCAGCACGTCGACAACCTGGCTTGCGCCCGCTTTCTGCGTGCAGCCGAGCGATTTCTCTTCAAGCGTGGTGATGCCGCCCGCTTTGTTGCCCGGCGACGGGTTTTCGTAAATCGGCTGATTGTGCGCGATGAAGTACTGTTTGAAGTCGTTCACCATGGTGACGGTTTTTTCAAACGTCGCTTCGTCGCGGCAGTGGCTCATGAGAATGCGCTCTGCGCCAAACATCTCCGGCACTTCGGTCAGTACCGTGGTGCCGCCGTTGGCGATGACATAATCCGAGAAACGGCCAAGCATCGGGTTGGCGGTAATACCGGAAAGCCCGTCTGAACCGCCACACTCCAGCCCGAATTTCAGCTCGCTGAGTTTGCCCGGCTCGCGTTTGTCGTGGCGCATGACGTCATAAAGCGCGTGCAGATGCTCAAGCCCCGCTTCCACTTCATCATCCTGATGCTGGCACACCATAAAATGTACGCGTGCCGGGTCGAAATCGCCGAGCGTCTCGCGAAACGCGTCCACCTGGTTGTTCTCACAGCCAAGACCAATCACCAACACCGCCCCGGCGTTCGGGTGGCGCACCATGTTTTGCAGCATGGTGCGGGTGTTGATGTGGTCATCGCCGAGCTGCGAGCAGCCGTAGGTGTGGCTGAAGAGAAACACGCCGTCGGTGCCTTCGGCGTCGTTCGTCTCTTTCAGGAAACGGTTCTGGATCTGGCGCGCGATCCCGTTGACACAGCCGACGGTCGGCAGGATCCAGAGTTCATTGCGGATCCCCACCTCGCCGCTGGCGCGACGGTAGATCTGCACCTCGCGATCGCCCATCTGCTCGCCGGTAAACGGCGCTTCGGGTTGATAGCTGTACTCATCCAGATCGCTGAGATTGGTGCGGGTATTGTGGGAGTGAATATGTTCGCCCGGCGCGATATCCGCCAGCGCATGGCCTATCGGCAGGCCATATTTCACCACGTTCTCTCCCTGAGCGATGGCGCGCAGTGCGAACTTATGCCCGCGCGCCACCGGCTGCAACAGCATGACGGACAGCCCGTCAATGGCGATCACCGTGCCTTCAGGCAGATCCGCCAGCGCTACCGCAACGTTATCCTGCGAATGGATCCTGATGTATTGCATATCAACCTCAAAGGGCCTTAGTGGAGTTCAATGGCGAAGTAGTCGCGGGCGTTGTTAAAGCAGATGTTTTTGACCATCTCGCCTAACAGATCGATATCCCCCGGCGCTTCGCCGGCTTCCACCCAGCGGCCAATCATCTGGCACAGAATGCGGCGGAAGTATTCATGACGGGTATAAGAGAGGAAGCTGCGGCTGTCGGTCAGCATCCCCACAAAACGGCTCAGCAGGCCGAGCTGCGCGAGCTGGGTCATCTGACGTTCCATGCCGTCTTTCTGATCGTTAAACCACCAGCCGGAGCCGAACTGCATCTTGCCTGGCATCCCTTCGCCCTGGAAGTTGCCGATCATAGTGCCCAGCACTTCGTTATCGCGCGGGTTCAGACAGTAGAGAATGGTTTTCGGCAGCAGATTTTCTTCGTTCTGTTTGCTGAGCAATTTTGAAAGCTCTTCCGCGAGCGGGCGGTCGTTGATGGAGTCGAAACCGACATCCGGCCCGAGCAGTCTGAACTGGCGCTGGTTGTTATTACGCAGCGCGCCGATGTGGTACTGCTGCACCCAGCCGCGACGCGCGTATTCTGCGCCAAGCCAGACCAGCACCGCCGTTTTGAACTGCGCGATTTCATGGCTGCTGAGCGCCTCGCCCGCCAGACGGCGCGCCAGAATGCCATCAAGCTCACTTTCGCTCGCCTCGGCAAACAGCACCACATCCAGCGCGTGATCCGACACTTTACAGCCGTGAGCCGCAAAGTGATCCAGACGTTTGGTCAGCGCCGTTTGCAGATCGCTAAAGCGGCGGATATCGGTATCGGAGACTTCCGCAAGCTTCGCCATGTAGTCGGCAAAGGTCGGCTGTTCAATGTTGAAGGCTTTGTCCGGGCGCCAGCTCGGCAGCACTTTGACGGTGAAGGCGCTGTCTTTCGCGATGGTCGCGTGATGCTCCAGGGAATCGATCGGATCGTCGGTGGTGCCCACCATTTTGACATTCATCTGCTGCATGATGCCGCGGGCGCTGAACGCATCCTGCGCCAGCAGATCGTTGCACTGGTTCCAGATCTCATCCGCGGTTTTCGGCGACAGCAGTTTGCCGGTAATGCCAAACGGACGGCGCAGCTCCAGATGCGTCCAGTGGTACAGCGGGTTGCCGATGGTATGCGGCACGGTCGCCGCCCACGCGTCAAACTTCTCGCGGTCGCTCGCATCGCCGGTACACAAACGCTCCGGCACGCCGTTGGTGCGCATCGCGCGCCATTTGTAGTGGTCGCCTTTCAGCCAGATGTCATACAGGTTTTTAAAGCGGTAATTTTCGGCAATCTGCTGCGGCGGAAGGTGGCAGTGATAGTCGAAAATCGGCTGGTCTTTACCGTAGTCGTGGTACAGGCGGCGGGCGAATTCGGTGTCGAGCAGGAAATCTTCGGTCATGAACGGGGTCATTTTATGCTTCCTCTGAGCCAGTATTTCAGATGCGTTAGCATGATGCTGTCAAAGTTATCACACCAATTTCCAGCGACCGAAGCTATTTTCGTGAGTCAGATCAATAAAAGCACACAAATAATCACCCCGTTCCGAAGTAAACGCCGCGCCAGCCCGCGCCACGTCTGGCTTCGTGTCGCCCCTGACGTAACCTTACAAATAAAAATGCTTTTGTGATGGCATTCAACTTTTAAAGCTGTATGACAAGTTATCGTTCTGCCGTCGCAACATATAAACCCACGGAATGTTTTAGAGGGTGTGATTCACCCCATCAGCCGGAACGGATACCGGCCTGTCCCATAAACACGGTATGGCAGGGCGTGGACGGCACCGACAAGACCTCCGGCGCGCCTCCCGTTACTGAATGAGCATCGCGCAAGCCTGGCAACATGCCTGCCTGCGCGGCGAACGATTAAACGATGAGGTTTCCAATGCGTAAAATTAAAGGGTTACGATGGTACATGATTGCGCTGGTGACGCTGGGCACCGTGCTGGGCTACCTGACCCGTAACACCGTAGCGGCCGCAGCGCCCACCCTGATGGAAGAGTTGCACATCTCCACCCAGCAATATTCTTATATTATCGCCGCCTATTCCGCGGCTTATACCGTCATGCAGCCGGTGGCAGGCTACGTGCTGGATATTCTCGGCACGAAAATCGGTTACGCCTTCTTTGCCGTGACATGGGCGGTGTTCTGCGGCGCAACGGCGCTGGCAGGCAGCTGGGGCGGCCTGGCGCTGGCACGTGGCGCCGTGGGTGCTGCGGAAGCGGCGATGATCCCGGCGGGTCTTAAAGCCAGCTCCGAGTGGTTCCCGGCGAAAGAGCGTTCCATCGCCGTAGGCTATTTCAACGTGGGCTCGTCTATCGGTGCCATGATAGCCCCGCCGCTGGTGGTATGGGCTATTGTCATGCATAGCTGGGAACTGGCGTTTATTATTTCCGGCGTGCTGAGCTTCGCCTGGGCGATGGCCTGGCTGATTTTCTACAAACATCCGCGCGACCAGAAAAAACTGACCGAAGAAGAACGCGATTACATTATTGGCGGCCAGGAGGCGCAGCATCAGACCAATAACGGTAAAAAAATGTCGCCGTGGCAGATCCTGCGCACCCGTCAGTTCTGGGGCATCGCGCTGCCGCGCTTTCTGGCGGAACCGGCCTGGGGTACGTTTAACGCCTGGATCCCGCTGTTTATGTTCAAAGTGTACGGCTTTAACCTGAAAGAGATCGCGATGTTCGCCTGGATGCCGATGCTGTTCGCGGATCTCGGCTGTATCGTCGGCGGTTATCTGCCACCGCTGTTCCAGCGCTGGTTTGGCGTGAATCTTATCGTTTCCCGTAAAATGGTGGTGACGCTGGGCGCGGTACTGATGATTGGCCCTGGCATGATTGGCCTGTTCACCAGCCCCTATGTGGCGATTGCCCTGCTGTGCATCGGCGGGTTCGCGCACCAGTCGCTCTCCGGCGCGCTGATTACGCTCTCCTCTGATGTGTTTGGTCGTAATGAAGTGGCGACCGCCAACGGCCTGACTGGTATGGCGGCCTGGACCGCGAGCACGCTGTTCGCTCTGGTGGTCGGCGCGCTGGCCGACACCATTGGCTTCAGCCCGCTGTTCGCTGTGCTGGCCGTGTTCGACCTGCTGGGCGCGCTGGTTATCTGGACGGTGCTGAAAAACAAACCGGCCAGCGAACTGGAGCGAGAGACGCGAAGTGGCGCGCCCGTCACACAACACTGATCGCTTATCCTGAAAGCCGCCTGCGGGCGGCTTTTTCATGGGCGTCGAGTGGAGGGCTCCCCCGAAAAGTGGTATAACAAATCTAAGCAGTATTGTGTTCACTGGAGTCATACATGGAAATCGCAGAACCGCGCCGTCTGTATCAACAACTGGCCGCTGAGCTTAAGCAACGCATTGAAGAAGGCGTTTACCAGGTGGGAGAAAAGCTCCCTGCCGAGCGCTTTATCGCCGACGAGAAAAACGTCAGCCGCACGGTCGTGCGTGAAGCCATCATCATGCTGGAAGTCGAAGGCTATGTTGAAGTGCGCAAAGGTTCCGGTATCCATGTCATCGCCAACCAGGCAAAACATCACGCCCCGGCCCCTGAGCAGGAATATGAATTCGCAAGCTACGGCCCCTTCGAGCTGCTACAGGCCCGCCAGCTTATCGAGAGTAATATCGCCGAGTTCGCCGCCACCCAGGTAACCAAGCAAGACATCATTAAACTGATGGAAATTCAGGAGAAAGCGCGCAACGAGAAATTCTTCCGCGACTCCGAATGGGATTTACAGTTTCACGTGCAGGTCGCACTCGCCACGCAAAACAGCGCGCTTGCCGCGATAGTCGAAAAAATGTGGACCCAGCGCGTGCATAACCCGTACTGGAAAAAGCTGCATGAGCATATCGACGCGCGTACCGTCGATAACTGGTGCGACGATCACGACAAAATCCTTAAGGCACTGATTCGCAAAGATCCACACGGGGCGAAGCTCGCCATGTGGCAGCACCTGGAGAACACCAAACAGATGCTGTTTAACGAAACCAGCGACGACTTTGAATTTAACGCCGACCGCTATCTTTTTGCCGAAAATCCGGTGGTCCATCTCGACGCGGCGGCAAACGGCGGAAAGTAATACTCTTCTTACCGCGAGGGTAAGCAAACCATATATAGTGTCAGCGTGTGTAAATACCCTCGCCAGCCTTATTCCCGGAAAGCAAAATCAACCTTCAACAAAGCACGATTTCTGTGACGCATCAGGCAGAGCTTTGTTACAATTAGACGCATTTCCTGGTGAAAAGTTAGCGCTTGCTTACTTCTCTCATTGCACACGGAGCCGTGCCAGCGCCAGGAACGCACAGAGCGCTGTTGACGTCCTTCATACCGCAGAAATGTCGCAATGCTATCTGTTCTACCCCATTGGCTTTAACCGATGTGCCAGGATCACTGAATGGAACTTTTGACACAATTACTTACTGCGCTCTGGAGCCAGGACTTCGAAACGCTGGCCAACCCCGGCATGATTGGCATGCTCTATTTTGTGCTGTTTATGATCCTGTTTCTGGAAAACGGCCTGCTGCCCGCCGCGTTTCTGCCGGGCGACAGCCTTCTGGTGCTGGTGGGCGTGCTTATCGCCAAAGGCGCGCTGGGGTATCCGCAAACGGTGCTGCTGCTGACCGCGGCCGCAAGCCTCGGCTGCTGGGTGAGCTATATCCAGGGGCGCTGGCTCGGCAATACGCGCATCGTACAGAACTGGCTGTCGCATCTGCCCGCGCATTACCATCAGCGGGCGCATCATCTGTTTCATAAACATGGGTTGTCCGCGCTGCTGCTGGGCCGCTTTATCGCCTTTGTGCGTACGCTGCTGCCGACCATCGCCGGGCTTTCTGGCCTCAATAACGCCCGTTTCCAGTTCTTTAACTGGATGAGCGGCCTGCTTTGGGTCGTCATTCTCACCACGCTTGGCTATTTACTTGGCAAAACGCCGGTGTTTCTTAAATATGAAGACGCCCTGATGTCCTGTCTGATGCTGCTGCCGGTCGTGCTGCTGGTTATCGGCCTGATAGGATCGCTCGTGGTGTTATGGAAGAAAAAACATGGAAACCGGAGCTAAAGGATGGCTTTCACACGCGCGCTTTCTCGTCGTCTTACGCTAATGCTTTCGGCAGGCGCGCTGCTGGCCGCCATGCTGCTTTGCTGGGCCGCGCTACAAAAACATGAAACCACGCTTGAGATACGCGCGGTGTCGCAGGGTGCGACTATCCCGGATGGTTTTTCCGTCTGGCACCATCTCGATGCCAACGGTATCCGTTTTAAAAGCATTACGCCGCAGGATGACATTCTGCTTATCAAGTTCGATACCAGCGATCAGAGCGAAGCAGCCCGCAAAGTGCTCTATCGCTCGCTGCCGCGCGGTTTTGTTATCGCCCAGCAGGAAGAAAAAAGCCTCACCCCCGCCTGGCTCACTCGCCTGCGTCATGACATTCAACGCCTGGGTTAACCCTTCCAGGAATCTGAATCTTTTCACGGACTTTGGGGTTTGCGTTATTACTTACTATGCTTGAGTAAGCGCAACCCATTGTTCTGTCCGCGCAACACAACCGGAATCGCGTATCGCCTGTGGCCTTACGCAACACAATGGAAGGTTTAATCATGAATTACCGCACAGTACTGGCCTTAGCCCTTTTTTCCTGGAATGCCGCAGCGCTTGCCGCCTCCCCTTGCGAAGAAAAAGCGCAGGAGATTGAAAAGGAGATCCGCTACGCCGAGCAGCACCATAATCAGGGGCGCATCGACGGGCTGAAAAAAGCGCTAAGTCAGGTACGAGCCAACTGCCGTGACGGCGATGTGCTCGCCGAGCACCGGCAGAAAGTGGCGAAGAAACAGGCGGAAGTGGCCGAGCGCCGCGCCGAATTGCATGAAGCGTCGCAGAAAGGCGATGCTGAAAAAATTGCCAAACGTCGCCACAAGCTCGCAGAAGCCGAGCAAGAGCTTAAGGCGCTGAAAGCTCAAGATTACTGAGCTTATGGATAACCCTCACTTATCAGGAGAGCATTATGTCAAAAGAAAATACCGACCACCTGCGCGCTGAGTTGAAATCGCTTGCCGATACGCTGGAAGAGGTGCTGACCGCCTCCGGGGACAAATCGAAGGAAGAGATGAGCAAACTGCGCAATAAAGCAGAGCGCGCGCTGAAAGACACCCGTTATCACTTAACCGAAACCGGTGATGTGATTGCCAAACAGACCCGCGAAGCCGCGGCGCGTGCCGAAGATTATGTGCGTGAAAATCCGTGGACCGGCGTGGGTATTGGTGCGGCCATTGGCGTCGTGCTGGGCGTGCTCCTGACGCGGCGCTGATTATGACGGAGCCTCGTCACGCGCAAGGGCCGGGTAAAAGCGTTCTCGGCATCGGACAACGTATCGTCACCGTGCTTGTAGAGATGGTGGAAACCCGTTTACGGCTCGCTGTCGTGGAGCTGGAAGAGGAGAAAGCGAATCTCTTTCAGCTGCTGCTGATGACTGGCCTGACGATGCTGTTTGCCGCCTTTGGACTGATGAGTCTGATGGTGCTGCTTATCTGGGCAGTCGATCCGCAGTATCGCCTTAACGTCATGATTGGCACGACCGTCACGCTGTTTGTGCTGGCGCTGATTGGCGGCATCTGGACGCTCAGGAAATCGCGCCAGTCGACGCTGCTGCGTCACACGCGTCATGAGCTGTCTAACGATCGTCAGTTGCTGGAGGATGACAAGTCATGAGCATGAGCAAAGCCGAGCGCGAAAGGCGCAAAGCGCTGCTGCTCAGTCAAATCCAGCAGCAGCGGCTGGATATGGCCGCGAGTCGTCGCGACTGGCTTGCCGCAACCGGCTCTTATGACCGCGGCTGGAACACGTTGCTGAGCCTGCGCTCCTGGGCGCTGGTCGGCAGTAGCGCGATGGCTATCTGGAGCATCAGGAACCCTAATTTCCTGCTGCGCTGGGCTAAACGCGGTTTCGCCGCGTGGAGCACCTGGCGGTTGATTAAAACCACCATGAAACATCCGCTCCCCTGAATGGTTCGCAGTTTCTGGCCGCGCTAAACGTAAAACACCCTGCCGCGCTAAAGACGACAGGGTGTTTTATTTTGTGTAGTCATCACAGGCCAGCATGCGCAGAGCGACTGGCAAATACCGTTGATTACAGGTAAACCAGAGAGAACGTTGCCGAGCCCTGGAAATCCAGTTGATCTGTCACGCTTTCTACAACTGTTTTCTCAAAATAGTAAGTCGTGTCTAATTTTAATGTAAATTCTTTGCCGCTCTTAGGAACAACCTCATCCTTATTGGCAAAAGAATAGATAATATTAATATGGTTCAATGCGCGGGCCTTGCTCCAGCCTTCGCCACCGTTTGTAGAATAAATCAGAGAAGCAGCCGCACCGTCGATAGTTTCTGCGTTCTCGTACAGTTGGTATAAGCCAATGGCTTTGTTATCTGCTGTATTACCAAAACCATAAGCACCGCCGTAATCCGAAACCAATGAAGCAGGAATGGTGCCTTCTTTATTATCGGTAATGGTAAAACCAACCGCCGTGTCTGCAGTACAGGTAATGGTTAAATCTATTTTCTTATGCTGAACAGAAATCGCTTCATAGGCTTTATCATTATCTGTGGTGGTCATATTGCCAATAGGAATATGACCAAGATCAATCACGCCACCATTTTCAAACGTCGGATTACAGGCGGTTAATGTCAGCGTGCCCGTTACTTTTAAATCGACACTGTCGCTGGCATAGGCATTCATACCAAAAGCCATCATCAGCGCACTGGCTAAGACTAACTTTTTCATTTTTTACTCCTTAATAAAATTACAGATAAACCAGAGAGAACGTTGCCGAGCCCTGGAAATCCATTTCATCTACTACGCTTTCTACAACAGACTTTTCAAAGTAATAAGCTGTATCAAATTTTAATGTAAATTCTTTGCCGCTCTTAGGAACAACTTCATCCTTATTGGCAAAAGAATAGATAACATTAATATGGTTCAATGCGCGGGCCTTGCTCCAGCCTTCGCCACCGTTTGTAGAATAAATCAGAGAAGCAGCCGCACCGTCGATAGTTTCTGCGTTCTCGTACAGTTGGTATAAGCCAATGGCTTTGTTATCTGCTGTATTACCAAAACCATAAGCACCGCCGTAGTCCGAAACCAATGAAGCAGGAATGGTGCCTTCTTTATTATCCGTAATGGTAAAACCAAGCGCAGTGTCTGCAGTACAGGTAATGGTTAAATCCACTTTCTTATGCTGGACAGAAACAGCCTCATAGGCCTTGTCATTATCGGTAGTGGTCATATTACCAATAGGAATATGACCAAGATTAATCACGCCACCATTTTCAAACGTTGGATTACAGGCGGTTAATGTCAGCGTGCCGGTCACTTTTAAATCGACGCTGTCGCTGGCATAAACATTCATACCCGCAGCCATTAATAGTGCACTGGCTAATGCAAGTTTTTTCATCTGTATGTTCCTTAATAAAAAGTCAATATCCCCGATACTCTGGCGGGCAACCGTCTCCGTAGCTCCGTCATTCCCCGTTACTGTGTATCTTCACAGCAAGGCGGGGATGGTGTATTACTGCTGGGTTTCGACCGTAAAATGCAGGTTACTTTCCAGCGTCGTTTTATCGGTGACTTGCGTATCGCGCGTGCTTAATGCCGGGAGTATCGTCAGGGTCATCGAAAATTCTTTCCCTTCCGCCACGCCCGCACCGCTCATGGGCAGCAGGCCTTCGTTATCGCGCCAGAGTTTTTTATCGCTGCCGCTGCCTTCGGGAACAAACGCCGAATGGCTGTGAGTTTTACCCAGCAGCACCGGTTTTCCGTCGAGCGAAGCATCCGAGGCTTTCACCAGCATCAGGCTGTCAGACGCCATGCGGAACCCGTCATCATTCGCCCCGCCCTGCCCGAAAATGGCCATTTTGGTCGGCGCGTCGCAAAGCGCGGTGATCCGCACTTCCCGCTCATGCAGCGTTTTCCAGCGTTTATGTTGGCCTGAAAAATCTTTTTCATGCACCTTGCCGTAATTCAACTCCGGGCGGGAAAGCGTAAGCTGGCACTCCGCGTGGGCGAGCCCTGCGCAAAAGAGCCCGAAAATAAGCGCGCCGGTTAACCGTTTCACTGACATACCCCTTTCGTTTGTTCATAGAGCTCGTTCTGATGCCCTTTTTCCGCCAGGTGATAATGGATCTCGCACTGGCGCTGCCCGTCTTCGTTCACAAGAATCAATGACTTGATGCTGTCGACGTCATTAAGGAATACCAGTCCGTCATCAACAACCGTGGTCACATAGTTGCCTTCACCATCAACCAGCGTGCCGTTCTTCGGTACGGGGCGACCATCACTCATCGTGACATTCAGCATGGCGCGACGAACATTCAGCACGCTGAAGCTAATATTGCTCACCGCGCCATGTCCGGCAGCCGCCATCGAGATGCCGTTGTTCACATCGATATTTTTCGGCAACGTTTCTGTGTTCATTTCGACCCGCGCAGGCTGATACGCCGGCAGCGAAGGCACGACCGCCTGCCCCCAATGGTCAGTCCAGACCGGACCATCCGGCGTTTCAATCTCAACGCCGCTGACGTGATCGTTAACGGAAGCGATACCAAACGTGTCCTGGATGGCATACGGCGAGAACGTCACGCCGTTGCTGTGCGCTACGATGCCGCCATTGAGCGTTACGCTGGTATTGGTGTTGTCCGTGCCATCTTTGCCGGCGCTCAGACCGAGCTGGGTGTAGTGCAGGTTGCTGTTCACCGAGCCGTTAAAGCTGTTTTGGCTTTCTTCCTTATCCCGCTCCACGGAGACGGAATAATAGGTATTACGGGAAAGATCCCCGGAGAGGTTCAGGCCGTTGCGCGTTTCGTCATCACGCTGGTGGGTATAGGCCGAAATACGCTGAGAGCCCAACGGTACAGAGACATTGACGTACAGCATGTCGCCATAGTTCTGGTTATCGCGATGGCTGTCATCGTGAGCCGGATTAAGCAAGTTTTGCCAGTTCACGGATACGGTCGCCCAGCGGAAGGTTTTCCCCCAGGAGGCATTGACATAACGGGAATCACGATCGCCATCCGCCCCTTTATCGAGGCTATAACCCAACGAGAAAGAGCCTAACCACGGGTGGCTCCACGACGTGTTCACACTGTATTGCCCCGCGTACTGGCTGAAATCGTCATCCAGCGTATCGGTTAATTCACGATAGCCCTCGCTGTAACGCGTGGCGGACGCGGAGAATGACAGGTTATTCGCCGCGCTATAACCAATATTAAGCGTCGTGCTGTGCCCTTTGTTATCGCCGTAGCTATCCTGCGATGCACGCAGGGTTGCGGAAGCCATCAGGCCAGGCAGCGCCTGAACATCAAGCTGCGTCGCCAGTGCGTTATACTGCTGCGCGGTCATTGCGCCAGCGCTCAGATTCATCCACGGCTTCAGGTGCCATCCGTCTGATACGGTCGCAAGCCAGGGCTGGCGATCGTTATCGCCTTTGTCTCGCGTGCGTCCCATCGCGATGGCCAAACCCTGCGGACGCGAAAGCGTATTACCACGCAGCGCGTCGGCGGCGATGGTGTAATGGCTTTGTGAGCCGTCGGTTTCAGTCACTGTGACATCAAGCGGCGACGTACCAGAAATCACCTGAACGTCATCAAGCGTAAACGGCCCGGCGGGAACCAGCGTGGAGTGAATGACGCGACCATTCTGCTTAATCTCTACGCGCGCCTGCGCCGAGTGCGCCATGCCGGTTACCGTCACGCCACTGCCAGATGTACCAGCAAGACTGCTCTCCGGAATAAACTGCACGCCACTTATCGACGCGCCGGAAAACAGCGTATTGCTGATGTTGATCTGCCCCGCCTGCATTAAAGTTTTCTTACTTTCGAACGTATGCTGAACGTAGGTATAGAGCACATCGTTTTGCGTGTTGCCGTCAGTGCGTGAAAGCGACTGACGGCTGCGCAACAGCCAGTCATGAAAGTTAAAACCGTTCTCAAGCGACAATTGATCGTAGCGGCTTGAGCCATCTCCGTAGCGATACTGTGATGAAATCAGCGAATAGTTCAGCATCGCGGCCGTACCGCCATGCGTCATATTTTCCGGCATCACGATATCGTTAGATAATGCCTCCTGCGGCACAACGATGGAGAGGCTTTCTTCACCAGGCAACGGCGTGATAACCGTAGACGGATAATCTTTCTGATAATCATAACAACCGGACTCATCCGTTTTATCGCCCCGCAATGCAGACGGCACCTGTAACCCCGCGCTCTGTAAAAAAGCGCGGTCGACACAAAGTTGCCCTTTATCGCCGAAACGGGCCGTTACCGTACCTTTTTCTTTACCGTTAATGGTTAATGAAACCGGTCTGCGTCCTGGGAGGAATTTCGCTGCGTCGGCAAAATAATTACCAAGCGTTGTGTCCAGTCCACGGTTTTTTAATATATCCATATCGAATTGCGCCTCCTGGCCTAGGGCCATCAAAGGGCAAAACGCCGCCTGAGCCAGACAAAGGCTGACAAGAGCGGAAACCCGCTTAATGCGAATAGGCATCTTCTAAACTCAGAGTAGAAATTAATGGTTATTTAATGGCGCGTTGTAACTTTCAACCTGAATACCGTAACGGCTTGCAGGAACAAATCGCACCTGGTTATTTCCTGAAGCGCTACTTTTGGCTGCCACGGTGATAGATTCGCCCGGCAGAATATAGCTTTTCTTCAGCAACGCTGGCACATGCCCTGGCAGCAATTCAATCTGTGGCGCCAGGCGTACGACATACGGGCTTGGGTTTTTAACGGTCACATTATTCCCGCTCGCACTCCATTCCAGCAGAGTCCAGGCATCTTTTACCACTGGCAGATTCGCTGGATGAATAAGCACAGGAATATCCTGACGAATATTAAAACCAACTTTATTTTTGCCTGGCATTTTTTGAGGAATACCTTCAAACGTAACACGTTTGAGATGTTCCGTTTTCATCGGCGAGGCGGTCTGGAGAATAAAACGCAAATGCTGTGTTTGTCCGCCTTCGACACGAATTACCGGTTGAGTGACGACCAGATGGCCTTCTTTATCGTCAGGCAGGTCAACAATATTGGTATACAGCAACTCTGGTTTATCATCGGTATTTTTAATATTAATACTGCCGCCCTGATCGGCTTCATTAATAATTAACAACGACGTTTCAGGTACCATTCCGGCTGCCTGAGAAGTAGCGGCGTGGCCAAGCGCCATTGCGACGATGGATAATAAGAACAAGCCTTTTTGCAGTTTCATGAATCACCTTTATGTAATATTAAACCCAAAGACGCTCAGCACGTCCCGCTTAAGTTGCTGACATGATTACCGGATTGTGTCGCCGCCACAATTTCAGAAAATTTAAATACGCTTTAAGCTTTATTCATTCATGATATTTATTAATTAAGCCCATCAAAAACAGCAGATTACAGATACATTACCGTGATCGTTGCAGAGCCAGTGAGTGAGGTGTCATCGCTAATGTTCAGCGTATTGGTGGCCTGAACGGCAGCAGTGATCTTTAAAGGCCAGACAAAGGTCTGAGCGCTGACGATAGTGGCATCCGTTGCTCCGCTCGCTTCTGCGGCATAGATATAGCTGCTGTCGTTTTTGATTTCACCCGCCCCCGAAGCATACCAACTGCCAGACCCTGGCTTATATAACATGCTGATTTTATTGCCATCCGCTGTTACGTTACTTTTATCGACATAAATGGCGTAAGCCCCGATATTCACGCCCGCAGCCGTCTTTCCTAAGCCAAACTCGTAACTGGCATCGGATAAATCTTCGCCATTAAATTTTGGATTTGTGATAGTTAGCGCCTGCACACTGTCTTTTTTATTATCCGTAATAAACCAGCCAACGGGCGTAGATTCAGAACAGGCAATAGTTAACGTCAGAAACCGGGAGCCTAACTGATTCGTTTGCGTTTCACTTAAATTTCCCACCGGGATATGGCCAAATTTCGCTTCGCCGCCATCGGATAATGTGGGTGTACAGGCTGCCGCCTCAAGCGTCGCGGTAACTTTAAGATCCACGCTATCGCTGGCATATGACACGCCGGATAGCACAGACAAAAAGCCCGCCAGCAGCGTAATAAATTTGAACATGTTTTTCCCTCTGCGATAATATGACATAGCGAGCAGGCTAACAGACGCGCAATTTAACTGCGCGTCTGTTAATTTAATAATGACTACAGCGAAATTGAATCACATCCCGCTTTTAGATATATCTCAACGTAAAGGTTGTTGAACCAGAAAAAGCCTGTGAGTCGCTAATTTTGTCTGCCATCGCTTTTGAGAACGCTACCTGAACATCCAGCGGAATTGTCGCCGTGGTCAGCGGCTCAGGCGTGGATGCGCCTTTTTTCGCCACGGTATAATAATCATTAGGCGATGCAGTCAGCCCGGTAGTGCCGCCATTCCAGGTAGAGCCGCTATTGGTAGAATAAAGCACCGAGGCCTCTTCACCGTTGACCGACGCCGGTTTCTTGTTAGCAAAAACCGTGTAGACACCTATATTGTCACCCGCCTCGGTTTTACCCAGGCCAAAAACACCGACCGCGCTATTCACCGAAATTCTGGAATCCGGATTATTATCCGTTGTCATAAAGGCAACAGGCATCGCCGCGCCACAGGTAATCGACAGCGTTGCACCATAGTGCTGCGTCCAGTAAGCATTTTCGCTTTCGCTATACGTCAAATTTTTTACCGGAATGGTGCCTACGTTAATCTCATTTTTATCGAGTGAAATATCGCACGCGGCGTTGACCAGCGTACCTTTTACTTTTAGCTCGACAGAATCTGCCGCATGCGCAGCACCTGCCAGCGCTGTCATTACGACGCCTGCCAGAACTATTTTGTTAATCATGGTTTTTTCCATAAACACTAACAACAGATTGATACAATTGCGCCACTCATAAATGGCGCAGTCATTATTTAGATATACACCAGGGAAATAGTGGCAGAGCCATCCAGGTTGGTGTTATCTGTAATCGCAAGGACATCCGTGCCCTGAATAGCAGCGGTCACGATTAACGGGAAAGTAAAGTTTTTACCCGCTTTAGGAATAACGGTACCCGCGTCAGCAATCGTCAAATAACGGTCATTAGGGGAAAAGTTACGCACAGACCCATCTCCCGTTTTGCTCCAATCATTTGCGGCATTACCCAGGTTTTTATAAATGACATCGCCAGACGTGCCATCGATAGTCGCTTCAGGAACGTTGACACCTACGCAGTAAGCGCCAATGTTTACATTCTCTGCGGTTTTTCCCAGACCAAATTTATTTAAGGACGCGCTACAGCTACTGCCATCATAAAACGCATTGTTAACGGTCAGATCAACGGTAGACTCGCTACGGTTATCCTTTACGTCGAAAGCCACAGGCATTTCAGTATCGCAAGTAATCGTCAATACAATGTTTTTTTGCCCCAGGCGATTGGTGTCGGTTTTAGAAAGATTACCCAGCGGAATATGCCCAAAATCAACCACGCCACCATTTTCCAGCGATGGCGTACAGCTGCCATTCACCAGCGTACCTTTCACATTAAGATCAACCGAATCCGCTGCCTGAGCAGTGCCTGCCAGCGCCATGATTACGGCGCTTGTCAAAATCGCTTTATTAAACATTGTTTACTCCATAAACGCCGTAAATGGCATGACGATGTGCGGCATTAATAAAATGACGCGGCATTACCTTACAGATAAACCAGAGAAATTGTGGCTGCTCCGTCAAGGTTCGTTTTATCGCTAATAGCTAGCGTATCGGTGCCCTGAATAGCAGCAGAAATATTTAATGTATAAGAAAAGAGAGTTGCAGCGGCCGGCTCTTTTGTTCCTTTTTCGCCTAGCGTATAACCCCGGCTCCCATCGTTATAAGGTACACCTGAAGTTGTCGTTGCCCAGGCGCTATCAGGTACATAATTTTGAATACCGTCAATATATAACGTGTCTCCATTAATACCATCGTATTGCTGAACGCCGCTTACACGCACAAACCAGGCACCGAGATTGATGTTATCGAGCGTTTTCCCCAAACCAAACTTTTGATTAGCTTGCGTGACTGTTCCCTGAGCATCAGAAATATCAACACTGGCAACCGAATCATTGTGGTTATCAGTTATCACCCAGGCCACCTGCATCGCATTGGTGCACTGGATGCTCAGATGAGTTGTCTTCGTACCTAGCTGGTTAGTTTGCGTGGTATTAAGATTGCCCAACGGAATATTACCAAAATCGACCACGCCCCCATTTTCCAGTGATGGCGTGCAGGATCCATTAATTAGTTTACCGGTGACTTTTAAATCCGTAGAGTCGGTTGCGTGCGCTGCGCTAACCATTGCCATCAGGCCAGCCCCAATTAATAATGTCTTATTAAACACTGTTAATTTCCTTGCCTATTACGTATTAATACAGCCTTAGAAAACGCCAGGGTATTCTGGCGTTTTTAAAGTATTTACCCTTAGGACAATACATTGCGGTTTAACATCTGTATTTATCCGCCAGCTTTTGGATTAGATATAGCTAAGCGAAATCGTCGCCAGACCATCCAGGTCAGTATCGTCGGTAATCTTCAGAATATCGGTACCCTGTACCGCAGCGGTCACTTTCAGCGGGAATACGCCCACTTTGAACGCTTTCGGCGCGACTTCGCCAGTCACTGCGGTGGTAAAAGTACGCGCACCCGGTTTCGTTACGCCCGTAGTGCTTTTCTTCCAGGCCGTCGCATTGCCGTTACCGACATTATCGGCTTCCAGCAGATCACCCGCGGTGCCGTCATAAGTGACGCCCGTCGTTTTAGCGGCAATAGCATACGCGCCCATGTTGACGGTGCCCGCTTTACCCAGACCATACTCTGTAGTGGCATCCGCCACGCTGCTGTCGTCCGCGCCAGCGCTGGTAAGGCTCAGCGACTGCAGGGAATCGGTACGGCCATCGACGGTAGTCCAGCCCATCACCATGGCGCTATCGCAAGTGATAGTCAGCGTGACGTCTTTGGAGCCCAGCTGGTTTGCATTGGTCGCATCAAGACTGGCTACAGGAATATGACCGAAGTTCACTTCGCTTTTATCCAGGGTTGGTGTACATGCAGCATTAACCAGTACTCCTTTAACTGTTAAATCCGTTGAATCCGCCGCCATTGCATGACATGTGATACCAGCCAGCACGACCGCCAGAAGAGTCTTTTTCATTATTCCATCCATTATTTAGTTCCCGGTACAGAGACGTGCCGGACAAGAAAGCTACTAGGGTTAAATTATCGTAAACAGGTAGTTTACGATGTGCATCAAAAAAACAGATGAAAGTCTGTAAATTCATCGCTTTCAATTGATCACTTTAAACGATCAATGAATGATATTTTACCGACACACACCTATTGAAGTCATAAAAAAGTCTGTCTTATTTAAGACATCTCTTAATAAAAAGACTTTAAACCCCAAGATGGTCATAGTTTTCTAAAAAAAGATTTCTTTTTATGAATTCATAGAAATAATAATTGTCGACTTTATATTTATAAAGTAATTACATCTAAATTATTCCTTTAGAAATACTGAAGGAGTTATCTTAATTTATCGTTATCAATTTGTGGTTAATCTTGTTAAATAATAAAGCTATCCAAAACGTGATCGCTTTACACTGAAATCAAAATTTTTGAACAAATCTGCCAGTTTTCCTTGCTTACATTCCCACTACGCCCACCCTATGATGCTTTCCATCAACGGCGGAACGCGGATAACCCCGCGGAATGCAACCTTTTAAAGACAATTACCCTTGCGTGATGAAGCGGGATTTCTGGAGAGTAAAATGAAAAAATTCGAAGATGTTGGCGTACTGGTGGCACGTATTCTGATGCCGATTCTGTTTATCGTCTCCGGCTTTGGCAAAATTACCGGCTATGCGGGCACGCAGCAGTATATGGAAGCGATGGGCGTGCCGGGCTTTATTCTGCCGCTGGTTATCCTGCTTGAGTTCGGCGGCGGTCTGGCGATTCTCTTCGGTTTTCTGACCCGTACCACGGCGCTGATTACCGCTGTGTTTACGCTGCTCACCGCATTCCTGTTCCACAGTAACTTCGCGGAAGGCGTTAACTCGATTATGTTTATGAAGAACTTTTCTATCGCGGGTGGCTATCTGCTGCTGGCGCTGATGGGTCCTGGCGCGTACAGCCTGGATCGTCTGCTGAAGAAAAACTGGTAACTGATTTCACGGCAGGCGGCCCTCACCGCCTGCCTTTTTGCCATACTGAGGAAAGCATTCTGACAGGAGAGCATCATGGGACAACTGATTGACGGCGTCTGGCACGACACCTGGTATGACACCACATCCACCGGCGGCCGCTTTAAGCGCTCCTCGGCGGCGTACCGCAACTGGGTCACTCCGGACGGCGAACCAGGCCCGACAGGCGAAGGCGGCTTTACGGCGCAGAAAGATCGCTACCATCTTTACGTCTCACTCGCCTGCCCGTGGGCGCACCGCACGTTAATTCTGCGCGCGCTGAAAGGGCTGGAGTCGTTTATCTCCGTCTCGGTCGTGCACCCGCTGATGCTGGAAAACGGCTGGACCTTCGGCGACGATTTCCCGGCAGCGACCGGCGACACACTGTATCAGCACGATTTTCTCTATCAGCTTTATCTCCAGGCCGATCCGCACTACACCGGGCGCGTCACCGTGCCGGTGCTGTGGGATAAAGAGCGTCAGACCATCGTCAGTAACGAATCCGCCGATATCATTCGTATGTTCAATAGCGCCTTTGACGCACTCGGCGCACGTGCGGGCGATTACTATCCGCAGGCCCTGCGCGCAGAAATCGACGAGCTGAACGGCTGGATTTACGACACGGTGAATAACGGCGTCTATAAAGCGGGCTTCGCCACCAGCCAGCAGGCGTATGACGAAGCGGTGGAACAGGTGTTCGCCTCGCTGTCCCGGCTTGAGCAGATCCTCGGTCAGCAGCGTTATCTCGCAGGCGACCAGCTCACCGAAGCCGATATTCGCCTGTGGACGACGCTTGTGCGTTTTGACCCGGTCTACGTGACGCATTTCAAATGCGACAAGCATCGCATCAGCGATTATCTGAACCTGCATGGCTTCCTGCGCGAGATTTACCAGATGCCGGGCATCGCGGAAACCGTGGATTTCGGGCATATCCGCCACCACTATTTTTGCAGCCACAAAACCATTAACCCGACCGGTATTATCTCCATCGGCCCTTGGCAGGATCTTAATGAGCCGCACGGGCGCGATGAGCGCTTCCGCTAATCCGCTTCGCCCTAAGCCTCTTCTGAAAAATGCGCCGTTCCGACGGCGCTCACACTTTGCATTTTCCCTCAGGCCGTTTCCCTTTCCGACAGCTAGCATTTAGTTAAGCGATCGCTTTAAAAACAAGTGATTGATGGCAAGGGAGGCGAGAACAGATGTACTGGTACATAAAAGCGTTTAGAAATTACCTCGGGTTTACCGGCCGGGCGCGTCGTAAAGAGTACTGGATGTTCACCCTGGTAAATCTCATTCTGGCGGGCGTCATGGTGGCGCTCGATACCATACTTGGGCTGCGCGTTATCGGCGAACAAGGGCTGCTCACGCTGATTTATGGGCTGGCCGTGTTGCTGCCCGCGCTGGCGGTACAGTTCCGCCGCCTGCATGATACAGACCGCACCGCGCGGTGGCTGTTCGTCCTGCTGATCCCGGTTATCGGCTGGCTGATGATCCTTGCCTTCAACACCCAGGAAGGCACCCACGGCGAAAACCGCTTCGGCCCAGACCCGAAACATCATCACTGATCCTCTGGCCGCGTTCCGGCGCGGCACGTTTCTGCTCTTCTTCCACATCGCCGCCCCCTAAGCGCATAAAGAGTGTTGATTAGCTAAACCGGTTTAACTATTGTTTAGCGCAGGATGAATCGAAGGAGATACGCATGTCAGCAAAAGTATGGGCGCTTGGAGATGCCGTGGTGGATCTGCTGCCCGACGGCCACGGCCGTTTACTGCAATGCCCTGGCGGTGCCCCTGCCAACGTCGTGGTCGGCGTGGCGCGGCTTGGCGGCGCGAGCGGATTTATCGGTCGCGTCGGGCACGACCCGTTTGGGGCATTTATGACGCAGACGCTGAAAGAGGAAAATGTCGATACCTGCGCCATGCATCAGGACCCGGCGCACCGCACCTCGACGGTAGTGGTGGCACTGGATGACCGCGGTGAACGCTCGTTTACCTTTATGGTGCGCCCGTCCGCCGATCTGTTTCTTACCGCCGACGACTTACCGCCGTTCGGCGCTGGCGAGTGGCTGCACGTCTGCTCGATTGCGCTGTGCGCCCAGCCGTCGCGCGATACTGCCTTTGAGGCGATGGCGCGCATTAAGCGTGCGGGCGGGTTTGTCAGTTTCGATCCGAATATCCGTGAAGATCTCTGGCCGGATACCGCGCAGCTGCGTGAATGCATTGAGCGCGCGCTGGCACTGGCAGATGTGGTGAAACTCTCACTGCAAGAGCTGGCGTTTATTGCCGGAGCGGATGACGAAGAAAGCGCCCTGGCGCTGGCACGCCGCCACGCGATCCCGCTGCTGCTGATCACCCGCGGCGCAGAAGGCGTCGATGCCTGCTTTAACGGCGAACACCACCACTACCCGGCGGTGCCGGTCGAGTGCGTCGATACCACCGGCGCGGGCGACGCTTTCGTTGCCGGGATGCTCTGGAGCCTTGCCGCGCAAGGCCTGCCACAGACCGTCGCTCAGCTTGCGCCCGTGATTGCTGCAGCCCAGGCCTGCGGCGCGCTCGCGACCACTGCCAAAGGCGCGATGACCGCCCTGCCCCGCCTTATCGATCTACAACCACACCTCGCCTGATCCTCTGAGCCGCTGCCGCGGCTCGTTTTGCGAACCTCATCACAATCACTAAACCGGTTTAGCTAATTTCATTGCCAGTAAAAATAAGCCGTGATTATGATTGCCGCCTAAACCGGTTTAGCAAGTCTGCATAATGATGATAACGCCTTCTCAGGGATGCCATACCATGATTAAAAAAAGTACGCTTGCCCTTACCCTTGGCTTAATGGCCGGTACTCCCGCCGCCTTTGCCGACAGCGATATGTCCAGCATTGAGGCGCGTCTCGCCGCGCTGGAACAACGTCTTCAGGCGGCTGAACAGCGCGCCAGCGCGGCGGAAACCCGCGCTGAAGCCGCAGAGCGTCAGGCACAGGCGCTTGCCGCGCAGCAAAAAGCGCAGCCGCCGGTTCAGCCTGTCGCCGCGCAACCTGCACCGCAGCCCTCCACGCAAACGGCGGATAACAGCGGGTTTGAATTCCACGGCTACGCCCGCTCGGGCCTGCTGATGAACGATTCCGCCGCGAAAACGCAGGGCGGCCCGTCCTTTACGCCAGCAGGTGAAACCGGCGGTCACGTCGGGCGTCTCGGCAATGAGCCGGACACTTACCTTGAGATGAACCTGGAGCACAAACAGACGCTGGCGAACGGCGCCACCACGCGCTTTAAAGTGATGGTCGCTGACGGTCAGCGCAGCTATAACGACTGGACGGCTTCCACCAGCGATCTCAACGTGCGCCAGGCGTTTACCGAACTCGGTCACCTGCCAACCTTCACCGGCGCGTTTAAAGATGCCACCGTCTGGGCCGGTAAACGCTTCGATCGTGATAACTTCGATATCCACTGGATTGACTCCGACGTGGTGTTCCTCGCCGGTACGGGTGCGGGTATCTACGACATGCGCTGGAGCGATAACGCCCGCAGTAACTTCTCGCTGTATGGCCGCACCTTCGGCGATATCGAGAACAGCGAAAACACCGCGCAGAACTATATCCTGACGCTTAATAACTACGTCGGGCCGGTACAGCTGATGGTGAGCGGGATGCGTGCCAAAGATAACGAAGACCGCGTGGATATCGAGGGTAATCGCGTGAAGAAAGACGCGGCGGAAGATGGCGTGCATGCGCTGCTCGGCCTGCATAACGACAGCTTCTACGGTCTGAGCGACGGCTCCTCGAAAACCGCACTGCTGTATGGCCATGGCCTGGGCGCGGAAGTGAAATCCATCGGCTCCGATGGCGCGCTGCTGCCGCAGGCCGATACCTGGCGTCTCGCGACCTACGGCATGACACCGCTCGGCGGTGGCTGGCATATCGCACCGGCAGTGCTGGCGCAGAGCAGTAAAGATCGCTACGTCAAAGGCGACAGCTACCAGTGGGCGACCGCCAACCTGCGCCTCATTCAGGAGATTAACCAGAACTTTGAGCTGCAGTATGAGGGCAGCTATCAGTACATGGATCTGCGCCCGAAAGGTTACAACGACCGCAACGCGGTCAGCGGCAACTTCTATAAGCTGACCTTTGCGCCGACGCTGAAAGCGGGCGACGTGGGCGAATTCCTCAAGCGTCCTGAACTGCGCCTGTTCGCCACCTGGATGGACTGGGATCATCGCCTGGATAACTACGCCAGTAATGATGCCTTCGGCAGCACCGGCTTTACCGCCGGCGGCGAATGGAACTTCGGCGTACAGATGGAAACCTGGTTCTGATAAAACGGCCCCTGCTGCGCGGGGGCCTGCGTATTGCTGACAACATAAAAAACCACAAGACTGAGGTTGTTATGGATTTTGAACAGATTGCCCGCTCGCTCCTGCCGCTGCTCGGCGGCAAAGAGAATATCGCCAGCGCCGCCCACTGCGCCACGCGCCTGCGGCTGGTGCTGGTAGATGACGCCAAAGCCGACACCGCCGCCATCGGCAATGTCGAGGGCGTGAAAGGCTGTTTTCGCAACGCAGGCCAGCTGCAAATTATTTTCGGCACGGGCGTGGTCAATAAAGTCTATGCCGCGTTTATCACAGTCGCCGGGATCAGCGAATCGAGCAAATCGGAAGCCGCAAGCGTGGCGGCACGCAAGCTGAACCCGTTCCAGCGCATCGCCCGCCTGCTCTCTAATATCTTTGTGCCGATCATTCCGGCGATTGTGGCGTCCGGCCTGCTGATGGGCCTGCTCGGCATGGTGAAAACCTATGGCTGGGTCAGCCCGGATAACGCGCTCTATATCATGCTGGATATGTGCAGCTCGGCGGCGTTTATCATTCTCCCTATCCTGATTGGTTTTACCGCCGCGCGGGAATTTGGCGGCAACCCGTATCTGGGCGCGACGCTTGGCGGCATCCTCACCCACCCGGCGCTCACCAACGCCTGGGGCGTGGCCGCAGGCTTCCACACCATGAATTTCTTCGGGATAGAAGTCGCGATGATTGGCTACCAGGGCACGGTTTTCCCGGTCCTGCTGGCGGTGTGGTTTATGAGTATTCTGGAAAAACAGCTGCGCCGGATTATCCCGGACGCGCTGGATCTGATCCTGACCCCCTTCTTTACCGTGATTATTTCCGGTTTCGTGGCGCTGCTGGTGATTGGCCCGGCGGGCCGCGCGCTGGGCGACGGTATCTCGCTGGTGTTAAGCACGCTGATTACCCACGCGGGCTGGCTCGCGGGGCTGCTGTTCGGCGGGCTTTACTCGGTGATTGTAATTACCGGCGTGCATCACAGCTTCCATGCGATTGAAGCCGGGCTGCTTGGCAACCCGTCTATTGGCGTTAATTTCCTGCTGCCCATCTGGGCGATGGCGAACGTGGCGCAGGGCGGCGCGTGTCTGGCGGTGTGGTTTAAAACCAAAGATGCCAAAGTCAAAGCCATTACGCTGCCGTCGGGTTTTTCGGCGCTGCTCGGCATTACCGAGGCGGCCATTTTCGGGGTCAACCTGCGCTTCGTGAAGCCGTTTATCTCCGGGCTTATCGGCGGTGCGGCGGGCGGCGCGTGGGTTGTCTCCACCCATGTCGGCATGACGGCGGTCGGCCTGACCGGGATTCCCGGTATGGCGATTGTTCAGGCCAGCTCGCTGCTGAATTATGTCATCGGCATGGCGATCGCCTTCTGTATCGCCTTTGCGGTCTCTTACCTGTGGAAATACAAAACGGACGCTGAATAATGACCACCCGCACGCTGCTGCCTGCCATTTTACAGGCTGTGATGAAAGGCCAGCCGGTCGCGCTTGGCGATCGCCACTACCCGCGCTGGCACCTGGCCCCGGTGACGGGCCTGATGAACGACCCGAACGGTTTTATCCATTTTCAGGGGCGCTACCACCTGTTTTATCAGTGGAACCCGCTGGGCTGTGCGCATCAGCATAAATGCTGGGGGCACTGGAGCTCGGCGGATCTGACGCACTGGCAACACGAGCCGCTGGCGCTGATGCCGGATGAAGAGTATGACCGAAACGGCTGTTATTCCGGCAGCGCGGTGGATGACAACGGGCGACTGACGCTCTGCTATACCGGCAACGTGAAATTTGACGACGGCACCCGCACCGCCTGGCAGTGTCTGGCGGTGCAGAACGCGGATGGCGGTTTCGACAAGCTCGGCCCGGTGATGCCGCTGCCCGGCGGCTATACCGGCCATGTGCGCGACCCGAAAGTCTGGCGTCACGGCGAGCACTGGTACATGGTGCTGGGCGCGCAGGATCTGGAATTGCAGGGCAAAGTGCTGCTGCTGCGCTCCGACAATCTGTGGAACTGGGAAAACCTGGGCGAGATCGCCGGCAGCACGCTCGGCGGGCTTGGCGAGTCGGGTTACATGTGGGAGTGCCCGGACCTTTTCATGCTGGACGGCAAAGCGATTCTGATCGCCTGCCCGCAGGGCGTAACGCGCGAAGAAAAGCGCTATCTCAACACCTATCCGAGCGCGTACCTGTGCGGCGATCTCGATTACGACACGCCGGAATTTCGTCACGGCACGCTGACAGAGCTGGACGCCGGCTTTGAGTTTTACGCGCCGCAAACCACGCTCGCCGACGATGGCCGCCGGTTACTCATCGGCTGGATGGGCGTGCCGGACGGCGAAGAGATGTTGCAGCCAACGGTGGCGCAGGGCTGGATCCATCAGATGACCTGCCCGCGCGAACTCTCGCTTCGCGACGGCAAACTCAGCCAGCAGCCGGTACGCGAACTTGCCGCGCTGCGCGGCGAGGAACAGCGCCTGGAGGGCGTGGCCGCCACGCTCTCGCCGCTCGCGGCGGAAAGCCTGGAGCTGATGCTGGAGGCGCAGGGCGACGTCACGCTCGATTTCGCCGCCACCCTGCGTCTTGAGTGGACGCGCGACGGCCTGCGGCTTTCACGCCGGAGCCTCGCCACCGGCGAATGGCAGTATCGCTACTGGCAGGGCGACGCCCGCCGCCTGCATATTCTGTGCGACCGTTCCAGCGTTGAGATATTCATTAACGACGGCGAAGGCGTGATGAGCAGCCGCTATTTCCCGGCGGCCAACGTGACGCTTGGTTTTGAAGGCGACGCGCATCTCCGGCTGCGCTACTGGTCGTTACGCGCCTGCATGGTAGAATGAAGGTTTGACCACTCACCGAACCGAAGCCGTGCGAAAAACCAAACGCGTTACCATCAGTGATATCGCCGCCCTGGCGGGGGTTTCCAAAGCCACCGCCAGCCTGGTGCTCAATGGACGAGGCAAAGAGCTGCGCGTGGCGCAGGAGACGCGCGAGCGCGTTCTGGCTATCGCCCAGCAGCATCATTATCAGCCGAGCATCCACGCCCGTCTGCTGCGCGACAACCGCAGCCATACGCTGGGCCTGGTGGTGCCGGAGATAACCAACTACGGTTTCGCGGTGTTTTCTTACGAGCTGGAAACCTTGTGCCGCGAGGCGGGGCTACAGCTGCTTATCTCCTGTACCGATGAAAATCCGGGTCAGGAGACGGTGGTGGTGAATAACCTGGTATCACGCCAGGTGGACGGGCTTATCGTCGCCTCCAGCATGCTGAGCGACAGCGACTATGTGAAGCTCAGCGAACAGCTCCCGGTGGTGCTGTTCGACCGCCATATGAACGACACCCAACTGCCGCTGGTCATCACCGATTCCATTACGCCAACCGCCGATCTGGTGGAGCGCATCGCCCGCCAGCACCCGGACGAGTTCTATTTTCTCGGTGGCCAGCCGCGTCTTTCGCCGACCCGCGATCGTCTGGAAGGTTTCAAACAAGGGCTGGCGCGGGCGGGCGTTGAGTTACGCCCGGAGTGGATCATTCACGGCAATTATCATCCGAGCAGCGGCTATGAGATGTTCGCCGCGCTCTGCGCCCGGCTGGGACGCCCGCCGAAAGCGCTGTTTACCGCCGCCTGCGGCCTGCTGGAAGGGGTGCTGCGCTACATGAGCCAGCATCGCCTGCTGGAAAGCGATATCCATCTGGCGAGCTTTGACGATCACTATCTCTATGATTCGCTGTCGGTGCGCATCGACACCGTGCAGCAGGATTGCCGCCAGCTGGCGCTGGACTGCTTTGAGATGATCACCCAACTGGTGGATGACAAAGAACCGACGCCGCTGCAGCGTTACCTTCCGGCCACGCTGCAATGGCGTCATCCGGCGGATTAACGCTTCACGTTAAAGAGTTTGGGGATTTCGCGCAGGCACCAGGCTTTCGCCTCGCCCATGCTGTCGCGACGCCAGGCCATGATAATGTCCACTTCGCTGGTGGATTCCGGGCTGACAACGCGCAGCCGCCCTTCGGCGATATCTTTTTCCACCAGCGGATACGGCATCGTCGCCACGCCAAGCCCGGCAAGGAGCGCCTGGCGCTTATCTTCGATGGACGTCACCGTAAGCCTCGGCTGTTTATCCAGCAACTGCACCGTCAGCACCGGGCGTTCGCGCGCGGTGTCCGCCACCGCCACGCCCCGATACTTCACGCGCGTCACCTCTGACAGCGGCTCCGGCTCGTCGTGAATCGGGTGATCCGGCGCGGCTACATAGACATTCATCAGCGTATACAGCTTGCGGGAGTTGATCTCCGACGACGAGCGAAAGTGCATATCCGGCGCGATGACAATATCGGCGCGCCCCTGCTCCAGCCGCTCCCAGGCACCCGCCAGCACTTCGGTAATGAACGAGAGCTGCGTGTTGGCTTTGGCGGCGAGTTTATCCACCAGCGGGAACAGGCACGGCGTAGGCACCAGCGCCTCGGCGACGATAGTCAGGTGCGTCTCCCAGCCGCGCGCCAGCGCTTCGGCGTCCGTGGTGAGCTTATCCGCCGCCTCCAGTAGTACGCGTCCACGCTCCAGCAGCATGCGCCCGACATTGGTGAATTTAGTGCGGTGCCCGGAGCGGTCAAACAGCACCACATCCAGCTCTTCTTCCAGCTTCTGCATGGTGTAGCTCAATGCAGACGGCACGCGGCCCAGTTCGTCGGCCGCGGCGGCGAAACTGCCGCGCCGGTCGATAGCGTCCATCACGCGCAGCGCCTCAAGCGTCAATGCCCTTTCTTTAGCCATCAGGTTCTCGTTCAGGAAATTTGAATATACCCAGCAGATTAACTGGCTAACAATGCAGCGTCCACACCCTTAACATAAAAGCCTGTCAAGAGAGGTAAAATTATGATTATTACGAGAACAGCCAAACAGTGTGGGCAAGCTGACTATGGATGGCTGCAGGCTCGCTATACCTTTTCCTTTGGCCACTACTTCGATCCGAAACTGCTGGGCTACGCCTCACTGCGCGTACTGAACCAGGAAGTGCTGGCGCCCGGCGCCGCGTTCCAGCCGCGTACCTATCCGAAAGTCGATATCCTGAACCTGATTCTCGACGGCGAAGCGGAATACCGCGACAGCGACGGCAATCACCTGCGCGCGAAAACGGGCGACGCGCTGCTGCTCGCGACCCAGCCGGGCGTGAGCTATAGCGAGCATAACCTGAGCAAAGACCATTCGCTGACGCGGATGCAGCTCTGGCTCGACGCCTGCCCGGAGCGGGAAAACCCGACGGTGCAGAAAATCGCGGTCGGCCCGCAGGCGCGCCAGCTTCTCGCCTCGCCGGATGGCGCGGATGGCAGCCTGCAACTGCGCCAGCAGGTGTGGTTGTGGCATATCGCGCTGAATGAAGGGGAATCGGTCAGTATGCCCCTTAACGGGCCACGCGCCTATTTACAGTCGATCCACGGCACGGTCCACGTGAAGACCGAAACGGAAGACAAAGAGGCATTAACCTGCGGAGACGGCGCGTTTATTCGTGACGAGGCTAACATAACCCTTATTGCGGATTCGCCGCTGCGCGCTTTGCTGGTAGATTTGCCGGTGTAACAGAAGATGCAGAACGCTGCATCAGGAGTCATAAAATGAGTACCATCACACAGCAAAATAAAGTCACGCAGTTGACTGCTTCACCCGCCCTGCAGGAAGCGCATACACGCGCCGGAGCGCAACAAGAATTTACCTACGATTGCATGCTCAGCGAGCTGGAAGCCATTATCGCTGAAGCCGAAGTGCGCCTGGCCGAGGAAGATGCCGCCTGACGTACGCTCACCGGGCGGGCCGGATGGCTCGCCTTTCTCTGCATCTGTATTTGCCTGTCTGCGTTTGTTTTTCACATCCCCGTTGATACCGAACATCAAGCCGCGTTCTTTTCATAGAAAGCGTCGTGGACGGTCATTCATCTTCATCCCGCCCATAAAACAAAAACCCCGCCGAAGCGGGGTTTTTCTAAAATGTAAAGCTTGCCGGTAAGCCGCGTTCTTTTCATAGAAGGCGTCGTGGACAATCATTCCTCTTTGCCCCACCCATAAAGCAAAAACCCCGCCGGAGCGGGGTTTTCTAATGTGTGAAGCTTGCCGGTAAGCCGCGTTCTTTTCATGGAAAGCGTCGTGGACAGTCATTCATCTTTACCCCGCCCATAAAGCAAAAACCCCGCCGGAGCGGGGTTTTCTAATGTGTGAAGCTTGCCGGTAAGCCGCGTTCTTTTCATGGAAAGCGTCGTGGACAGTCATTCATCTTCATCCCGCCCCAAAAAGCAAAAACCCCGCCGGAGCGGGGTTTTCTAATGTGTGAAGCTGACCGGTAAGCCGGGTTCTGTCGTGGACAGTCATTCATCTAGGCCAGCAATCGCTCACTGGCTCAAGCAGCCTACCCGGGTTCAGTACGGGCCGTACCTTGTGAACCCCTATTTGGCCTTGCTCCGGGTGGAGTTTACCGTGCCGCGAACTGTTGCCAGACGCGCGGTGCGCTCTTACCGCACCCTTTCACCCTTACCTGATCCCACTTGCGTGGGCCATCGGCGGTTTGCTCTCTGTTGCACTGGTCGTAGGCTTGCGCCCCCCAGGCGTTACCTGGCACCCTGCCCTATGGAGCCCGGACTTTCCTCCCCTCCGTCCGTCTCCCCGAAAGGACGACGACGAAGCGGCGACTGTCTGGTCAGCTTCGGCGCGGAGTATAGAGGGTTTGCCCGCCGCTGTCACGCCCGATCACGGTTTATCGCGCCGTCAGTCCTGCTGTTCCAGCGCATATTTATAAAGCGCGTTCTTCTTCACGCCGTGGATTTCCGCCGCCAGCGCTGCCGCTTTTTTGAGCGGCAGCTCGGCCTGCAGCAACGCGAGCGTGCGAAGCGCGTCAGGCGGCAGCGCGTCTTCCTGCGCTTTATGCCCTTCGACAATCAGCACCATTTCGCCCTTGCGGCGGTTTTCATCGTCTTTCACCCAGGCGAGCAGCTCGCCCACCGGCGCGCCGTAAATAGTTTCCCAGGTTTTGGTCAGCTCGCGCGCCAGCAGCACGTAACGGGATTCGCCCCAGACGGCCACCATATCTTCCAGGCTTTCCAGCAGGCGATGAGTAGACTCATAAAAAATCAGCGTGCGCGGCTCCTGCTCCAGCGCCTTCAGCGCGTCGCGGCGGCCTTTGGATTTGGCCGGTAAAAAACCTTCATAGCAGAAACGGTCAGAGGGCAAACCCGCGGCGGAAAGCGCAGCGATAGCGGCGCACGGCCCCGGCAGCGGCACCACGCGCAGCCCGGCTTCGCGGCAGGCGCGCACCAGGTGATAGCCAGGGTCGTTAATCAGCGGCGTACCGGCGTCGGAGACCAGCGCGATGTTCTGCCCTTCGCGCAGTTTGGCTATCAGGGTTTCCGCTTTTTGCTGTTCGTTATGGTCGTGCAGCGCAAAAAGCCGGGCGCTGATAGCAAAATGTTGCAGCAGCAGACCGGTATGACGGGTATCCTCAGCGGCGATAAGATCGACGGACTGCAATACTGTCAGGGCGCGTTGCGTGATGTCGCCGAGATTGCCGATAGGCGTCGGGACGATATAGAGCTGGCCCTGAGAATTCTGCGCCGAATCGTTTTGTTTCATTGTTTCGTCCGTATTGCCGATTTAAAATTGAACATTCACCAGAAAAAACCACTGGATACAGTATGGTACCTTCAAAATTTTCCGGCTCTAAAGCCGCGCGTTGTCTGCCTGTCCTGCTGGCAGCCCTGTTTTTCGCAGGCTGCGGCACGCAGACGCCTGATCAAAGCACTGCGCATCTGCAGGGCGAAGCCAAAGCGGACTCCGGCTTTTATCTGCACCAGATGGAACAAAGCCGTGATGATAGCAAGACCAACTGGCAATTACTCGCCATACGTGCACTGCTCAGTGAAGGCAAACGCGAGCGCGCCATCACGCTCTACGGCGAGCTGCCGCAAAACCTGACGGACATCCAGCGTCGCGAAGCGTCGCTGCTGGAGGCGCAAATCAAACTGGCGCAGCAGGATTATCAGGGCGCCGCCGCGCTGCTCGATAAAATCAGCCCGACGGATCTGAACGACGAACAGAAAGCCCGTTACTGGCAGGCGAAAATCGATGCAAGTCAGGGCCGCCCGTCGCTGGAACTGCTGCGTGCTCTGATCGCCCAGGAGCCGCTGTTACAGGGCGCTGCGAAGCAGAAAAATATCGACGCCACCTGGCAGGCGCTGTCGCAGATGTCTGCGGATCAGGCAAAAGCGCTGGTTATCAACGCCGATGAAAACACGCTCCAGGGCTGGCTTGATCTCCAGCGCGTCTGGCTCGACAACCGCAACGATCCGAAAATGCTTCAGGCAGGCGTGAAAGACTGGCAGACGCGCTACCCGCAGAATCCGGGCGCGAAAATGCTGCCGTCGCAGCTTGCCAACCTGCAAAACTACAAGCCTGCCTCTGCCGATAAAATCGCGCTGCTGCTGCCGTTAAATGGCCAGGCGGCCGTGTTTGGCCGCGCCATTCAGCAGGGTTTTGAAGCGGCGAAAAACGCGGGCACCAGCCCGGTCGCGGCGCAGTCGTCAACGCCAGCGCCCGCACAGGCGGATAACGCCGCGCTGCCTACGGACAGCACCCAGCCTCAGCCGACCGATGGCGTGGCAAGCCCCGCTGCCGCGCCGGTCGACGATCTGGCCGCACAGCCGGACGCGCCGCAAAACACCCAGCCCGCACAGCAACCGGTTGATGCCCAGCCTGTCGCCGCGGCCCCCGCGAACCCTGCCGCGGAAATTAAAATCTATGACACCAGCTCGCAGTCCATCACGCAGATCCTGGCGCAGGCACAGCAGGATGGCGCAAGCCTGGTCGTCGGCCCGCTCCTGAAAGAGAGCGTGGACGGCGTACTGAAAAGCGGCACGCCGCTGAACGTGCTCGCGCTTAACCAGCCGGAGACGGTGCAGAACCGCCCGAACGTCTGCTATTTCGCGCTGTCGCCGGAAGATGAAGCCGCTGACGCCGCTGCCCATATCTGGCAGGAAGGCAAACGCGCACCGCTGCTGCTGGTGCCTTACAGCGCGCTCGGCGATCGCGTGACGAAAGCCTTCGCTGACCGCTGGACGCAGCTTGGCGGCGGTACGGTGTTGCAGCAGAAATTTGGCTCCGTCAACGAGCTGAAAATGAACATCAACGGCGGTACGGGTATTGCGCTGACAGGTTCGCCTGTCGCGGCCAGCCTGCCGCAGCAGCAGCCTGTGACCATTGGCGGCCTCTCCATTCCGGCACCGCCGACCGACGCGCAAATTACCGCAGGCACCAGCGGCAATGTCGACGCCGTTTACATTCTCGCCACGCCGTCTGAAATTGCGCTGATCAAGCCAATGATCGCCATGCGCGCGGGCAGCCACAGCGGGGCGACGTTGTATGCCAGCTCGCGCAGCGCTCAGGGCGGCTCCGGCCCGGATTTCCGTCTCGAAATGGAAGGCCTGGAGTTCAGCGATATCCCGATGCTTACCGGCAGCAACCCGGCGCTGATGCAGCAGGCGCTCGCGGCGGTGAATAACGACTATTCGCTGGCGCGTCTGTATGCGATGGGCGTGGATGCCTGGTCGCTGGCGAACCATTTCTCCCAGATGCGTCAGGTGCCGGGCTTCCAGCTCAGCGGTAATACCGGCGCGCTTAGCGCAACACAGGACTGCGTCATTAACAGGAAGTTAACGTGGCTCAAATACCAGCAAGGACAGTTGGTTCCGGCCAACTAAGCCGCAAAGAGACCGGTGCCGCCTGGGAAGCCCAGGCGCGCGCCTTTCTTGAGCGTAAGGGACTGCGCTTTATCGCCGCCAATGTGCATGAGCGCGGCGGCGAAATCGATCTCATCATGGATGACCGGGGCGTGACGGTGTTCGTCGAAGTGCGCTACCGCCGCGCCAGTCTGTATGGCGGCGCGGCCGCCAGCGTCACCCGCAGCAAACAACAAAAATTGTTACACACCGCCCGATTGTGGCTCGCGCGCCACAATGGGAGCTTTGATACTGTGGATTGCCGGTTCGATGTGTTAGCCTTCACCGGCAATGAAACCGAGTGGATAGCGAACGCCTTTTCGCTCCACGCCTGAACTGACGTAACGCTCAAAGGATAATCGTGCTAGAAAGAATCAAAGTCTGCTTTACGGAAAGCATTCAAACCCAGATTGCGGCGGCGGAAGCACTCCCGGATGCGATTTCACGTGCGGCCATGACCCTGGTTCAGTCTCTCCTTAACGGCAACAAAATCCTCTGCTGCGGCAACGGCACGTCCGGCGCCAACGCGCAGCATTTCGCGGCCAGCATGATCAATCGTTATGAAACCGAACGGCCCGGTTTACCTGCCATTGCACTAAATACCGATAATGTGGTCTTAACGGCGATAACCAACGACAGGCTGCATGAAGAAGTGTATGCCAAACAGGTACGCGCGCTGGGTCACGCCGGGGATGTCCTGCTGGCTATTTCTACCCGTGGTAACAGCCGCGACATCGTGAAAGCCGTAGAAGCGGCCGTCACCCGCGATATGACTATCGTGGCGCTGACGGGCTACGACGGCGGTGAGCTGGCGGGCCTGCTGGGGCCGCAGGATGTGGAGATCCGTATTCCTTCCCATCGCAGCGCGCGTATTCACGAGATGCATATGCTGACGGTCAACTGCCTGTGTGATCTTATCGATAACACATTGTTTCCACACCAGGATGATTAAGGAGTGCTCATGAAGGCCATTAAACCCCTTGCGGTGGTGATGACCGCGCTAGTGCTACAGGGCTGCGTTGCGGCAGCCGTCGTCGGAACCGCGGCCGTCGGCACCAAGGCCGCCACCGATCCGCGCAGTGTGGGTACTCAGGTTGATGACGGGACGCTGGAGCTGCGCGTGAATACCGCGCTTGGCAAAGATCAACAGCTGAAGAAAGAAGCGCGGATTAACGTGACCGCCTATCAGGGTAAAGTGTTGCTGACCGGTCAGTCGCCGAACCCGGAACTGGCATCCCGCGCGAAACAGATAGCGATGGGCGTGGAAGGTGCGACGGAAGTGTTTAACGAGATCCGCAACGGTCAGCCGATTGGGTTGGGCACCGCGTCGTCGGATACCTGGATAACCACCAAAGTGCGCTCCCAGCTGCTTGGCAGCGATCAGGTGAAATCGTCTAACGTGAAGGTGACGACCGAGAACGGCGAAGTGTTCCTGCTGGGTCTGGTGACCGAGCGTGAAGGCCGCGCGGCAGCGGATACCGCAAGCCGCGTAAGCGGCGTGAAACACGTGACGACCGCGTTTACCTACATTAAGTAATTCCCTCATCCCGCCCTCTCTCCGCCGGGGAGAGGGCTTCTGTAACATCCTTACACTTATGACGATGGCGGGTGCGCTTCGCTTACCCGCCCTACAGTAAGGGGATGCTTTTTGCTTTTGTAGGGTGGGTAAGCGAAGCGCACCCACCTTTCCAGTATTAAAAAACCAGCGCCAGCGCGCCTGTCACCGCGCCCGCCAGCATCACCATCCCGCCGGTCAGCCATAGCGCTTTCGCCGGGAAGGCCTTACGCAGCATGATAAGCGAAGGCAGACTTACCGCCGGCAGCGTCACCAGCAGCGCCAGCCCCGGCGCAACGCCCATGCCCGCCATCATCATCGTCTGCACAATCGGGATTTCCGCGGCGGTCGGGATCACGAACAGACAACCGGCAATCGCCATTGCCAGCACCCAGAACAGCGTATTGCCCACCGCGCCATCGGCGTGCGGGAACAGCCAGACGCGCGCGGCACCCAGCACGAGCACCGCCAGCAAATAGACCGGGATCGTATTCCAGAAGAGCGTCCAGAGCGCCCGGAACCAGCGCGCCATAAAGCTGCCCTGCGGCGCTTCTGCGGGCTGAACCGCCTCTGGCAGCGCAGGCGCTGGCGTATCGGCCACGAACCGCTGCACCAGCGACGCGATGCCAATCACCATCACCAGCCCCACCGCCACGCGGATAAGCGTAAATTCCCAGCCCAGCACGAAGCCCATAAACACCAGCGTTGCCGGGTTCAGCAGCGGGTTGCCGAGCCAGAACGCCAGCGCGCCGCCCATCGACACCGACTGACGGCGCATCCCGGCGGCAACCGGCGCGGCGCAGCAGGTACACATCATGCCCGGCAGTGAAAACAGCGTGCCAAGCAGCGTACCGCGAAAACGCGGCTGGCCCAGCGTGCGCACCAGCCAGTCGCGCGGGATCAGCACCTGAATCAGCGAGCCCAGCAGCACGCCGAGCACGGCGGCTTTCCAGACGGCGAGAAAATAGATACCGGCGTAATCGAGCGCCGCGCGCAGCGGGTTATCCTGCGCATTCGCGAGAATAGAATTGCCGATGCTGTGCGTTTGTGCCGCGGTAAAGGCTTTGCCGTAATAGGGCTGCCATTTGACGTACCACAGGCCAATAAACAGGACGAGAAAAAACAGCGCGGGTTTCCACCATGCGGGGGATTTCGGCGCCAGAGATGAAGACTGACCAGCCATAACATTCCTCTGGAAAACAGGGGGTAAATTTTTGCCGGTCAATAGTACGCCCGCCGGGCGCGTTTTGAAACGCGGTTCAGCGCGCCGTTTGTGCGGCTATTTCGCGCAATTGCGCTGAATCAAGCACCGCGACATCTTCTTGTGCAGGCGACAGCGCCGCATTCATCATGGCCTGCGCCACGGTCTGCGCCTCAATGGCTTTCCACTTACCTGGCAGCAGGCGAAACAGCGGCGCCATAAAAGATTCCCCGGCGCGGCGCTTTTCGCGATCGCCGATGAGCAGCGATGGGCGCGCGATCGTCAGCCGCGGCCAGCCCTGCGCCTTCAGCGCCGTTTCCATCTCGCCCTTCACCCGGTTATAGAAAAACGGCGAATTAGGGTTCGCGCCGAGCGCGCTGACCACCAGCATATGCTTTGCGCCAAGGCGCAGCCCGGCGAGCGAGGTGTCCACTACCAGCGTGTAATCAGCCAGAATAAACGCCTCTTTGCTGCCCGCCTCGCGCCGCGTGGTGCCAAGACAGCAAAAAACGATATCCAGCGGCGCGCTGAGCTGCGTCAGCACATCGGAGAGCTGCGGGTCGCACGGGTTTTCCACTTTATGCATCGGCACGCGCAGCGGGCGGCGCGTTGGTGCGATAATCGACGTCACGCGCGGCTCATCAACCAGCATCCGCAGCAGATGACTGCCCACGAGACCGCTGGCACCCGTTATCAATACTCGACTCATGATCGCTCCTTTGCAGAATCTTCTGCCTTGCAATGTCAGCACCCTGAACCAGGCTTAATAGTCTGTGTGGTTTAAGTATTTACCATTTCTGGCAAAAGCCATTACTGCACATCACCGTTCTGTTAAAGACACCAAGGGAGGCGTAATGAGCAAGAAGATTGCAGTCTTAATCACTGATGAGTTTGAAGATTCCGAATTCACATCCCCGGCGGCTGAGTACCGCAAAGCCGGACATGAAGTGATCACCATCGAGAAAGAGGCCGGTAAAACCGTCACCGGTAAACAGGGCGAAGCGAAAGTCACCATTGATAAGGCGATCGACGAGGTAAGCCCGGCAGATTTTGACGCCCTGCTGCTGCCTGGCGGCCATTCGCCGGACAGCCTGCGCGGCGATGACCGTTTTGTCACCTTTACCCGCGATTTCGTCAATACCGGCAAACCGGTGTTCGCTATCTGCCACGGACCGCAGCTGTTAATCAGCGCCGATGTGATCCGCGGACGTAAGCTGACCGCCGTTAAGCCTATCGTGATTGACGTGAAAAACGCCGGGGCGGAGTTCCACGATCAGGAAGTGGTCGTCGATAAAGACCAGCTGGTAACCAGCCGCACGCCGGAAGACTTGCCTGCGTTTAACCGTGAGGCGTTACGCCTGCTCGGCGCGTAACCAGACGAGTTTTTTACCAAACCCCAGGGTGTTGTCAGTAAATTTGATCTCATCAAGACGGATCTCCCACAGCGGGGAGGACATCACCCTGGCCACCGGAAAGCGGCGGTTATAGCGCTCGCGCAAGGCCTCGCTTTCCGGCTCTTCCACCAGCCGTAATTCTCCCGAGAACTGCACGCCGCGGATAAGCGCTACGGTTTTGGTCTGCCCGTTAACCGTACCCGCGACAGGCGCCAGCTTGCCTGCCATTTTGCCGTGTCGGCTTTCGGTATCGCTTAACAGATAAAACGCCACCCGTTCACGATCGTAAAGGTAAAACGCGTTCGCGCACCAGAGCGCTTCTCCATTGCCGACGCAATACGTGACGACATGCTGTTTAGCGAGCCATTTGCTGATGGCGTCGAGAGCGTCCATTGTTTCTCCTGTCGGGGATAATCATGGTAAGGTGCGGCCAGATGTGACTGCCGCTGATATTCATTATGGAAGAATGGTTTCTTTATCTGATCCGTTGCCCCGATAACCGGCTTTATACCGGCATCACCACTGATGTGGCGCGCCGCTTCGCCCAGCATCAGCGCGGCAAGGGCGCCAAAGCGCTGCGCGGTAAAGGCGAGCTGACGCTGGTTTTCAGCGCGCCCGCGGGCAATCGCTCCGAGGCGTTGCGCGCCGAATACCGCATCAAGCAGCTGACGAAACGGCAGAAAGAGCAACTGGTCGCAGGCGAGCTGGCGTTTGAGGCGATGAAAAGCGCACCGCAAACGCCCTGAGATCAGAAACGGTTAAAATGTTCGTGGTAGTCCACGGGGCCGTGCACGCCGTTCAGGGCGTCATCAGCGAGACGGTGTACCTGGAACGCCGCTTCAGCGCCAGGCCAGCGGCAGTGCAGATCGTAACGGGCGGCGGGCTCAAAGCCCAGACGGTTGTAAAACTCCGGCGCGCCCAGCGTGACGACCGCCGCGTAACCGAACTCATTGAGCGAATCGAGCCCTTCGTACACGAGCTGACGGCCAATCCCCTGCCCGCGCCACTCTTCGTCGACCGCGAGCGGCGCAAGCCCCAGCCACTGACGCTCTTCGCCCGCCACGGTGACGGGGCTGAATGCGACATAACCGACCACCTGCCCTTCATCATCCGTTGCGACCAGCCCCAGCGTCAGCAGTCCGTCTTCACGGAGCGCGTGCACCAGCTCCGCCTCGTCGGCGCGACCGAACGCCCGGCGAAGTAACGCGTCGATGCCCGGCGCATCAATGGGGATTTCTACACGAATCAGCATGGTTCACCTATGGAGGTTGCTTTGGTTAGCGGCGAGACGGCAAGCCCCGCTTCAACGAAGTCCGCCAGTTGCAGCAACATGACGCGCAGCGGTTTTGGCATCGCGTCGAGCTCAATGGCGTCCATCAGATTCTTCACATATAACCCTAATTCAGTATCGCCTTCAATCACCAGACGACGCTGGAAGAAAAGCGTATCGGGATCCTGCTTGCGCGCGGCGATCATCAGCAGATCGGCGGCGTCCGCGCGGAAGGTGACATCAGCCTCGGCCTGTTCGCGCACAATGAGCTTGTCATTCTCAACCGACGTGAACCAGCGCAGGCCAATATCGCGCACCTCAATGCCAAGCCAGCGGCCTTCCAGAAACGCCAGTTCGTCATCCGCCAGCGCCTGACGGAATTGCCAGCCGAGCAGTTGCTCCAGCACCTGGCGCTTGAGCGCAAACGGCGCGAGCGCCACCGGCGTTTTCAGAAGCGAAGGGCCAAGATGTACCAGACAGGAACGCAGATTATTCAACACGGGCTTTTCTCCTTGCCAGATCACAATGGCCGTTATTGTGCCATATCGGCCAGGCGAGATAGCGGCTCAAATCAAGCTTTGCGCCTTCGCAGGTACCCCTTTATAGATGCCATCAATACGACATTAGCTGCCTTAAATCAAAAATTGTCGCGGACGGGTTAACTAAAATCGCCGTTCGTTAACAATTTCGCTGCCTTTATGCAGCGCGCCAGGCCGCATTCGGCCTGCTTTTATTTTCAGGACACGCTATGGAGTTGCTTTGCCCGGCCGGTAACCTTCCGGCTCTGAAGGCGGCCATCGATAATGGCGCGGATGCGGTCTATATCGGTCTGAAAGACGATACCAACGCCCGCCACTTCGCTGGCCTCAACTTTACCGAGAAGAAATTGCAGGAAGCGGTCAGTTATGTGCATCAGCACGGCCGTAAACTGCACATCGCCATTAATACCTTCGCGCACCCTGACGGCTATGAACGCTGGGAACGCGCGGTGGATATGGCCGCCCAGCTCGGCGCCGACGCGCTGATCCTGGCCGATGTCGCGATGCTGGAGTACGCCACTACCCGCTATCCGCACGTGGAGCGTCATGTGTCGGTCCAGGCGTCCGCCACCAACGAAGCTGCCATTCGCTTTTACCAGCGCCATTTCGACGTGGCCCGCGTGGTGCTGCCGCGCGTGTTATCCATTCATCAGGTGAAACAACTGGCGCGCGTGACGCCGGTGCCGCTGGAAGTGTTCGCCTTCGGTAGCCTGTGCATCATGGCGGAAGGCCGTTGCTATCTCTCCTCTTACCTCACCGGTGAATCGCCCAATACCGTAGGCGCCTGTTCGCCTGCGCGCTTCGTGCGCTGGCAGCAGACGGAACAGGGGCTGGAATCGCGCCTGAACGATGTGCTGATTGACCGCTACCAGGAAGGCGAAAACGCCGGATATCCGACGCTCTGCAAAGGCCGGTATCTGGTGGACGGGCAGCGTTATCACGCGCTCGAAGAGCCCACCAGCCTGAATACGCTGGAGCTGCTGCCGGAGTTGCTGGCGGCCAATATCGCCTCGGTGAAAATCGAAGGCCGCCAGCGCAGCCCGGCTTATGTCAGCCAGGTGGCGAAAGTCTGGCGTCAGGCTATCGACCGTTGTAAAGCCGACCCGCAGCGCTTTGCGCCGCAACCGGCCTGGATGGACGCGCTCGGCGCGATGGCTGAAGGCACCCAGACAACGCTCGGCGCGTACCACCGCAAATGGCAGTAAGGAGAGCAGAATGAAATACGCATTAGGGCCGGTGCTGTACTACTGGCCGAAAGCGACGCTTGAGAGCTTTTACGAAGCTGCGGCGCAGAGCAGCGCCGATGTGATTTATCTCGGCGAGGCGGTGTGCAGCAAACGGCGCGAGACTAAAGCCGCCGACTGGCTGGCGCTTGCCAGAACGCTCGCGGCCAGCGGCAAACAGGTGGTTATCTCAACGCTGGCGCTCGTGCAGGCACCCTCGGAGCTGACCGAGCTGAAGCGCTATATTGATAACGGCGAGTTTCTGATTGAGGCCAACGATTTTGGCGCGGTGGGGCTGGCGGCCGAGCGCAAGCTGCCGTTCGTCGCGGGCCATGCGCTGAACTGCTACAACGCCGTTACGCTGCGTCTGCTGCTGAAAGACGGCATGACGCGCTGGTGTATGCCGGTGGAGCTGTCCCGCGACTGGCTGGTGAATCTGCTCGATCAGTGCGACGCGTTGGGTATCCGCCATCAGTTTGAAGTGGAAGTGCTGAGCTATGGTCATCTGCCGCTCGCTTACTCCGCCCGCTGCTTTACCGCGCGTTCAGAAGACCGGCCGAAAGACGAGTGCGAAACCTGCTGCATCAAATACCCCAACGGGCGCAGCATGCTCTCGCAGGAGAACAGCCAGGTATTTGTGCTGAACGGCATTCAGACCATGAGCGGTTATGTCTATAACCTCGGCAATGAGCTGTCGTCGATGGCAGGGCTGGTGGATATGGTGCGTCTCTCGCCGATGGGCCCCGAAACACTGGAGATGCTCGACGCGTTCCGGGCCAACGAAAACGGCACCGCGCCGCTGCCGCTCGCCGCACACAGCGACTGCAACGGGTACTGGCGCAGGCTCGCCGGGATGGCGCTGCAGTCATAAGAAAAGGCTCACTTTGTTAACAGCATTTTGCGGGAGTTCATGCAGTATGAAAGGACAGCTTTCCGGCCGGGCCGCGGGCAAAATCCCCGAAATGCGCCAGGCTGGAAGAAGACCTTCAATCTGATGACTATGCTGTAATTAAGTGAGCCGTTATGTCTGATAAATCTGTTGTGCCTTTTTCGGTGCTCGATCTCGCGCCGATCCCGCAAGGCTCCTCCGCCCGTGAGGCGTTCCACCACTCGCTCGATTTAGCCCGCCTCGCCGAGAAGCGCGGCTACGACCGCTACTGGCTGGCGGAACATCACAATATGACCGGCATCGCCAGCGCCGCGACGTCGGTACTGATTGGCTATCTCGCCGCCAATACCACCACGCTGCGCCTGGGCTCCGGCGGCGTGATGCTGCCTAACCACGCCCCGCTGGTGATTGCCGAGCAGTTCGGCACGCTCGACGCGCTCTATCCTGGCCGTATTGAGCTGGGCCTGGGCCGTGCGCCGGGCAGCGATCAGCGCACGATGATGGCGCTGCGCCGCCATATGAATCATGACATCGATAACTTCCCGCGTGATGTGAAAGAGCTAACGGACTGGTTCGACGCCCGCGATCCGAACCCGGCGGTACGTCCGGTGCCGGGTTACGGCGCAAAACTCCCGGTATGGCTGCTGGGTTCAAGCCTTTACAGCGCGCAACTGGCCGCGCAGATGGGCCTGCCGTTCGCGTTCGCGTCGCATTTCGCGCCGGATATGCTGTTGCAGGCCCTGCACCTCTACCGCACGCACTTCCAGCCTTCTGAGCGCCTGGAAAAACCGTATGCGATGGTGTGCATTAATATCGTCGCCGCCGACAGCAATCGCGATGCGGAGTTTCTGTTTACCTCAATGCAGCAGGCGTTTGTGAAGCTGCGCCGCGGCGAAACCGGCCAGTTGCCGCCGCCAATTGAGTCTATGGAAAGCTTCTGGAGCCCGGCGGAGCAGTACGGCGTTCAGCAGGCGCTCAGTATGTCGCTGGTTGGCGATAAAGCGAAAGTCCGCCACGGACTGTTGTCCATTTTGCGTGAAACCGACGCCGATGAGATTATGGTTAACGGGCAGATTTTCGATCACGACGCGCGGCTGCACTCGTTTGATCTCGCCATGCAGGTGCGGGAAGCGCTGTTAAGCTAATGCGGTTTTCGCCCTCTCCCGCCGGGAGAGGGCAAAGCAATGATTACTGATAGACCGGCAGCAGGTTGAAGCTGGAAAGCAAGTGCACCACCGCGTTGCCGAGCCCAAACAGCAGGATCAACGCAATCATCCCCTTCCCGCCCCAGACGCGAAAGTGTGGGCTGCCGAAGCGCTTGCGTGACGCACGCGCCAGCAGTGCCGGCACAATCGCCGCCCAGATGGTCGCCGCAAGGCCAGCATAGCCAATCGCATACAGAAAACCGTTCGGCCACAGCAGCCCGCCCGCCATCGGCGGTAAAAACGTCAGCAACGCCGTTTTGAGACGCCCGCGCGGCGAATCGTCAAAGCCAAAAAGATCGGCCAGATAGTCAAACAGCCCCAGCGTCACGCCCAGGAAAGAACTCGCCACGGCGAAGTTGGAAAACACAATCAGCAGCACATCCAGCGTGCGACTGTTCAGCACGTCGCTCAGCGCGCCTACCAGCACATCGATATTGCCGCCCGCCTTCGCGATGCCGATAAATTCCGGGCGCGGAATGTTGCCCATCGTCGCCAGCAGCCAGACGATGTAAAGCGCCAGCGCAATCAGCGTTCCCAGAACCAGGCAGCGAATAATCACGCCTGGCGCTTTACCGTAATATTTCATCAGGCTCGGCACGTTGCCGTGGTAGCCGAAAGACGCCAGGCAAAACGGCAGCGTCATTAAGAGATACGGCGTGTAACTCGGGCTCGCCTCAACGGTGTTAAACAGCGTGGCGGGCTCCACATGGCCCAGCAGGCCGCCGAACGTCAGAAAGAACGTAATGACCTTGGCACCCAGTACAATGGCCGTCATCCGGCTTACGGCATGCGTGGAGAGCCAGACGATAAACGCTACCACCAGCGCGAAGCCAAACCCTGCCAGCCGCGCGGGCACGTCGATATTCATGCCCGCGAGCGTGTGGTGGAGCACTGAGCCGCTGGCTGAGATATAGGCGTACGTCAGGATATAGAGCACAAACGCGACGGACGCGCCATTCACCACGTTCCAGCCCTTACCGAGCAAGTCGCGGGTGATGGTGTCGAAGCTGGCGCCGATATGGTAGTTGAGGTTAGCTTCCAGCAGCATTAACCCGGAATGCAGCATACAAAACCAGGTGAACACCAGAGCGAGCAGCGACCAGAAAAACCACGCGCCGGACATTACGACCGGCAGAGAGAACATGCCTGCGCCGATGATTGTACCGGCGATAATCACAACGCCGCTTAAAAGCGAAGGTGAAGCGCTGCGGGCAACGAGTGTGGTCATAAAGCTTTCCCGTGAAAGTGATGCTGATGATTCATTGTACCAGTACGCGAGTACAAAAAGGAGAAAAAATTATGGCTTTAATAAAGCATGACGTCTTCGGCTGGCCGCAGCGCAGTATGGCAGCGAATTTATCAGGCAGTCGCTTGCGGTACAGCACGTTAGTTTTTTTGTCAGAAAGGCGTGCAGCCAGGAAGGATGGGACTCTGCAAGGCGAGCGCGCTGAATGGCGCCCATAAAAAAAGCCCCGGCATGGCCGGGGCTTGTTGTCAGACTTTCTGCGCTTATGCGTCGCCGAAACGACGGCGCGGGGTCGCTGCGTCATCACGACGCGGGCCGCGGCCGCCTTCACGACGATCGCCGCCGAAGCTACGACCGCCTTCGCGACGTTCGCCGCTGAAACGACGACCTTCGCCACGGCCTTCACCGCGACCGCCTTCACGACGTTCGCCACCGAAACCACGACCACCGCCGCCAGGACGACGATCGCCGCGCGGCTGTGCATCACCCATCAGCTGCATATTCATCGGCTTGTTCAGAATACGCGTACGGGTGAAGTGCTGCAGCACTTCGGTCGGCATGCCTTTCGGCAGCTCAATGGTGGAGTGAGACGCGAACAGCTTGATGTTACCAATGTAACGGCTGCTGATATCACCTTCGTTGGCGATAGCGCCCACGATGTGACGCACTTCGACGCCATCATCGCGGCCCACTTCGATGCGGTACAGTTCCATATCGCCAGCGTCACGACGCTCACGACGCGGACGATCTTCACCGTTGCGGTCGCCACGCGGGCCACGATCGTTACGGTCGCCACGACGCTCGAAACGGTCATCGCGATCGCGGAATTCACGCTTCGGACGCATCGGCGCATCCGGCGGCAGGATCAGCGGACGTTCGCCCTGCGCCATTTTCAGCAGCGCAGCAGCCAGCGTTTCCACATCCAGCTCGCCTTCCGGCTGAAGCTTGGTCAGCAGCGCACGGTACTGGTCCAGATCGCTGCTTTCCAGCTGCTGCTGTACTTTCGCGGCGAATTTTTCCAGACGGCGTTTGCCCAGCAGTTCTGCGTTCGGCAGCTCTACTTCCGGAATGGTCAGCTTCATGGTGCGTTCAATGTTACGCAGCAGACGACGCTCACGGTTCTCAACGAACAGCAGCGCACGACCTGCACGGCCCGCACGACCGGTACGGCCGATACGGTGAACGTAAGACTCGGAGTCCATCGGGATGTCGTAGTTCACCACAAGGCTGATACGCTCAACGTCCAGACCACGCGCCGCAACGTCGGTTGCGATCAGGATATCCAGACGACCGTCTTTCAGACGCTCCAGCGTCTGCTCGCGCAGGGCCTGGTTCATGTCACCGTTCAGCGCGGCGCTGTTGTAGCCGCTGCGCTCCAGCGCTTCAGCCACTTCCAGGGTCGCGTTTTTGGTGCGCACGAAGATAATCGCCGCGTCAAAATCTTCCGCTTCCAGGAAACGCACCAGCGCTTCGTTTTTACGCATGCCGTACACAGACCAGTAGCTCTGGCTGATGTCCGGGCGAGTGGTGACGCTGGACTGGATGCGCACTTCCTGCGGCTCTTTCATAAAGCGGCGGGTGATGCGACGAATCGCTTCCGGCATGGTCGCGGAGAAGAGCGCGGTCTGATGTTCAGCCGGGATCTGCGCCATGATGGTTTCAACGTCTTCGATGAAGCCCATACGCAGCATTTCGTCTGCTTCGTCCAGTACCAGGCCTTTCAGGTTAGAAAGATCCAGCGTACCGCGCTTGAGGTGATCCAGCAGACGGCCCGGCGTACCGACCACAATCTGCGGACCCTGGCGCAGTGCGCGCAGCTGCACGTCATAACGCTGGCCGCCATACAGGGCCACGACGTTTACGCCATGCATATGTTTAGAGAAATCGGTCATGGCTTCAGCAACCTGAACCGCCAGTTCGCGGGTCGGAGCCAGAACCAGAATCTGCGGCGCGCGCAGAGTTTCATCAATGTTGTGGAGCAGCGGCAGTGAGAACGCTGCGGTTTTGCCGCTACCGGTCTGGGCCATACCCAGAACGTCGCGACCACCCAGCAGATGCGGAATACATTCTGCCTGGATTGGAGATGGTTTTTCGTAACCCAGATCGTTAAGGGCTTCAAGGATTGGAGCCTTCAGGCCCAGATCAGTAAAAGTGGTTTCGAATTCAGCCATGTAGTACGAGTGCCTCAGAATTAATGGCGGCCAGTCTACATAACTCATCGTGAAAATTTTCTGCAATTTTCATTAAAAGTGTGAACCGGCTCAAAGTAGGTGTATTAACGAACAAACAAGCCCTCACCGGTTAAGGTGATGACTTTAGTAAAAAAATCCGTGGGCTGAAATGTTCGTCAGCTATTGCTGGTCCGATTCTGCCAGGTCATCTTGCTCCTGGCCCAAGAGCGCTAATTCCAACAATGCATAACGGTGCTCAACGAAGTTGTGGACGTTGTTAGCAACCGCTAATTTGAACAGTGCCGTGGCGCTGTCCTTATCCCCCAGACTTAGGTAGTACTTACCTAAATAGAAGTTGGTTTCACTGAGATGCTCAGCGAGCGAGGTGTTATCCGTTGCGTCTGCCTTCAGGCGTTCCATTAGCGTTTTTTCGCTAATGTCGCCGAGCCAGAATTCGACAATGTTCCATCCCCACTGTTCTTTGTCCGATTTCTCAAAGCGTTCTTGCAAGGCCGCTTTGGCCTGTTTCTCATCCATTTTGCTTTCAGCAAGGAAGAGCCACAGACTACGGAAAGGATCATTGGGATCGTCGTGATAAAACGCCAGCAGATCATCTTGCGCTAATCGGTAACGTCCGCCGTAATAGAGGGCGATACCGCGATTCAAATGCGCGTAGTTGTAAGTTGGATCAAGCTCAAGTACAGAATCAAACGCTTCATAGGCAGCATCAAAATTGCCTGCCTGCGTTAAATAAATGCCTAAGTAGTTGAATACTTCAGGCATATCGGGGCGGATAGCCAGCGCTTGTGAAAAATCATTTCGCGCCAGTGCCCGCAAACCAAGACTATCATACAACACTCCGCGCTCATATAAAAGCTGTGCGCGTTCATCATCGGTTAAAGCCCGACTTGCGAGGATCTGCTCCATGCGTGCGAGGATCACTTCTTGCTGCAAGGCCGGTTGCAATGGCACCGCCAGGACCTCGCTCTTACGCCAGGCAGAGTTGCTGCATCCTGCCAGCGTGAGTGCTGTCGCAACGAAACACCAGCGCAATAAAGGCTTCATTTCCTACTCCCGAAGACAACTATTGGATGAACGTCCTGTCCCCCGGCTGCAAACGGGGCATCCTGCCTCGTAACAAATGGCTCTCCGTGTCGCCACGGAGAGCTAAACGGCAAACCTTACTCGGCTTCCGGCGCAGCAGGGGCTGCTGCTTCCTGAGTCTGCTCGGTTGCTTCTTTGATGCTCAGACGTACGCGGCCCTGACGGTCAACTTCCAGTACCTTAACCGGTACTTCCTGACCCATCTGCAGATAGTCGGTCACTTTCTCAACGCGCTTGTCGGCGATCTGAGAGATATGTACCAGACCTTCTTTACCGCCGCCGATTGCGACGAAGGCACCGAAGTCAACGATGCGGGTCACTTTACCATTGTAGATACGGCCCACTTCGATTTCAGCGGTAATCTCTTCGATACGACGAATTGCGTGTTTCGCTTTCTCGCCGTCGGTCGCTGCAATTTTCACCGTACCGTCATCTTCGATTTCGATGGTGGTGCCGGTTTCTTCGGTCAGCGCACGAATCACAGAGCCGCCTTTACCGATCACGTCTTTGATCTTGTCCGGGCTGATCTTAATGGTGTGAATACGCGGTGCGAACTGAGAGATATCGCCACGCGGTGCGTTGATAGCCTGTTCCATCACGCCAAGAATGTGCAGACGCGCACCTTTAGCCTGATTCAGCGCCACCTGCATGATCTCTTTGGTGATGCCTTCGATTTTGATATCCATCTGCAGCGCAGTGATACCTTCACGGGAACCGGCTACTTTGAAGTCCATGTCGCCCAGGTGGTCTTCGTCACCCAGAATATCGGACAGTACGACAAAGTTTTCGCCTTCTTTCACCAGACCCATCGCAATACCCGCGACAGCGGCTTTAATCGGCACGCCCGCGTCCATCAGCGCCAGAGAAGCGCCACACACGGAAGCCATGGAAGAAGAACCATTGGATTCGGTGATTTCAGACACCACGCGGACGGTGTACGGGAAGCGGTCAGCTGCCGGCATGACTGCCAGTACGCCGCGTTTCGCCAGACGACCGTGACCAATTTCACGACGCTTCGGAGAACCGACCATGCCGGTTTCGCCGACAGAGTACGGAGGGAAGTTGTAGTGGAACAGGAAGCGGTCAGTACGCTCGCCCATCAGTTCGTCGATGTTCTGCGCGTCGCGTTCGGTACCGAGCGTCGCGGTAACCAGCGCCTGCGTTTCACCACGGGTGAAGAGCGCGGAACCGTGAGTACGCGGCAGTACGCCAGTGCGCACGTCCAGGCCACGGATCATGTCTTTTTCGCGACCATCGATACGCGGTTCGCCAGCCAGTACGCGGGAACGAACAACGTTCTTCTCGATAGCGTGCAGGATGTCGCCCAGCTCGTTTTCGTCAAGCGCGTCGCCTTCGGCCTGTTCAGCCTGCAGTGCCGCGATGACGTCCGCTTTGATAGCGTCGATCTGGCTGTAACGTTCTTGTTTATCAGTGATGCGGTACGCGTCGCTCAGACGAGATTCAGCCAGCGCTTTCACGCGCGCGTTGAGCGCTTCGTTAGCGGCTTCAGGCTGCCAGTCCCAGCGCGGTTTGCCCGCTTCTTTCACCAGATCGTTGATATTCTGAATCACAACCTGCTGCTGCTCGTGGCCGAACACCACGGCGCCCAGCATCTGATCTTCGCTCAGCAGTTCAGCTTCGGATTCCACCATCAGCACGGCGCTTTCAGTACCAGCGACAACCAGATCCAGTTTGCTGGATTTCAGCTCATCCTGGGTCGGGTTCAGTACGTACTGGTCGTTGATGTAACCCACGCGCGCGGCACCAATCGGGCCGTTGAATGGAATACCGGACAGAGACAGCGCAGCGGACGCGCCGATCATCGCAACAATATCCGGGTTAACCTGCGGGTTAACGGAAACGACGGTCGCGATAACCTGAACTTCGTTAACGAAGCCTTCCGGGAACAGCGGACGCAGCGGGCGGTCAATCAGACGCGCGATCAGCGTTTCGCCTTCGCTCGGACGGCCTTCACGACGGAAGAAACCGCCCGGGATGCGGCCAGCAGCGTAGGTACGCTCCTGATAGTTAATGGTCAGCGGGAAAAAGTCCTGGCCCGGCTTCGCTTTTTTAGCACCAACTACGGTCACGAATACCGCAGTGTCATCCATGCTTACCATCACGGCAGCAGTGGCCTGACGAGCCATCATTCCGGTTTCAAGAGTGACAGTATGTTGACCATACTGAAATTTGCGGACGATCGGATTAAGCAAAATTATACCCTTTCTAAATGAAGAACAGCACGCCCAAAGCCGTGCTGACAGTACCCGATCTTCTTTGCATCCTCGCGACTAATGACAACCTTAACCCGCCTGTGCGGATAAAGCCTCTCATTAGCCGCGCGAACCTCTGCAACGAAGATCATACTTAGCAACAATACATGAGTTTACTCGCAATTGCTGCCGTCTGGTCGAAAAAAGGGGCCGTAAAGGCCCCCTTTTCTGAAACTCGCAGTGATTAGCGACGCAGACCCAGGCGCTCGATCAGCGCAGTGTAGCGTGCTACATCTTTACGTTTCAGGTAGTCGAGCAGTTTACGACGCTGAGAAACCATGCGCAGCAGACCACGACGGCTGTGGTGATCTTTTTTGTGCTCTGCAAAGTGACCCTGCAGGTGGTTGATCTGCGCAGTCAGCAGGGCAACCTGAACTTCGGTAGAACCGCTGTCGTTCTCACCACGACCAAACTCAGAAACGATTTTAGCTTTAGCTTCAACGCTTAGAGACATTTTTAACTCCAGTTTATAAAAAATAAGGGTGCCGATCTCTAATTCAGCCACCCGAGGCTACATCTACATTTAAAATGATGACGTAGTGTTTAGCCGCAATATTCTACCTGTCGCGGCCTGTTATCGCAAGGTAACGACGAGGGTTAAACCGGATACTCTACGACCAGACGGCGAGGTGCCACGCGCCCTTCGTTGTCGATTTCGCCCATGCCGAGAAACTTCTGCGCTTCGCCTTCCGTTACGCGAACAAGGCCTTCTGTCGGCGCGCCCGTAGTGCGTACCGGATTGCCGTTCTTAAAGTATACGGATGACGTCAGCGGCAGGTTCACCATAGGGTAATCCGCAGCCGGGCTGTCCATCGGCATTAACAGTGGATCGAGCAACTCAGACGGCGCGATATCACGCGTCTGTGCTTCTTCAAGCAGCGCGTTGAGCTGCTCAAGCGTTACCATACGCTCGACAGGATATTTGCTGACTGCCAGACGACGCAGATAAATCACATGCGCGCCGCAGCCGAGCTTCTCGCCCAAATCGTCAATGATGGTGCGGATGTAAGTCCCTTTCGAGCAGTGCACTTCCAGCTCAAGCTCATCGCCTTCATGACGAATGAACAGCAGCTCATAAACGGTAATCGGGCGCGCTTCACGCGGTACTTCAATCCCCTGGCGCGCATACTCGTACAGCGGTTTACCCTGATACTTCAGCGCCGAGAACATGGTCGGCACCTGCAGGGTGTCGCCACGGAAGCTTTCCAGCGCATCCTGCAGTTGCTGCTCGCTGAACGTGACCGGGCGCTCTTCCACCACTGTGCCGTCAGCATCGGAAGTGTCAGTACGCTGGCCAAGACGCGCAATCACGCGATAGCGTTTGTCGGAATCGAGCAGATACTGAGAAAATTTAGTCGCTTCACCGAGGCAGATGGGCAGCATGCCGGTCGCCAGCGGATCCAGCGCGCCGGTATGACCAGCGCGATTGGCGTTATAAATACGTTTTACTTTTTGCAGCGCATCGTTGGAGGAGAGCCCCTGCGGCTTATCCAGCAACAATACGCCATGCACATCGCGACCGCGACGACGAGGACGACTCATTATTCCTCCTTGTCGTCGTCCGGATTAACGCGACGCTCTTCGTCGTGTTTCACTACGCTGGTGACCAGGTTGGACATCCGCATCCCTTCAACCAGCGAGTTGTCGTAGAAGAAGGTCAGTTCCGGCACGATGCGCAGACGCATCGCTTTGCCCAGCAGGGAGCGAATGAAGCCAGACGCGTCCTGCAGCGCTTTGATACCGGCTTTTACCGCCGCTTCGTCTTTATCGTTCAGGAACGTCACGAACACTTTGGCATACGCCAGGTCGCGGGATACTTCAACGCCCGATACGGTGGTCATCAGCCCAACGCGCGGATCTTTGATTTCGCGCTGCAGAATGATGGCAATCTCTTTTTGCATCTCCTGCGCCACGCGCTGCGGGCGACCAAATTCTTTCGCCATAATAAAATCTCCAGACAAAAAAGGGGCTATTAGCCCCTTTTGAATAGTCATACCGGGTGGCGCTTCGCTAACCCGGCCTACAAAATGTGTCCTAATCCAGGCCCGGCAGACGCAGTGCGCCGGGCATAACAGGGATTAGTCGATGCTGCGCTGGATTTCGATGATCTCGAAGACTTCGATCATGTCGCCAACACGGACGTCGTTGTAGTTCTTAACGCCGATACCACATTCCATGCCGTTACGGACTTCGTTAACGTCATCTTTGAAGCGGCGCAGGGATTCCAGCTCGCCTTCATAGATAACCACGTTGTCGCGCAGTACGCGGATTGGGTTATGACGCTTAATCGTGCCTTCGGTAACCATACAGCCCGCGATCGCGCCGAATTTCGGCGATTTGAACACGTCACGTACTTCGGCCAGACCAATGATTTGCTGTTTCAGCTCAGGCGACAGCATGCCGCTCATCGCCGCTTTCACTTCGTCGATCAGATTATAGATGACGGAGTAGTAGCGCAGATCCAGGCTTTCCGCTTCGATAACACGGCGCGCAGAGGCATCGGCACGAACGTTGAAGCCCACCAGGATGGCGTTGGAAGCCGCAGCCAGCGTGGCGTCGGTTTCGGTGATACCACCCACGCCCGAGCCAACAATCTTCACCTTCACTTCGTCGGTGGAGAGTTTCAGCAGGGAGTCGGAAATCGCTTCTACAGAGCCCTGTACGTCGGCTTTCAGCACGATGTTGACTTCGTGAACTTCGCCCTCGGTCATGTTCGCGAACATGTTTTCGAGTTTGGATTTCTGCTGACGCGCCAGTTTGACTTCGCGGAATTTACCCTGACGATAGAGCGCCACTTCACGCGCTTTCTTCTCATCACGCACCACGGTCACTTCGTCACCCGCGGCAGGAACGCCGGAGAGACCCAGAATCTCAACAGGAATGGACGGACCGGCTTCCTGGACTTCCTGGTTCAGTTCGTTACGCATCGCACGTACGCGGCCATATTCGAAGCCACACAGCACGATATCGCCTTTGTTCAGCGTACCTTCGCGAACCAGAACGGTAGCGACCGGACCACGACCTTTATCCAGGAAGGATTCGATAACCACGCCGCTCGCCATACCTTTACGTACCGCTTTCAGTTCCAGAACTTCGGACTGCAGCAGGATAGCGTCCAGCAGCTCATCGATACCGGTGCCCGCTTTCGCAGAAACGTGGACGAACTGGCAATCGCCGCCCCACTCTTCCGGGATGATGCCGTGCTGAGACAGTTCGTTTTTAACACGATCCGGATCGGCATCAGGCTTATCGATTTTGTTCACCGCAACGACAACCGGCACTTTCGCCGCTTTCGCATGCTGGATAGCTTCGATGGTCTGAGGCATCACGCCGTCGTCCGCCGCAACCACCAGAACCACGATATCCGTTGCCTGCGCACCACGTGCACGCATCGCGGTAAACGCGGCGTGACCCGGGGTATCCAGGAAGGTGATCATGCCGTTATCGGTCTGCACATGGTATGCACCGATGTGCTGGGTAATGCCGCCCGCTTCGCCAGATGCCACTTTCGTGGAACGGATATAGTCGAGCAGAGAGGTTTTACCGTGGTCAACGTGACCCATGATGGTCACAACCGGCGCGCGCGGCTCAGCCTGTGCGCCCATGTCACGGTCGCTCATTACCGCTTCTTCCAGCTCGTTTTCACGACGCAGGATAACCTTGTGGCCCATCTCTTCAGCAACCAGCTGCGCGGTTTCCTGATCGATGACCTGGTTGATGGTCGCCATCGCGCCGAGCTTCATCATCGCTTTGATAACCTGAGAGCCTTTTACAGCCATCTTGTTAGCGAGTTCAGCCACGGTGATGGTTTCACCGATAACAACGTCACGGTTAACTGCCTGAGCCGGCTTGTTGAAGCCCTGCTGCAGGGAGCTGCCTTTACGTTTGCCGCCTTTACCGCCGCGAACGGCTGCACGGGCTTCTTCACGATCCGCTTTGGATTCGGAATGTTTGTTGCTTTTCTTCTGGCGTGCGACTTTCGCCGGACGCGCGCGACCACGGCCGCCTTCTACTTCACGGTCGCTGTCATCTTCTGCCTGACGCGCATGCTGTGAAGTGGTGACATGGTAGTCGCTGGTATCTTCAGATTCTTCTTCGCTGCCGCTTTCCCACTTGGTCGCGTTCTCTTCAGCCATACGACGGGCTTCTTCCGCTACGCGACGGGCATTTTCTTCCAGCTTGCGACGCGCTTCTTCTTCGGCCTTGCGCTTAAGTTCAAGGGCTTCAGCTTCGCGGCGGGCTTTTTCCGCCTGAGCAGCTTTGCTCACTTCGTCAGTTTGTTGATTGCTCACTTTGCTCGTTTCCGCAGCTTCACGTTTCGCTTTATCAGCGGCATCGCGTTTAGCTTGTTCTTCAGCTTCACGTTTAGCCTTATCGCCGGCTTCACGCTTGGCTTTTTCCTCTGCCTCTCGCTTGGCAGCTTCCTCTGCTTCACGACGGGCCTGCTCTTCCGCCTCACGCTTCGCCTGTTCTTCCGCGGCGAGACGCTCTGCCTCTTGCGGATCACGTTTTACAAAGGTGCGTTTTTTGCGGACTTCGATCTGTACCGACTTACTTTTCCCGCCGGTACCCTGAATATTTAAAGTACTGCGCGTTTTGCGCTGTAAAGTCAACTTATCCGGCCCTGAGCCATGTTCGCGGTTCAGGTGCGCCAGTAAGGCTTGTTTCTCTTGTGCCGTCACAGAGTCTTCAGCGGACTTCGGGATCCCTGCATCAGCGAATTGCTGTACCAGGCGGTCCACGGAGGTCTGAATCTCTGCGGCCAGCGCTTTTACGGTTACATCAGTCATGCTGTTCCTTCCTGCTACAGTTTATTACGCTTCGTCGCTAAACCAGCGGATGTTACGAGCGGCCATGATAAGCTCACCGGCTTTCTCATCGGTCAACCCTTCGATATCCGCGAGGTCGTCCACGCCCTGATCGGCGAGGTCATCAAGCGTACACACACCGCGCGCAGCGAGTTTGTAAGCCAGCGTGCGATCCATGCCTTCAAGGTTCAGCAGATCGTCAGCCGGTTTGTTATCGCCGAGGCTCTCTTCCTGAGCCAGCGCAAGGGTGGTGAGCGCGTTCTTAGCACGTTCGCGTAATGCTTCCACGGTCGGCTCATCCAGGCCGTCAATTTCCAGCAGCTCTTTCATCGGCACATAAGCCAGTTCTTCGAGCGTGGAGAAGCCTTCTTCCACCAGAACCGTGGCGAACTCTTCATCAATATCGAGATACTTAGTGAAAGTATCGATAGCGGCGTGCGCTTCAGCCTGATGCTTGGCCTGAAGGTCTTCAACGGTCATGACGTTGAGTTCCCAGCCGCTCAGCTGTGAAGCAAGACGCACGTTCTGGCCGTTACGGCCGATAGCCTGCGCCAGATTGCCCGCTTCGACGGCGATATCCATGGTGTGTTTGTCTTCATCCACCACGATAGAGGCTACATCTGCCGGTGCCATGGCGTTGATAACGAACTGCGCAGGATTATCATCCCACAGCACGATATCAATACGCTCGCCGCCAAGCTCGGTCGACACAGCCTGAACACGCGCGCCACGCATGCCTACGCAGGCACCGACCGGGTCGATACGCTTGTCGTTGGTTTTCACCGCGATTTTAGCGCGTGAGCCCGGATCGCGAGCTGCCGCTTTAATTTCAATCACTTCTTCGCCGATTTCCGGTACTTCGATGCGGAACAGCTCGATCAGCATCTCCGGCTTAGCGCGAGTGACAAACAGCTGAGCGCCGCGTGCTTCAGGACGGACAGCGTACAGTACGCCGCGGATGCGGTCGCCCGGACGGAAGTTTTCACGCGGCAGCATGTCTTCACGCAGAATGACCGCTTCAGCATTGCTGCCGAGGTCAAGCGTGATGTTTTCGCGGTTCACTTTTTTCACCACGCCGGTGATGATTTCACCTTCATGCTCGCGGAACTGGTCAACGACCATCGCGCGCTCAGCTTCACGCACTTTCTGTACGATGACCTGTTTCGCGGTCTGCGTGGTGATACGGTCAAACGTTACGGATTCGATCTGATCTTCAACGTAGTCGCCAACATTCAGGCTCGGATCTTCGTAACGTGCCGCTTCCAGCGTGATTTCGCGGGTCGGCTGGGTAACTTCTTCGACAATGACCCAGCGGCGGAACGTATCGAAATCACCGCTTTTACGGTCGATGCTCACGCGAACATCGATCTCTTGTTCATATTTTTTCTTGGTTGCCGTAGCCAGGGCGCTTTCCAGCGCTTCAAAAATTTTCTCGCGCGGAACCGCTTTTTCGTTGGAAACTGCTTCGACAACAGCCAAAATTTCTTTATTCATCAGGGGCCTTCGCCTCAATCCAGACTGTTAAAATTGGGGTACCAGGTTCGCTCTCTGGATGTTGCTGAGCGCGAACACTTCATCTTTGCCGTCAACTGCAACGGTAATCATCTCGCCATCAACGGCTTTAATGATCCCCTGCCACTTACGACGATTCTGTACCGCCATACGCAGTACCAGCGTCACCTCTTCGCCAGTGTAACGGGCATAATGTTCGGCAGTGAAGAGAGGACGGTCGAGGCCAGGCGAGGAGACTTCCAGGTTATAAGCCACCGTAATAGGGTCTTCGACATCCAGAACGGAGCTAACCTGGTGGCTGACATCAGCACAATCGTCAACAGTGATGCCATCTTCACTATCAATATAGATGCGCAGCGTCGATGTGCGACCGCGAATGAATTCGATGCCGACGAGTTCGTAGCCCAGCGCTTCCACCGGTGCCGTAATCATCTCTGTTAATTTTTGCTCTAATGTGGACAAGCCCACCCCCGGGACATAAAAAAAGGGCATATAGCCCAGTTATTCTTTAGCCAGATAACAAAAAACCCCGATAAATCGGGGCTTTTAATAACTGAACCCTGTAAACCGCGATGCGCGGCCCGGAACACCTTCCAGGGAATTTTCTTTCAAAAACGGTGAGGAAGGCATTCGCTGCATTTCACAGTATATTTGAAAAACAACTCTCAGGGAAAGTGGTTGCGGGGGCCGGATTTGAACCGACGACCTTCGGGTTATGAGCCCGACGAGCTACCAGGCTGCTCCACCCCGCGTCCGAAAACGTGGCAAATACTACGCCTTTAACGTCTAAATTGCAAGTTTTGCTGGGATTTGGTACCGAGGACGGGACTTGAACCCGTAAGCCCAATCGGGCACTACCACCTCAAGGTAGCGTGTCTACCAATTCCACCACCTCGGCACTATAGTGCGCAGTTTCTGTTTACTGCGCGAAGCTGACAAATTAACGCGGGATATCGCTGGTCGGCTTAGCCGGCGCTGCGGGCTGAGTCTGCTCAGTTTTTGCTGGCGCAGTCAGGTTTTCCCACTCGCTTCCTTTATTGGTTTTGTTGCTGTTAATGTTACCCAGCACCAGGCTGATAATGAAGAACAGGGTTGCCAGCACAGCGGTCATACGGGTCATGAAGTTACCAGAACCACTTGAACCGAACAGCGTAGCAGAAGCGCCTGCGCCAAAAGAGGCTCCCATATCAGCGCCTTTACCTTGCTGCAGCATGATAAGACCAACAAGGCCCAGCGCTACAATAAGGAAAACTACCAAAAGAGCTTCGTACATAATCAACCTGTTCCTTGCGGGGTTACCGCAGCCAATTGCTTCAAACCAATAAAGCAGGGGTATTTGTCATTCCCTACTGAAGCGGGTGTGAATACTAACGAAAGAGTCATGGGCGCGCAAGTGCAATTTCATCGACAAATGCTGACTGCGGAAAAAAACGGCAAAACGCGCTAAAATGACGATTTTAAAGGCGACTTTCGTCGCCTTTTTAAACGCGCGGGGCTTAAACGGCTTTCACGGCATCCGCGATACGATGCGCAAACTCCGTCACCTGCGCTTCGTTTTCGCCTTCCACCATCACGCGGATAAGCGGCTCGGTACCGGATTTACGCAGCAGCACGCGCCCGCGTTTACCAAGCGCTTGCTCCACTTCTTCAGTTACCGCTTTCACCGTGTCATGTTCCAGCGGGTCGCCGCTGCCTGGCGTGAAGCGCACGTTCACCAGAATCTGCGGGAAGAGTTTCATCCCGCTGCAGAGATCGTGCAGGCTCATATGGTTACGCGCAATCGCCGTTAACACCTGCAAGGCTGCCACAATGCCGTCGCCTGTGGTGGTTTTATCCAGCAGGATAACGTGGCCTGAGTTCTCCGCCCCGATGCGCCAGCCTTTTTCCTGCATTTTTTCCAGCACGTAACGGTCGCCCACTTTCGCGCGCGCAAACGGAATACCAAGCTGTTTGAGAGCGACTTCCAGCCCCATGTTGCTCATGAGCGTGCCGACCGCGCCGCCGCGCAACTGGCCCTGACGCAGTCCTTCACGGGCAATGATATAGAGGATCTGGTCGCCATCTACTTTGTTGCCTTCATGGTCGACCATAATGACGCGGTCGCCATCGCCGTCAAACGCGATACCCAGATCGGCTTTCTCGGCTACGACGCGCTCCTGCAGCAAACGAACATCGGTCGCGCCGCATTTTTCGTTGATGTTCAGGCCATCCGGCTCAGAGCCGATGGTTACGACGCGCGCGCCCAGCTCGCGCAGTACATTTGGCGCAATGTGATACGTCGCGCCGTTCGCGCAATCCACTACAATCTTCAGCCCGTTCAGGCTGAGCTCATTCGGGAATGTGCCTTTGCAAAATTCGATATAACGGCCTGCGGCATCCACAATGCGGCTCGCTTTACCGAGCTCGGCGGAATCCACGCAGCTGATCTCTTTCTCAAGCTCAGCTTCGATAGCCTCTTCCACTTCATCAGGCAGTTTCGTGCCCTCAATGGAGAAAAATTTAATGCCATTATCGTAGAACGGGTTATGAGAGGCAGAAATGACAATGCCGGCCTCGGCACGAAAAGTACGCGTCAAATAGGCTACGGCTGGCGTAGGCATCGGCCCGGTAAACAGCGCAGACAGCCCTGCCGCAGCCAGGCCCGCTTCCAGTGCGGATTCCAGCATGTAACCGGAAATACGGGTGTCCTTGCCGATAATGACTTTGCGGGAGCCGTGACGCGCCAGCACTTTTCCTGCCGCCCAGCCAAGCTTCAGGACAAAATCAGGGGTAATTGGCGCATCGCCCACGCGACCGCGAATGCCATCGGTCCCAAAATATTTACGGTTACTCATAGTATTTTTTATCCTTCGCTGAAAGAGTTGCTTCCACCACGCGCATCGCTTCGACCGTCTCTTTGACGTCATGAACGCGAACGATCTGCGCGCCCTGCATCGCCGCCATAACCGCACAGGCAAGGCTTCCAGGCAAGCGCTGATCGGGTCCGACGTTAAGTAACTGGCCAATCATCGATTTACGCGACATTCCCACCAGCAAAGGCATTCCGAAACGCCGGAATTCTGAAAGCCGGGCGAGAAGCTGGTAATTGTGGGTCAGATTTTTACCGAAACCGAATCCCGGGTCGAGTATGATTTTTTCTTTTGTAATGCCCGCCGCCTCGCAACGGGCGATGTGCTGCTCAAAAAAACGTGTGACGTCGGCAAAAACATCTTCATAGTGCGGTGCCTGCTGCATCGTTTTCGGCTGGCCCTGCATATGCATCAGGCAAACCGGCAATCCGCTCTCTGCCGCCGCCTCAAGCGCGCCCGGCTCTGTCAGCGATCGAATATCGTTAATGATATGCGCCCCGGCACGCGCCGATTCACGGATCACTTCCGGTTTAGAGGTATCGACAGACACCCAGACCTCAAAGCGCTGCGCCAGCGCCTCCACCACCGGTACCACGCGGGAAAGTTCTTCTTCCACGCTCACTTCCGCTGCTCCGGGGCGCGTCGACTCGCCGCCAACATCAATGATGGTCGCACCGGCGTTAATCATCGCGTTCGCATGTTTTACCGCCTCTGTGAGCGTATTGTGCTGACCGCCATCGGAGAAAGAATCCGGCGTAACATTCAGGATACCCATGACATGCGGGTGAGAAAGTTCGAGCGTTGAGCCCTGGGCGAAGAGTTTCATTGCCATTCCCTTATAAACTTGAATGAACGAAAACAGAAAACCCCGGACAGGCCGGGGTTTTAATTAATACAGCGGTGCTACAGCAGGCAATTATTTATCGCCAAACTGCTCAGACATGGTGTTGCCCGGGTTCGGCGTACGCGGTTCATCGACCGGACGCGGAGCACGCGGCGTACCGTTGCTGTCAGAATTATTGTTGGCACCCGGATCTTCCCAGCCTGCTGGCGGGCGAACATCACGGCGAGCCATCAGATCGTCGATTTGCGGCGCGTCGATGGTTTCATACTTCATCAGCGCGTCTTTCATGGCATGCAGGATGTCCATATTATCGTTCAGGATCTGACGAGCGCGGTTGTAGTTACGTTCAATCAGGGCTTTAACTTCCTGATCGATAATACGCGCCGTTTCATCTGACATATGCTTGGCTTTCGCCACGCTACGGCCCAGGAATACTTCGCCCTCTTCTTCCGCATACAGCAGCGGACCAAGTTTGTCGGAGAAGCCCCACTGGGTCACCATATTACGCGCCAGGTTCGTCGCGACTTTAATGTCGTTAGACGCACCGGTGGAGACATGCTCCGGCCCGTAGATAATCTCTTCCGCCAGACGACCGCCGTACAGCGTGGAGATCTGGCTTTCCAGTTTCTGACGGCTGGCGCTGATAGCGTCGCCCTCAGGCAGGAAGAACGTGACGCCAAGCGCGCGACCGCGCGGGATAATCGTCACTTTATGCACCGGATCGTGCTCCGGCACCAGGCGGCCGATAATCGCATGGCCCGCTTCGTGATAGGCGGTGGATTCTTTCTGCGCTTCCGTCATCACCATGGAGCGGCGTTCCGCACCCATCATGATTTTGTCTTTCGCTTTCTCGAACTCAACCATTGAAACGACGCGCTTGTTGCCGCGTGCGGCAAACAGCGCCGCTTCGTTCACCAGGTTTGCGAGATCGGCACCGGAGAAGCCAGGGGTACCGCGCGCGATGATTGCCGCGTCGATATCCGGCGCCAGCGGTACGCGACGCATATGTACTTTAAGGATCTGCTCACGACCACGCACGTCCGGCAGACCAACCACGACCTGGCGGTCGAAACGGCCTGGACGCAGCAGCGCAGGGTCAAGCACGTCAGGACGGTTAGTCGCCGCGATGACAATAATGCCTTCGTTGCCTTCAAAACCATCCATCTCAACCAGCATCTGGTTCAGAGTCTGCTCACGTTCATCGTGACCACCGCCAAGACCCGCGCCGCGCTGACGACCCACCGCATCGATTTCATCGATAAAGATAATGCACGGTGCCGCTTTTTTAGCTTGCTCGAACATATCGCGAACACGGGACGCGCCCACACCCACGAACATTTCCACGAAGTCAGAACCGGAAATAGTAAAGAACGGTACTTTCGCCTCGCCCGCGATGGCTTTCGCCAGCAGGGTTTTACCAGTACCCGGCGGGCCGACCATCAGGACGCCCTTCGGAATTTTACCGCCCAGCTTCTGGAAACGGCTCGGCTCGCGCAGGTATTCCACCAGCTCGCCGACTTCCTCTTTCGCTTCGTCACAACCAGCCACGTCAGCGAAAGTAGTTTTAATCTGATCTTCCGTCAGCATGCGCGCTTTGCTTTTGCCGAACGACATGGCGCCTTTGCCACCGCCGCCCTGCATCTGACGCATGAAGAATATCCAGACCCCAATCAGCAGCAGCATCGGGAACCAGGAGATGAAGATAGTGGCCAGCAGGCTCTGCTCTTCAGGCGGTTCGCCGACAACTTTTACGTTTTTGGTCAGCAGGTTATCAAGGAGTTTGGGATCGTTTACGGGAATATAAGTCGTGTATCGGTTACTATCTTTCTTGGTAACGTTGATTTCACGTCCGTTGATACGCGCTTCGCGAACCTGGTCCTGGTTAACTTCTTGCAGGAAGGTAGAGTAATCCACCCTACGGCCACTCGACTCGCTGGGCCCAAAGCTCTGGAATACTGACATCAGCACAACTGCGATGACCAGCCAGAGTATTAGGTTTTTCGCCATGTCACTCAAGGGATTAACCTCATATTACAACTGTGTTAACAAACAGCGTCAGGGTACTATAGTTTGCGCCCGGTCGCTACAATGTACACTTCACGTGAACGGGCACGAGAAGAGTCCGGCTTACGAACTTTAACCTTCGTAAACAGGGAGCGAATTTCCCGCAGGTACTCATCGAAACCTTCGCCCTGAAACACCTTCACTACAAAACTGCCACCCGGTGCCAGCACATCCCGACACATTTCGAGCGCCAGTTCCACCAGATACATGGCGCGGGGGATATCCACAGCCGGAGTCCCGCTCATGTTCGGTGCCATATCTGACATGACAACCTGTACTTTACTGTCACCCACGCGTTCCAGTAACGCCTTCATGACTAATTCATCACGAAAGTCGCCCTGAAGGAAGTCCACACCAACGATAGGATCCATTGGTAAAAGATCGCAAGCGATAATACGGCCTGCTCCTCCGATTTGCGTGACCACATACTGTGACCATCCACCAGGCGCGGCGCCAAGATCGACAACCGTCATTCCTGGTTTAAAAATCTTGTCACTTTGCTGTATTTCATCAAGTTTAAACCAGGCACGGGAACGTAACCCTTTTTTCTGCGCCTGTTGAACATATTTATCGCTAAAGTGTTCCTGAAGCCAGCGACTGGAGCTGGCAGAACGCTTTTTACCTGTCATTTCACATTCCATCCGGGTTCATCGTGAGCCGCAGGCTCAAAAACCCACGTTTTGCCATTTGGCGATAATTGGGAGATGGCGGTAGAATGACCCGTTTTCAATCCCAACGTAAGCAAAAAATACGATGAATCTGAGTACTAAACAAAAACAGCACCTGAAAGGTCTCGCCCATCCGCTCAAGCCGGTGGTTATGCTTGGCAATAATGGTTTGACCGAAGGGGTACTGGCCGAGATTGAGCAAGCGCTTGAGCACCATGAGTTAATCAAGGTGAAGATCGCCACTGAAGACCGCGAAACTAAGACCCTGATTGTGGATGCCATCGTACGTGAAACCGGCGCCTGCAATGTACAGGTCATCGGGAAAACGCTGGTGCTCTACCGCCCGTCAAAGGAACGTAAAATTTCGCTGCCCCGCTAAGCTGTGGGTTTTGCGAGCGATCGCAGAAGCCGCAAACTACAGGCGAGGGTGCAAAATGCCACGCTCCGTTTGTTGATAAAAGGCCGCGTAGCGGCCTTTTTCCTTTCTTTACAATCTGAACGGCCTCGTTGTTATGCCGGTTAAGGTTAATCGCACAAGTCAGTAAATCTGACTATCAGGCGCGCCGCTTACCGAAAAAACGGCCGTTCAGAGGCGGGTATTAAAGATAATCGACTTTGATGATTTCAAATTCGACCTGGCCGCCCGGGGTGTTAATCGTCACCACGTCGTCCAGCTCTTTACCCACCAGACCGCGCGCGATAGGCGAGTTCACAGAAATAAGGTTCTGTTTGAAGTCCGCTTCGTCGTCGCCAACGATGCGGTAGGTCAGCTCTTCGTCGGTATCCAGGTTCAGTACCGTCACGGTGGAGCCGAAAATCACGCGGCCATTGTTTGGCATCTTGGTGATATCAATCACCTGGGCGTTCGAGAGCTTCGCTTCGATATCTTTAATACGCCCTTCGCAGAACCCCTGCTGCTCGCGAGCGGCATGGTATTCGGCATTCTCTTTCAGATCGCCATGCTCGCGGGCTTCGGCGATAGCGGCGATGATTTCCGGGCGACGCACGGATTTCAGAAACTCCAGCTCTTCGCGCAGTTTCTCAGCACCACGTAAGGTCATCGGAATAGGTTGCATTTGTTATACCTCTCACTGTCCTGTTAAGAACGGTTCACAGCCCGCTCCGGCTGCACGCCAGCCCGGAAAACCTTCCAGTCCCGGACGGCAAACAAAAGAAAACTGACCCGGAGACAAAGCCCCAGGTCAGGAACGATTTTGCAATTTGATACGTATTTTACCCTGAAGTTCCCGAAGGGTCATCGTTTACTTTGCAGGGCGATGCGCCTTAGTATGACGGCACGTTTCCAGCTGTTACCGCGAGATTATGCGATTTTCCAGATTTGCTGTCGGATTGACCACCAGTGTAGCCCTGAATGCCAGTGCCGCCAATGTCGAAGAGTATATCAATCAGTTACCCGCCGGCGCGAATCTCGCCCTGATGGTGCAAAAAGTCGGAGCCAGCTCCCCTGAGATTGATTTTCACAGCCAGCAGATGGCGCTCCCCGCCAGTACGCAAAAAGTGATCACGGCGCTGGCCGCGCTGTTACAGCTCGGCCCTGACTACCGCTTCACCACAACGCTTGAAAGCCGTGGCGATGTGCGCGACGGCGTGCTTGATGGCGATTTAATCGCGCGTTTCACTGGCGATCCGACCTTTAAGCGCCAGGATATGCGCAATATGGTGACCGCGCTGAAAAAAGCGGGCGTTCAGCAAATAAAAGGAAACGTGCTGATCGACACCTCCGCTTTCGCAAGTCATGACAAAGCGCCCGGCTGGCCGTGGAACGACATGACGCAATGCTTCAGCGCCCCGCCGTCAGCCGCCATTGTCGATCGTAACTGCTTTTCGGTATCGCTCTACAGCGCCCCGCATGCGGGTGAACCGGCATTTGTACGCATCGCCTCGTATTATCCGGTTAACGTTTACAGTCAGGTAAAAACCCTGCCGCGCGGCTCATCAGAGGCGCAGTACTGCGAGCTGGATGTGGTCACGGGCGATCTTAACCGCTATACGCTCACTGGCTGCATGACGCAGCGCGCCGATCCGCTGCCGCTGGCCTTCGCCATTCAGGATGGCGCAGGCTATGCCGGCGCGATACTGAAAGCGGAGCTGAAACAAGCGGGCATCACTTATAACGGTACGCTGCTACGCCAGACGCAACCCAACGAGCCGGGGACGGTTATCGCGAGCCGCCAGTCTCCGCCGCTGCACGATCTCCTGCGCGTGATGCTGAAGAAATCCGACAACATGATCGCCGACACGGTGTTTCGCACCATCGGGCGTAACTTTTACGGCGTGCCAGGCACCTGGCGCGCGGGCGCGGATGCCGTCCGCCAGATCCTGCGTCAGAAAGCAGGTGTGGATTTAGGCAATACGATCGTAGTGGATGGTTCCGGCCTGTCGCGCCATAATCTGATAGCCCCCGCGACGATGATGCAGGTGTTGCAATACATCGCCCGTAACGACAGCCAGCTGAACTTTATCTCTATGCTGCCGCTGGCAGGGCATGACGGATCGTTGCTGTACCGCGCCGGCCTTCATGAGGCGGGTGTTGACGGAAAAGTCTCCGCCAAAACCGGCTCGCTGCAAGGGGTCTATAACCTTGCGGGCTTTATTACCACGGCCAGCGGACAACGCATGGCGTTCGTTCAGTATCTTTCCGGCTACGCCGTAGAGCCTGCCGATCAGCGCAACCGCCGTATTCCGCTGGTGCGCTTTGAAAGCCGACTTTACCGCGACCTCTACCAGAATAATTAACGATGAAACTGCTGATAGTCGAAGATGATCTGCTGTTACAGGAAGGACTGGCGCTGGCGCTCGGCAACGAGGGCTATGCGCTGGATTGCGCCGCGAATGCCGCCGAGGGCGACGCCCTGCTCCAGAGCGGCGAATACAGTTTGATTATTCTCGACTTAGGGCTGCCGGATAAAGACGGCGCCACGCTGCTCAGCCAGTGGCGCCGGAGCGGTGTGACAACGCCAGTGCTTATTCTTACGGCGCGTGACGCGCTGAAAGATCGCGTAAGCGGGCTTGATGCGGGTGCGGATGATTATCTGGTTAAACCCTTTGCGCTGGCGGAGCTTCACGCCCGCGCGCGGGCGCTTATCCGCCGTTATCAGGGGCACAGCGATAATCTGTTGCAGCACGACGATATCACGCTCAATCTGCAAACCCAGCAGGTACTGCTCCAGGGAATGCCTGTAGAAGTGACGCCCAAAGAGTTTGCGTTACTCACCCGCCTGATGATGCGCATCGGCCAGACGGTGCACCGCGAAACCTTGCAACAGGACATCTACAGCTGGCAGGACGATCCCAGCTCGAATACGCTTGAAGTGCACATCCACAATCTGCGCCGTAAGCTCGGTAAAACCCGCATTCGTACCATACGCGGCGTGGGCTACCGGCTGGAGCGGCCATCATGAACAGCATGCGCCGTCGGCTGATGCTGATGCTTGCGCTGATCCTTCTTTTTTTTCAGCTGATTAGCGTTATCTGGCTGTGGCATGAAAGCCGCGAGCAGATAAGTTTTCTGGTTAATGAAACGCTATCGGCCAAATCCCGCACCCATCACGTCGAAAAAGAGATCCGCGAGGCGATTGCCTCGTTGCTGGTGCCGTCGCTGGTGATGGTGGGGTTTACCCTCGTTTTTTCCTTCTGGGCGGTCACGTGGATAACCCGTCCGCTCAGTCAGCTTAGTCAGACGCTCACCCGGCGCTCCGCGGATAATCTTTCCCCGGTGCCGGTGGACTCTGCAATGGAAGAGATACGTGCGGTAACGCTCTCGCTCAACCAGCTCTTTTTACGCCTCGATCACACCATCCAGCAAGAGCGTCTGTTCACGGCAGATGCGGCACATGAACTACGAACACCGCTCGCCGGGATTCGTCTGCATCTGGAACTGATGGAGCAGTCGGGCGTTTCTCAGGCCACACCGCTGCTCGCCCGTATCGATCGCCTGATGCATACCGTTGAGCAATTACTGATGCTGTCACGCGCAGGCCAGGCGCTGGCGAGCGGGCATTACGAAACGCTGTGCTGGAACGCGGATATTATTGTGCCGCTGCGTAGCGAACTCGACGAGCTGGCACAGCAACGCGCACAGCACATCCTCTGGCCTCACGACGAAGCCACATCGCGTGTGCAGGGCGACGCCGTGTTACTGCGGCTGATGCTGCGTAATTTGCTGGAAAACGCCTCGCGTTACAGCCCGGAGCAAAGCTGCATTGTGGTGCAGCTTTCTGCCGAGCACGGCGGAAGTCGTTTGATTGTGATCGATGAAGGGCCAGGCATCCCGCAGGCGCAGCGCGAAGCGATTACCGAGCCTTTCCGGCGGCTCGATCAGCGCTATGGCGGTAGTGGTCTGGGGCTGAGCATTGTGCAGCGCATCGTGCATTTACACCGTGGCAGGCTGATTCTGGAGGATGGTCCAAAAGGTGGATTGATGGCGTCGTGCTGGCTACCGGAAGAGATTAACCAGTCATAATTCGTTGAAAACGCATTGAACGTTGGCACCATTAAAAAAGGCCGGTTTCCCGGCCTTTTTATTAACGCTGATAGACGATCTCGACACCTTCGTCGTCATCTTCGTCCCAGTCGTCATCCCACTCTTCTTCGGCTTCCGCTTCCATCTCTTCAAGCTGCTGGCGATGATAGTCATCCCACATAAACTCGACTTTTTCAGGCTGCTTCGCTTCTTCTTCGTGAACCACAGGGTTTTCGATGATGAAATGCATCACGTCCCAGCAGAGATCTTTTACGTTCATCTGGCTTGCGGCAGAGATCAGATAATATTTTTCGTCCCAACCCAGCGCGTCGGCGATCGCTTTAGCTTTCGCTTCCGCTTCTTCACGGCTCAGCAGATCGATTTTATTAAAGACCAGCCAGCGCGGCTTAGAGGCCAGCTTTTCGCTGTACTTCTCAAGCTCACCCACGATGATACGGGCGTTTTCCGCCGGATCGGAGCCGTCGATCGGATCGAGATCGATCAGGTGCAGCAGCACGCGGCAACGCTCCAGGTGCTTCAGGAAGCGAATACCGAGGCCCGCGCCTTCCGCCGCGCCTTCAATAAGGCCTGGAATATCGGCAACCACGAAGCTTTTCTCGTTATCCATACGCACCACGCCAAGGCTTGGCACCAGCGTGGTAAATGGATAATCCGCCACTTTCGGCTTCGCTGCGGAGACCGCGCGAATAAACGTGGATTTACCGGCGTTTGGCATCCCAAGCATACCAACGTCTGCCAGCAGCATCAGCTCTAATTGCAGATCGCGCTTCTCGCCCGGCGTACCCATGGTTTTCTGGCGCGGAGTACGGTTCACGGAAGATTTGAAGCGGGTGTTGCCAAGGCCGTGCCAGCCGCCCTTCGCAACCATCAGACGCTGACCATGTTTGGTCATATCGCCCATCGTTTCGCCTGTGCCCTGATCGATAACACGCGTACCGACCGGCACTTTGATGGTCACATCTTTACCGCGTTTACCGGTGCAGTCGCGGCTCTGGCCGTTCTGACCGCGTTCGGCGCGGAAGGACTTCTCAAAGCGGTAATCGATAAGGGTATTGAGATTTTCGTCGGCCTCAAGCCAGACATCGCCGCCGTCACCGCCGTCGCCGCCGTCAGGGCCGCCTTTCGGGATATATTTTTCACGACGGAAGCTTACGCAGCCGTTACCACCATCACCCGCCACGACCAGGATCGTAGCTTCATCAACAAACTTCATTTTACTTCTCCGTAATTCATTCGCCCGAGCGGGGGATAACGCCAACCGCTTCGTTTTTGCGCCACCGTCCCCAAAGACGGTGACCAATGGCGGAATACATCGCACCCGCAACCACGACAAACGCACCGAGATAACCCAACAGGTTTAACATCGGTCTGGCGAAGAAATCGGGCCAGGCAACAGATAACACATCTGAAAATAACAAGGTAAACAGTGGGGTAAGCGTAATGATGGCGCTCACCTGCGCCGCCTGCCATCTCGCCATCGCCTCCGCCAGCGCGCCATACCCCACGAGAGTATTCAGGCCGCAAAAGATAAGGCAGGCCAGTTGCCACGAACTGAGCTGAAACAGCACGCCAGGCTTCGCGAGCGGCAACAGCGCAATAGTACATAAAGTGTACAGCAAAAAGAGGATCTGTTGCGAGGCCAGACGACGCAGCAGAACCTTTTGCGCCACGCCATAGCTAACCCACACCGTCGCCGCGCCAACGCCGAAGATCACACCCCAAGTGTAATCCGTCAGTCGCGTAAAGATCTCTATCAGGCTGGTATTGAAAAACATCACCAGCCCGCAAAGCAGCATGATTGCCCCGATGATCTGCGTGCCGCGCATCTTTTCCTTAAGGATCAGAACGCTTGCTACCATCATGCCAACCGGCGAAAGCTGGCCTATCACTTGCGAAGCTGTGGGGCTTAAATATTGCAGGGAGGAGCTGAAAAGAATGAAGTTGCCGAAAAGGCCGCCTGTCGCTATCGCCAGCAACACCAGCCAGCGCGGTTTGCGAAACAAGCCCATCGGCGGCAGTTTGCCTTTTATAGCCAGGATCAGCCCAAGTCCGATGCCCGCCATCAGAAAGCGGTAGAACACCACGGTGGGCGGCTCCATCACTTCCAGTACCTGCTTCATTGCAATTGGCAGCGCACCCCAGCACATTGCGGTCGTGAGCGCCAAAAGAATACCAATGCCGGCCTGCTGCTTCATGCCCGTTTTCCCTACAGAAAAAATTACCGGGTTTCCAATGTAAAAAGCCCCGCAACAGGTGCGGGGCTTTAATCCGTTACCGGACCGAGAAAACCTTACTCAGCAACGATGCTGATGTATTTACGGTTGTTCGGGCCTTTAACTTCAAATTTCACTTTACCGTCTGCTTTAGCAAACAGAGTGTGGTCACGACCGCAACCTACGTTGTTACCAGCGTGGAATTTGGTGCCACGCTGACGAACGATGATGCTACCCGCCAGAACGGATTCGCCACCGAAACGCTTAACGCCCAGGCGTTTAGCTTCTGAATCGCGACCGTTACGTGTGGAGCCGCCAGCCTTTTTATGTGCCATTTAAATCTCTCCTCAGGTCTTAGGCGCTGATGCCAGTGATTTTCACATCAGTGAACCACTGACGGTGGCCCTGCTGCTTACGGTAGTGTTTACGACGACGAAACTTAACGATTTTAACTTTCTCGCCACGACCGTGAGCAACAACTTCAGCTTTGATTACGCCGCCATCAACGAAAGGAACGCCGATTTTGACATCTTCACCGTTTGCGATCATCAGAACTTCAGCGAACTCAACAGTTTCGCCAGTTGCGATGTCCAGCTTTTCCAGGCGAACGGTCTGACCTTCGCTTACTCGGTGTTGTTTACCACCACTTTGGAAAACCGCGTACATATAGAACTCCGCTTCCGCGCACGCCTTCTGCTTGATCAGAGTGCGCTATAAATATTCACAATAGGGCGCGAATATTACGCAAATCGGGACGCTTTGACAAGCCCGTTTGTTGTTCGGTGCGGAAAAAAAACACAACCGTGACGGCGGCGTTTATCTGCCGCGTTTTTCCGGTACAATCTGTACTACATTTAGAATCCACTATCCTTACCTTCTCCCTTACAGACTGTGGTAAACAGGACGATAGCCAGACTTTTGCGATGAATTTAGAAAAAATTAATGAGTTAACCGCGCAAGATATGGCCGGTGTCAACGCGACCATCCTTGAACAGCTCAATTCCGACGTACAGCTTATCAATCAGCTGGGCTATTACATTGTCAGTGGCGGTGGTAAACGCATTCGCCCGATGATCGCGGTGCTCGCTGCGCGCGCGCTGGGTTATGAGGGGAAAGCGCATGTCACCATCGCTGCGCTCATTGAATTTATCCACACCGCTACGCTTTTGCATGACGATGTCGTGGATGAATCTGATATGCGTCGCGGCAAAGCGACGGCGAATGCCGCCTTCGGCAACGCCGCCAGCGTTCTGGTGGGAGATTTTATTTACACCCGCGCGTTTCAGATGATGACAAGCCTCGGGTCGCTCAAAGTGCTTGAGGTGATGTCCGAGGCGGTCAACGTGATCGCGGAAGGCGAAGTGCTTCAGCTGATGAACGTGAACGATCCTGACATCACCGAAGAAAGCTACATGCGCGTGATTTACAGCAAAACCGCGCGGCTCTTCGAGGCGGCGGCGCAATGTTCCGGCATCCTGGCGGGTGCCAGCGAAGCGCAGGAGCGCGCGTTGCAGGATTACGGTCGCTACCTCGGCACCGCGTTCCAGCTCATCGACGATCTTCTCGATTACAGCGCTGATGGCGAGCGCCTTGGTAAAAATGTCGGAGACGATCTCAACGAAGGCAAACCGACGCTTCCGCTGTTGCATGCAATGCATAACGGCACGCCTGCCCAGGCGCAGATGATCCGCGAGGCGATCGAACAAGGCAACGGGCGTCACCTGCTGGATCCGGTGCTGGAAACGATGGCAGCCTGCGGATCGCTGGAGTGGACGCGCGCGCGCGCCGAAGAAGAAGCGGATAAAGCCATCGCTGCACTTGAAATTCTCTCCCCTTCCCCGTGGCGCGATGCCCTGATTGCGCTGGCGCATATGTCAGTACAGCGCGACCATTAATCCTTTTCCGCGCCCGTTGGCGCGGAAAATTTCCCGTTCAGCACATTTCCAAAAACGTTGTCAGTAAAGTTCCGGATAACGTTTTTCTCATCCCTTTCACCTGTGGCGTTCTTTACGGATCGAACACGGATCGTTTTGCAAAGCCTTGATTACAGCTCTTACATTGCCTTTGTGGTCAGAAGCACACTTCTGAATACAATCAAAAGTAACTGGAACCTTTTAGAAAATTTTGTGTTATAAATGATCAATCAGTTCCAAACGGAGCTGTACAGGGGGGTTTTACTGCCATAACAGGGAGAAATCATGGAACGTAAGTTTATTGACTGGCATCCCGCCGATATTGTCGCCGCGTTACGCAAAAAAGGGTCATCGCTGGCGGCGGAGTCCCGTAAAGCGGGCCTGAGTTCTTCAACACTTGCCAACGCGCTGACGCGCCCGTGGCCGAGAGGCGAAAAGATTATTGCCGAGGCGTTGGGTACAGAGCCGTGGATCATCTGGCCATCACGCTACCACGATCCGATCACGCACGAATTCATCGATCGTTCGCAACTGATTCGTCATCGCTGACAGCACCTGCTGCGGAACTTCACTTCCAGCCCATAAAAAAAGCCTGCCGGGAACGGCTGAGTATCAGCGTATCCCGACAGGCTTACTACAAGCCCTGTAATAGCGAAAAGAGCTTATTCGCCTTTTATACGCTCAATGTTAGCGCCCAGCGCACGCAGCTTATCTTCAATGCCTTCATAGCCGCGATCGATGTGATAAATGCGATCCACAACCGTTGTGCCTTCCGCAATGCAGCCCGCCAGTACCAGGCTTGCGGATGCGCGCAGGTCAGTCGCCATTACCTGCGCGCCGGAAAGTTTCTCAACGCCGTGGCAGATAACGGTATTGCTTTCGATTTCCGCATGCGCGCCCATACGGATAAGCTCCGGCACGTGCATAAAGCGGTTTTCAAAAATGGTTTCAGTGATAACGCCGGTGCCTTCGGCCACCAGGTTCAGCAGTGTGAACTGCGCCTGCATATCGGTCGGGAAAGCCGGATGCGGCGCGGTACGCACGTTCACCGCTTTCGGGCGTTTGCCGTGCATATCAAGGCTAATCCAGTCTTCGCCGGTTTCGATATCCGCGCCCGCTTCGCGCAGTTTCGCCAGTACGGCATCCAGCGTGTCAGGACGCGTGTTGCGGCACATCACTTTACCGCCGGAGATCGCAGCGGCGACCAGGAATGTCCCGGTCTCGATACGGTCCGGCAGAACGCGGTAAACGCCGCCACCGAGACGCTCGACGCCTTCAATGGTGATTTTATCGGTGCCCTGACCGGTGATTTTCGCACCGAGGGTGTTGAGGAAATTCGCGGTATCGACAATTTCCGGCTCGCGTGCGGCGTTCTCAATAACCGTGGTGCCTTCAGCAAGCGTCGCGGCAGACATGATAGTCACGGTCGCACCAACGCTCACTTTATCCATCACGATATGCGCGCCTTTCAGGCGGCCCTGCACAGAGGCTTTAACGTAGCCCTCTTCCAGTTTAATTTCGGCACCCAGTTGCTCAAGACCGGTAATGTGTAAATCGACCGGACGCGCGCCGATAGCGCAACCACCCGGCAGCGACACCTGGCCCTGACCGAAACGCGCGACCAGCGGGCCCAGCGCCCAGATAGAGGCGCGCATGGTTTTCACCAGTTCATACGGCGCGCAGAAGATATTGACCTGGCTTGCATCGATCCAGACGGAGCCGTTACGCTCCACTTTGGTCCCGAGCTGGCTCAGCAGCTTCATGGTGGTGTCGATATCTTTAAGCTTCGGTACGTTTTGAATTTCTACAGGCTCTTCAGCCAGCAGGGCGGCGAAAAGGATCGGCAGGGCCGCGTTTTTCGCGCCCGAGATCGTCACTTCGCCAGAAAGGCGGCCTGGCCCCTGCACACGGAATTTATCCATCAGAACTGTTCTCTGTTATTCAATCAATTGCTGTCGGCGCGACGCCCACAGCTCAAAAACCGTTGAGTTTGCGCTCGCGCTCCCATTCCTGGGGCGTAAACGTCTTGATGGAGACCGCATGAATGCGGTTATCGGCGATGAACTCCATCAGCGGGCCATAGACCGCCTGCTGTTTCTTCACGCGGCTCATCTCGCCAAACAGCTCACCCACAGCAATGACCTGAAAGTGGCTGCCATCGCCGGAGGAGACGTGGACTTCCTGGAGAGGCAGTGCGTTCATCAGCACCGTCTGAATTTCATGATTTTCCATGGGCTTTATTCATTATTCAGTGAAAACAGCCCAACATCTTAGAGCAAAGTGGCGCTGTCTTAAACAAGCAAAAAAGCCCCGTCAGAGACATGGACGGGGCTTCATCAGTAACGTGCTGAAAATATTAGTCTGTCGTGATCGGCAGAAGGTTTTCAGGCAGGTTATAAAGTTTTGCAAGCGTGGTCAGATTCTCGCTCATTCCTTCAAGCGTCACGCCGCGTCCACCCGCCTGCGTCAGCGCGACCAGATGCACCAGCAGCGCCAGCCCGGCGGTGTCGACACGCTCAAGACCGCTGAGATCGATTCGCTGCAATCCGTCCGTGATGGACTGCCGTTGTTCCCACAGCGGCATCAGCGTTTCGCGATCCAGCGTGCCGTTTAAGCGCAACTGCGCTTCCTGGCGCTCCCAGTGCAGTTCAGCGGACATTACTGTTTCTGATCCAGCGTAATCGGCTGACGAGCGATAGATTTCAGCTGTTCGGTCAGGCCGTCGATGCCTTTCTGGCGCAGCAGATCGCTCCACTCGTTCTGTTTGGTCGTAATCATGCTCACGCCTTCCGCGATCATGTCATACGCCTGCCAGTTACCGGTCTGGCTGTTTTTACGCCACTGGAAATCCAGACGTACCGGCGGACGGCCGTTCGGGTCGACGATGGTAACGCGAATCGGAATGATATTGGCGTCGCCCAGCGGCTGCTCCGGCGCAATCTGATAAGTCTGGCCGTGATACATCGCCAGCGCCTGACCGTATGCCTGTTTCAGGTATTCGCGAAACGCGGCGAAATAGGCTTCACGCTGCGCAGGCGTCGCTTCTTTGTAATAGCGGCCCAGCACCAGCGCGCCCGCGTATTTCACCTGAACATACGGCAGCAGTTCCTGATCGACGATATCGCGCAGGTGGTTCGGGTTCTGACGGATTTGCGGCTGTTCGTTTTTCAGGCGATCAAACGTTTTCTTTGCCGCCTCGTTCATCAGCTTATACGGGTTGGATTGATCCGCCGCGGTAGCCGTAGCAAGCGGCGCAATCACCAGCATGGCGACCATTAAAAGACGTTTAAACATATCCGTTTCTCCTGATTAGTTCGTCGCGCCGGCAGGCGGCGTCACGTTATCCGGTTGGGCAGCAGAGCCCTGCTCGCCGCCCTCTTTCTGGTTGTCGCCGCTGTTGCTCTTATAGAGGAACTGGCCAATCAGATCTTCAAGCACCATGGCGGATTTCGTGTCCTGAATGGTGCCGCCATCTTTAAGGATAGTGGTTCCCAGCTCAGGATCTTCAAAACCAACGTTCAGCGCCAGATATTGCTCCCCCAGCAGGCCGGAAGTCCGAATCGCCAGCGAGCTGGTATCGGGAATATGATCGTAGCGCTGTTCGATATCCATCGCGACGCGCGGCAGGTAGGTTTTCGGATCCAGCGTAATGTCAGAAACGCGGCCAATCACCACGCCGCCAATGCGCACCGGCGAGTGCGGTTTCAGGCCGCCGATATTATCAAAGGTGGCGTAAAGCCGGTATGTCGGTTCAGCCCGCAGCGAAGTGACATCCGCGACTTTCAGACAAATGAACAGCGCGGCCAGCAGCGCCACCAGCATGAAAGCGCCAACCCAAATCTCAAATTTCTTCGTTTGCATGCGTTAGTTCCCAAACATCAATGCGGTAAGCACAAAATCAAGGCCAAGCACGGCCAGTGAAGCGTGCACAACGGTACGTGTAGTTGCCCGGCTGATCCCGGCCGACGTCGGGATCGCGTCGTAACCGTTAAAGAGCGCAATCCAGGTCACCGTGATGGCAAACACCACGCTTTTAATCAAACAGTTAATCAGATCCATACGCCAGTCGACGGCGTCCTGCATGGCGGACCAGAAAAACCCGGCATCAATGCCTTTCCAGTTTACGCCGACGAGAGAACCGCCCCAGACGCCCACCGCCACGAAAATTACCGTCAGCAGCGGCAGCGAGATAACGCCCGCCCAGAAGCGCGGCGAAATCACGCGGCGCAGCGGGTCGACCGCCATCATCTCCATGCTGGAAAGCTGCTCGGTCGCTTTCATCAGCCCGATTTCCGCGGTCAACGCCGAACCGGCGCGGCCTGCGAACAGTAGCGCGGCGACAACCGGTCCCAGCTCGCGCAGCAGCGACAGCGCCACCAGCATGCCGAGACTCGTTTCCGCGCTGTAGGTGGTCAGCACCAGATACCCCTGCAGGCCCAGCACCATACCGATAAACAGCCCCGAGACGATGATGATAATCATCGACAGGACGCCCACGTTATAGAGCTGGCGCACCAGCAGCGGGCCGTGTTTGCGAAACTCCGGCTTGCCGATGGTGGCGTTGAATAGCATCAGCCCGGCGCGGCCGAAGGAGGCGCTGAATTTAAGCCCGCGTTGCCCCATCGACGCCAGTAAATTTAACAGCATGAGCAGACTAACTCCCTGTTGGCGAAATCAGATCGTGGTGATAATCCCCGGCGGGATAGCGGAAAGGCACCGGCCCGTCGGCGATGCCGTCAAGGAACTGGCGCACGCGCGGATCGGTATTCTCTTGCAGCGCCTGGGCGCTGCCCTGCGCGACAATCCGTTTGTCAGCGACGATATACGCGTAATCCGCGATGCTTAATACTTCCGGCACATCATGCGACACCACCACACAGGTGACGCCGAGCGCACTGTTCAGCTCGGAAATCAGCTTTACCAGCACGCCCATGGTGATAGGATCCTGCCCGACGAACGGCTCGTCGAACATAATAAGATCCGGCTCCAGCGCAATCGCGCGCGCCAGCGCCGCCCGGCGTGCCATACCGCCAGAGAGTTCGGAAGGCATCAGTTTCGCGGCCCCTCTTAACCCCACGGCTTCAAGCTTCATCATGACGGTGCTGCGCAACAGCGGTTCCGGCAGACGAGTATGTTCGCGCAGCGGATAGGCGACGTTTTCAAACACATTCAGATCGGTAAACAGCGCACCGGACTGAAACAGCATGCTCATGCGCTTGCGCACTTCATAAAGCCGCGAGCGGGACATGGCGGGAATATTTTCGCCGTCGAACAGAATTTCCCCGCGATCAGGCGCAATCTGCCCGCCAATCAGGCGCAGCAGCGTGGTTTTACCGATCCCTGACGGCCCCATAATGGCCGTTACCTTACCGCGCGGGACGGTAAGCGAGATATTGTCAAAAATAGATCGGTTGCCGCGCGTAAAGCTCACGCCACGCACGTCAATCAATGTCTCACCGATCTGGCTCATCAACGCATCCTTTATGGTTCGCAGAGTTGTTCATAATGGCGCCAGCCGACACCGCAAAGGGGCTATTTTTACAGAATATCCCCATATGAGGTTAGCGAAAGCTGGCATTTGTTTTACTTTTGGCCCGCATCTGGTCAAAATTAAGAATTTACTTCGTTCATAAACGATCTGTATGCGCGGCCAGCAACTCAGGCACAGTGGACCGGCGATTATACCTGAAGAAAGGACTTTGCATGCTTTTAGCTACGGCGCTGTTGATTATTGGTTTGCTATTGGTGGTCTATAGCGCCGATCGTCTGGTTTTCGCCGCCTCGCTACTCTGCCGCAGTCTGGGCGTGCCGCCGCTCCTGATTGGCATTACCGTCGTCGGTATCGGTACCTCTCTGCCTGAAATGATTGTTTCTGTCGCCGCCGCGCTGCATGGCGAAACCAGCCTCGCCGTCGGTACGGCGATAGGGTCGAATATCACCAATATTCTGCTGATAACCGGTTTAACGGCGCTGCTGCGTCCGCTGGCGGTGCACTCGTCCATGCTGCGTCGTGAGCTCTCCGCCATGTTGCTGGTGAGCGCCCTGGCCGGTCTGGTGCTGTGGGATGGCATGCTCACCCGAGCTGAAGGTATCTGGCTGTTACTTATCGCCGCCGCCTATTTATGGTTTATCATCCGCCTGGCTCGCCGTGCGGAGCGTCAGGGTAACGACAGCCTGACGCGCGAGCAGCTTGCCGAATTGCCGCGCGAAGGTGGACGCTCGGTCGCGTTTCTCTGGCTTGCCGTGGCGCTTATCATTATGCCGATGGCTACACGTATGGTGGTGGATAACGCGACCGTACTGGCTCAGGGTTTCGCCATCAGCGAGCTGACCGTTGGCCTGACCGCCATCGCTATCGGCACCAGCCTGCCGGAACTGGCGACCGCCATCGCGGGCGCGCGTAAAGGCGAAGACGATATCGCCATCGGCAATATTATCGGATCGAATGTTTACAATCTGGCTATCGTCCCTGGCCTGCCCGCGCTGCTCGCGCCCGGTCATTTCGATCCGCTGGCGTTTACGCGCGATTACGGCGTCATGCTGCTGGTTAGCGTGATTTTCGTGATGCTGTGCTGGCGTCCTGAGCGGTATCTCGGTAAAAAAACCGGCGCCGGATTATTATGTGGGTTTATCGTTTGGATGGTGATGCTGTTCTGGGCGTCGCCGCGTCTCGTTGGATGAATCGGAATCGCATTATGTCGCAACTAGATTTACCGCCAGGGTTTGACTTTGAACAGGCCGGGAAAGAGGTCCTGACTATTGAGCGCGCAGGCCTGGAACAGCTGGATCAATACATTAACGCCGATTTTGCCCGCGCCTGCGAAAGCATGTTCTACTGCCGCGGCAAAGTGGTCGTGATGGGCATGGGCAAGTCAGGACACATCGGTAAAAAAATGGCGGCCACGCTCGCCAGCACCGGCACACCGTCATTCTTTGTGCATCCGGCCGAGGCGAGCCACGGTGATTTAGGCATGGTGAGCGCGCAGGATATCGTGATAGCGATTTCCAATTCCGGTGAGTCCAACGAAATTCTGGCGCTGATCCCGGTGCTCAAACGTCTGCAGGTACAGCTTATCTGTATGACAGGCCGTCCGGAGAGCGCCATGGCGAAAGCCGCGGACATCCACCTGTGCGTGAAAGTCCCGCACGAAGCCTGCCCGCTCGGTCTCGCGCCGACGTCCAGCACCACCGCAACGCTGGTGATGGGCGACGCGCTCGCCGTCGCGCTGCTGAAAGCGCGCGGCTTTACCGCTGAAGATTTCGCGCTTTCGCACCCAGGCGGCGCGCTCGGGCGCAAGCTGCTGCTGCGCGTTAACGATATCATGCACACGGGCGATGAAATTCCGCACGTCAGCAAAGAGGCCTCTTTGCGCGACGCGCTTCTGGAAATCACCCGCAAGAATCTTGGCATGACCGTCGTGTGCGATGACCTGATGAAAATCGAAGGCGTCTTTACTGATGGCGACTTGCGCCGCGTCTTTGATATGGGCGGCGATCTGCACCAGATGAAAATTGTTGATGTGATGACGCCCGGCGGTATTCGGGTGCGTCCGGGCACGCTCGCGGTCGATGCGCTGAATCTGATGCAGTCGCGTCATATTACTTCCGTCATGGTGGCTGATGGCGACCAGTTGCGCGGTGTGATACATATGCATGATTTACTGCGCGCAGGCGTGGTGTAACAAAGGAAAGGTTTAATGAGTAACCCTGATGGCGCCCTCTCTACCTGCTACGGGCCGGTGAGCGCGCAGGTCATTGAGCGGGCGGCGCAAATCCGCCTGCTAATTCTGGATGTCGACGGCGTAATGTCTGACGGCCTGATTTACATGGGCAACAGCGGCGAAGAGCTGAAAGCCTTCAACGTGCGCGACGGCTACGGCATTCGCTGCGCGCTGACGTCCGGCATTGAGGTCGCGATTATCACCGGTCGTAAAGCGAAGCTGCTGGAAGACCGCTGCGAGACGCTCGGCATTACGCATCTTTACCAGGGGCAGTCCGATAAGCTCATCGCTTACCGTCAACTGCTCGAAAAACTGGCGCTTTCTCCAGAAAATGTCGCCTATGTGGGCGATGATTTAATTGACTGGCCGGTGATGGCACAGGTCGGGCTGAGCGTCGCGGTAGCGGATGCGCATCCGCTGCTCACGCCGAAAGCCGATTACGTCACGCGTATTGCTGGCGGGCGCGGCGCGGTGCGCGAAGTGTGTGACCTTCTGCTGCTGGCGCAGGGCAAACTAGATGAGGCCATAGGGCAATCCATATGAGTAAGACCAGACGCTGGGTCATTATCCTGCTGGCGCTGGCCGCGCTGGTGCTGATTGGCATTAATCTGGCCGATCAGGATGAAAGCGGCCCGACGACGGTAAACAGCAACGAACCAACATACCAGAGCGAACAGTCGAATACGCTGGTCTATAGCCCGGAAGGCGCGCTCAACTACCGCCTGGTCGCACAGCATGTCGAATATTTTTCTGACGACGGCGTCTCCTGGTTTACGCAGCCAGTGATGACAACCTTCGATACCAATAAAGTGCCGACCTGGTCGGTCAAGGCGGATCGTGCCAAACTGACCAATGATAGGATGCTCTATCTGACCGGTCATGTGGAAGTGAACGCGCTGACGCCCGATTCACAGTTACGCAAAATTACGACCGACAAGGCGGAGATCAACCTGGTCACCCAGGACGTTACCTCTGATACGCTTGTTACTCTTTACGGCACCAGCTTTAATTCCAGCGGCCTGAAAATGCGCGGGAACCTTCGCAGCAAAAATGCCGAGCTGATTGAAAAGGTTAGAACCTCCTATGAAATCCAGAATAAACAAACTCAGCCTTAATCTCGTACTCACCAGTACGCTGCTGGCGGCAGGCTTCCCGGCGTTCGCGCTGACGGGCGATACCGAACAGCCTATTCACATTGAATCTGACCAGCAGTCTCTGGACATGCAGGGTAACGTGGTCACGTTTACCGGCAACGTCGTGGTGACGCAGGGTTCGATCAAAATCAACGCCGATAAAGTTGTCGTGACGCGTCCTGGCGGCGAGAAAGGTAAAGAAGTGATTGACGGCTATGGCAATCCGGCCACGTTCTATCAGATGCAGGACAACGGCAAGCCGGTGAAAGGCCACGCCGCCAAAATGCACTATGAGCTGCAAAACGACTTTGTAGTGCTGACCGGCAACGCCTATCTTGAGCAGCTCGACAGCAATATCAAAGGCGACAAAATCACTTATCTCGTGAAAGAGCAGAAAATGCAGGCGTTCAGCGAGAAAGGCAAACGCGTGACCACCGTACTGGTGCCGTCGCAGCTGCAAAATAAAGACGGCACCTCTCAGGCGCCCGCCCAGAACAAGAGTAACTAAACCCTTATGGCAACACTCATTGCGAAACACCTGGCGAAAGCCTACAAAGGCCGCCGCGTAGTGGAAGATGTCAGCCTGACGGTGAATTCAGGCGAGATTGTCGGCCTGCTTGGCCCGAACGGCGCGGGTAAAACCACGACATTCTATATGGTGGTGGGCATCGTGCCGCGCGACGCGGGCGACATCATCATTGATGATGAAAATATCAGTCTGTTGCCGCTGCACGCCCGCGCGCGTCGCGGTATCGGCTATCTGCCGCAGGAGGCGTCGATATTCCGCCGCCTGAGCGTCTATGACAACCTGATGGCAGTCCTGCAAATTCGTGACGATCTCAGCACCGAGCAGCGTGAAGACCGCGCCAAAGAGCTGATGGAAGAGTTTCACATCGACCATCTGCGCGACAGCCTCGGCCAGTCGCTCTCCGGTGGTGAACGTCGCCGTGTGGAGATCGCCCGTGCGCTGGCGGCGAACCCGAAGTTTATCCTGCTGGATGAGCCGTTCGCCGGTGTCGACCCGATTTCGGTTATCGACATCAAACGCATTATCGAGCATCTGCGCGACAGCGGCCTCGGCGTGCTGATTACCGACCACAACGTGCGTGAAACGCTGGCCGTCTGCGAACGCGCCTACATCGTAAGCCAGGGCCACCTTATCGCCCACGGCACGCCTGATGAAATCCTGCAGGACGAACAGGTTAAACGCGTATACCTTGGGGAAGAGTTCAGACTCTGATAGGGTAGGGCAACAGGCAGAAACGGCGCGCGACCCGGCGCGCCCTGCTGCACAGGTCTTTTTGACGTTTACACCTGAGGATTTTTGCTCTGAATATGAAGCAAGGTTTGCAACTAAGGCTTAGCCAACAGCTCGCCATGACGCCGCAGTTGCAGCAGGCCATCCGCTTGTTGCAATTGTCCACGCTGGAGCTTCAGCAGGAGCTGCAACAGGCGCTGGAGAGTAACCCCATGCTTGAACAAACCGACATTCATGACGAAATTGCCACTCAGGAAACGCAGGACAGCGAAGGGCTGGACACCGCCGAAGCGCTGGAGCAAAAAGAGATGCCGGACGAGCTGCCGCTTGACGCCAGCTGGGACGAAATCTACACCGCGGGTACGCCTTCAGGCACCGGCACCGACTATATCGACGACGAACTGCCCGTTTATCAGGGTGAAACCACCCAGAGCCTGCAGGATTACCTGATGTGGCAGGTGGAGCTGACGCCGTTTTCCGATACCGATCGCGCCATCGCCACGGCGATCGTCGACGCGGTGGATGATACTGGCTATCTCACCGTGACGGTGCAGGATATCCTCGACGGCATGGGCGACAGCGATGGCGATATCGGCCTCGAAGAGATCGAAGCCGTACTGAAGCGCGTTCAGCGTTTCGATCCGGTCGGCGTCGCCGCCCGGGATCTGCGCGACTGCCTGCTTATCCAGCTCTCGCAGTTTAGCGCCGAAACGCCTTTTCTTGCCCAGGCGCGCCAGATAGTCAGCGATCACCTCGACCTGCTGGCCAACCATGATTTCCGCAGCCTGATGCGCGTTACGCGCCTTAAAGAAGATGTGCTCAAAGAAGCGGTCAATCTGATCCAGTCGCTCGATCCGCGCCCCGGCCAGTCGATCCAGACCGGCGAGCCGGAATATGTTATTCCCGATGTGCTGGTGCGCAAGCATAACGGCCGCTGGACGGTCGAGCTTAACGCCGACAGCATTCCCCGGCTTAAAATCAATCAGCAGTACGCTGCCATGTCCGGCAGCGCGCGCAATGAATCCGACAGCCAGTTCATCCGCAGCAACCTCCAGGAAGCTAAATGGCTTATCAAAAGCCTGGAGAGTCGTAACGACACGCTGTTGCGCGTCAGCCGCTGTATCGTCGAACAGCAACAGGCGTTCTTTGAGCAGGGCGAAGAGTATATGAAGCCGATGGTGCTGGCGGATATCGCGCAGGCGGTCGAGATGCATGAATCGACCATCTCCCGCGTCACCACGCAAAAATATCTGCACAGCCCGCGCGGCATCTTTGAATTAAAGTATTTTTTCTCAAGCCACGTGAACACCGAGGGCGGCGGCGAAGCCTCGTCCACGGCTATCCGCGCGCTGGTGAAAAAGTTGATTGCAGCGGAGAACCCCGCGAAACCCTTAAGCGACAGCAAGTTAACATCTATGCTGTCAGAACAGGGGATCATGGTGGCCCGCCGTACCGTTGCGAAGTATCGAGAATCTTTATCCATACCGCCGTCAAACCAGCGCAAACAGCTGGTCTGACCCAACCGATAAGGAAGACACTATGCAGCTCAACATCACAGGACAAAACGTCGAAATCACTGAAGCGTTGCGCGAATTCGTTAACACCAAGTTCGCCAAGCTGGAGCAGTATTTCGAAAGGATTAATCAGGTCTATATTGTGCTGAAGGTGGAAAAGGTGACGCAGGTCGCCGACGCCACCCTGCATGTGAACGGCGGGGAGCTGCATGCCAGTTCGGAAGGGCAGGATATGTACGCCGCCATTGACGGTTTGATTGATAAACTGGCGCGGCAGCTCACTAAACACAAAGATAAACTGAAACAACATTAATTGTCCGGGCGTTTCGCTGGGACATCGGCGGCTCGTGGCCCGTGCGGCGAGCCGTCGCACCAGAAAACGCTTAGGTGAAATTATGATGAATAATGATTCGGCTCTGCCATTGAGCAATGTATTAAACCAGGAATGCACTCGCAGCGGCGTACACTGCCAGAGCAAAAAGCGCGCCCTGGAAATTATCAGCGAGCTGGCGGCAAAGCAGCTCAGCCTGCCACCTCAGGTCGTTTTTGAAGCGATCCTCACGCGTGAGCGTATGGGCAGTACCGGCATCGGTAATGGCATTGCCATCCCGCACGGCAAGCTCGAAGAAGATACGCTGCGTGCCGTTGGCGTTTTCGTCCAGCTCGAAACGCCTATCCCTTTCGACGCCATTGATAACCAGCCCGTCGATTTACTTTTTGCGCTGCTGGTGCCGGCGGATCAAACCAAAACGCATCTGCATACGCTCTCTCTGGTGGCGAAGCGGCTGGCGGACAAAACGATTTGTCGCCGTCTGCGCGCCGCGCAAAGCGATGAAGAGCTCTACCAGATAATCACTGAAACCAGTGAAGAGAATGAATGACCGTGCCGACAGGCACAATCCAGGAGGCGCCGGTTACCCGGTCTGAAGTGTGGAGAAACAGCAGATGGTTCTGATGATCGTCAGTGGACGTTCAGGGTCAGGGAAATCGGTCGCCCTGCGTGCACTGGAAGATATGGGGTTCTACTGCGTCGATAACCTGCCTGTCGTGCTGCTGCCTGAACTTGCGCGCACGCTTTCAGAAAGGCAGATATCCGCCGCGGTGAGCATTGATGTTCGCAATATGCCGGAATCCCCGGAGGTGTTTGAGCAGGCGATGAACAACCTGCCGGACGCGTTCTCTCCGCAACTGCTGTTCCTCGACGCCGATCGCAACACGCTTATCCGCCGCTACAGCGATACGCGTCGTCTGCATCCGCTCTCCAGCAAAAATCTCTCGCTGGAAAGCGCCATCGATGAAGAGAACGATCTGCTGGAGCCGCTGCGCTCGCGTGCGGATCTGATCGTCGATACCTCGGAAATGTCGGTGCATGAGCTGGCGGAGATGTTGCGTACGCGCCTTCTTGGCAAGCGCGAGCGCGAACTCACGATGGTGTTTGAATCGTTCGGCTTTAAACACGGCATTCCTATCGACGCCGATTACGTTTTCGACGTCCGTTTCCTGCCGAACCCGCACTGGGACCCGAAACTGCGTCCAATGACCGGCCTCGATAAGCCCGTCGCGGCGTTTCTCGACCGCCATACCGAAGTGCATAACTTCATCTACCAGACCCGCAGCTACCTGGAACTCTGGCTGCCGATGCTGGAAACCAACAACCGCAGCTATCTCACCGTCGCGATTGGCTGCACCGGCGGTAAACACCGCTCTGTTTATATCGCCGAACAGCTGGCGGATTACTTCCGCTCGCGCGGCAAGAACGTTCAGTCCCGCCATCGCACGCTGGAAAAACGCAAATCATGACCGTAAAACAGACCGTTGAAATCACCAACCGGCTCGGGATGCACGCCCGCCCGGCCATGAAGTTGTTTGAACTGGTGCAGAGCTTTGACGCGGAAGTGTTATTGCGTAATGAAGCGGGCACGGAAGCGGAAGCCAGCAGCGTTATCGCGCTACTGATGCTGGATTCCGCCCAGGGCGGGCATATTGAAATTGAAGCCACCGGCCCGCAGGAAAAAGAAGCGCTGGCGGCCGTCATCGCGCTGTTTAACGCAGGCTTTGACGAAGACTGACTGCCCTGCCCTCAGCGCAGCTTATGCTGCGCCATAAACCCTTCACCACCGAGCTGGCGCATCTGACGCAAAATCCACTGCTGACGCGCACGCACGTAGCCTGACGGCGCACTCGCCTTATAGCGCAGCGGGTTAGGCAGCACCGCCGCCAGTAGCGCCGCTTCGGATGCCGACAGGCGGCTGGCGGGCTTATTGAAATAGCGCTGTGACGCCTCTTCCACGCCAAACACGCCGTCGCCGAATTCTGCGATATTCAGATAGACCGTCAGAATGCGGCGCTTGCTCCAGACGGTTTCAATGCCGAGCGTTAAGCCCGCCTCCAGCCCTTTTCGCAGCCAGCTGCGTCCGTCCCATAAAAACAGGTTTTTGGCCGTTTGCTGCGACAGCGTGGACGCCCCGCGAATGCGGCGGCTGTTTTCATTATGCGCGACGGCTTTCTGAATCGCCGCCACGTCAAAGCCCCAGTGCTCCGGGAACGTCTGATCTTCCGCCGCGATCACCGCAAGCCCCATCCAGGGCGAAATCTCATCCATGCTCACCCAGTCGGAGTGCGCCACGTAGCCAAAATCGCCGCTCAACCACGCGGAGAACTGCCGCTCGACCATAACCGCTGAAAACGGCACCGGCATCACGCTGAACAGCAGAATGCCCGCGATCCAGACGCCGAGCACCGCCAGAATGGCGCGCAGCGCCAGCCGACGCAGACGCACAAACAGCGAGCCGCGCGCTTTACTCATTCGCACATCGCCACCAGGCGCGCCACCAGCTTCTCAATGCCTGCCGCCGCCTCGTCGATGCTTTCCGCCAGCATATAGGCGGGCGTGGTCAGCACTTTGTTATCTTCGTCGACCACAATATCGTCCACCGGGCACGGCACATGTTCGCCCCCCATCTCTTCCACCAGCTCGGCAGTATCGATATCAGTGCCGATAGTCAGTCGCAAAGGCGCGGCGATAATTTTTGGCAACATCGCAGGCGCGATACAGATAAACCCGAGCGGTTTGCCCGCGTCGTGCATCGCACGTGCCAGCGCCAGAAGCGCCGGATCAACCGAACATTCGCTGCCACGCGTGGCGAAATCGCACAGGTTTTTGGCGGCGCCAAACCCGCCTGGCACCACCAGCGCATCGAGTTCTTCCGCGCGTGCCTGTTCCAGCGGCGTTATCTTGCCGCGGGCGATACGGGCTGCTTCCACCAGCACATTGCGCGTCTCGCCGGTCGGTTCGCCCGTGACGTGATTAATCACGTCCGCTTGTGGTTTATCAGGCGCAAAGCAGACAGCCTGCGCGCCATTACGGGCCAGCGCCAGCAGGGTTATCACCGCCTCATGAATTTCTGAACCGTCATAAACGCCACAACCGCTTAAAACCACTCCGATTTTTTTCATGATTTATCCTTACGTTAAGCCGTTGAAACTTTTAGTAAAATGTTATTTAAACGTTATGCTTCACACATTTTACTGATTCACATAACAAATCATTTAAGATTTGCTATCTTATGTACGAGCGTCTTGATCACTCAGGCCGCGCCACGTAGTTAAAAAGATCAACATCATTAATCAATGGCGAGGCCACGATTTCCCTGGTGTTGGCGCAGTATTCGCGCACCCCGGTTTAGCCGGGGTCATTTTTTTCCGGCGCCGGCAACCCACGCTTTCAGCGCCCCGACGTCGTGTTGCCACTCCTGCTTCAGCTCTTCAATCCATTCCCCAACGTTATCCCACCACGCTGGCAGATCGGGCGACTGAATTTTTTGCGCCAGCTGCTGCAAATGACGCAGCCCGACCGCACCGGCAGCGCCTTTGATTTTATGGCCCTCTTCGACAATGCCTTTTTGATCGCGCGCGGTGAGGTTAGATTCCAGCACGCTCAGGTAGCCCGGCATCATTTTTTCAAACATTGCCAGACCGTCGGTGATGAGTTTAGGGCCAACCAGCTCCAGATACTGCTCCAGCATCGGGAGATCGAGCAGCGCCTGCTGCTTGCTGTCATCGCGTGTCGTCACGTCTTGCTCCTCATCGTCAGCTTGCGTATCCCAGAATTTTTTGATGGTCGCGGTCAGCGCCGGCACCGCCAGCGGTTTGCTCAGCACGTCGTCCATCCCCGCTTCCAGATACTCTTTTTTATCTTTGAGTACGTTGGCGGTCAGCGCCACCAGCGGCGGCAGCGCGTCGCGGGTATAACGGCGGTTCAGTTCGCGAGAGATATCAAGCCCGGTCATGTCCGGCAACTGGATATCCAGCAGCACCAGATCAAACTCGCCGGGGCTGAACATCTCCAGCGCCGCTTTGCCGGTCATGGCCACCTCGACGCTGCAACCCAGTTTTTCCAGCACCGATGTTGCCACGATAACGTTGAGCTCAATATCTTCCACCAGCAACACATGCAGCGCGGGCAGCGGCATCTCGTCGTCGTTGAGCGTATCTTCTACTTCTTCCGCTACGCGCGGTGCCTGCACCGTCAGAACGAACGTCGAGCCCTGCCCCGGTTTGCTGGATACCGTGATATCGCCGCCCATGCTTTTTGCGAGACGGCGCGACACCGCAAGCCCAATCCCTGTGCCCGTCGCCGGTTTGCCGCCCTGGCTGTCTTTCACCTGGTAATACATGGCGAAAATCTTGTCCTGCTCCTCCTGCGGAATACCGATGCCGGAATCTTCCACTTCAAAGCGTAGCTGCTCGTTTTCGTTATAGCTGACGCGCACCGTCACCTGGCCCTGTTGGGTAAATTTCACCGCGTTGCTGATAAGGTTCCAGAGGATCTGCCGCAGGCGCGTGCCGTCGGTCAGCACTTTATGCGGCACCGGACGCACCGGCTCCATCACGAAGCGCAGCCCTTTCTGCTGCGCCTGCAGGCCGGAGAGGTTTTCCAGGTCTGCCAGGAAGCTGGTGAAATCGACGGGCTGGTTATCAAGCTGCACTTTACGGCGCTCAATTTTATCCATGTCGATAATATCGTTAAAGATATTGCCAAGCGTCACGGCGGAAACGTGAATGGTCTTCAGGTATTTTTCCTGCTCTGCGCTGAGTTCGGTATCCAGCAGAATGCGGCTCAACCCCACAATACCGTTAAGCGGCGTGCGCAGCTCATGGCTGATGGTAGAGATAAAGGTCGTCTTATCGCGGCTGGCGCGCTCCAGCGCGTCCTGATAGCGCTTACGCTCGGTAATATCGCGCCCGAAACCCATCAGCCCGTGGCGTTTACCCACGCGGTCGTAATACGGCACTTTGCGGATTTCAAAGCACGCTTTGCGGCCATCCGGGTAGTCGAGCCACTGCTCGTAAGTCAGCGACACATTATGGCGGAAGACTTTTTCATCGGTCTCCAGCACTTTTTCCGCCGCCTCAGGCGCATAGACCTCATGCGGCTTCAGCCCAATCAGCTGTTTTTCGCTTTTACCGGTAAGCAGCTCCATTGCCCGATTGCAGCCGGAAAATTCTTTATCTTCATTACGGTAGAACACCAGATCTGGCGAGGCGTCGAGAAACGAGCGCAGAAAAGAGGATTGCTGCTCCAGCTGAATTTGCGTGACCTCGCGCTCTTTCATCTCCACTTTTAGCTGCTCCAGCATATTCTGGCGCTCGGCTTCCGCTTTTTCACGGTCGGCGATTTCCTGATTAAGCTGGGCGATGTTGTCTTTAAGCTTCACGTTGAGCTTGAGATCGCGCTCGCGCATCTCTTCGAGCTTATCCACCAGCTTTGAAAGCCGCTGGCGCGACTCCTCAAGCTGCTCGACCACCACCGACAGAAAGTAGACCGCCCAGGGCGTGATCAACAGGCCAAAGAAAATCGAGCGGATGACGTCAATGCTTTCGACCTGACCGTGCAGCACCATTGTCACGGCCATTTGCACCGCCATCGCCAGCACGACCAGCGCAAGGGCCAGCAGCAGCGAAAAACGCACCAGGCCAAGCTTTACCAGTAAATCGACGTAGTACTGCGCCAGCATGCGGATCTGTTTCATAAAGGATTCCTGTACTGATATTCCGTTCAATAATACCTAAATCCGCCCCTCTGGCGGAAACTCAGGCAAAAAAGTGCGGGGTGAGCAGGCGAGTGACGGAAAAAACAGCGTTTAGAGGGGGTCAGGCGCGCCGAGCCAGGGGCGACCGAGCGCCGAACCCTGCGCGCCGTGCTGGTTGAGATAGCGGTCAATCTCGACCATGCCGGTCCAGCGGTTCTCGCACCACAGCGGCGCGAGTAAGGTCGGACGGCGGGCGCTGGCGGAAATGCGATGGTAGATGATGTCCGGCGGCGTATGGCGGATCATCTCACCCGCCGTGACGGTATAGTCATCCAGCGCAATGCCGCTAAGCCGCCCGGCTCGCCAGGCTTTCGCCATAATGCTGCCCTCGACGATATGCAGCGGATGCAGCTTAATGCCATCCACGCCGGTCTCCACCACGCGCTCAAGCGACGCCAGCGCGTCGCTACGGGTTTCACCCGGCAGCCCGACAATAAGATGTGTGCACACCCGAAGCCCGCGCGCCCGCGCCCGACGCGTCGTCTCCTAGTAACAGGCGAAATCGTGCCCGCGGTTAATCCGGTGCAGGGTTTTATCCTTCGCGCTTTGCAACCCCAGCTCCAGCCAGACTTCATAGCCTTGCTCACGGTAGCCGGCGAGCAGATCCAGCACGCTCTCCGGCACGCAGTCCGGGCGCGTGCCGACGCACAGCCCGACAATATCCGCCTGGCTTATCGCCTGCTGGTACATGGCGCGTAAAACGTTAACTTCCGCAAAGGTGCTGGTGTAGGCCTGAAAATAGGCAAGGTAACGGCGGGCGCGGTCGACTCGCGCGGCCTGCTGCGCCAGCTGTTGTTGAATGGAGAGATGCTGCTGGGTTTCATCGGCGAACGACGAGACATTGCAGAAAGTGCAGCCGCCGCGCCCCAGCGTGCCGTCGCGGTTCGGGCAACTGAAGCCGCCATGCAATGACAGCTTATGAACTTTCTGACCGTAGCGACGCGTCAGGTCGCCGCCAAACATATTGACTAATTTTTGTAACTGCATAATCTGAAAAGCCGCCCGGCGAAAGGGCGACAGCCTGCCATTTTTACTTCTTTACGGCGATGACCTGGATCAAGCGCCCCGCCCCGCCTTTATCTGATGAATAATCATTCACCATAAACGGTGTTTTAGTCACCAATACACTAATTACTTTTCCTTATGATCGTGCCGATTATTTAAGGAATATGACGGAGCGTAAAAAACAGAGCGTTTATGCGGCTTGCAGGCGCTTCACAACAGATCATGCTGCTTTAAAACCTAATAACAGTGCGGTATCCACTTCCAGCCGCTTTCTTATAGTGAGTCAGATCACACATCACCGGGGCTTATTACCCGGAAAACCTAATGTAAAAAAGGTTAAAAGTGTTTATTTATCAATGAAATGGTTGCGCTTTAGCACACTTTTGAATAAATAAGAATGACATTTGACCTGTGTGCGGATTCCCGATAAGTTGGAAATTCGCTGGAAGCTTTCTCGATGGGCGTTCTGCCCATCATATTTATGCAGTAAATGAGATTCCCTCTTAAGTAAGTCCTCAACGACGATGTACCGATGAAAAAGGATATCAGGAGGGCGACACGCAAGGTGTGCGTTTAACGCCATACCCTGTCGCCACACCCTTTTTGCGCCCGCGCGCCATCGGTTCAGGAGGGAATCCCGCAGAGCCTGGGGAGGTTCACTGATATGTTGTACGATAAATCTCTTGAGAGAGATAACTGTGGTTTCGGCCTGATCGCCCACATAGAAGGCGAACCTAGCCACAAGGTTGTGCGTACCGCGATCCACGCGCTGGCCCGTATGCAGCACCGCGGCGCTATCCTCGCGGATGGTAAAACCGGTGACGGCTGCGGCCTGCTGCTGCAAAAGCCGGATCGCTTTTTCCGCATGGTCGCCGAAGAGCACGGCTGGCGCTTAGCCAAAAATTACGCCGTTGGCATGCTGTTCCTAAATCAGGATCCTGAAAAAGCCAGCGCCGCGCGTCGCATCGTTGAAGAAGAGCTGCAGCGGGAAACCCTGTCTATCGTGGGCTGGCGCGTGGTGCCGACCAACGAAGGCGTGCTGGGCGAAATCGCGCTCTCCTCGATGCCGCGCATCGAACAGATTTTTGTGAACGCCCCGGCAGGCTGGCGTCCGCGTGATATGGAGCGCCGCCTGTTTATCGCGCGTCGCCGCATTGAAAAACGTCTGGTTGACGATAAAGAGTTCTACGTCTGTAGCCTCTCAAACCTGGTGAACATTTATAAAGGCCTGTGTATGCCGGCAGATCTGCCGCGCTTCTACCTGGACCTGGCGGATCTGCGGCTGGAGTCGGCCATCTGCCTGTTCCACCAGCGTTTCTCCACCAACACCGTACCGCGCTGGCCGCTGGCGCAGCCGTTCCGCTATCTGGCGCACAACGGCGAGATCAACACCATTACCGGCAACCGCCAGTGGGCGCGCGCGCGTACTTATAAATTCCAGACGCCGCTTATCCCCGATCTGCACGACGCCGCACCGTTTGTTAACGAAACCGGCTCTGACTCCAGCTCCATGGATAACATGCTTGAGCTGCTGCTGGCAGGCGGGATGGATATCGTGCGCGCCATGCGTCTGCTGGTGCCGCCGGCCTGGCAGAACAACCCGGATATGGACCCGGAGCTGCGCGCATTCTTTGACTTCAACTCTATGCATATGGAGCCGTGGGACGGCCCGGCGGGCATCGTGATGTCAGACGGTCGTTTCGCCGCCTGTAATCTTGACCGTAACGGCCTGCGCCCGGCGCGCTACGTCATCACGAAAGACAAGCTCATCACCTGCGCCTCCGAAGTGGGTATCTGGGATTACCAGCCGGATGAAGTCGTGGAAAAAGGCCGCGTAGGGCCTGGCGAGCTGATGGTTATCGACACCCGCGGCGGGCGCATCCTGCACTCGGCGGAAACCGACAACGATCTGAAGAGCCGCCATCCGTACAAAGAGTGGATGGAGAAAAACGTTCGCCGTCTGGTGCCGTTTGAAGATCTGCCTGACGATCAGGTCGGTACCCGTGAAATGGACGACGCCCTGCTCGAAAGCTATCAGAAGCAGTTCTTCTACAGCAATGAAGAGCTGGATTCCGTTATCCGCGTGCTGGGTGAAAACGGCCAGGAAGCGGTAGGCTCGATGGGCGACGATACGCCATTCGCCGTGCTCTCCAGCCAGCCGCGCATTATTTACGACTACTTCCGCCAGCAGTTCGCCCAGGTGACTAACCCGCCTATCGATCCGCTGCGTGAAGCGCACGTGATGTCGCTTGCCACCAGCATCGGCCGCGAGATGAACGTTTTCTGCGAAGCTGAAGGCCAGGCGCACCGCCTGAGCTTTAAATCGCCGATTCTGCTCTACTCCGACTTTAAACAGCTCACCACGCTTGAAGAAGAGCACTACCGCGCCGATACGCTCGACATCACCTTCTCGCCTGCGCAGGCGACGCTGGAAGAGACCGTTAAAGCGCTGTGCGATAAAGCCGAACAGATGGTGCGCAACGGCACCGTGCTGCTGGTGCTCTCGGATCGCAACATCGCCAAAGATCGTCTGCCAGTACCGGCACCGATGGCCGTCGGCGCTATTCAGACGCGGCTGGTAGAACAGAGCCTGCGCTGCGACGCCAACATTATTGTCGAAACCGCCAGCGCCCGCGATCCGCACCACTTCGCCGTGCTGCTGGGCTTCGGCGCCACCGCTATCTATCCGTATCTCGCCTACGAAACGCTGGCGAAACTGGTGGATACCGGCGCTATCGAAAAAGATTACCGCAGCGTGATGCTGAACTACCGCAACGGCATCAACAAAGGGCTTTACAAGATCATGTCCAAAATGGGCATCTCGACCATCGCCTCTTACCGCTGCTCCAAACTGTTTGAAGCCGTCGGCCTGCACCGCGACGTCTCCGAGCTCTGCTTCCAGGGTGTAGTCAGCCGCATCGGCGGCGCGGGCTTCGCCGATTTCGAACAGGATTTGCTGAACCTGTCGAAGCGCGCCTGGCTTGCGCGCAAACCGCTCGTGCAGGGCGGATTGCTGAAATATGTTCACGGTGGCGAATACCACGCCTACAACCCGGATGTGGTGCGCACCCTCCAGCAGGCGGTACAGAGCGGCGACTACAGCGACTATCAGCAATACGCGAAGCTGGTTAACGAACGTCCGGCGGCGACGCTGCGCGATCTGCTGGCGCTGAACCCGCAGGCGGACGCGGTGCGCGTGGAAGATGTCGAACCGGCAAGCGAGCTGTTCAAACGTTTTGATACCGCGGCGATGTCCATCGGCGCGCTGAGCCCGGAAGCGCATGAGTCGCTGGCGGAGGCGATGAACAGCCTCGGCGGATTCTCAAACTCCGGCGAAGGCGGCGAAGATCCGGCGCGTTACGGCACCAATAAAGTGTCGCGCATTAAGCAGGTCGCCTCCGGCCGCTTCGGCGTGACGCCCGCGTATCTGGTCAACGCCGATGTGATTCAGATTAAAGTGGCGCAGGGCGCGAAGCCGGGCGAAGGCGGTCAGTTACCTGGCGACAAAGTGACGCCGTACATCGCGCGTCTGCGTTATTCGGTGCCGGGCGTGACGCTGATCTCCCCGCCGCCGCACCACGACATCTACTCGATTGAAGATCTGGCGCAGCTGATTTTCGACTTAAAACAGGTCAACCCGAAGGCGATGATCTCCGTGAAGCTGGTGTCTGAGCCGGGCGTGGGCACCATCGCCACCGGCGTGGCGAAAGCCTATGCGGATCTCATCACCATCGCAGGCTACGACGGCGGTACGGGCGCAAGCCCGCTCTCCTCCGTGAAATACGCGGGCTGCCCGTGGGAGTTGGGTCTGGTGGAAACGCAGCAGGCGCTGGTCGCCAACGGTCTGCGCCATAAGATTCGCCTGCAGGTAGACGGCGGCCTGAAAACCGGCCTTGATATCATCAAAGCGGCCATTCTTGGCGCGGAAAGCTTCGGCTTCGGTACCGGCCCGATGGTGGCGCTGGGCTGTAAATACCTGCGTATTTGCCACCTGAATAACTGCGCCACTGGCGTAGCGACCCAGGATGACAAACTGCGTAAAAACCACTACCACGGCCTGCCGTTCAAAGTGACCAACTACTTTGAGTTTATCGCCCGTGAAACGCGTGAAATCATGGCCCAACTGGGCGTGACGCGTCTCGTGGATCTGATTGGTCGCACGGATCTTCTGAAAGAGCTGGAAGGCTTTACGGCGAAGCAGCAAAAACTGGATCTGGCGAAACTGCTGGAAACCGCCGAGCCGCATCCGGGCAAAGCGGTCTACTGCACCGAAAGCAACCCGCCGTTCGATAAAGGCGACCTGAACGCGCAGCTGCTGGCCCAGGCGAAACCGTATGTCGATAGCCGCCAGAGCAAAACGTTCTGGTTTGATATCCGCAATACCGACCGCTCGGTTGGGGCGCTGCTGTCGGGCTACATTGCGCAGTCGCACGGCGATCAGGGCCTGGCTTCCGATCCCATCAAAGCGTACTTCACCGGGACGGCCGGGCAGAGCTTCGGCGTCTGGAACGCAGGCGGCGTGGAGCTACACCTGACGGGCGATGCCAACGACTATGTCGGCAAAGGCATGGCGGGCGGCTTGCTGGCGATTCGTCCGCCGGTAGGGTCGTCATTCAAGAGCTATGAAGCGAGCATTATCGGCAACACCTGCCTGTATGGCGCGACGGGCGGCCGTCTCTACGCCGCAGGCCGCGCGGGCGAGCGTTTCGCGGTGCGTAACTCCGGCGCGATTACCGTTGTGGAAGGCATCGGCGATAACGGCTGTGAATATATGACCGGCGGCATCGTCTGTATTCTCGGCAAAACCGGCGTGAACTTCGGCGCGGGCATGACGGGCGGTTTCGCTTACGTGCTCGATGAAGACGGCGAGTTCCGCAAACGCGTGAACCCGGAGCTGGTGGAAGTGCTGAATGTCGACGAGTTAGCGATTCACGAAGAACACCTGCGCGGGCTTATCACCGAGCATGTTCAACAGACCGGTTCACACCGCGGCGAAGAGATCCTGGCGAACTGGCCGGCGTTCTCAGCCAAATTCGCGCTGGTTAAACCGAAGTCCAGTGATGTAAAAGCATTGTTGGGTCACCGTAGTCGTTCCGCAGCCGAGCTGCGGGTGCAGGCGCAGTAAGAGGTCACGATTGATGAGTCAGAACGTTTACCAATTTATCGACTTACAGCGCGTTGATCCGCCAAAAAAGCCGCTTAAGATCCGTAAAATTGAGTTTGTGGAAATCTATGAGCCCTTCTCAGAAGGCCAGGCCAAAGCGCAGGCAGACCGCTGCCTGTCGTGCGGCAACCCTTACTGTGAATGGAAATGTCCGGTCCATAACTACATCCCTAACTGGCTGAAGCTTGCCAACGAAGGGCGCATTTTCGAAGCCGCTGAGCTGTCTCACCAGACTAACACGCTGCCGGAAGTGTGCGGCCGCGTCTGTCCGCAGGATCGCCTGTGCGAAGGTTCCTGCACGCTGAATGACGAATTCGGCGCGGTGACCATCGGCAACATCGAGCGCTATATCAACGATAAAGCGTTCGAAATGGGCTGGCGGCCGGATCTCTCCGGCGTGAAGCCGACCGGCAAACGCGTCGCTATCGTGGGCGCAGGCCCGGCAGGCCTTGCGTGCGCCGACGTGCTGACGCGCAACGGCGTAAAAGCGGTCGTGTTTGACCGTAACCCGGAAATCGGCGGCCTGCTGACTTTCGGCATTCCGGCCTTTAAGCTCGAAAAAGAAGTGATGACGCGCCGTCGTGAAATCTTCACCGGCATGGGGATTGAATTCCGGCTTAATACCGAAGTGGGCCGCGATGTCCAGATGAGCGATCTGCTGGGCGATTATGACGCGGTCTTCCTCGGCGTCGGCACCTATCAGTCGATGCGCGGCGGGCTGGAAAACGAAGACGCGCCGGGCGTGTATGAAGCGCTGCCGTTCCTTATCGCCAATACCCGTCAGATTATGGGCTTTGAGGAAGACGCGCAGCAGCCGTACATCAGTATGGAAGGCAAACGCGTGGTGGTGCTGGGCGGCGGTGATACCGCGATGGACTGTGTGCGTACCTCGGTGCGCCAGGGTGCGACTCACGTCGTCTGCGCTTATCGTCGTGACGAACAGAACATGCCGGGCTCCCGCCGCGAAGTGAAAAACGCACGGGAAGAAGGCGTTGAGTTCCAGTTCAACGTGCAGCCGCTTGGCGTTGAAATTAACGCCAACGGCAAAGTGTGCGGCGTGAAAATGGCGCGCACGCAGATGGGCGAGCCGGATGAAAAAGGCCGTCGTCGCGCCGAAATCGTGCCGGGCTCCGAGCATGTGCTGCCGGCTGATGCCGTGGTGATGGCGTTCGGCTTCCGTCCGCACAGCATGGAATGGCTGGCGCAGCACAGCGTGGAGCTGGATTCGCAGGGCCGCGTGATTGCGCCGGAAGGCAATGAAAACGCCTTCCAGACCAGCAACCCGAAAATCTTCGCGGGTGGCGATATTGTGCGTGGCTCCGATCTGGTGGTGACCGCAATTGCTGAAGGCCGTAAAGCAGCAGACGGCATCATGAACTACCTCGAAGTCTGACCGTTTCGTCTGACGTTATAAAGGGAAGCCTCGCGCTTCCCTTTTTTATTTCATTTATCAATAAAGCAACCTTTTTTTCATTCCAGAAAAAGACTTCTGAAAGTAATCAATCATCGGATAACGCCTCCCGGTTGATTCCTTTTCCTGACTTTTCTCACCGACTATATTCCTCCGAGCGCCTCATTATTCACCGATTATTTACAGCATCTATTAATATGGGTTCAGTATGAAATAAGACAGGCAGAACCATAATTTTATTATATTTATAAATTCTGTATCTTTCGGAAAGCATGTTATTTACGAGAACAATGAAATAAGCTGCCGCGACGCCGACACTTAATTCAACGCATTATTATATTGGACGTAATTATGGATACTTCTAAAACATTCAGGATGAACGTTGTCACAAAGCTGATACGCAATATTTTCCCGCTTATCGTTTTGTCCTCGCCAGTGATGGCAAATGCAGAAACTATTATTTCCAAAGATACCAGTAGTAGTTATATCGTCAGCGGTGACACTGATTATATCGTTAACCCTGACGTGACGATGTCCTCGTCAAAAACCAAACCTGCCGTCTCTGTTCAAGGTGAAGACATCGTTACCTTTACGAATAATGGCACCATTAAGAATGATTATGGCAATGCCATGCAGGTTGAAATTGACGGGCAAAGCTCAGACATGTTTACCCTGCAAAATAAAGGAACGATTAGCAGCGTAAATACCGGCATTAGCGTCACTGACGCTCAAAATGTCACCCTCGTTAATACCGGCACTATCTCCGGCAACGATTACGCGATTTCTTTCGAAAACGACGGTAATAATGCGCTGGTGCTTAAAGCAGGCTCCAGCCTCGGCGGCGATGTTATTACCACAGGCTCTGCCAACACGACGATTACCCTGAACGACAGCGGTAACGAGGACAGCAATTTTACCGGCGCGAACGAAGGCGACGGTTTTAAATCGCTAACGATGGACGGCAGTGACTGGACGCTGACCGGTAATGTCGATCTGACGGGTGAAGGCGACAGCCTTATTGTCAAAACCGTCAACCTGACGCTCGGCGGTGACGTAAAAAACAGCGGCGCAACGTTAATTAACGATGCGGCCTCGCTGCAAATCGGTACTGGCACGGGCGACAACGCGTCGCTGGAAGGTAACGTCACCAACAACGGTACGCTGATTTTCAACCAGGCGGCAGATTACATCTTCGCGGGCGATATTTCCGGCACCGGTAACCTCGTCAAAGAAGACGCCAACACGCTGACGCTCACGGGTAACAACAGCTTTAGCGGCGACGCCACACTTAAAGGCGGCACGACCCTTGTGGCCGAAAACGCCACGATGGGGCCAGACGGCGGCACCGGCATCATTAATATCGACAGCGGTGCCACGCTCGCGTCGGCAGGCACCGTCAACAGCAGCGTGGCGATTGCCGCAGGCGGCGTACTGGCGTCCTGGAATGCTGTCAGTGGCAATGAAAACGCCTCTACCCCGGCTGCGGGTAATACCATCAATGGCGACGTGACCAACCAGGGCACGCTGCAAATCGCGGGCAATAACAGCGTTGGTAATGCCTTTACGATTAACGGCAACTACACCGGCGATGAAAATAGCCGCATCGTCATGAATACCGAGGCGGGTGCAGACAATTCTCTAACCGATCATCTCGCCATTACCGGTAATAGCGCTGGCAGCTCCTCACTTGAAGTGGCCAATATCGGCGGTCAGGGCGCACAAACCATCAACGGTATTGAGCTTATCAGCGTTGGCGGCGCTTCTGATGCATCCTTCACGCTCGGTAAACCCGTCGTGGCGGGCATGTGGGAATACGATCTGTATAAGCACGACGACGGTAACTGGTATCTGGAGTCCAAAGCCAGCGATACGCCTGACCCGACGCCGGATCCAACGCCAGACCCGGATGATAATGGCGGCGATAATGGCGGTAACGATAACGGTGGTGATAACGGCGGTAACGATAATGGCGGCGGCGATACGCCACCGGCTCCGGAGGTTTATCGCCCGGAGGCTGGCGTCTATATGGCGAACTACCTGGCCGCACAGCAGATGTTTATTCACAAGCGTGACGACCGCGATCAACTGATGCTGCGCGACGCCGACGATCTGAATACCTGGATGTACGTTAAAGGCGAGTATAACGACGGCAACTTCGCGGACAGCAATCTGAAATATAAAATCCGCTCCGCCGTGGTGCAGTTAGGCAGCGACTTCCTGAGCAAAGATCTCTCCACCGGCACACTGCACAGCGGTTTTATGCTGGGCGCAGGCTACAGCGACACCACCGCAGATGCGCGCCATAATTCGCGCTCGGCAGATGGCCGCGTTAACGGTTATAACGTCGGCGTGTATGCTACCTGGCAGGAAGATCAGAAACTGCGTCTTGGCAGTTATATCGACAGCTGGGCGTCTTACAGCTGGTATAACAGCCAGGTGAATGGCGACGATATGCCGGGCGAGAAGTATGACAGCCAGGGCTATGCCGCGTCTCTGGAAGTCGGCCATGCCTGGCTGGTGCCGTCAGAGAAAGCGCGCACCATGAAGTTTGAACCGCAGGGCCAGGTGGTTTACAGCAATCTGGATCAGGATGACCACGTTGAATATAACGGCACGCGCATCAATACGCCGGATAATGACGCTGTGCTGGGCCGTATTGGCGTCAAGGCAAGTTACGTGGATCAGAAAGCCGTAGAAACCTGGCAGCCTTACGGCGCGGTGAACTGGCTCATCGGCAACGGTATGAGCGATCTGAACTTTAACGACGAGACGCTGGATTCAAACGTGCCGTCTAACCGCTTCCAGCTGGAAACGGGCGTCAGCGGTAAAGTAAATGACGCAACCACCGTTTCCTTCCGGGTCAGCAGCGAATGGGGCGATAACTCCTACAACGCGTATTCTGGCCACATGCTGGTGAACTATCGCTGGTAATTGCAGGCACAGAGACTATTAATCAGCCCGGTAGAAACGACCGGGCTTTTTTTATGCCTGTAGCGCGCTGCGATGAAGCTTTAAGACGACCTTTTTGATTTCTGCTGGCTGCCTGATACTGCACCCGGGTTTATGCGGCTCACCCGGCATAAAAACGATAAACATGCCAGGCTCCATGATAATGGTCTGCTCTGCCTCAATGCGCGCGCAAAGCTGATAGTCCTCGGCCTCATGCCGCTCGCCGCACTCCCGTGCGCTGCCCGCGAGGCCATAACGCACCTGTTCCTGACCTTCCAGCAGAATCTGAATGTCTATGTAGTCCTGATGAAGTTCAGCACGCTTTTCCTGCGCAGCCTGTGTTGTAAAACACATCACGTTCATTAATAACCGCTCGCCCAACACATAACTGCCGGGCGCTTTGTGCGCCGGATGGCTCTCCAGCGCCTGCACGATAGCGTCAATCATTACCGGCGGCAGCCCTGCGGCATCAACCTTCTTAATATGTCCTGCAATCATACGTTTTCTCCCTGAGCGAGTAGCGCGGCCCCGATTAAGCCAGCATCGTGACGATAATGTGCCGCCGCAAGAGGCGTCTGAAACGCTGCAGGCTCACGAGCAAGAGCGTCGCGCACCTGCGACAAATAACCGTCCGCCAGGCCGATACTGCCGCCTATCACCGCGAGCTGACAGTCGGTAACCGCTTTGAGATCGGCAATCAGCCGCGCCAGCGTCCGGGCAGAGCGCCCCACGAGCGCTATCGCCGCAGGCTCGCCCTCGCTGGCTTTCGCAAAAATCGCTTTCGTGTCGAGCCCGGCAAGCGTGTCTGTCGCCGCCGCCGCGAGCGCACGGCCGGAGGCGATAGCCTCCACACACCCTGTTCGTCCACAGCCGCAGCGCGGCCCGCCAGGATCGGCAAGCGTATGACCAAAGTGCCCCGCCAGGCCGCTCTGGCCAGTCTGCAGTTGCCCATGAATAATGACGCCGCCACCAACGCCGGTAGATACCGTGATAAACACCATCTCGCTCATCATGTCTTTGCGCGCATGGTATTCCGCCCAGGCAGCCGCCTGCGCGTCATTGACGGCAAGACACGGTAAGCCGGTCATCTGCGACACGGTTTCAGTCAAAGGGAAATGCGCAAGACCGCCGAGATTGTCGGGATTCATCGCTGTCAGCACGCCGTGGTGAATGACACCGGTAGCCGCAATCGCCACCCGATCTGCGTACGCTTTCAGTGGGGAGAGTAACGTCTCAAGCGCTGCGCTGAGCGCTTGCGGCGTTTTGCTGGCAGGCGTGGGTATTTCCCGCCGCCCGGTGATACGCAGTGACGCATCAACCGTTGCGGCAGCCAGTTTGGTGCCACCTATGTCTATCGCCAGTACGTTCATGGCCTCTCCTTTTGCATCACATTGCAATACCACAGGCGATGCGCAGGCCCGCGGATAAGCGCCTGTGACACACCGCTGGCGTTATTTATTAGACAGAGTAAAGGCATAGACACTCCTTGTGGGTGAGACGCCCCGGCGCACCGCCGGGCGCCGGTTAACTTTTACTTTTGACCAGACCACGCTTACGCCCGCTAACAGCCTGCGCGCCGCTAAGCGGCTTTCCGTCCGTCGCGTCGTGCGTGCGTAACGCCTCTGGCCGAAGCCAGCGTTGCACCCGCGAAGGCATATCAAGCCCAATCAGCAGGACAACGACAAACGTCAGGCCGAACGAAAGTGAACAGAGCGCAGCGCCGAGATGTAGCCGCTCGGCAATCAGCGCGCCAAGTACGGGAGCCAGCGCGCCGCCTAACGCACCGACGTTATAGGTAAACCCGAGCCCCGCGGCACGCTGGTCTGTATCGAAATAGCCGCCAATAAGCTTCGGTAAAATGCCGGAGATCCCTTGCCCAAGCATCTGCTGAAAGAAAAGCAGCAGGCCCAGCACCCAGACATTTGCGCCGCCAATCGCGAAAACCGGAATGATGAGTACCTGCGAAGCCAGCAGGCTGTACACATAGGCACGGCGCGTACCGAGCCAGTCACCGAGAAAACCGCCCACGCAGCAGCCCACCGCCGCGCCAAAGCCGCTGAAGAATAAAACGCGTGCCACGGTTGCCGGTTCGTACGCCAGTTCGGTTTTAAGATAGGTTGGCAGTAGCGCCTGAATAGGCCATGAATAAAGAAAAGCGAACAGGACGATAACCATCAGCGTAACGCCGGTCGGCCACCGCGGGCCGCTACTTTGCACCATGAAGCTGATAAAAATTGCGGCGCAGACCAGCCCGAGTGCCGCGACAATAACCGCGCTGTCCAGCTCGCCGGTAAAGCAGAGCCAGAGTGAAACCGCGGCGAGCAGGGTTAATACGATGTTGATAATGCGGTGTTCGCCACGATACAGGATATCGACCATCGTGCGCACCGGGGTCTTTTCGCTACGACGCGCCTCCCAGTCGTGCGCTTCAGGAATATTTTTACGCAGCCAGAGCGCAAAAACGATCGGCAGAATGCCGATGAAAAAGAGCGCGCGCCAGCCCCAGACCGGCACCACCAGACTGTAGACAAAGGCGGCGACAACCGCGCCGACAGAGAATCCTGAGATAAGAAAACCGCTGGCTTTGTTACGCAACGCCTTCGGCCAGCTTTCAATGACATAGGTTGCGCTGGCACCATATTCACCGGCCATGCCAATGCCTATCACCAGACGCGCGATAAACAGCGTGGTATAACCCGGCGCTAAACCGCAGGCGAGTGTGCCGACGGAGAAAAGTACGATGCTTGAGATCATCGCAAGGCGTCGTCCATAGCGGTCGCCCATCGCGCCCAGCATTAAACCGCCGAACCAGCGAGAGATAAACGCGGCGGAAATCAGGCTCGCTGCCTGAATCGTAGTGAGGCCAAATTCATCCTGAATTTCGGTTAATACCAGTGCGATTAAGACAAAATCGAAACCATCAAGCAGATAACCCAGCCAGGCGGCGGAAAATGCCCGCCATTGCGCCCGGTTAAGGTGGCGATACCACGGGATAAGTTGTGTCGTTTTAGTCATATGACGCTCCCGCGATGGGCTGTGCCCATACGCTGTAAGGTAAGGTACCGGGTGAAGCGGAGTCAGGCCTGACACAAACAGGCCTGACAGAGGTCATTAGCTCAGCTGTGCTTTTTCTTGTTGTAGCTGAGCCGCCAGCGCCTTGAGTGCCGGCAGATACTGTTCCGCTACTGGCGCAAAAGGCTTGCGACATAGCGGCACGGAAACCACATCCATGTAGTGAAGAACGGTTTTCAGGCCACGAAAGACGCCTGTTTTGATAAGCAGATCGATAACCTGATTGCAGTCACGCTGCAGCCGTTGCGCGGTGGCGATATCGCCTTCGTTTAACGCTTTCACGATGTGCATGTAGCGCCAGCCCATGATGTTGTAAGTGCTGCCAATGCCGCCGTCGGCACCTGCCAGCAGCCCGGATGCGAAGATCTCGTCATAGCCGTTGTAAAGCACCAGATCCGGATGCGCGCGACGGATCTGCTCCATCTGGTAAAGATCGCCTGAAGTTTGCTTTAACGCGCCGACGCCAGGAAGCGTGACCAGCGTGCTGATTTGATCAAGCGACAGCCTGACGCCGCTTAGCGCCGGAATGTTATAAACCACCATCGGCAGGCCGTCCGCTGAGGCAATAATGGCGCGGTAGTGGTCGCAGTGTTCTTCAAAACTAAACGGGTAGTAGAACGGCGTGACGGCAGACACCGCGTCAAACCCGTAGCGACTGGCGGCAGCGGCCAGTTGCTGGCTTTCCGCCGTGCTTACGCAGCCAACATGCGCTATCAACGTGACTTTTCCCTTAGCCTCTTCAGCGACAATTTCCAGTACCTCTTCGCGTTCCGCGCAGCTTTGAATAAAGGCTTCCCCTGTCGAACCACCGACATACAGGCCGTCAATGCCCTGACTGATGTTAAAGCGCACCAGACGGCGCAGGCTCTCTTTGTCCAGGCGCTGCTGCTGGTCAAAAGGGGTCAGAAGTGCGGGCATCACCCCGCGTAATGGTGCAGTCATAAGAACATCCTCATCTGTTAAGTGAGAATGACTATATACCTTTATACCTGTTATACCAGATCAAATATTCACCAGCCTGCCACATAAGCGCGGTTATGCGATCGGCTTCACTCTTTGATCAGGGAGGATCGAAATTATTTGCGGGATTTCTTCTTCTGGCTGAGCGTCTGCCAGGTCGCAAAAACGCTGTTCAGATGCGTTTGTAGCGCGCGGTCAGCTTCATCAGGATCGCGTTTGCGGATAGCGTCAACAATCGCAATGTGCTGCTGGTAACTGATGTTGTTGTGCTCAATCAGTTCGGCATCCGGCACGGCAGGACGCGCAGCGATAAGCCAGTCCAGCAGGGCCACATGAATGGCCATAAAAATGGGATTACCGGGGATTTCAGCCAGAACGCGATGGAACTCTACATCCGAGCGGATAAACTGCGCGTTATCCGCGAGCGACTGGCGATTAATGTCCAGCGCTTTGGTCAGCCGTTCGAGCTGTTCGTCGGTGGCTTTTTCAGCCGCGTAGCGCACCAGGCTGGATTCAAAAAACAGTCGTAGCTGTTCGAAATGGGCGATGCCGCCCGGATGAGAAAGGAAATCCTTCGCCATACCGGAGAGCTCGCTAATGATCGTGTCTGCGGAAGGGCGCGATACGCGGGCGCGCTCGCCGTTACTGATTTGCACCAGCCCTTTACGCTTCAGCGCCGCCAGCGCCTCCCTGACAGAAGGACGCCCCACGTTGAAAAAAGCCATTAGCTCACGCTCGGAAGGCAGCGGCTCCCCTTCCGCAAATTCACGGCGGCGGATCATCTGCTCCAGTTCTTCCTCTACCATTTCAGAAAGCTTTTTGCGCGTCAGCGGACGGCGGCCCAGGCTGCGCCCGATAGCGTCGGAAGCATCTTCAGATTGTGAGTCGAATGGGTTCATAGACGGCATGCTATTGAAAGGTGACACTTTACTCATCCTATCACAGGATTTTCAGGCTGGCGAAACACCGGGCGGATAACAAAACAGGCCCATCGGGCCTGTCAGGAATTACTTCACCACGCGCAGCGCAGGGCGTCCGCCACGCGGCGGCGGCTCGTCACCCGGATCGTTATCATCCGCATCGTCAGGCTTATCGCCATCAATGACAGACATGACCGTTTCCGGCTCTTCCGCGCTGTTTTCGTCGTTCAGGCTCGCCATCTCTTCATCATAAGCGGCTTCGGGCTCGAACATCGTACCGGCGCCGTTTTCACGGGCGTAGATAGCCAGCACGGCTGCCAGCGGCACGGTGACCTGACGCGGTACGCCACCGAAACGGGCGTTGAAACGCACTTCGTCATTCGCCAGTTCCAGATTACCGACCGCGCGCGGCGCGATATTGAGAACAATTTGCCCGTCGCGCGCGTACTCCAGCGGCACCAGCACGCCCGGCAGCGTCACATCCACGACCAGGTGCGGCGTCAGCTGGTTATCCAGCAGCCATTCATAGAAGGCACGCAACAGATAAGGACGACGTGGAGAGAGCTGAGAGATATCCATAAGGTTTAGCCCCGGGTTTGCAGACGGATTTCGCGCTCGGCTTCGGTCAGCGAAGCCAGGAACGAATCACGCTCAAACACGCGAGTCATATAACCTTTGAGCTCTTTAGCGCCCGCGCCGCTGAACTCAACACCTAACTGCGGCAGACGCCACAGCAGCGGTGCCAGATAGCAATCCACCAGGCTGAACTCATCGCTCAGGAAATAGGGCTTCTGACCGAATACCGGCGCGATAGCCAGCAGCTCTTCACGCAGCTGTTTACGCGCGTTATCGGCTTCCTGGGCGGAACCGCTGACAATCACGTTCATCAGCGAGTACCAGTCTTTCTCGATACGGTGCATATACAGGCGGCTTTCACCGCGGGCCACCGGGTACACAGGCATTAACGGCGGGTGCGGGAAACGCTCATCAAGATATTCCATAATGATGCGCGACTCCCACAGAGTCAGTTCACGGTCTACCAGCGTCGGCACGCTTTGATTTGGGTTGAGGTCAATCAGATCCTGCGGCAGGTTATCCGTTTCCACATGCTCAATTTCAAAGCTGACACCTTTCTCAGCCAGCACAATGCGGACCTGATGGCTGTAGATATCAGTAGGACCAGAAAACAGCGTCATTACCGAACGTTTGTTGGCAGCGACAGCCATGAAAACCTCCAGGTATATTCAGAAAGTTACTGCTACCAGCCGCAAACACGACTGGCCTTATTAATCACCCTTCCGTGCCGAACTTTCTTCCGTCTCTAAAACGAACAAAACGTGAACAGTTACCAGCATTTGGGCACAAAATTGGATGATAGTTTACCAGATTTTGCGCAGCTTGTGGTGAGAGGTTTTATCCGATTGCCGTAAATGGGCGGGATTTCAGTAGATTAGCGGCCAGATAAAAATTCCGGGCATAAAAAAACCCGGCGTTGTGCCGGGTTTTTCGCCAATTCGATTCTGCCAAAGCAGAAAAGGATTAACGTTTGGAGAACTGCGGACGACGACGTGCTTTACGCAGACCGACTTTCTTACGTTCAACCTGACGAGCGTCACGAGTAACGAAGCCAGCTTTACGCAGTTCAGAGCGCAGAGACTCATCGTACTCCATCAGAGCGCGGGTGATACCGTGACGGATCGCACCAGCCTGACCAGAGATACCACCACCTTTAACGGTGATGTACAGATCCAGTTTCTCAACCATGTCGACCAGTTCCAGCGGCTGACGAACTACCATGCGGGCAGTTTCGCGACCGAAGTACTGTTCCAGAGAACGCTGGTTGATAACGATTTTACCGTTGCCCGGTTTGATAAACACACGAGCGGCGGAGCTTTTGCGGCGACCAGTGCCGTAGTATTGATTTTCAGCCATTGCCATAATCCCGATTAGATGTCCAGAACTTGCGGTTGCTGCGCCGCGTGGTTGTGCTCGTTGCCCGCGTAAACTTTCAGTTTACGGTACATAGCACGGCCCAGAGGGCCCTTCGGCAGCATGCCTTTAACCGCGATTTCAATTACGCGCTCAGGACGGCGGGCAATCATCTCTTCAAAGGTCGCTTCTTTGATACCACCGATGTGGCCAGTGTGGTGGTAGTACATTTTGTCAGAACGCTTGTTGCCGGTTACAGCAACTTTTTCTGCGTTCAGAACGATGATGTAATCACCGGTATCAACGTGCGGAGTGTATTCCGCTTTGTGCTTACCGCGCAGGCGACGAGCCAGTTCGGTAGCCAGACGGCCCAGAGTTTTACCGGTCGCGTCAACAACGTACCAGTCGCGTTTTACGGTTTCTGGTTTAGCTGTAAAAGTTTTCATTAAAAGCTTACCCAAATATAGAGTTACACGTTGGCGAACACCCAAACGCTTAAATTGAGTTGAGGTTCACACGACAAAGTCCGCAAACCTACCCCCTCGGATATGTTTTCGGCACACAAAAGTTTCGGGAAAAAAACTTTGTTGTAACGTGGGGTCGCAAGATTATAGAGAAGTCGAGTATAAAGATCGACCCCTTTTATGAGGAAAGTACCCGAATTCGCTCCCCTGCGGGCAGAGGAGCGGTCAGGCGTCAGGCCAGATGCGGGCGTTTGAGGTATTCCTCGCTCTGCATCTCCTGCAAACGCGAGAGGCAACGCTTAAATTCAAACTGCAGTTGCTCGCCCTGATAGATGTCATCCAGCGGCGCATCCGCCGAAACCACCAGCTTCACCTGGCGTTCATAAAACTCATCCACCAGCGCGATAAAGCGCCGCGCCGCGTTCTCGGTGGAAGTGGTCATCACCGGCACGTCAAACAACAGCACGGTATGGAACTGGCGCGACAGCGCGATGTAGTCATGCTGGCTGCGCGCGTCCACGCATAAGGTGGCGAAGGACGCGGCCAGCGTCTGGTTTTCCACACCAAGCGTCGGCAGCGGGCGATGGTTAATCTCAAGCGACGGTGCCGCCGCGGCGTTACGCGGTGCGCCCGCCAGCGCCTGCCAGAGTTTGTCCATCTGGCGCGCCGTCTCTTCACTGCGCGGCGAGAGCCACAAATGCGCCTGAGTCAGCGTGCGCAGGCGGTAATCGATACCCGCATCGACGTTCATCACATCGCAATGCGCTTTAATCGCCTCGATAGCCGGCAGAAAACGCGTGCGCTGCAGGCCGTTGCGGTACAGCTCATCGGGCGGAATATTTGACGTCGCGACAAGCGTAATGCCGCGCGCAAACAGCGCCTGCATCAGGCCACCAAGCAGCATGGCATCGGTAATATCGGAGACAAAAAATTCATCGAAGCAGATAACGTCCGCCTGCGCTTTAAAACCGTCAGCAACCACTTCCAGCGGATCGGTCTGCCCTTGCAGCGCGGCGAGCTCTTCATGCACGCGCAGCATAAAGCGGTGAAAATGCAGCCTGAGTTTGCGCTCGCCCGGCAGGCTATGAAAGAACAGATCCATCAGCCAGGTTTTGCCGCGCCCGACGCCGCCCCACATATATAAGCCGCGTACCGGCGCTTCACTGAGCGCTTCTTCACGTTTGCCAAACAGCTTGCCGACTTTGGTCAGCAGGCCGCCACGAGCAGGCGCAGGCGCGTCGGTTTTCTGCGAAAGCCCCTGCCAGAGAAGATTCAGACGATTTACCGCTTCATGCTGTACGTCGTCCGGCTGATGGGTGCCCTCTTTCAGGGCCTGTTGGTAGCGCGATGTCGGAGAGATGCTCTGCATATATTATTCTTACTTCCTGAAAACGTTCGCCGCAGCGTTATTTTGGCCAAAAAAAGGCCGCTCTACACTACGCCATGCCGCTCCAGGATTCCACTTCTCCTGAATTAGCGGTTATAGTGGGTTTACCGGTCGACGGCACGCAGACGAGAAACCAAGCCTCGCCGTTACCACCCTACGGAATCACAAGACAACGGGAGATGTTCATGACCTGGGAATATGCGCTTATTGGGTTAGTCGTCGGCATCATTATCGGCGCCGTCGCTATGCGTTTCGGTAACCGCAAATTACGTCAACAGCAGGCTCTGCAGTACGAGCTTGAGAAAAACAAAGCGGAGCTTGACGACTACCGCGAAGAACTGGTCAGCCACTTCGCCCGCAGCGCCGAACTGCTGGATAATATGGCGCACGACTATCGTCAGCTTTATCAGCACATGGCGAAAAGCTCCAGCAGCCTGCTGCCGGAAATGTCCGCAGAGACCAACCCGTTCCGCAATCGCCTTGCGGAATCGGAAGCGAGCAACGATCAGGCGCCGGTCCAGATGCCGCGCGACTATTCGGACAGCGCGTCTGGTCTGCTGCGTACCGGCGCGAAGCGCAACTGATTCAGCTAACTATCCTTACCGTCGGGCGCATTTGCGCCCGCTTTTCTTTGGGCGCTGACTATGCTTATTCTGAGCGCTGCCGTCCCGATGACAGCATTGTTACGACATTGAGAATTCAATAATATCCGTGTTTTCAGGTGACTTTTATAACCAGGTTGCGAGAGCTGCGTTCATGAAAAAACAAACCCTGCTGTTAAGTGCGTTAGCGTTAAGTCTCGGTTTATCTCTGTCGGCGCCCGCGCCGGTGCTCGCTGCGCTGCCATCGCAGGTGCCGGGCCAGCCTGCGATCCCAAGCCTCGCGCCGATGCTGGAAAAAGTGCTGCCTGCGGTTGTCAGCGTGCGGGTGGAAGGCACCGCCGTGCAGGAACAGCGCGTGCCGGAAGAGCTCAAAAAGTTTTTCGGCGAATCGATGCCAGACCAGCAGGCGCAGCCGTTTGAAGGTCTCGGCTCCGGTGTGATTATCGACGCCGCGAAAGGCTATGTGCTCACCAATAATCACGTGATTAATCATGCCCAGAAAATCAGCGTTCAGCTCAATGACGGCCGCGAGTTCGACGCCAAACTGATTGGCGGCGACGACCAGAGCGATATCGCTCTGATCCAGCTGCAAAACGCCAGCAACCTGACGCAAATTCAGATAGCGGATTCCGATAAACTGCGCGTCGGCGATTTCGTGGTGGCGGTTGGCAACCCGTTCGGGCTCGGCCAGACGGCGACGTCCGGCATTGTCTCGGCGTTAGGCCGCAGCGGGCTTAATCTCGAAGGCTTCGAAAACTTTATTCAGACCGATGCGTCCATTAACCGCGGTAACTCCGGCGGCGCACTGCTGAACCTCAACGGCGAGCTTATCGGTATCAACACCGCGATTCTCGCGCCGGGCGGCGGCAGCGTCGGTATCGGTTTCGCTATTCCGGCGAATATGGCCCAGACGCTCGCTAAACAGCTGATGCAGTCAGGCGAGGTGAAACGCGGTCTGCTCGGCATTAAAGGCACCGAGATGAGCGCTGATATCGCCAAAGCGTTCAACCTGAATACCCAGCGCGGCGCGTTCGTTAGCGAAGTGCTGCCGAACTCAGGCTCCGCTAAAGCAGGCATTAAAGCGGGCGATGTGATCGTGAGCCTCAATGGCCGCCCGCTGAACAGCTTCGCCGAACTGCGCTCGCGCATCGCCACCACCGAGCCTGGCACGAAAGTGAAGCTGGGCCTGCTGCGCGACGGTAAAGCCCAGGAAGTGGAAGTGACGCTCGATAAAAGCACGTCTTCTTCCGCCAGCGCCGATATCATCGCGCCAGCCTTACAGGGCGCGACGTTAAGCGATGGCCAGCTTAAAGACGGCACCAAAGGCATTACCATCAATAGCGTCGAGAAAGGCAGCGCCGCGGCTCAGGCGGGCCTGCAAAAAGATGACGTGATCGTTGGCGTAAACCGGGCGCGCGTCAGCTCCATCGCTGAAATGCGCAAGCTGCTGGAAAGCAAGCCTGCCATCATCGCGCTGCATATTGTGCGCGGTAACGACAGCCTCTATTTGCTGCTGCGTTAATAAACTGAGACAACGGACATCACGCCGCGTGTGATGTCCGTTTAACTCATGATATGCTGCGCCCGTCCCCTGACTACTTATTCCATACACATGTTTCTGAAGCTTTTACGCTCGGTTATTGCGGGGTTAATTGTCGCCGCGTTGCTGCTGACGCTCGTACCTTCCCTGCGCCCTTATAATCCGCTGTTGCAGCAAAAGCTCGACAGCGTCGATGAAACGCCCGTGAGTTATAACCGGGCGGTGCGCCGTGCTGCGCCTGCGGTCGTGAACGTCTATAACCGCAGCCTCGGCGGCAGCAATCGCAGCCAGCTGGAAATTCGCACGCTCGGCTCCGGCGTTATCATGGATCAGCGCGGCTATATTCTGACTAACAAACATGTCATCAACGACGCCGATCAGATTATCGTGGCGCTGCAGGATGGCCGCGTGTTTGAAGCGCTGCTGGTAGGTTCAGACAGCCTGACCGATCTGGCCGTGCTGAAAATTAACGCGACCGCCCTGCCGGTAATTCCCATCAACCCACAGCGAATGCCGCATATTGGCGATGTCGTCATGGCAATAGGTAACCCGTACAACCTCGGGCAGACCATTACGCAGGGGATTATCAGCGCCACCGGGCGAATCGGCCTGAACCCGTCCGGACGCCAGAATTTCCTGCAAACCGACGCTTCCATCAACCACGGCAACTCCGGCGGCGCGCTGGTGAACTCGCTTGGCGAGCTGATGGGCATCAACACACTCTCCTTTGATAAGAGCAACGACGGCGAAACGCCGGAAGGCATCGGTTTTGCGATCCCAACACAGCTTGCCACGCGCATTATGGAAAAACTCATCCGCGACGGGCGCGTGATCCGCGGCTATATCGGTATCAGCGGACGTGAAATTACGCCGATGCACACGCCAGCGGCGGGTATCGATCAGATACAGGGGATTGTGGTGAACGACGTGGCGCAGGACGGTCCTGCCGCGCGCGCAGGCATTCAGGTGAATGATGTGATTGTGTCGGTTAACAACAAGCCCGCCATCTCCGCGCTGGAAACCATGGATCAGGTGGCGGAAATCCGTCCTGGCTCGGTGATCCCGGTGGAAGTAATGCGAAACGATCGCAAGCTCACCATTCAGGTGACGATTCAGGAATACCCGGCGACGCCGGAATAGCGGTATCGCAGGCATAAAAAAACCGGAACCTGAGTTCCGGTTTTTTTTCGTCCATTAACGCTTACTTGTTAACGAACTCTTCGCCCAGGGCGATATCTTTTTTCAGCGTGTCCAGCATGCCTTCCAGCGCTTGCTGTTCATAAGCGCTCAGCGTGCCGATCGGTTTACGCTCTTCAATGCCGTTTTTACCCAGCAGCAGCGGCTGAGAGAAGAAGCGGGCATATTCGCCGTCGCCTTCCACATAGGCGCATTCCACCACGCCCTGCTCGCCCTGCAGCGCACGCACCAGAGAGAGGCCAAAACGCGCAGCCGCCTGGCCCATAGAGAGGGTCGCAGAGCCTCCGCCCGCTTTCGCTTCCACCACTTCGGTACCCGCGTTCTGAATGCGTTTGGTCAGATCGGCCACTTCCTGGTCGGTGAAGTTCACGCCCGGGATCTGGGAGAGCAGCGGCAGAATGGTCACGCCTGAGTGGCCGCCGATTACCGGCACGTCCAGCTCAGCCGGTTTTTTCCCTTTCAGTTCCGCCACAAAGGTGTTGGAGCGGATGATGTCCAGCGTGGTCACGCCAAACAGTTTGTTCTTGTCGTATACGCCTGCTTTTTTCAGCACTTCTGCCGCGATGGCGACAGTGGTGTTCACCGGGTTGGTGATGATGCCGATGCACGCTTTCGGGCAGGTGGTCGCCACCTGCTGAATCAGGTTTTTCACAATGCCTGCGTTCACGTTGAACAGGTCAGAGCGATCCATACCCGGTTTACGGGCAACGCCTGCGGAGATCAGCACCACATCAGCGCCTTCCAGCGCCGGTTTGGCGTCTTCACCGGAGAAACCTTTGATTTTCACGTCGGTCGGGATATGACTCAAATCCACCGCAACCCCTGGGGTTACCGGCGCAATGTCATACAGAGAGAGTTCTGAACCTGAAGGCAGTTGGGTCTTGAGTAGAAGGGCAAGCGCCTGGCCGATACCGCCTGCCGCGCCGAGGACTGCAACTTTCATCCTAAACTCCTTATTATGGTTAGCAATTGTGTGCCGTTACTCCATGAGGTGGCGACCATAATCATCCTGGGAGGAAGTTATAGCACTCTTTTCGCCCGCAGTTTGCGATCGTAGCGCGGTTTAACTGAAAGCGATGCGGCCTTCTCGCCCGGGTGCAGATGACGCGAATACCGCCGGGTCACTACCGAAGCAACATCTCAACAGGCGGTTACATTACACCCTCTTTAAGCATCAAAACAACATCATTTTGATAACATTTGGTTTACTTAAAGCCTTATTTGCGAGTCGTGACGCAGGCATGTTCCTCGATAACGTAATTTGATAAAATTCGTCTCTTTCATAACATTATTTCAGCCCGCCGCAAGGCAGACCATTTGCATAAAAATTCATCACAATGCATAATAATGTTGTTTATTGGCCTGTATACGGGTGATATATGCGTAGCTCCGCAAAACAAGAAGAATTAGTCAAAGCCTTCAAGGCCTTACTAAAAGAAGAGAAGTTCAGTTCCCAGGGCGAAATCGTCCAGGCGCTTCAGGATCAGGGTTTCGAGAACATCAACCAGTCCAAAGTCTCCCGCATGTTAACGAAATTTGGTGCCGTGCGTACCCGCAACGCCAAAATGGAGATGGTCTACTGCCTGCCGGTTGAGCTTGGCGTGCCGACGACCTCCAGCCCGCTGAAAAACCTGGTGCTGGATATCGACTATAACGACGCAGTGGTGGTGATTCACACCAGCCCCGGTGCCGCGCAGCTTATCGCGCGTCTGCTGGATTCACTCGGTAAAGCCGAAGGGATTCTGGGCACCATTGCGGGTGACGACACTATCTTTACCACGCCCGCGCGTGGCTTTACGGTGAAAGATCTCTACGAAGCCATTCTGGTACTGTTCGAGCAGGAACTCTAAGCGCTGTGCCGCCGGATCTTCCGGCGGTTATCCTCTTCCCTTCGTATTTCCACTTTCTTTTAATACCCGAACCGCGTCATCCACCTGTTTTTTGCCGCTACGGCTGCGCGAACGTCTGAAGACCGCACAAATCGTCAAATTCACTCAATCTATTGATTTATCGAAAAATTGATCTGAAAACGGACTTTTTACCCTCACTTTTATAATGATCGGTAATAAAAACCATGTCCGGACCGAACAAAGTTTCATAGTAAATAATTAGGATCGTATTAATTTTTCGGGTAACTAGTGTATACTTGTTTTTGTGATGAGGGTCACACAATAAGACCCCACCGATAACAATTACGACGAGGAAAAGAACATGAAAACTAAATCTACTGTAACAGCCCTGACACTTCTCTCCATGCTGTCCTTCGGCGCTTTCGCGGCGGACTCCATCAACGCAGAACAGGCGCAGAACCGTCAGTCTATCGGTACCGTTTCTGTTGACGCCGTAAACGCGGCTCCGATGGATCTGCGTGCGATGCTGAATGAAAAAGCAGAAGCGAAAGGCGCAACCGCGTATCGCGTGATTGAAGCCCGTACTGGCGACCACTGGCACGCCACTGCCGAGCTTTATAAATAAGCGTTATAACCGTCAGGCGTTTACGCACGACGAAAGTAATACCTCTCAGCGGCCCGATAAAAACCGTACGCTAACCATTAAGGCCGCTGAATACACCTGCATGAGGAATGAATGATGAAAACGACATTTACCATCGCTGCTCTGGGCCTTGCATCCGTACTTTCATTTGGTGCGAGCGCCGCAGTTCAACAGGTCAACGCGCAACAGGCGCAAAATCTCCAGCCGATGGGCTCCGTCTCCGTGACGCAGCTGAGCGGCTCGCCGATGGATGTTCGCCAGCAACTGGCCGCTAAAGCAGAAAAAGAAGGCGCAAGCAGCTATCGCATCACTGAGCTGACTCAGGGCGATCACTGGCACGCCACGGCAGAACTGTACAAATAAACCCTCGTCGTCTTCTTCGACGACTTTTGCCCCTGCTTCGCGGGGGCCTTTTTGAGGGTTTGGAGTATGGCTATTGCCGGATATTGAAGAGGAGCTGACCTTCCAGCTCCTCTTCTGCTTCATCAAACAGCAGAATCAGCGCGCCAAAGCGGCGTTTCACTTCCGCCGTCACATGCAGGAAGACAATCTCCAGCGGTAACGGCAGCCCCTCTTCCATCACCACCTTCCACAGACTATCCAGATCCGTTACGCGCGCGGCCCCGATGCCAAACGTGTCGGCAAATGCCCGATAGAAATCCTGCTGACTGGCAATCGTACTGAAATCAAAACTGTAGCTTTTCATTGTCGCCACCACGTTTAGCGGGCGGCTGTGATGCCGCCCCCACGCTTATAACCCGCCAAGATGCAGCGTTTTCACTTCCATAAACTCATCGAGGCCCAGCACAGAGCCTTCGCGCCCAAGCCCTGACTCCTTCACGCCGCCGAACGGCGCCACTTCGGTCGAAACGGCACATTCGTTAACGCCAATCATGCCGCTTTCCAGCTGCTGTGAGACGCGGAACACGCGCTGCAGATTCTGAGTGTAAAAGTAAGCGGCGAGGCCATAAGGCGTATTGTTGGCCCGCGCGATAACTTCCTCTTCGGTTTTAAAGCTAAAGCAAGCCGCCAGCGGGCCGAACGTCTCTTCCTGCGCCAGTTTCATATCGTCGTTCGCATCAATCAGCACCGTCGGCTGCCAGAAATTACCGCCGAGCGCATGCGGTTTGCCGCCGGTCAGCACTTTCGCGCCCTTCGCGACCGCGTCTTCCACATGCTCACGCACTTTATCGACCGCCGATTGCTCGATAAGCGGCCCGACGATCACGCCGTCTTCCATGCCGTTGCCCACTTTCAGCGCTTTTACCGCTTCCGCCAGTTGATTAACGAAACGGTCATAAACGCCTTCCTGGATGTAAAAACGGTTAACGCTGACGCACACCTGGCCTGCGTTACGGAATTTATTGGCGACCGCGCCTTTGACCGCCGCGTCGATGTCGGCATCGTCAAACACGATGTACGGCGCATTGCCGCCAAGCTCCATCGACACTTTCTTCATCGTTTCAGCGGCGTTGCGCATCAGCGTTTTGCCAACAGCGGTCGAGCCAGTGAAGGAGATTTTGCGGACATCCGGGCTTGCCATAATGGCGTCGCTGATTTCCGATGTACTGCCCGCCACCGCGTTCAGCACGCCGTCCGGCACGCCTGCCTGTTGCGCCAGCGCCACCAGCGCGAAGGCGCTGAGCGGCGTATTGTTAGCGGGTTTAATCACGCCGGTGCAGCCCGCGGCGAGCGCCGGGCCAAGCTTGCGGGTCAGCATCGCCATCGGGAAGTTCCAGGGCGTGATCGCCGCCACCACGCCGACCGGCTCGCGGGTCGCCAGGATACGCGAGCCAGGCTTCACGGGTGGAATGATTTCGCCGTTGGCGCGTTTGGCCTGCTCGGCGAACCACTGAATAAAGCTCGCGGCGTATTCCACTTCGCCTTCGGCTTCTTTCAGCGGCTTGCCCTGCTCACTCGTCATCAGCTCGCCAAGCGCGCGCTTGTTTTCAATGATGAGTTGATACCAGCGATAGAGAATTTCAGAACGTTCTTTCGCGGTTTTGGCGCGCCAGGCAGGGAAAGCGCGGCTGGCGGCGGCGATAGCGGCCTCGGTCTCTTTTTTGCCCGCTTTCGCAACCTGCGCGATGACGTCGCCCGTCGCCGGGTTCAGCACATCGAAGGTCTCCTGCGCGCTGTGCCATTTCCCGTCGACAAAATAGCCGGTTTTGAAAAACGCATATTCTGCAAATGCTTGTGCGGTCATTGTCCCCTCCTGCACGTGAAATTCCGTGGATGGAGGTAAGTATAGACAGAAAAAAACCGACGCTTTGGGCGTCGGTTTTGGCATTACGTGTTGGTAAAAGCCTGCTGATATTTATGAAGCATATCGGTCAGCCGCTTCACAGAATCAATCACCGACTGCGGCGCCGCCCAGACATGCAGCTTCTCCTGGTAGACCGCCAGCTCATCCAGCAACTGGCGGAACGTCGCGCGTCGTTTTTCATCGCTGGAGGCGGAAATGACCCGGTCCGCCGTGCGTCTCAACTGACGGTGAAACGCCGAGAGATCGTCATTGACCGGCACCGGCGCTTCGCGCAGACGCTGGTGCGCGATGATGAGATTCAGCGCCAGGCGAAACTTCGCCACGTCATCCGGGAATTTGCTTAGCAGCAGAAAGAGCTGCTGATACAGCGCAGGCAGATGGTTTTCTTTGCGCCGCGCTTTGTTGGTGGTGAGCGACGAGACTGCCGCCGAGACAAACTGGTTCAGCAACATGCGGCCCGTCTGCGCCTGCGAATTATCGCGGATCACCAGAATCACCATCATCGCCAGCACACAGCCCACCAGTTGCCCGAGCGCGCTGTCGAGGAACTGGCTGAAATGGAACGTCATCGGGTTATCCAGCACCAGAATATTGATAGTGCCCGCCAGCGCGCCCATGGAGCCGAGCCGCCGCTTTTGCACTTCGATGCCAATAAAAAAGCCGAGCAGCGCCAGGCTGATACACAGCAGCAACATGCTCTGCTGAGTCGAAGGGAGCACGACCAGAAAATATAACGCCCCGAGCGGCAGCGCGACGAGCATCCCGTAGAGAAAATCGAGCGATACCATGCGCGGGTTCGGCAGGCGCATCGCCAGCGCCGTCACGACCGCAATCATGATCATCGCGCCGCTGCCGGAGGTCCAGCCGGTCCACAGCCAGAAAAGCGTGCCCAGCAGGCACGACACCGTCGTGCGCCAGAAGTTGATCATGGCGTGGTGGCGCTCCGCCGACGGCGCTTTAACCACCACTTCGTCGGTCAATACGTCCTCTTCCACCGCGCTGATTTTCGCGTTGGTGATCACGCCGCGCTTGAGCAGCAGATAACGTGTGGCCGCGCCCACCCAGGTGTAAATCGTCACCGGCGTGTCGTGCTCGCCGGTCCAGGAGAGCACGCGGCGGATGAATTTCAGGCGGCGGTGCACATCAGCGGCGGTTTCCACCGGCTCGACAAACAGCTCGCGGTATTCCGGCGCTATCGACTCCGGGCGGGTGTTCTGGATGAGATACGTCTCGCAGGCCTGGGTAATGAGCGTCAGCGAGAGCGTATTGAGCGCCTTAAGGCGGCGGTTCGCACGCACCCAGCGCGAAGACTCCATATTCAGGTTCACCCGCATGCCGTCGAGCGCGGCGGTGCGGCGCACCAACGCGCCCCAGGCTTTGTCCACCGCTTCGCTGTCGCCGTGGGCCATGCAGAGCTGCATCAGGCGAAACTGCTCCACCAGCAGCGCGTCCAGTTCACGGTCGATCTCTTTTTTAATGGAGCGTGGTGAGAACAGTAGATCGGCGATAATCGCGCAGAAGATCCCGAGCACGATTTCACTGCAGCGCTCCAGCGCGAACTGCGGCGCGAGCAGCGGTTCGGTCTGGATCGTGATGACGATAATCAGCGCCGTATAACCCGCAAGCCCCCAGGCGTACGAGTTTTCGACTTTCACCAGCGACGAGACCCAGGTGCAGAAACCGGCCCAGATGCAGCAAAGCGTCAGCATCACGACCGGCGCGCGAATGGTGCCAATGATCATCACCAGCGCGGCGATACAGCCGATAAACGTACCGATGATGCGGAGCATCCCGCGATAGCGGATAGCGCCGGACCACGGCTCGCCGCCAGCGGCAAACGCCGGACCCGCGGCTACAATCGCCGCGGTCAGCACGGCCCAACGCGGCGTCTCAAGCTGAAAGTGAAACCCGACGAACAGCGCCAGCACAATGGCGGTCGCAAGCTTTATCGCAAAGCGCAGATGCCGGGGATCGATTGATAAAAAGCCCATCATCATTAGCCGAATTCGCGCAGACGGTGCATCAGCTTGTTAAAAGCCGATTCCTGGCTGCGGTCACGATCCCGCTCTCCCGTCACCACGACGGTCGCCGTCGTGCCAGCCGGGTAGAGGTTGCCGGGTTGTTTATCGAGGCGAATGCGTACCGGTACGCGCTGCGCCAGACGCACCCATTCAAGGTTGGAATCGACGGTCGCCATGCCTTTGGCATCACGGGTGCTACTCGCGTTTGTCACGCCTGCCGAGACGCTGTCGACGGTGCCGTGCAGCACGTTATTGCTGCCAAGCGGCGTAATCTCTACGCGAAAGCCAGGACGCACGCCTTCAAGCTTGGTCTCTTCCATATAAGCCTGAACGTAGAAGCTGTTCTCCTTAACCAGCGCCACCGCCGTGGAGCCGCGCGTAATAAATTCGCCGGTGTAAACGTTAAGGTTGGTAACCCAGCCATCCGCAGGTGCGCGGATCACGGTGCGTTGCAAGTCAAGCTTCGCCAGATCGCGCGTCGCTTCGGCTTTCGCCAGCTGATGCAGCACGGTTTGCAGCACGTTGTTCGCCTGGTCTATCTCTTCACGTGACATCGCCTGAATGCCAAGCTTATTACGGCGGCCCGCCTCGCGGCGTTTTTCATTGGCCAGCGCCTGGTAATACGCGACATCGGCTTCGGCTTCTTCCAGCGCCTTCTGGTAGCGCGGCTGGTCTATAGTGAAAAGCACCTGATCTTTTTTCACCAGCTGGTTGTCATGCACGTCCACCGACGTGATAAGCCCGGCGACGTCGGGCGCGATGGCGACCACATCGGCGCTGAAGCGCGCATCACGCGTCCAGGGCGATTCGGTATAAAAACTCCAGGCGCGAAAAATGGCGATGAAGGCGAGCACGACCAGCACCACGGTGATGGCTGTGCGGGTGATTTTTGTTGTTAGTAGTTTCACATCAACCTCAGACAAACAAGCGCGACAGCAGATAAAACAGACAGCAGTAGAGCGCCGTATTAAATAACGCCGGATGCCAGACGAAATCGTAAATCCCGGTCGGGATCAGCGCGCGGCGCACCAGCCAGAAAATCGCCAGCGACAGCAGAAGCTCAAAAAAGATCGGCGGAAAGGAAAGACCGAATATCACAATGACCGGAAAAAGACTCATGTTGACCTTGATTTGCGTGCAGGCGATTGATTTTTAAACTATATTCCGCAACGAGTGACCAGGAATGGCCGGGCGAGAGTGCGGTGTAGTTATGTTGGAAATAATATATTAGCGTAACTGATAGTAAGTTATCTATGATATGTGATCTAAATCACTTTTAAGCCAGAGTGAATAATGGAACGACTAAAAAGAATGTCGGTGTTCGCCAAAGTGGTGGAGCTGGGCTCGTTTACCAGCGCCGCCAGGCAGCTTGAGATGAGCGTCTCCTCTATCAGTCAGACGGTATCGAAACTGGAAGATGAGTTGCAGGTCAAGCTGTTAAACCGCAGCACCCGCAGCATTGGCTTAACCGAGGCAGGCCGGATCTACTATCAGGGCTGCCGTCGTATGCTGCATGAAGTACAGGAAGTGCATGAACAGTTATACGCTTTTAATAATAGCCCTATCGGCACGCTGCGGATCGGCTGTTCTTCAACCATGGCGCAAAATGTGCTGGCGTCTCTGACCGCCGAAATGCTGCGCGACTATCCCGGGCTGTCGGTCAACCTGGTGACCGGTATTCCGGCGCCCGATCTCATCGCCGACGGGCTGGACGTGGTGATCCGCGTCGGTGCGCTGCAGGATTCCAGCCTGTTTTCGAAGCGCCTCGGCTCGATGCCGATGGTCGTCTGCGCGGCCAAAAGCTATCTCGCCCAGGCGGGCACGCCGGAAAAACCCGCCGACCTCGCCAATCATTCATGGCTTGAATATAGCGTACGCCCGGATAATGAATTCGAGCTTATCGCGCCGGAAGGCATTTCCACCCGTCTGCTGCCGCAGGGACGTTTTGTCACTAACGATCCGATGACCCTCTCACGCTGGCTGAAGGCGGGCGCCGGCATTGCGTATGTGCCGCTGATGTGGGTGATCGACGAGATCAACAGCGGAGAACTGGAGATCCTGTTTCCGCGCTACCAGTCCGACCCGCGTCCGGTCTACGCGCTCTATACCGAAAAGGACAAACTGCCGCTTAAGGTGCAAGTGTGTATAAACGCGCTCAACGACTATTTCGTGAAAGTGGCGCAGGTATACCAGGAGATGCGGGGAAGAAACGTGAAGGGAAAAGAGAGCCGCGCCTGAGTGTCTCGCCCCTCGCAAACGGAGGGGCTATACCACATGCTTACGCCGTGCCGCCGACCGTGAGGTTATCGACCTTCAGCGTCGGCTGACCGACGCCCACCGGCAGGCTCTGGCCTTCTTTACCGCAGACGCCGACGCCGTTATCAAGCTTCACGTCGTTACCGACCATCGAAATCTGCTGCATCGCCTCGATGCCGGAGCCGATAAGCGTCGCGCCTTTCACCGGCTTCGTCACTTTACCGTTTTCGATGAGATACGCTTCCGACGTCGAGAAGACGAACTTACCGGAGGTGATATCCACTTGGCCGCCGCCGAAATTCGGCGCGAAGATCCCGTAATCCACGGATTCGATAATCTCCTGCGGCGTGGATTTCCCGGCCAGCATGTAAGTATTGGTCATGCGCGGCATCGGCAGGTGCGCGTAAGATTCGCGGCGGCCGTTACCGGTCGGCGCGACGCCCATCAGGCGCGCGTTGAGCTTATCCTGCATATAACCTTTCAGGATGCCGTTTTCGATCAGCACGTTGTACTGGCCCGGCACGCCTTCGTCATCAATCGCGAGAGAACCACGGCGATTGGCAAGCGTACCATCATCCACCACAGTACAGAGTTCAGACGCCACAAGCTCGCCCATTTGACCGCTGAAAACCGACGTGCCGCGACGGTTGAAGTCGCCTTCCAGACCGTGACCGACGGCTTCATGGAGCAGCACGCCCGGCCAGCCCGCGCCCAGCACAACCGGCAGCGTGCCGGCAGGTGCCGCCACCGCGCTCAGGTTTACCAGCGCCATGCGCACCGCTTCTCTCGCCCAGGCTTCAGCACGTATTTCGCCGTCGGTATTCTCCATAAACCACTGGTAGCCGAAACGGCCGCCGCCGCCGCTGGAGCCGCGCTCACGCTTGCCGTCTTCTTCCACCTGTACGCTCACGGAAAGGCGCACCAGCGGGCGCACGTCAGCCGCCAGCGTACCGTCCGTCGCCGCCACCAGAATCAGTTCATAGACGCCGGTCAGGCTCGCGCTTACTTCCTGGACGCGCTTGTCGGCGGCGCGCGCGGCGTTATCGACACGGCGCAAAATATCGAGCTTCTCTTCACGGCTCATGCTTTGCAGCGGATCGAGCGTGGTGTAGAGCGGCGAATAGTCCACGGCGCTCAGGGTTTTAATGCGCCCTTCGCCTTGCTCGCGCACGATGCTGCGCGCGGCCTGCGCGCTCTGCTCCAGCGCCAGCAGGCTAATCTGATCGGCATACGCGAAACCGGTTTTCTCGCCGCTGATGGCGCGTACGCCAACGCCCTGGTCGATATTGTAAGAGCCGTCTTTGATGATACGGTCTTCTAAAACCCAGGATTCGTGATAACTGGACTGAAAGTAAAGATCGCCGTAATCCAGGCGGCGCTCATAAAGCTGGCCCAGGATGGAGAAGAGATCCTGATGGCTCAGGCCATTGGCAGACAGTAGCTGCTCACTTACCAGGTTCAGACTCATTATTTGCTACTCTCTTGGTCCTGCCCGCACGGGCAATGAAAAAGGTTATCAGGCGAGCTTGCGGTAATTCCGCCGCGGCGTCAAATCATTGCGCCGCTTGCGCACGCGGCTGGCGCATCACTTCATTGATTTGCGGCTTATCGATTGGCCCGGTGATGTGATAGCGCAGTACGGAGATTTTATTCCACAGCGGGCCAAGCACTTTGCTGGCGGCAAACACCGCCGCGCCGACAATCGGGTTCACGGCGAACGCCGCCGCCACGCCGACCGTTGCGGAAATCTCCGGTGCCACGACCGCTTCCATATCCAGCGTCCGGGCAGGCAGGTTAACGGAGCCTTTCATGGCGATATCCGCTTCCAGGCCATCCACCAGCGTATCTTCAGTGTGCATGATACCGTCTTTGATCCAGACCGTGCTGCGAATCGAATCGTAATAAAAACCTTCGCCGAAGGTATCGCTGAAGTCAAAGCGCAGCTTGCGCAGCAGCGCGTCGAAGCTCAGCAGGCGCAGCAGTTGCCCCGCGTGGCCGGTGCCCAGATCGGCGATTTGTCCTTTGCCGAGGCGAGTATGCAGCACGCCATTCAGTGAAGCTTCATCCGGTTTCCACGGCGCGTCGCGCCAGTGGAGATCGTAATCGACATTAAACGACGATCCCTGAAGCGGCGTTTTCACGCCGAAGAAATTGGTCGCCGCATCCAGTTGTTTCCCCTTCAGCACGCCTTTGACTGAAGTGCGCATGGCATCCTGGCGGTTAACCCATTCGCCTTCCATCGTCAGGCGCGCGAAGCCGGTATCCAGCAGACCGTTCGCGAGCGACAGCGTATCGCCGTTAATGGTGAAATCGCCGTCGATGCGGCCATATTTCTGTCCCCACAGCCAGCACTCGGCGCAGCGCAGCGCCAGATTTGGCCATTGGCTGAAGTCCACGGCCTGCGTTTTTTGCCCGGAGGGCGTGGTCAACACCGTGGTCGCTTCATCCGCGTGGCTCGGGTTGTAATAGAGATAGTCGATATTCGCAAGCCACGGCGCGCCGTCGCGCATCAGCAGGCGACCGTTAATTTCACGGCCCTGAGCGGAAACTTCCGTACCGCCTGTCTGCGGCTTCGTCATGATGCTGAGGTTATTCCAGCGCTGTCCGCCGAAGGTCAGCGCCGGGGTGCGCAGCGTTATCGCCTCCGGGAACAGCGTCGTGCTGCTGACCTTCTCGGCCGCGCCCTGGTTAAAGAGCGCCAGCCACTGCGCGCCATCCATCGCAGGCAGATTCAGCTCAACGCCGCGGTTTTCCGGCAGCGGCGGCGTGGTGCGGCTGTCAGAGGCCCAGATAGCCCTGTCCAGCGTCAGCTTGCGGCCCAGCAGCCAGCGGCTGTTGAAATGGTTTTCTGCCCCGGCGTTGCCGGTCACATCAAAGCTTTTGAGATCGCCTTTCGCGCGCACTTTAAACGGCAGCGCTTTACCTGCGGGCTTTTCAACCGGCTCAGGTAAGTGACTGCTTACATTCTTCAGATCGCCGCTAATGTCGACCTGATAATTCACACCCGCATGATAAGGCAGCGAAATCGCCACTTTGCCGTTCCAGGGAATGCTGCCGCTGAGCGCGTCGTTCATCGGCTTCGGCAGAAGACCGGTGCGGGTGGGCTGCCAGTCGCCGTTCATGTTCACTTCTACCTGATAAGCTTTCGGCTCTTCACGGGTCGAGAAGTCGATATTCAGCGGCTGGTTAAACCAGGTGGCCGTTAACGGTTCGCTCTGCAGATTGCCGTTAACGAAGCTGAATTTGCCGTTCAGGTTATGCAGCGTGCTGTTGAGCGGCTTCACAAATAGCGCGTTATTGCGCAACCAGACGTCGCCTTTCGCGGTCGTCATGGTGCCATCCAGCGGAATGTCGAGATGTAAGCGAGCATTCACATCGCCGTCGAGCTGGAGCTCGTCCAGCGTCGTGCCCAGAGAATCCGCAAGCGGCGTCTCTTTAAAGTAAGGCCCGACTGCTTTACCCGGTCCGGCAATATCGGCATCGATAAACAGTTTTTCCTGCGAGTAGTCCGGGATAACGGCCGTCAGGTTTTTACCCGTAACGCCGCCAAGCATGACCTGCGGCGCCGCCATCCACAGCCCGTCATTGCGAAAATCGAGATTAATAGCGAAATCTTTCAGCGCGGGCCAGTCCGGCTGGAACGCGTAGGTGGCGTTGTGCAGCGGCACATAGACTTCAAACTGACCGTCGTTTTGTTTATATGGGAAGTGCTGCGGGTTACCGACATAGACCAGCGTGGCGTTCTCCACCTGTCCGCCCTGAATCGCGCCGCTCAGGTAATCGACGAGATCTTTACCCATCAGGTTTTCCGGGAAGTAGCGCCAGGCCTGTGCGGCATCGGAGGTCTTAATGCCTGCCAGTATTTCCAGCCAGGGCTGGCCGTTTTTCGGCTGCTGATAGCGGAAATCACCACGCGCCCACAGGGAATGCGCCTGCACATCAAGATGTTTACCGGCAAGCGTGAAGCCTTGCGCATCGTTGCGCCAGTCCAGCGTCGCCTCGCCGCGCGTAATCTCAAGCGGCGCGCGGAACACCGTCTGGTACGGCATCCGGGCGTCAGTCATATTGACCGTCGCCTGGCCATGCGCCGGCGTGCCGAAAACCGAGCCGGAAAAATGCTCCGCGCCAGGCAGAAGTTTCCACTGCTGCCAGGAGAGATCGCTCCAGCGGGCCAGAAAACGCGTTTTGTCGGTCGCCTGAAGCGGGATATCGAGCGCCAGCGCATCAATTTTCCCTTTCGGGCGCGTGCTGCCCCACACTTCGCCAAGCGACGGCGCAAGCTTTGTTGCAAGTGGTAAAAACCCTTCCAGTCCGCTCAGCTCAAGGTTGCTGGCGCGTACGCGCAGTTCGTCGCTGCGCCGGACTTTGTCGCCGTCGACCGGTTGATCGGCAAGCCAGGCCAGATTCAGCGAACCTGCGGGCCAGGGCTTATCGTCCACGGTCACGCGCGTCTGCGGGATGGCGACCTGCCAGGCGTCATCGGCACGGCTGATGTGCGCGGTCAGATTATCCACCGAAAGACGGTGGCTGCGATCCTCGCCGCGCCAGGTGGTGCCGCCCTGCTTGAGCCAGATATCGCCGCCTTCCACCTCGCCGTCACGCAGCGTCATCCATGCTTCGAGGCTGAACTGCGCGCTGGTCAGATCGACGTTATCTTTCATCCACTGGCCAAGCCAGGGCTTAACATCCACATCATCCGCCTGCATCCAGACCGTACCGCGATTCAGCAGGCCGTTGTCATCGCGCAGATCCATGCGCACCTGCATCACGCCATGCTGACCGGTAAGACTGGAGAGGCTGACCTGGCCTTCGGCGCGGTGACGATTTTTCCCGTTAAGCCAGGTTAACTGAGGAACAGCGAGTTCGGCGCGCTGGCCGGATATCGTGATAAAGCTGAGTGTACTGTCGCGCAGATCGAAGTGATCGAACTGACGGAAGAAGAGATCGCTGAGTTTGTTGCCTTCCAGCGGGTTGCCGCCTTCGCGCTGTTTGATTGGCGTGTTGGTACGCACCTGGAGCTGGTAAAAGGTGAGATCGCGAAACTGCCAGCGCAGATGCAGCAGGCTTTGCCAGACATCCAGCGCGACCGTGACGCGCCTGACGGACACGCTGCCGCCGTCGCTGAGCTGCGCGCGGATATCACGCACGTCGAGCGTCGGGCCGAAAGTTTGCCAGGCGGCGTCAACATGGCTCGCCTGTACGGGAACGCCGGTCGCGCTGGAGATTTTCTCCAGCAGCGCGGGCCGCCAGGTGTTGAGATGTGGCAGCGCGAGGCGCAGTCCACTCACCATCAGTGCGACGATAACAATCAGCGTTGCGCCTGTGAGTAGCAAAATGCCCGGCAGTCGCCTCACCCTTCTCTCCTTGTCAGCCGCCGCGGCGGTACCTTCACTCACACAGTCGACCGCTGTGCGCTACATCATGACCACGTCGAACTGCTCCTGGTTATAGAGCGGTTCGATTTGCACCTTAACCTGTTTACCGACAAAAATCTCCACTTCGGCCAGCGCATGGGATTCATCGCTTTTCAGCGCCTCCGCCACCGCAGGCGACGCGTAAACCAGGAAGCGGTCAGAGTCGTAAGCGTGATGCACGCGCACGATTTCGCGCATGATTTCATAGCAGACGGTTTCTACCGTTTTCACGGTGCCGCGACCATGACAGGTTGGACAGTCATTACACAGCACATGTTCAATACTTTCGCGGGTACGTTTGCGGGTCATTTCCACCAGGCCGAGCTGCGAGAAGCCGTTGATGCTGGTTTTCACGCGATCCTTGCTCAGCGCCTGCTCAAGCGAGTGCAGCACGCGGCGGCGGTGATCTTCATTACTCATATCGATAAAGTCGATGATGATAATGCCGCCGAGATTGCGCAGGCGCAGCTGGCGGGCAATCGCCTGTGTCGCTTCAATATTGGTGTTGAAAATGGTGTCGTCGAGATTGCGATGGCCGACAAAAGCGCCGGTGTTGATATCAATCGTCGTCATCGCTTCGGTCTGATCGATGATCAGATACCCGCCGGATTTCAGTTCAACTTTACGCTCCAGCGCGCGCTGGATTTCATTCTCAACGTCATAGAGATCGAAAATCGGCTGGCGGCCGCTGTAGTGCTCAAGCTTACTGGTCATCTCCGGCATATACTCCGCCGTAAATTCCAGTAGCATTTCATAGGTCAGACGGGAATCGACACGGATGCGGTCAAGCTGGGCGACCGCGAAATCACGCAGTACACGCTGGGCCAGCGCCAGTTCGCCGTAGAGCTGATAGCGCGTCTGATGGCGCTTTTTACGCTCCATCACTTTGGTCCAGACGCGTTTCAGGTAGGCGGCATCAGACGCCAAATCTTCTTCGCAGACGCCTTCGGCGGCGGTACGAATAATAAAACCGCCCTGCTCGTCGCAATAATCCGCCACGATGCGTTTCAGGCGCTCGCGCTCGGTTTCGCTCTCAATACGCTGAGAGACGCCGACGTGTGACGCGCCCGGCATAAAAACCAGATAGCGCGACGGCAGCGTGATATCGGTAGTGAGACGCGCGCCTTTGGTGCCGAGCGGATCTTTCACCACCTGCACCATGAGATCCTGCCCCTGGCGCACAAGCTCTGAGATATCGCGAACGGTGAAGTTTTTCTGCTCGTCGCCCGCCACGCATTCGGTGTGCGGCATGATGTCGGAGGCGTGAAGAAACGCGGCTTTATCGAGGCCAATATCTACAAATGCCGCCTGCATTCCCGGAAGAACGCGACTGACCCGACCTTTGTAGATATTGCCTACTATCCCGCGGCGCGCTTCACGCTCAATGTGAATTTCCTGCAAAATACCGCCATCAATGTACGCCACCCGGGTTTCCGACGGGGTAACGTTAACCAACAATTCAGCCGTCATCTTGTTTATCCCTCACGCAGTGAGTTGAATTCGCTCAGCAATTCCCAGGTTTCTACCAGCGGAAGCCCTACCACCGCGTGGTAGCTTCCTTCTATACGTCTGACAAAACAGCCGCCCAGCCCCTGAATCCCGTATGCGCCCGCTTTGTCCATCGGCTCGCCGCTTTCGACATACGCCGCGATATCCTGCACCGTCAGCGCCCGGAACGTCACGCGGGTAATGACCAGACGCTCACACACGCGCTGTTTATCAGCAAGCGCGACGGCGGTCATCACTTCATGCGTTTGCCCGGAGAGCCTGCGCAGCATCTCTGCCGCATGGGCGGCGTCGCGCGGTTTTTCCAGCACGTCGCCATCCAGCACGACGATCGTATCGGCACCAAGCACAGGGAGATCGCGCGCGGCCAGCGCGACGCCAGTGCGGGCTTTGTCGCGGGCCAGACGGGTGACATAATCCTGCGGCGCTTCCTGCGCGCCGCGCTGTTCCTCAACTCCCGGCACCAGACGTTCAAACGTAACGCCCAGCATTCCCAGCAGCTCCTGACGACGCGGTGAGCCCGAGGCGAGATAAAGATCTGTCATATCTGTCCTTTATTGTACAGCAAACTGTTGGCGTACTTTGCGCATCAGCAGGAATATCCACGGCCAGAGCACGCCATTCACAACGCTGCTCCAGAAGACTTCAGGCCGGAAAGCCACATCGATAACCAGGAATTCCGCCCAGAAGACGATAATATCCGCCGCCAGCGACAACAGCATCACGACCAGCGCCTGTTGCCAGAGCGCCAGGTTGCGGAAAAGCTGAAATTTCAGCGCGACCAGATAGGCGATGATACTCAGTGAAAGGGCGCGAACCCCCAGCGTAGAGCCGCTGATAAGATCAAGTATGGCACCCATCACAAACCCCGTGCCAACATTTACGCGATGCGGCAGCGCAAGGATCCAGTAGAGCAGAATCAGCAGCACCCAGTTAGGCCGGAAGACGATAATCGCATCCGGCCAGGGCATAATCTGCAACAGCAGCGCGATTAAAAAAGAGAGCCAGATAACCCAGCGCCCCTGACTACGGTAGCTCGCCACTACTGTCCTCCCTGTGCGGGAGTCGCGCCGCCAGACGGCGTCGCGGTGGGTGATCCCGCGTTTGGCGCAGCAGGCGCAGGCGGCCCCATCGCATCCGGCGATGGAAGTACTTGCGGCATCATCTGCATCAGGCGTTCGTTCGCCACGCGATGCACTTCCTCCGGCGTCATCGGATTTTTACCTTCGCGATCGGCTCCCCACAGCAGCAGCAGATAGCGCAGACGTTGCAGACCGGCGGTCGGACGCGCCTGAATGACGGTATACGCGCGCTGGGTGTCGAGCTTCACGGATGAGACCACGCCAACCGGATACCCTTCCGGGAAACGGCCGCCGAGACCGGAGGTCACCAGCACATCGCCGACGCGAATATCGGTATTGGCAGGCAGATGCTCCAGCTGTAAATCGTCGGTACAACCGCTACCGGCCGCAATGACGCGAATGTCGTTACGCAGCACCTGAACAGGCAGCGCGTGGGTGGCGTCGCAGATAAGCAGCACACGGCTGGTAAGTTTCGCCACGGCGACCACCTGACCCACCACGCCTTTATCGCTGATGACCGGCTGGCCTTCATAAACGCCATTGACGCTGCCTTTATCGATCACGACCTGATCGCTGTAAGGATCGTTGACGGTCGAGATCACCTGCGTCACCATTTTCTGTTCATCCTGACGCAGCGGCGAGCCGAGCAGTTCGCGCAGGCGCGCGTTTTCCTGCTTGTACTGGCCAAGCATCAGAATTTCGCTGTTCTTCAGCAGCAACTCCTGACGCAGCGCCCGGTTTTCCAGCTCAAGCTGATCGCGGGACGCCAGCGTTTGCGAGACGCTGTCGAGTAATTCACGTGGACCGTTGGAGATAAAGTAGAAAGGACTGACGGCGGTATCCATGTACGTCCGAATCTGACTGAACGTACCGAGGCGGCTGTCGGCGATGATGACACCAAGCGCCACCAGCACCGCCAGAATAAGGCGAATCTGTAGCGACGGGCCACGGCTAAAAATTGGCTTCATAGGCTATGCGTATTCCCAAACCAACAAGAAGGGCAACCGGAGTTGCCCTTTCCTGCGGCTGTTACTCTTCGCTGAACAGGTCGCCGCCGTGCATGTCGATCATTTCCAGCGCCTTGCCGCCGCCTCGGGCCACGCAAGTGAGCGGATCTTCCGCCACCACGACCGGAATGCCGGTCTCTTCCATCAGCAAACGGTCAAGGTTACGCAGCAGCGCGCCGCCGCCGGTCAGTACCATGCCGCGCTCGGAGATGTCGGAAGCCAGTTCTGGCGGGCACTGTTCCAGCGCGACCATAACGGCGCTGACGATACCAGTCAGCGGTTCCTGCAGCGCTTCGAGAATTTCGTTAGAGTTCAGAGTGAAACCGCGCGGAACGCCTTCTGCCAGGTTACGGCCGCGAACTTCGATTTCGCGGACTTCGTCGCCCGGGTAGGCGGAGCCGATTTCATGTTTGATACGCTCAGCGGTGGCTTCACCGATAAGCGAGCCGTAGTTACGGCGCACATAATTAATGATGGCTTCGTCAAAGCGGTCGCCGCCGATACGCACGGAGGAGGAGTACACCACGCCGTTCAGGGAGATAACCGCCACTTCGGTCGTACCACCACCGATATCCACCACCATAGAACCGGTCGCTTCAGACACCGGCAGACCCGCGCCAATCGCGGCCGCCATCGGCTCTTCAATCAGGAACACTTCACGCGCGCCTGCGCCCTGTGCGGATTCGCGGATAGCACGGCGTTCAACCTGAGTCGCGCCGACCGGCACACACACCAGCACGCGCGGGCTCGGGCGCATAAAGCTGTTGCTGTGCACTTGCTTAATGAAGTGCTGAAGCATTTTTTCCGTGACAAAGAAATCGGCGATCACGCCATCTTTCATCGGGCGGATAGCGGCGATATTGCCCGGCGTACGGCCAAGCATCTGCTTCGCTTCATGACCAACGGCCGCGACGCTCTTCGGCGAGCCGGCACGATCCTGGCGAATGGCGACCACGGAAGGCTCATTCAGTACGATGCCTTGCCCTTTTACATAGATAAGGGTATTCGCGGTACCCAGGTCAATGGACAGGTCATTGGAAAACATGCCACGAAATTTTTTAAACATACTAAGGGATAATCCTGAAAGCTGGGGCGGAAAACAAAATCCGCTTACTTTACCAACCACACGAAGCAGCGACAAGGCGCAAAAAATGTTCTGCATCGGTGAAAAATAGTGCGGCTTTTCTTCTGTTAAACCGTCGTCGCCCCGGCCTTTCCGGCTGACGATTTCGTGAGCGTTGCTGGCCCGACGACGTCTTATACGTGAAGAATGAAAGCCTGCGTTAATATGCTGCGACACTCTGGCCGGCAGGCGTACGCCCCCTTAAGATGCAGCGCGCGTTATTCTACGTGAAAACAAGTTAAACGGCAGGTCAAACCGAGTATCTTTGCGAATATTTTTTCACATTAGTATCGAGAGGTTGCGAGGCGGCAAAAAAATCGCCCTGACCTCCCGTTACGCCACGCTCGACCAGCGTCTGCCATTCACTTTTGGTTCTGACGCCGGCGGCAAAAACCCGCGTCTGCGTTCCGTTGCACGCCTCCACCAGACTCTGTACAAAAAGCTGGTTTTCGGTGCGCTTGTTGATATCCCGCACCAGCCCCGGATGCAGCTTGATGATTTCCACATCCAGCGCTTTTATCCAGGCCGTGCCGACCACCGTTAATCCCGCCTGGACCACCGCGATGCGAAGCCCAAGCGCCCTGATTAAACGCACAACCGGTTGTAAACGGCTGAGATGTTGACAAACATCTGCCTCGGCAAGTTCAAAAAGAATGCGTTTTCGATGCGATTTTTCGCACTGCATCAATGTGTCGCGCAGCCAGCGCTGGAACGGCGGACGGATCAGCGACTCGACCGTGACCGGCAGCGCCAGCGTTTCGTCCGGCCAGAAGCGCAGGAAAGGCAGAACGCGGGTAATCAGCTGGCGATCATACTGTTCTGCCAGACCAAACTGCTGCACCATCGGCATATACTCTGCCGCCAGCACCTCTTCTTCACCGTCAAAAATACGGCACATTAATTCGCGATGATGCACATAGCCGTCGCGCAATACGGCCGGTTTTTGATAAAAACGCGGGCCGCCGCGCTGCAGTGCGTTTTCAATTAAAGTGCGCCAGCGCACGTTACCGCGCCCTTTGTCCGGCAGCGTACTGTCATAGACCGCCCAGCCGTTGCCGCCCTGCAATACCGCGTTGCGGGCCGCCACTTCGGCGTGTTCCATCACCTGTTCTGTCGTCTGTCCGCTACGCCAGGCGCAGATGCCAATATGCAGCATATCGCTGCTGTCCAGCATCCGGGTCGGCGGCAGCGCCCCCACCGCTTTCAGTAACTGGCTGGCGATGCTGTCGGCTTCTTTAAGCGTGCGATGCGGCAACAGTACGGCAAAATCGCTGCGGAAATACCGCGCCAGCAGCGCGCCGGGGTAGCGCATAATAAAAGTAGAAAGCATGTTGATAAGCGTGAAGAGATACTCTTCAACGGCGGTTTTTCCCCAGCTATCACGCAGCATGTCGAAATCTGGCAGGCGGATCATCATCACCACGCCGTGCGTCACGGCGTTATCCTGCTCTTCCAGCAGGGTCGCCAGTTGATTATCAAAGAAGATGCGGTTGCTCAGCCCGGTTTTGGCATCCTGGGCTGCGAAGGCACGGATCAGCGTATCCATGCGGCTGCGCTGTTCTCCGGCACGCTGTAATTCGGTCAGCAAGACATCCAGCGCGCTGCTGGCGTGGGTGGGCCATTCATGAATATTACCGCGCGCATTCGCGCCACGTTCGCCATTGAGGATGCGCACCGCGCGGCCTTCCAGCAGTTCCTGGCCTGCAAGCTGGCGTTTGATCCAGCGTACGGAGATATAAATGATGATGACCATCAGGGCAAAAGCCAGCGTCAGCGGCGCGGTAGTTAACAGAGAACGATAATAGTTGGCCAGCGGATCCTGCCAGGTTAAACGCAGCGTCATGCCGGGGTGTTTGATCAAAGGAACAGAAAGCTGGCGGGCACGGGTCTGAAAGGGCGATTCCCGATAGCTTTCGGGTCTCGTATGGCTGAACACAATTTTATCGCCCAGCGCGAACTCGATTCGCACGATATCCAGCGGCACCATAATTTCATCAAGCCGGGACTGCATCATCTGCGGAGACTGGGAAACCAGTTCGTTATCCACAATGGAAGCCACCGACGCGACGCGCTGCGTCACTTTATGCTGAATGGCGTTAAAAAAGCTGAGTGAGCAGCCAAGCAGCGTCACCAGCATCGCCATACCGACCAGCAGCGTGACAAAGGCGGAGAATTTCGTCGTTAAGCGCATCCTTGTGTTAACTCCGTGGTTGGGTGTCACGCGGGGGAACCGCCTTTCGGTTCTTCACGCTAATGGACAGGTTGAAAGTGAGTGCTAACTTTGAATATCGAACCGCGCATACTACCAGAAATGGTGGCGCGGCTATGCAGTTTTCTTGCGGCAAATCGGCATAACGTTTCAATATGCGAGTATAGTCCTCAGGAATGATTTTCCCACTTAAGTCGTTTTTAAGGAGCGTTAACATGAAGGCGTTACTTCTCGAACAGCAGGATGGCAAAACGCTGGCCTGCGTGAAACCAGTAGAAGAAGCGATGCTGCCGCAGGCAGAAGTGACGGTCGATATCGACTGGTCAAGCCTTAACTATAAAGACGCCCTGGCGATTACCGGCAAAGGCAAAATCATTCGTGAATTTCCGATGGTGCCGGGTATCGATTTCGCGGGCGTCGTGCGCGACAGCGCGGACGCGCGCTTTACGCCAGGCCAGCAGGTGCTGCTGACCGGCTGGGGCGTGGGCGAAAACCACTGGGGCGGCCTTGCCGAAACGGCGCGAGTAAAAGCCGACTGGCTGGTGCCGCTGCCGCAGGGGCTGGATGGCCGTCAGGCGATGATTATCGGCACAGCGGGCTTTACCGCGATGCTGTGCGTGATGGCGCTGGAAGACGCGGGTGTGCAACCGGAAAGCGGCGAGGTGCTTGTCACCGGCGCAAGCGGCGGCGTAGGCAGTACGGCGGTGGCGCTGTTGCATAACCTCGGGTATCAGGTTGTGGCGGTTTCCGGGCGTGAAAGCACACATGATTACCTGAAAAGCCTCGGCGCCAGCCGGATTGTGGGCCGTGACGAATTCACAGAAAGCCGCCCGCTGGAGAAACAGCTGTGGGCAGGCGCGGTAGACACCGTCGGCGATAAAGTTCTGGCGAAAGTGCTGGCGCAGACGAATTACGGCGGCTGTGTGGCAGCCTGTGGTCTGGCGGGCGGTTTTGCGCTGCCCACCACGGTGATGCCTTTTATCCTGCGCAATGTGCGCCTCCAGGGCGTGGATTCCGTAATGACGCCTGCGCCGCGCCGTCTTGAAGCATGGCAGCGCCTGGTGCGCGATCTACCGGCCTCGTTTTATCAGCAGAGCGCGACCGAAATCACGCTCGATCAGGCGGCTGAATTCGCTGAAGCCATTATCAGCAACCGCGCGCAGGGCCGGACGCTGGTAAAAATTCGCTAAGCTAAAATTTATTTACAGATAATTAACCTCTTCACTCGCAGGCTGACTTGAGCCCTGTCATGATTAAGCGGTAGCGTTACGTATCGTTTTTGCGGAGCCGGTCATGAAAAAAGTCAGCCGTTTAACCGAAGCCGATGTCACCGCCGAGTCGGCTTTCTTTATGCAGCGCCGTCAGGTGCTGAAAGCCCTGGGTATCACTACCGCAGCGCTCTCGCTGCCCACCGCCGCACACGCGGATGTGCTCTCCTGGTTTAAAGGAAACGACCGGCCTAAAGCGCCCGCCGGTGCGCCGCTTGATTTCACGCGCCCTGCGCAATACCAGGCGAAGCTTGACCTGACACCGGAAGATAAAGTCACCGGCTATAACAACTTCTACGAATTTGGGCTGGATAAAGCCGACCCGGCCGCGAACGCTGGCAGTCTGAAAACCAACCCGTGGACGCTGAAAATCGGCGGAGAAGTGGCGAAACCGCTGACGCTGGATCACGACGACCTCACTAAAAAGTTTCCGCTGGAAGAGCGCATCTACCGGATGCGCTGCGTCGAAGCCTGGTCGATGGTGGTGCCGTGGATAGGTTTCCCGCTGCATAAACTCCTCGCGCTGGTGGAGCCCACCAGCAATGCGAAATATGTCGCGTTCAAAACGCTCTACGCGCCCGATATTATGCCGGGCCAGAAAGACCGCTTCATCGGCGGCGGGCTGGAGTATCCGTACGTCGAGGCGCTGCGCCTTGATGAGGCGATGCACCCGCTCACGATGCTGACGACCGGCGTCTACGGTAAAGCCCTGCCGCCGCAAAACGGCGCGCCGGTGCGTCTCACCGTACCGTGGAAATATGGCTTTAAAGGCATTAAATCGATCGTCAGCATTACGTTGACCCGCGAGCGCCCGCCAACGACGTGGAATATGGCGGCACCGGATGAATATGGTTTTTACGCCAACGTGAATCCGCATGTCGATCATCCGCGCTGGTCGCAAGCCAGCGAGCGCGTGATAGGCTCAGGCGGCGTGCTCGATGTGAAGCGCCAGCCGACGCTACTTTTTAACGGCTACGCCGATGAGGTGGCGTCGCTCTATAAAGGCCTCGATCTGCGGGAGAACTTCTGAGTGCGTTTAACGGCAAAACAGATTACCTGGCTGAAAGTGGCGCTGCATCTCGCCGCATTTTTACCGCTGGTGTGGCTTTTTTATGCCGCAAGCCAGGGCTTGTTCAGCGCCGATCCGGCGAAAGATATTCAGCATTTTACCGGCAGAATGGCGCTAAAACTGTTGCTCGCCACGCTTCTGGTGACGCCGTTGACGCGCCTTCTTAAGCAGCCGCTGCTTATCCGCACCCGGCGTCTGCTGGGCTTATGGTGTTTTGCGTGGGCGACGCTGCACCTGGTGAGCTATTCGCTGCTGGAGCTAGGGCTTAGCAATCTGTCGCTGCTTGGCAGCGAACTGGTTTCGCGCCCTTACCTGACGCTGGGTGTTGTCAGCTGGCTTATTCTGCTGGCGCTGGCGCTCACTTCTTTCCAGGCGGCGCAGCGAAAACTGGGTCGCCGGTGGCAAACATTGCATAACTTCATCTATCTGGTTGCGATCCTCGCCCCGATTCACTACCTGTGGTCAGTGAAGATTCTGTCGCCGCAACCTGTCCTTTACGCACTGGGCGCGCTCGTTCTGCTGGCATGGCGCTATAAAAAGCTGCGCCAATGGTGGCGAACGTGACGCGTTTATGTGCGTTTTCCCGCACTTCTGTTATTACCCGATAACGTTTTCCTGAGGGTGGTTGATAATCTTCCCTGATAAGACCAGTATTTAGCTGCCAAATGCTACGAAATCGTTATAATGTGCGACTTTGGTTTTTCACCCACGGCTTTTTACACGCCGACGGGTGACAACCAGACGATGAAGGTATATTTTGACATTTACCGGAAGATGGCAGGAGATAGCGCCAGGATGACCGAGAAATTTCACATTTTGCTTTTAAACGGCCCGAACCTTAACATGCTGGGCACGCGTGAGCCGGAGAAGTACGGTACACAGACGCTTGAACAAATTGTTAACGAGCTCGCCGCTGTTGCAAAGCAGTTGAATGTCTCGTTCGATCACCTGCAATCCAACGCTGAATATGCGCTTATTGACCGAATTCATCAGGCTAAAGACAAGATTGACTATATCCTGATCAATCCGGCCGCGTTTACGCATACCAGCGTGGCGCTGCGCGACGCGCTGCTGTCGGTGAATATCCCGTTTATCGAGATCCACCTGAGCAATGTGCACGCCCGAGAGCCTTTCCGGCATCATTCATACCTTTCGGATATTGCCGCCGGCGTCATCTGCGGATTAGGTGCCGATGGCTATACCTATGCGTTACAGACGGCGGTCAAACGCCTGTCACAATCACACTAAACAAGAGTACGGAACCCACTCATGGATATTCGTAAGATTAAAAAACTGATCGAGCTGGTTGAAGAATCAGGCATCGCTGAACTGGAAATTTCTGAAGGCGAAGAGTCTGTACGTATCAGCCGCTCCCCGGCCAATACAGGCTTCCCGGTGATGCAGCAGGCGTATGCCGCGCCGATGATGCAGCAGCAGCCGCAAGCCCTGTCCAACGCTGTTGCTCCTGCCGCCGCTCCGGCAGCAGAAGCGCCGGCTGCCGCAGAAGTCAGTGGTCACATCGTACGTTCCCCGATGGTTGGTACCTTCTATCGTACCCCGAGCCCGGATGCGAAAGCGTTTGTGGAAGTAGGCCAGAAAGTCAACGTAGGCGACACCCTGTGCATCGTTGAAGCGATGAAAATGATGAACCAGATCGAATCCGACAAAGCAGGCGTCGTGAAAGCGATCCTGGTGGAAAGCGGTCAGCCAGTAGAATTTGACGAGCCGCTGGTTGTCATCGAATAACGAGGCGAACATGCTGGATAAAATTGTCATCGCTAACCGCGGCGAAATCGCACTGCGTATTCTTCGTGCCTGTAAAGAACTGGGCATCAAGACTGTCGCTGTGCATTCCACCGCGGATCGCGACCTGAAACACGTACTGCTGGCAGACGAGACCGTGTGTATCGGTCCGGCGCCGTCAGTCAAAAGTTACCTGAACATCCCGGCCATCATCGCTGCCGCTGAAATTACCGGCGCCGTGGCGATTCACCCGGGCTATGGCTTCCTCTCTGAGAACGCCAACTTTGCCGAGCAGGTTGAGCAGTCCGGCTTTATCTTCATTGGCCCGAAAGCCGACACGATTCGCCTGATGGGCGACAAAGTGTCTGCGATTACTGCCATGAAGAAAGCGGGCGTACCGACCGTACCGGGCTCCGACGGCCCGCTGGGCGATGATATGGATAAGAACCGCGCCCATGCGAAACGCATCGGCTACCCGGTCATTATCAAAGCGTCTGGCGGCGGCGGCGGTCGCGGTATGCGCGTTGTGCGCAGCGATGCTGAACTGGCGCAGTCTATCTCCATGACCAAAGCGGAAGCAAAAGCCGCTTTCAACAACGATATGGTCTACATGGAGAAGTACCTGGAAAACCCACGTCACATCGAAATTCAGGTGCTGGCGGACGGTCAGGGCAACGCTATCTATCTGGCGGAACGCGACTGCTCCATGCAGCGTCGTCACCAGAAAGTCGTCGAAGAAGCGCCGGCACCGGGCATTACCCCGGAACTGCGCCGCTACATCGGCGAGCGCTGCGCGAAAGCGTGTGTCGATATCGGCTACCGCGGCGCGGGTACGTTCGAGTTCCTGTTTGAAAACGGCGAGTTCTACTTCATTGAGATGAATACCCGTATTCAGGTAGAGCATCCGGTGACCGAGATGATCACAGGCGTTGACCTGATCAAAGAGCAGCTGCGTATCGCTGCCGGTCAGCCGCTCTCTATCAAACAGGAAGAAGTGGTAGTTAAAGGCCATGCGGTCGAGTGCCGTATCAACGCCGAAGACCCGAACACGTTCCTGCCAAGCCCGGGTAAAATCACGCGCTTCCATGCGCCGGGCGGCTTTGGCGTTCGTTGGGAATCGCATATCTACGCCGGTTATACCGTACCGCCGTATTACGATTCCATGATCGGCAAGCTCATCTGCTATGGCGAAAACCGCGACGTGGCGCTGGCCCGTATGCGTAACGCCCTGCAGGAGCTGATCATCGACGGCATCAAAACCAACGTTGATCTGCAAACCCGCATCATGAACGATGAAAACTTCCAGCACGGTGGCACAAACATCCACTATCTGGAGAAGAAACTGGGCCTGCAAGAGAAATAAGCCCCGTTTCCCTGCACAAGGCCAGCTCTGCTGGCCTTTATTTTTTGTGCCTCCCCGAAAGTGCCAGGGTACAATCGCCGCTTTCTTCACTGACAGGGTATGACAATGGACAAACGCTTTGTTCAGGCCCACAAAGAAGCGCGCTGGGCGCTGTGGCTGACCCTCCTCTATCTCGCCGCCTGGTTGGTGGCCGCTTACTTACCTGATTCGCAACAGGGCTTCACCGGCCTGCCGCACTGGTTTGAGATGGCCTGCCTGCTGGTGCCGCTGCTGTTTATTCTGCTTTGCTGGCTCATGGTGCGCGTGATTTTCCGCGATATTCCTCTGGAGGATAACGATGCAGCATGACGTCATAGTGCCGCTTGTCGCCTATTTGCTGGTGGTATTTGGCCTGTCGCTGTATGCGATGAAGCGCCGCAGCAGCGGCAATTTCCTGAACGAATATTTCCTCGGTAGCCGTTCGATGGGCGGTGTGGTGCTGGCGATGACGCTGACCGCGACCTATATCAGCGCCAGCTCGTTTATCGGCGGGCCGGGTGCGGCTTATAAATATGGGCTCGGCTGGGTGCTGCTGGCCATGATCCAGTTGCCCGCCGTCTGGCTGTCGCTCGGCATTCTCGGTAAAAAATTCGCTATCCTCGCGCGGCGCTATAACGCCGTGACGCTCAACGATATGCTCTACGCGCGGTTTCAGAGCCGCCTGCTGGTGTGGCTGGCGAGCCTGAGTCTGCTGGTCGCTTTCATTGGTGCTATGACGGTGCAGTTCATCGGCGGCGCACGTCTGCTGGAAACGGCGGCGGGGATCCCTTACGAAACCGGCCTGCTGATTTTCGGCATCAGTATTGCGCTCTACACCGCGTTCGGCGGCTTTCGCGCCAGTGTCCTCAATGACACGCTTCAGGGGCTGGTGATGCTTATCGGCACTATCGTCCTGCTGGTGGGCGTAGTCCATGCGGCGGGCGGCCTGCACGACGCGGTCGATAAACTTCAGCATATCGATCCGAAGCTGGTATCGCCGCAGGGCGCGGACGATATTCTGTCGCCAACGTTTATGACTTCATTCTGGGTGCTGGTCTGCTTTGGGGTGATTGGCCTGCCGCACACGGCGGTGCGCTGTATCTCGTATAAAGACAGCAAAGCAGTGCATCGCGGCATTATTCTCGGCACGATTGTCGTGGCGATACTGATGCTGGGGATGCATCTCGCCGGCGCGCTGGGCCGCGCGGTGCTGCCTGACCTGCACGTTCCGGATCTGGTTATCCCAACACTCATGGTGACCGTGCTGCCGCCCTTCGCCGCCGGGATCTTCCTCGCCGCGCCGATGGCCGCGATCATGTCGACGATCAACGCGCAGCTGTTGCAGTCCTCCGCGACGATCGTCAAAGATCTGTGGCTGAACCTGCGTCCGGCGGAGATCCACAACGAGAAACGCCTCAAGCGGATGTCGTCGCTGATTACGATAATCCTGAGCGTCCTGCTGTTGCTGGCCGCCTGGCGTCCGCCTGAAATGATTATCTGGCTCAATCTGCTGGCCTTTGGCGGTCTGGAAGCCGTGTTCCTCTGGCCGCTGGTGCTGGGCCTCTACTGGGAGCGTGCCAATGCGGCAGGCGCGCTTTCGGCCATGATTGTCGGCGGCGTGCTTTACGCACTGCTCGCCACGTTTAAAATACAGCTGTTCGGCTTTCATCCGATTGTGCCGTCCCTGCTGCTAAGTCTGCTGGCTTTTGTGGTGGGCAACCTTTTTGGTCGCCCGGTTCCGCAGGCCGCGCCTGTTTCCTCTGTTAATGAATGAGTAATGCCATGCCCTGGATCCAACTGAAAATAAACACCACTGGCGCTAATGCCGAAGAGATTAGCGATGCGCTGATGGAAAGCGGCGCGGTCTCCGTGACCTTCCAGGACACCCACGACACGCCGGTGTTCGAGCCGCTGCCGGGTGAAACGCGCCTGTGGGGCGATACGGACGTGATCGGCCTTTTTGACGCGGAAACGGACATGCAGGACGTGGTCGCCATGCTGGAAAACGCCCCGCTTCTCGGTGCGGGCTTCGCCCATAAAATCGAGCAGCTGGAAGATAAAGACTGGGAGCGCGAGTGGATGGACAATTTCCACCCGATGCGCTTCGGCGAGCGTCTGTGGATCTGCCCGAGCTGGCGCGACGTGCCGGATGAAAACGCTGTAAACGTGATGCTCGATCCGGGCCTGGCGTTTGGCACCGGCACACACCCCACCACTTCCCTCTGCCTGCAATGGCTCGACGGGCTGGATCTGGCTGGTAAAACCGTTATCGATTTCGGCTGCGGCTCCGGCATTCTGGCTATCGCCGCGCTGAAGCTTGGCGCGGCGAAAGCGATCGGTGTGGATATCGATCCACAGGCGATTCAGGCGAGCCGCGATAACGCCGAGCGCAACGGCGTCTCGGAGCGTCTGGAACTGTATCTGCCGGAAAACCAGCCTGCCGATATGCGGGCCGACGTCGTGGTCGCCAACATTCTCGCAGGCCCGCTGCGCGAACTGGCACCGCTGATTAGTGTGCTGCCGGTACAGGGCGGCTTACTCGGGCTTTCCGGTATCCTGGCAAGCCAGGCACAGAGCGTATGCGAGGCCTATGAGCCGCTGTTTACGCTCGATCCGGTCGTGGAAAAAGAAGAGTGGTGCCGTATTACCGGCGTGAAGCGCTAAGGTTGCCACGCCTTCTGAAAGCGTGATGAGCTGAAAAGCGCGGCCTGTCCGCGCTTTTTTATTTCTCTCACGGTCTGACATGCTGATAGTTTATCGGCACGCAGTGTTGTTCACAGGGAGCCGCGCGCCGTCAAACGGGTAATGATTCACCACATCAATATGCAATGGAGAGCATTACTTCAACCCACACAGGAAGCAGAATAATTCACTACGGGTGAAAACCTTCACATCCCTTTTCCCCAGCGCCGATGCCCTTCACAGAACGATTCACCATGCCAACAACGAGACACGGATCGCATTTTATCGCCTGATTTGCGCAATTTATCGCCGTTTATCCCGCTTGCGCGCCTGCCGTTTCGTTAAAAAAAGCACGATTTCAGGGATTTTTTTTGCGCACGTTTTTTCGGCGATTCTTCTTAACTTTATGATTGTTAAGTTTAATTTATTAGGGGAATCGGTACAGATGCCGATTCATTGATCTGTCGCATCGGATTGTTCAAAGTTTGGCCTTTCATCTCGTGCAAAAAATGCGTAATATACGCCGCCTTGCAGGCACAGTATGGTCATTTCTTCACTCATGCGTATCGGACACTACCAGCTCAGAAATCGCCTGATCGCAGCCCCGATGGCTGGCATTACAGACAGACCGTTTCGGACGCTGTGCTACGAGATGGGAGCAGGATTAACCGTTTCTGAGATGATGTCCTCTAACCCGGAAGTCTGGGCGAGCGATAAATCCCGGTTGCGGATGGTACATGTGGATGAACCGGGTATTCGCACCGTGCAAATCGCCGGCAGCGTACCCGAAGAGATGGCGGAAGCCGCACGTATTAATGTGGATAACGGCGCCCAGATTATTGATATCAATATGGGTTGCCCGGCTAAGAAAGTGAATCGCAAGCTGGCTGGTTCAGCCCTTCTGCAATACCCCGATCTGGTGAAGTCTATCCTGACCGCGGTAGTCAACGCAGTGGACGTTCCCGTTACGCTGAAAATTCGCACCGGCTGGGATCCGGCTAACCGTAACTGTGTAGAAATTGCCCAATTGGCTGAAGAATGTGGTATTCAGGCGCTGACGATTCATGGCCGCACGCGCGCCTGCTTGTTTCAGGGCAACGCAGAATACGACAGCATTCGGACAGTTAAGCAGAAGGTTTCCATTCCGGTTATTGCGAATGGCGACATTACTTCCCCGCATAAAGCCAGGGCTGTGCTCGACTATACAGGGGCTGATGCTCTGATGATAGGTCGCGCGGCTCAGGGAAGACCCTGGATCTTCCGGGAAATCCAGCACTATCTGGACACTGGGGAGTTGCTGCCCCCTCTGCCTCTGGCAGAGGTTAAGCGTTTGCTTTGCGCGCACGTTCGGGAATTGCATGACTTTTACGGCCAGGCAAAGGGGTACCGAATCGCGCGTAAACATGTGGCCTGGTATCTCCAGGAACATGCTCCAGATGACCAGTTTCGGCGCACATTCAACGCCATAGAGGATGCCAGCGAACAGCTGGAGGCGTTGGAGGCATACTTCGAAAATTTTGCGTAAACAGAAATAAAGAGCTGACAGAACTATGTTCGAACAACGCGTAAATTCTGACGTACTGACCGTTTCTACCGTTAACTCTCAGGATCAGGTGACTCAAAAGCCCCTGCGTGACTCGGTAAAACAGGCACTGAAGAACTATTTTGCTCAACTGAATGGTCAGGATGTGAATGACCTGTATGAGCTGGTACTGGCTGAAGTAGAACAGCCCCTGTTGGACATGGTGATGCAATACACCCGCGGCAACCAGACCCGCGCTGCGCTGATGATGGGTATCAACCGCGGTACGCTGCGTAAGAAACTGAAAAAATACGGCATGAACTAAGTTCGCTTAGTTAAGCTGATTAAAAAGGCGCGAACCGGCATGGGGAAGCGCCTTTTTTGTTTTCCACTCTCCCGCCGCCGCTCTCCCGCCTGGCCTGACAAATACCCGCTCCGCGCTACACTAATGACAGTATCGTGCCAGAAATATCGGCGCCGTAGCGACATTGCTGAACACGGTTATACCTGTCAAATCCATTGTCATTAAGGGGTCTTAAATCGCTTTCGCCGGATTTTCGGCAGTGATAATGTTCAGCGCTCCTCTCTACCCCGCAGGCCCGCCAGGCAAGGCCTGAGGATGCACGACCCTATTTTGGATGAGACGCCATGCTGGTTAGTCATTACGACCATATTCTTGTTGTCACCTCGTTTGTTGTCGCCATTCTGGCGTCAAGCACCGCGCTGAATATGGCCGGTCGCGTCACCACCAGCAGCGGCAGCGCAGCACGCATCTGGCTGGTCGGCGGCAGCGTCGCAATGGGCATCGGCATCTGGGCGATGCATTTTATCGGCATGCTGGCGATGAGCCTGCCCGTCACGCTGAGCTATGACCCTCTGATTACCGCGGCATCGTTGCTTATCGCCATCGGCTCTGCGCTGTTTGCACTGTGGCTCGTGTGCGGTGCTGAACTGAAAGTGTCGCGACTGATCCCGGGCTCGCTGGTGCTGGGATGCGGGATTGCGGCGATGCACTATACCGGTATGGCAGCGTTGCTGGTGGAGCCTGGGATTGTCTGGGCCTGGGGATGGGTGGCGCTGTCGATAGTCATTGCTCTGCTCGCCTCCGTCGCCGCGCTGTGGCTGACATTTCGGCTGCGTCAGGATGTCGGCAACGTCGCGCTGATGCGCGCAGGCGCCGCCATTATTATGGGGATTGCCATCGCGGGTATGCACTATACCGGCATGATGGCGGCCAATTTCCCCGGCCATACGCACGCCACACATATGGGCGTCAACACCCGCTGGCTGGCGCTGGTCGTGACGCTGGTGACGCTCGCCATCCTCGCGATTTCACTGCTCGTCTCAATGTTCGATGCGCGTTTACAAGCGCGCACCTCGCTGCTCGCTTCTTCACTTGCAGAAGCCAATAAAGAGCTCGCCCAGCTCGCGCTGCACGATACGCTCACGCGACTGCCGAACCGTATTCTGCTGGAAGATCGTCTCGATCAGGCGATTCGCAAAGCCGATCGTGAAGGAAGCCGCTTTGCATTGATGTTTATGGATCTCGACGGTTTTAAGGCCGTCAATGACGCCTACGGCCATAACACAGGCGACCAGTTGCTGATTGCCGTGACCGAACGTCTCAAGGAGCAACTCAAAGGACAATTTACGCTTGCGCGCATCGGCGGCGATGAGTTTGTCCTGCTCGCGGAAACCGATCAGCCCAACGACGCGGCGGCGCTCGCCAACGCGCTGGTGCACGCGATTGACGGTCCTTTTGCCGTTGAGCCCTATGAACTGGTAGTGACTATCAGCATCGGCATCGCCTTCTACCCGCACGACGGCAAAAATGGCCGCGAACTGCTGTTTAATGCTGACGCCGCGATGTATCACACCAAACATACCGGCCGTAACGGTTATAGCTTTTTCCAGCCGTCGATGAATACCCAGGCGCAGACCCAGCTGCAGCTGATGAACGATCTTTGGCTTGCGCGCGAGCGTAAAGAGCTGCGCCTTGTTTATCAGCCAAAATTCCAGGCACCGTCCGGACCGGTAGTGGGCTTTGAGGCGCTGCTGCGCTGGCAGCATCCGCAATACGGATTACTGTCACCTGACGCATTTCTCCCGCTCGCCGAAAAAACCGGGATGATTATCAGCATTGGCGAATGGGTGCTGGACGAAGCCTGCCGTCAGTTGAATGAATGGCATCAGGCGGGCCACAACGCCTGGTCGGTCGCGGTCAATCTCTCGACCATGCAGTTTGAACAGCCCGGTCTGGTGGAGATGGTGATGAGCTGTCTTGAGCGTCATCAGATAGCGCCGGAGAAACTGATTCTGGAAGTGACCGAAACCACGGCGATGAGCAATCCGGATGAAAGCGTGCGCCTGCTGACCCGGCTTACCGAGCTTGGCGTTAAAGCGTCGATTGATGATTTCGGCACGGGCTATTCGAGCCTGCTCTATCTGAAGCGGCTGCCCGCCAGCGAGCTGAAAATCGACCGCGCGTTTGTTAATGAGCTGCGTGCCGAGGGCGAAGACGCGACTATTGTTTCCGCCATCGTGGCGCTGGCGAAAACCCTGAATTTGCGGGTGGTCGCGGAAGGCGTGGAAACCGTTGAGCAGCAGCAGTTCCTTACTGAACTTGGCTGCAATACCTTACAGGGCTATCTGCTCGGTAAACCGCTGGCACCGGAAGTAATCACCCGTGAAGGCGACAATCTTGAGCATCCGCAGTCAGCCACGGCCACCGAAGAAAACGGATAACGCTAACCGTCACGCCAGCGGCGACGGCACGGCTGGCGTGACGGTTATTTTTCATTTTCCCGATTGAGAGCCGTTATTTTCCGGTCGCGGCAGCATGCGCAAAATGTTGTCCACCAGCGCGGGAGCTTGTCTGAAAAGATCGCACGCGTCGGGCTGAAATAACCAGTTTTTAAGAATACCACTCAGGCAGCCGTGTAAAATCGTTAACATAATATCGACATCCAGAGAACCGGCTATCTGTTTATCCGCAATGCCCCGCCGTAATAATTCCCCAATATAATGCCGACTGAAACCAATTCGCTCGCGGATTTCACTCTCCGGCATCATCTCTTCATCAAATTCACATTTACGATAAAGAATTTGCAACAACGCGCGCTGTCGCGGACTGCTGGCGATATATTGCAGCACGGCAATAAACGTTTCGCGTAATAATCGTAATGGATCCCGCCATGCCTCTTCCGGAATGTTTGGGCGAATAATCTCCCTGACGGGTAATTGCTGCTGCCAGATTTCATTAAACAGCTCCGCTTTGCTGGCGAAATGCCAGTACACCGCGCCGCGCGTCACCTGCGCGGCCTGCGCGATGTCCGTAAGCGTGGTATGCGCGACACCGCGCTCAGCGAACGTAAAGATGGCGGCATCGATGAGCTGCTGACGCGTCTTAAGCGCCTCTTGTTTGGTTCTCCGGGCCATAAATCACCTTGCCTTTTCCTGGCGGGGGACGAATCAAATAATTGCCGTCGTTTTTTATCACAGCTTTAATGTTGAAGCGTGTGATTTTTATATATAGATTTTGGTGATATTTGAAATAATAAAATAAAAACAATAAATATATTTCAACCCAGAAAGACTTATTCGCAGCTGGTAACAAAAGCTTTTCGGAAATCATAAAAACAAAAATAAATGAAGCGCTTCCTTTGCTTTCTGGTGCTTTTCCCCGTCCGAATAAATAAGGAATACTGACACAGACGCAAAATTATTTGTACGATAGCGCCCTGTTAATTTTATCTCACCCGTATTCCTGCTACCGGCCCGACGGTGGATTTTGTATTTATGCTAATCAAGGAACAGCAATGACCAATTATGCCAGGCTTCTGCTTATGCCCCTTGGCCTGTACCTCTGTGTGTCAGGGATGACAGGTTGTGATAATCAAACGAATGAAGCACCTGCCGCTGCCGCACCGCAAGTGACCGTGCATATCGTAAAACCCTCTCCCGTCGCGGTCGTGACCGAATTGCCGGGACGCACCCGCGCTTTTCGCATAGCCCAGGTTCGCCCGCAGGTGAGCGGTATTATCCTCAGCCGTAACTTTACTGAAGGCGCGGATGTGAACGCTGGTGACTCGCTGTACCAGATAGATCCAGCGGTGTACCAGGCCGCGTGGCAGAACGCCAAAGGCAGTCTCGCGAAAGCGCAGGCAGCCGCCGAGATGGCCCGCCTGACCGTAAAACGCTACGCGGCGCTGACGGGCACGCAGTACATCAGCAAACAGGAATATGACGAGGCGGTGGCGAACGCGCATCAGGCCGAGGCGAGCGTGACGGCGGCCAAAGCGGCGCTGGAGAGCGCCAGAATCAATCTTGCCTGGACGAAAGTGACCTCGCCAATCAGTGGTCGCATCGGCAAATCGAACGTCACCGAAGGAGCGCTTGTCACCAGTAGCCAGGCGAGCGAACTGGCGACCGTTCAGCAGCTCGATCCGATGTATGTGGACGTCACCCAGTCCAGCACCGATTTCCTGCGCCTGAAAAACGCGATGGCGCAGGGGAACGTTGAAAAAGAAGCCAATGACGGCAACGTCGAACTGGTGATGGAAAACGGCGACACCTACCCGCTGAAAGGCCAGTTGCAGTTCTCTGATGTGACGGTGGATGAGAGCACCGGCTCGATTACCCTGCGCGCCATTTTCCCGAACCCGCAGCATCTTCTGCTGCCCGGCATGTTTGTACGCGCCCGCATTCACGAAGGCGTTCAGCCTGACGCGATTCTGGTACCGCAGCAGGGCGTGACGCGTACGCCACGCGGCGAGGCGATGGTGATGGTGGTTAATGAAAAAAACCAGGTGGAAAACCGCAGCGTGACCACAAGCCAGGCGATTAACGATACCTGGCTTGTCACAAGCGGCCTCAAAACGGGCGAAAAAGTGATTGTCAGCGGGCTGCAAAAAGCGCATCCAGGCGCTGTTGTCACGCCTGTTTCTGCGCCTGCGAAGTAAGGTGACGTCATGGCTAACTTTTTTATTCAACGCCCCATTTTCGCCTGGGTTCTGGCGATCATCATGATGATGGCGGGCGCGCTGGCGATTCTGCAACTGCCCATCGCCCAGTACCCGACCATCGCTCCACCGGCCATCGCCGTCTCAGCCACCTATCCGGGCGCAGACGCGCAGACGGTACAGGACACCGTGACGCAGGTTATCGAACAGAACATGAACGGCATCGATAACCTGATGTATATGTCCTCCACCAGCGACTCCGCGGGCGGCGTGACGGTTACGCTCACCTTTACCTCCGGGACAGATCCGGATATCGCCCAGGTGCAGGTTCAGAATAAACTGCAGCTCGCCATGCCGCTGCTGCCGCAGGAGGTTCAGCAACAGGGCGTGAGCGTCGAGAAATCCAGTAGCAGCTTTCTGCTGGTCGCCGGTTTTATCAGCGACAACCCGTTGCTGACGCAGGAAGATATCGCCGACTACGTCTCTTCCGATGTGAAAGATACCATCAGCCGTACCAACGGCGTCGGCGACGTGCAGCTGTTCGGCGCGCAGTACGCCATGCGCATCTGGCTCGATACGCATGCGATGAATAATTATCAGCTGACGCCGCTGGATATCATCAACCAGTTGAAAGCGCAGAATAACCAGATAGCCGCAGGCCAGCTTGGCGGCACGCCTGCCGTACCGGGACAACAGCTTAACGCCTCGATCATCGCCCAGACGCGTCTGAAAGATCCGCAGGAGTTTGGCCGGGTAATGCTGAAGGTTAACCCGGACGGCTCGCAGGTGCGTCTGCGCGACGTGGCGCGCATTGAGCTTGGCGGTGAGAACTACAATATGCTGACCAAAATTAATGGTCAGCCTGCCACCGGGCTTGGGATCAAACTCGCTACCGGCGCCAACGCGCTGGATACCGCAAAGGCGATTAAAACCACGCTTGCCGACCTGCAGCGCTATTTCCCGCAGGGCATGAAAGTGGTTTACCCCTACGACACCACGCCGTTTGTGAAAATCTCTATTCACGAAGTGGTGAAAACCCTGTTTGAAGCCATCATTCTGGTTTTCCTGGTGATGTATCTGTTCCTGCAAAACCTGCGGGCGACGCTCATCCCTACCATTGCCGTGCCCGTCGTACTGCTCGGTACGTTCGCCGTGCTGTCGGCGTTCGGCTATTCCATTAATACCCTGACCATGTTCGGCATGGTGCTGGCGATAGGGCTGCTGGTTGATGATGCCATTGTGGTGGTCGAGAACGTCGAGCGCGTGATGGTGGAAGAAAAGCTGCCGCCCAAAGAGGCGACACAGCTGTCGATGTCCCAGATTCAGGGCGCGCTGGTGGGTATCGCGATGGTGCTCTCCGCCGTTTTCGTGCCGATGGCGTTCTTTGGCGGTTCTACCGGCGCTATCTACCGGCAGTTTTCTGTCACCATCGTCTCATCCATGGCGCTTTCCGTGCTGGTAGCGCTGATCCTCACCCCCGCGCTGTGCGCCACGCTGCTCAAACCGGTAAGTGACGATCATCACGCGAAGAAAGCGAAATTTTTCGTCTGGTTCAATGCGCGTTTTGATTTAAGCGTTAATCACTACACGCAGAGTGTGGGCGGCATCCTGCATAAAACCGGGCGCTATCTCGTGCTTTATCTGCTCATTGTCGCCGGTATGACGGTGCTGTTTGTGCGCCTGCCGACTTCCTTTCTGCCGGAGGAAGATCAGGGCGTCTTCATGACGATGGTGCAGTTGCCGTCAGGCGCGACGCAGGCGCGTACCCAGCAGGTTCTCGACCAGGTAACCCATTACTATCTCAACGATGAGAAAGCGAATGTGGAATCGGTGTTTACCGTCAGCGGCTTTAGCTTCAGCGGCCAGGGCCAGAACGCCGGGATTGCGTTTATCAGCCTGAAACCGTGGGAAGAACGCCCCGGCCATGAAAACAGCGTCGAAGCCATTGTCGCCCGCGCGGGGCGGGCATTCGGCAAAATTCAGGACGGGCTGGTATTTCCGTTTAACCTTCCGGCTATTCTTGAACTGGGCACCGCGACCGGCTTTGACTTCGAGCTGAAGGATCAGGCCAACCTTGGGCATAATGCGCTCACTCAGGCGCGTAACCAGCTACTCGGTATGGTACGCGAACATCCGGATCTGCTGACGCGCGTGCGCCCGAACGGGCTTGAGGATACGCCGCAGTTCAAACTGGATGTCGATCAGGAGAAAGCGCAGGCGCTGGGCGTGTCGATTCCGGATATCAACCAGACCATCATGACAGCGCTGGGCGGCACCTACGTGAACGACTTTATCGACCGTGGCCGCGTGAAAAAAGTCTACGTACAGGCCGATGCGCCATTCCGCATGCTGCCATCAGATATCAATACGCTGTACGTGCGCGGCAGCGGCGGCGATATGGTGCCGCTCTCCGCATTTACCACGTCTCGCTGGATCTACGGTTCGCCGCGCCTGGAGCGTTATAACGGGATGCCGTCGATGGAAATCCTCGGCGAGGCGGCACCTGGCAGAAGTACCGGCGAAGCGATGGCGTTGATGGAAAGCCTCGCCGCTAAGCTGCCTACAGGCATCGGCTATGACTGGACCGGGCTCTCTTATCAGGAGCGGCTCTCCGGCAATCAGGCGCCGGCGCTGTATGCCATTTCACTGATTGTAGTGTTCCTGTGTCTGGCGGCGCTTTATGAAAGCTGGTCGATTCCGTTCTCGGTGATGCTGGTCGTGCCGCTGGGGATTATCGGCGCGCTGCTCGCGGCATCGCTGCGCGGTCTTAATAACGACGTCTATTTCCAGGTCGGCCTGTTGACGACCATTGGACTCTCTGCGAAAAACGCCATTCTGATTGTGGAGTTCGCCAAAGATCTGATGGAAAAAGAGGGCCACAGCCTGATGGAAGCGACGCTTGAGGCGGTGCGCTTACGTCTGCGTCCGATTCTGATGACATCGCTGGCGTTTATTCTCGGCGTACTGCCGCTGGTGCTGAATAGCGGCGCGGGCAGCGGCGCGCAAAACGCGGTCGGCACTGGCGTCATGGGCGGCATGCTGAGCGCCACGCTGCTGGCGATTTTCTTCGTGCCGGTCTTTTTTGTGGTGATCCGCCGACGTTTTATAAAACCGAACGGCAATGCCTGAATGCGAATTACAGGGCGCCAGCATGGCGCCTTGTTTTATTCCGCTTATCTGATTTTATATTTTGTTTTATCATTGCAAACACCATAACCCCTTATTGCCATTAGCTTATTATTCCCGGCATCGTAACGGTGCGTGATAACGTAAAGCGCCATTCTTCATATTTTCTTCACATTAACCCCGTTTCACGCCCTGTTCATCCATCATTTTTACATTTCACATGAATTGCAATTATTGTCTGCTCAACGTACGACAGAACGCGTGATAACCTTCTTTTATTGGCCGATGCTGATGCACGATTTATTAATTCGAATCGTTTCGGGACGGCGATTTATTCTGTAGAGGTGCATGATGAAAAAAGTAATTCCCGCCGCATTGCTGTGTACGTTACTGGCTGGCTGCGCCCATGATTCCCCTTGCGTGCCGGTTTATGACGATCAGGGCCGTCTGGTGCATACCAATACCTGTATGAAAGGCACGACTCAGGATAACTGGGAAACCGCAGGTGCCGTCGCGGGCGGTGCTGCCGCGCTCGCCGGGTTGACGATGGGTATCATCGCGCTGAGTAAATAAACGGATATCGGCGGGCCAGAGCGCCCGCCTCTCTGCCTTAAAACGGTGCAGAGGATTTTTATAAAGTAAAATTTTGGCATTGCTTTGGCGCATAATAAAAATGCCATCATTATCAGACGCGTTTTTAAGACTGAATGTATTGTTAATTTAATTCCCTGCGTGAGTTATCTCACAGGTTTCTTCTGTAATTGACCCCGCAATATTAACGCAGGGAATCATCTTTATTCCCGCACCGATAAAACGCTCCTTATTTTGCTCCAAAATGTGGCGCGCATTGTCTTTTTGCACTTTTTCAGTGCGCTTATTTTTTTCTTTTCTGTCTACACTTCGCTTATTACATCAGCGCGCGGCTTTTTATGCCTGATGTAAACCTGGCATTCCCTTTGCTTTATCCCCTGCGGCTTATGCCACAGACAGCAAACTGGCGCCTCCCGGTCGCCTTATATCTATAACGATAATTCTCGCCACACAGGATGCATTATGAAGAAGATGATGATCGCCACTCTGGCCGCCGCGGGCGCGCTGTTCGCCGTTGCTAACCAGGCCCATGCGGGCGCCACGCTGGACAGTGTGAAAAAGAAAGGCTTTGTACAGTGCGGCATCAGTGACGGTTTGCCGGGCTTTTCCTATGCGGATGCCGGCGGCAAGTTTACCGGTATTGACGTTGATGTCTGCCGCGGCGTGGCTGCTGCTGTCTTTGGCGACGCCTCAAAAGTGAAATATACCCCGCTGACCGCGAAAGAGCGTTTCACCGCGCTGCAATCCGGTGAAGTGGATGTGCTGTCCCGTAACACGACCTGGACATCATCCCGTGATGCAGGCATGGGCATGTCGTTCACCGGCGTTACCTATTACGACGGCATCGGCTTCCTGACCCACAACAAAGCGGGCCTTAAAAGCGCAAAAGAGCTGGATGGCGCGACCGTCTGTATTCAGGCCGGTACCGACACCGAGCTGAACGTGGCGGATTATTTCAAAGCCAACAATATGAAATATACGCCGGTGACTTTCGATCGCTCCGATGAGTCAGCCAAGGCGCTGGAATCCGGGCGCTGCGATACGCTGGCGTCTGACCAGTCTCAGCTTTACGCGCTGCGCATTAAGCTCAGCAACCCGGCCGAATGGATTGTTCTGCCGGAAGTTATCTCCAAAGAGCCGCTGGGCCCGGTCGTTCGCCGCGGCGATGACGAGTGGTTCTCCATTGTGCGCTGGACGCTGTTTGCCATGCTGAACGCCGAAGAGATGGGCATCGACTCTAAAAACGTCGATGCTAAAGCGGCTAACCCTTCCACACCGGATATGGCGCACCTGTTAGGCAAAGAAGGCGACTACGGCAAGGATCTGAAGCTCGACAATAAGTGGGCATATAACATCATCAAGCAGGTCGGTAACTATGGCGAGATCTTCGAGCGTAACGTGGGCCAGGAAAGCCCGCTGAAGATCAAACGTGGCCAGAACAATCTCTGGAATAAAGGCGGGATTCAGTACGCGCCGCCGGTACGTTAAGCAGTATGCCGTTACGGGCGTCGCGGTTGCGGCGCCCAGCCCAGAGTTATGGTTGCCTGAGGTTTACCTATGTTCCATCGACGCCCTGGCGTGAAAGGCCCTCTTTCCCTTTCCAGCCCTGCGGTTCGCGCATGGCTGTACCAGATTGTGGCGATTGCTGTCGTGCTTGGCATCGCCGCGTATTTAATTCATAACACCATTACTAACCTGAATAATCGGGGCATTACCTCAGGATTCGCGTTTCTCGATCGCAGCGCCGGGTTTGGCATTGTTCAGCATCTGATTGATTACCAGGAAGGCGATACGTATGGCCGCGTTTTCCTGGTCGGTCTGATGAATACGCTGCTGGTTTCCGCGCTCTGTATCGTTTTCGCCTCGTTTCTCGGTTTTTTTATCGGCCTTGCGCGGCTTTCTGATAACTGGCTGCTGCGTAAACTCTCTACGATTTATATTGAGACGTTCCGCAATATTCCGCCGCTGTTACAGATCTTCTTCTGGTACTTCGCAGTGCTGCGCAACTTGCCAGGCCCACGGCAGGCAGTCAGCGCGTTCGATCTGGCGTTTTTAAGCAACCGCGGGCTTTACCTGCCCTCGCCCGAGGCGGGGGAAGGCGCGCTGGCTTTTGTGGCGGCGCTGGTCATCGCGGTCGCGTTGTCCGCCGGGATGTATCGTTTCAATAAGAAACACCAGATGAAAACCGGCCAGTTGCGGCGTACCTGGCCTTCGCTTTTACTGCTGATTGTCGTGCTACCGCTGCTGGCGCATCTGATATTCGGCCCGGCGCTGCACTGGGATGTGCCTGTGCTGCGCGGATTTAACTTCAACGGCGGGCTGGCGCTTATACCGGAGCTGGCGGCGCTAACGCTGGCGCTTTCGGTTTATACCTCTGCCTTTATTGCTGAGATTATCCGCGCCGGGATTTTATCTGTACCGCACGGCCAGCATGAGGCGGCCCGCTCGTTAGGTCTCCCAAACCCGGTCACGCTGCGCCAGGTCATTATCCCGCAGGCGATGCGCGTCATTATTCCACCGTTAACCAGCCAGTATCTGAACATTGTGAAAAACTCGTCGCTGGCGGCCGCTATCGGTTACCCCGATATGGTGTCGCTGTTTGCCGGTACGGTGCTGAACCAGACCGGACAGGCGATTGAAACGATCGCTATCACGATGTCGGTGTATCTCATTATCAGCCTGTCGATTTCGCTGCTGATGAACCTTTATAACCGGCGTATAGCCCTGGTGGAGCGTTAATCATGACGACGAATGCGATATCGCCTGCTCCTGCGCGTCCGGTTAACCGCGGCGCGCTGGTCTGGATGCGCAAAAATCTGTTCTCCAGCTGGAGTAATAGCCTGCTGACCCTGTTCTGTCTCTGGATGATGTGGGAGCTGATCCCGCCGCTGCTGAACTGGGCGTTTTTGCAGGCCAACTGGGTGGGCAGCACCCGCGCCGACTGCACCAAAGAAGGTGCCTGCTGGGTATTTATTCACGCTCGCTTCGGCCAGTTTATGTATGGGCTTTATCCGCATGACGAACGCTGGCGCATTAATCTGGCGCTGATTGTCGGTCTGGTGTCGATTGTGCCGATGTTCTGGAAAGGCCTGCCGCAGCGTGGTCGTTACATCACGTGCTGGGCCATCGCGTATCCCCTTGTGGTGTGGTGGCTGATGTATGGCGGTTTTCTGGGCCTTGAGCGGGTTGAAACCCGTCAGTGGGGCGGGCTTACGCTGACGCTGATTATCGCCTCGGTGGGGATAGCCGGCGCGCTGCCGCTGGGGATCCTGCTGGCGCTGGGGCGTCGCTCCCGGATGCCAGTGGTGCGCGTGCTGTCAGTGATTTTTATTGAGTTCTGGCGCGGCGTTCCGCTTATTACGGTGCTGTTTATGTCATCTGTCATGCTGCCGCTCTTTATGGCGGAAGGGACAAGCATCGATAAGCTTATCCGCGCGCTGGTCGGGGTGATTCTGTTCCAGTCCGCCTATGTGGCCGAAGTGGTTCGCGGCGGCCTGCAGGCGCTTCCCAAAGGCCAGTACGAGGCCGCGGAATCGCTGGCGCTGGGCTACTGGAAAACGCAGGGGCTGGTGATCCTGCCCCAGGCGCTGAAACTCGTGATACCGGGCCTGGTCAATACCATCATCGCCCTTTTTAAAGACACCAGTCTGGTCATTATTATCGGGCTTTTCGATCTGTTCAGCAGCGTCCAGCAAGCAACCGTCGATCCCGCCTGGCTCGGGATGTCGACGGAGGGCTATGTTTTTGCCGCGCTGATCTACTGGATCTTCTGCTTTAGCATGTCGCGCTACAGCCAGCATCTGGAAAAGCGCTTTCACACCGGGCGTACGCCGCACTGAGGATAACCATGAGTCAAATTACACTGCAGCCTGCCGACACGATGATTACGCTGGAAAACGTGAATAAATGGTACGGTCAGTTTCACGTGCTGAAAGATATTAACCTGAAGGTGAAACAGGGGGAGCGCATCGTACTGTGCGGGCCATCCGGCTCCGGTAAATCGACCACGATCCGCTGTATCAATCATCTGGAAGAACATCAGCAGGGGCGCATCGTGGTCGATGGCATTGAGCTGAACGACGATCTGCGCAATATCGAAAAAGTTCGTACAGAAGTGGGGATGGTGTTTCAGCATTTTAATCTGTTCCCGCACCTGACCGTATTGCAGAACTGTACGCTGGCACCGATTTGGGTGCGTAAGCTTCCGAAAAAAGAGGCGGAAGCGCTGGCGATGCATTATCTGGAAAGAGTACGCATCGCAGAACATGCGCATAAATTTCCGGGGCAGATCTCCGGTGGACAGCAGCAGCGCGTGGCGATAGCTCGCTCATTGTGTATGAAGCCGAAAATTATGTTGTTTGATGAGCCGACATCAGCGCTCGATCCGGAGATGGTCAAAGAGGTACTCGACACGATGATTGGTCTCGCGGAGTCAGGTATGACGATGTTGTGTGTCACGCATGAAATGGGGTTTGCGCGCACGGTGGCAGACCGGGTGATCTTTATGGATCGCGGCGAGATTGTCGAACAGGCACCGCCCCAGACATTTTTCTCAAATCCGCAGTCAGAACGTACCCGCGCTTTTCTCTCTCAGGTTATTCATTAATCGGTCTTTCGCCCTGCCGTTCTGGTGGGGCGTACTCTCTTTTTTCTTTTACCGTGACGATGTGGCTGGAGTGCGCCGTTTTTTTGCCGTTTCGAATTAGCGTTTGGAGAACGTGTCCTGCTATTCAGGTGTAAGAACAGGGATAAGGCGGGAAGTTGATCGGTCGGCTTTTACAATGAAGCGGTGAAGCGCTCAAAAGTAAAACCCTGCACAATTGGGCTGAAAGATTTTCTGTTAATGTCGAGACGCTGGAGCCAGTGCTCTGTTCGCTATCTTCGGGAGCGTTGCTCGAAACGTTAAAATCCAGGTGTGGTGGATTTATTCTTCTTAAGCTGGCGATTCACCGACAAGCAACGCAAAAGCAAAAGGCCCAGTCGACAGACTGGGCCTTTTGCTTTATTTGATGTCTGGCAGTTCCCTACTCTCGCATGGGGAGGCCCCACACTACCATCGGCGCTACGGCGTTTCACTTCTGAGTTCGGCATGGGGTCAGGTGGGACCACCGCGCTACAGCCGCCAGACAAATTCTTTTTAAATGCCGAACATTAACCGAAAAACTGGTGCTGATACCCAGAGTCGAACTGGGGACCTCACCCTTACCAAGGGTGCGCTCTACCAACTGAGCCATATCAGCACACTAAATTTGATGCCTGGCAGTTCCCTACTCTCGCATGGGGAGGCCCCACACTACCATCGGCGCTACGGCGTTTCACTTCTGAGTTCGGCATGGGGTCAGGTGGGACCACCGCGCTACAGCCGCCAGGCAA
>NZ_JAANQB010000019.1:0-526 GCF_011605445.1 Cronobacter sp. HA18006 | reverse complement strand
GGCCAGGTCACAAAAGCCGTTGAGCCGCAGAAAGAAGAACGCTTTTTCTGGGACGCCGCGGGCAACCGCACCGAGGAGCACCGCAAACCGGTGTGGCATAACCTGCTGCTGCGCCTCGACGGGCTGAAGCTGGGCTATGACGGGTTCGGGCGGCTGATTCAGCGGCGGGACAAGTCTGGTGTTATTCAGCACTTTGCCTATGACGATGAGCAGCGGGTAAAAGAGATTCGGTTTGAGGGGAACACGGAGTTCCGCCGGGTGGAGTACCGCTATGACCCGCTTGGCCGCAGGACGCACAAGGTGCTCTGGCGTTACGGTGAGAAAGCCCCGGAAACCATCCGCTTCGACTGGCAGGGTCTGCAGCTCGCCGGTGAACAGAGCGACCGCGAGCCGGACCAGTACGTTCAGTACGTCTACACCGAAGGCAGCTACGAGCCGCTGGCGCGCGTCGACAGCGTTTTCGACGACTGCGAAATTTACTGGTACCACACCGAACTCAACGGCCTGCCGGAGCGGGTGACGGATG
>NZ_JAANQB010000018.1:0-526 GCF_011605445.1 Cronobacter sp. HA18006 | reverse complement strand
GTAGGTAGCTTAACCTTCGGGAGGGCGCTTACCACTTTGTGATTCATGACTGGGGTGAAGTCGTAACAAGGTAACCGTAGGGGAACCTGCGGTTGGATCACCTCCTTACCTGCAAGATACAACCTCGCAGTGCTCACACAGATTGTCTGATAGAAAGTAAAGAAGCAAAACCTCTACAGGCTTGTAGCTCAGGTGGTTAGAGCGCACCCCTGATAAGGGTGAGGTCGGTGGTTCAAGTCCACTCAGGCCTACCAACTCCGCAGGAGTTGAAGAGGTTTAACTACGATGGGGCTATAGCTCAGCTGGGAGAGCGCCTGCTTTGCACGCAGGAGGTCTGCGGTTCGATCCCGCATAGCTCCACCATCACTTCAGAGTGTACTCGATGAGTATACTGCGAAGTATTTGCTCTTTAACAATCCGGAACAAGCTGAAAATTGAAACAGACATGCTGCTGCATTTCTCCGTAACCAGGAATGCGCGGTGTGTCAGAGTCTCTCAAACTCGCAGCACGAAGACTTCTTCGGGT
>NZ_JAANQB010000017.1:0-1139 GCF_011605445.1 Cronobacter sp. HA18006 | reverse complement strand
AGAACTTTAGCAACCACGCCCGCGCCAACGGTACGGCCGCCTTCGCGGATTGCGAAACGCAGACCGTCGTCCATCGCGATCGGGTGGATCAGGGTAACAACCATTTTGATGTTGTCGCCCGGCATTACCATCTCCACGCCTTCCGGCAGTTCGATGGTGCCAGTCACGTCAGTCGTACGGAAGTAGAACTGCGGACGGTAGCCTTTGAAGAACGGAGTGTGACGGCCGCCTTCGTCTTTGGACAGAATGTACACTTCAGATTCGAACTTGGTGTGCGGCTTGATGGAGCCCGGCTTAGCCAGTACCTGACCACGTTCGATTTCTTCACGTTTGATACCACGCAGCAGAACACCTACGTTCTCGCCCGCACGGCCTTCGTCCAGCAGTTTGCGGAACATTTCAACGCCAGTACAGGTGGATTTCGCGGTGTCTTTGATGCCCACGATTTCAACTTCTTCACCAACCTTGATGATACCGCGCTCTACACGACCGGTAACAACGGTACCACGACCAGAGATGGAGAATACGTCTTCGATCGGCAGCAGGAACGGCTTGTCAATCGCACGCTCCGGTTCCGGGATGTAGGAATCCAGGTGACCTGCCAGCTCGATGATTTTCGCTTCCCACTCAGCGTCGCCTTCCAGCGCTTTCAGAGCAGAACCACGAACGATCGGGGTGTCGTCGCCCGGGAAGTCGTACTGAGACAGCAGCTCGCGCACTTCCATCTCAACCAGTTCCAGCAGCTCTTCGTCATCAACCATGTCGCATTTGTTCAGGAACACGATGATGTACGGAACGCCTACCTGACGACCCAGCAGGATGTGCTCACGGGTCTGCGGCATCGGGCCGTCAGTCGCAGCAACAACCAAGATAGCGCCGTCCATCTGAGCAGCACCGGTGATCATGTTTTTCACGTAGTCGGCGTGGCCCGGGCAGTCAACGTGCGCGTAGTGGCGAGTCGGGGTGTCATATTCAACGTGAGAGGTGTTGATGGTGATACCACGAGCTTTTTCTTCCGGCGCGTTATCGATCTGGTCGAATGCACGAGCAGAACCACCGTAGGTTTTCGCCAGAACGGTAGTGATGGCAGCGGTCAGCGTTGTTTTACCATGGTCAACGTGGCCGATAGTACCGACGTT
>NZ_JAANQB010000016.1:0-1229 GCF_011605445.1 Cronobacter sp. HA18006 | reverse complement strand
TGAATCGCCACGGGTTTAACAGACACCTCAGAGTCATTTAAGATGGCTTAAAGAGAGGTGCCCATGAGCGGTAAGCGTTATCCCGAAGAGTTTAAAACTGAAGCGGTCAAACAGGTTGTTGATCGCGGTTATTCTGTTGCCAGCGTTGCAACACGTCTCGATATCACCACCCACAGCCTTTATGCCTGGATAAAGAAGTACGGTCCGGATTCTTCCACTAATAAAGAACAGTCAGATGCTCAGGCCGAGATCCGCCGTCTCCAGAAAGAGCTGAAACGGGTTACCGACGAACGGGACATATTAAAAAAAGCCGCGGCGTACTTCGCAAAGCTGTCCGACTGAGGTACGCCTTTATCCGTGACAACTCCTGTTGCTGGCCTGTTCGCCTGCTCTGTCGGGTGCTGGATGTTCATCCCAGTGGTTTTTACGCCTGGCTTCAGCAGCCGCATTCACAACGCCATCAGGCAGACCTGAGACTGACAGGACAAATTAAACAGTTCTGGCTGGAATCGGGATGCGTCTATGGTTATCGCAAAATCCATCTGGATCTGCGTGACAGCGGGCAACAGTGCGGAGTAAACAGAGTCTGGAGACTGATGAAACGTGTCGGAATAAAGGCTCAGGTCGGATACCGAAGCCCGCGGGCACGTAAAGGCGAGGCCAGTATCGTGTCACCCAACAGGCTCCAGCGACAGTTCAATCCGGATGCTCCTGATGAGCGTTGGGTAACGGACATAACCTACATCAGGACCCACGAAGGCTGGCTGTATCTTGCCGTTGTTGTTGATCTGTTCTCACGCAAAATTATCGGCTGGTCCATGCAATCCCGGATGACAAAGGACATTGTCCTGAACGCACTGCTGATGGCTGTATGGCGGCGTAATCCCGAAAAACAGGTGCTGGTTCATTCGGATCAGGGCAGTCAGTACACAAGCCATGAGTGGCAGTCGTTCCTGAAATCACACGGCCTGGAGGGTAGCATGAGCCGTCGCGGTAACTGCCATGATAATGCGGTTGCAGAAAGTTTTTTCCAGTTGTTGAAACGTGAACGGATAAAGAAAAAGATCTACGGAACGCGGGAAGAAGCCCGCAGTGATATTTTTGATTACATCGAAATGTTTTATAACAGTAAGCGTCGGCATGGTTCTAGCGAACAGATGTCACCGACAGAATATGAAAACCAGTATTATCAACGGCTCGGAAGTGTCTAGATTATCCGTGGCGATTCA
>NZ_JAANQB010000015.1:0-1673 GCF_011605445.1 Cronobacter sp. HA18006 | reverse complement strand
GCACGCCCTGGCTGCGGGAGATTTCCCGGTGCAGCCGGTCGCGGCCGTACGCCGCCAGCGTGTGCATTGCCCCGCCGTGGCGCAGCTGCATCTCCAGCAGGTGGCCGGTGCCGTAGCGCAGCGTGGCGAGCTCCCGGCCATCCGGGTAAAGCGTGCTGCTGAGATTACCCAGCGCGTCGTATTCATACTCAAACTTCCCGCAGTGGTTCTCCTCGCTCACCAGCTCGCCGGCGGCGTTACGGGTGAAAACCAGCACGGCGTCCCACGCAGGCTCGCGCTCTTCCAGCAGCGCCTGCCGCCATTCGGCGCGCGTGGCGCGGCGGATTTCCAGCGACAGCGTGTTGTGGCGGTACTCGGTGGTTTATCGGTCGTCAGCTCTCGCGAAAATTAGTTATAATTCGACTGCTTGTTATTTTATTACCTAACTTAGTGCAGACTATTTATAGTAATATTAATTATCCCACTCATCATATTTGTAATTACTATCAATGGCTATAAAATCTATTCCAACAAGCCCTTGCTTTGTGAATCGTTCTTTAAAATCTAAGGAGCACACAGGCTTTCCAATATCAGGACAAAAGAATAAATGGTCATTAACACCTTCCTTAACAACAAATCTATCTATTTTGCTAAAATAAATTTTTTCATCATCGGTAATGAAATCATCTATCTCATACTCGGACTTATCCTTATCGATTATGGATATATATTTCTTTAAATAAAATAAATTATAGTTCTTAGACAACCCTATCCGATGACTGAGTTCAATCTTTAGAGGCACATTGAAATATTGAACATTCAATTCCGAGCATAAAGATAGCATTTCATCTGAGGCCAGATCATCTAAAGGGTAATAGTCTCCCGCTAAATTATCTACCGTCGTTTTCAAAGTATAGTGGTTACGAAATTCAGTTAACTTAGGCAACCCATCATGAATATTAAACGTTGGCAATTCTGGCGTGTACTCTTTGTCAATGTAATGAGGAAGCCCTTCACCATCTGGCTTAAAATTGATTACAAAAAACTTGCTGTTATCTAATGTCATAGCAATCGCCCATTATTAAAATCAATATTAAAGATGCCCTTTTCTAAACCTTCACGGGCCCAATCTTGTATATCTTTGACATGTAAAGCAAGCTGCGTATCACTAAGTTTGCTTTCCTTCCGCAGCACATTCTCAAGTTTCTTACGAACCTCACCAGTGTATTCCCGATGATTAGACCAATGACCCGGCATATCTATAGTTTTGGCAAGATCTTCACTTCCCGGAAGGAAAATGCCATTGGAAGCGCCATCACCATCCCAGCCTATTTTTTTCAGTCGATCAAAGATCACCTTATATCTAGGATCTTTAATTAACTCCTCAGGAATTAAGTGATGGTTTGCCATTCCATCCCTTGGCCGTGCTCCCATATTTTTACCAAGCTTCGTGGAACACCAACCTAATGGATCGATATAGACTAATGGATTGGGTGTGTAAGAATACGTGTTTATCCCGCCCGCTAACCCAATCGGGTCCATCTGGGTGTAACGCCCGGCCACCGGATCGTAATAGCGGAACAGGTTGTAATGCAGGCCGCTTTCACGGTCGAGGTACTGGCCCTGGAAGCGCAGGTTTTGTGGCACCTGCCACTGCGGCACGCTGAGTTCGCGTTCGGTTTCGCCCCAGGTGC
>NZ_JAANQB010000014.1:1725-4377 GCF_011605445.1 Cronobacter sp. HA18006 | reverse complement strand
TATCCGTCACAAGCTGAATGTCTCTCAACACGCCAGACTTCTTTGGCGTTGTAAGGTTAAGCCTCACGGTTCATTAGTACCGGTTAGCTCAACGCATCGCTGCGCTTACACACCCGGCCTATCAACGTCGTCGTCTTCAACGTTCCTTCAGGAGACTTACAGTCTCAGGGAGAACTCATCTCGGGGCAAGTTTCGTGCTTAGATGCTTTCAGCACTTATCTCTTCCGCATTTAGCTACCGGGCAGTGCCATTGGCATGACAACCCGAACACCAGTGATGCGTCCACTCCGGTCCTCTCGTACTGGGAGCAGCCCCCCTCAATTCTCCAGCGCCCACGGCAGATAGGGACCGAACTGTCTCACGACGTTCTAAACCCAGCTCGCGTACCACTTTAAATGGCGAACAGCCATACCCTTGGGACCTACTTCAGCCCCAGGATGTGATGAGCCGACATCGAGGTGCCAAACACCGCCGTCGATATGAACTCTTGGGCGGTATCAGCCTGTTATCCCCGGAGTACCTTTTATCCGTTGAGCGATGGCCCTTCCATACAGAACCACCGGATCACTATGACCTGCTTTCGCACCTGCTCGAGCCGTCACTCTCGCAGTCAAGCCAGCTTATGCCATTGCACTAACCTCCTGATGTCCGACCAGGATTAGCTGACCTTCGTGCTCCTCCGTTACACTTTGGGAGGAGACCGCCCCAGTCAAACTACCCACCAGACACTGTCCCCACGCCAGATTATGGCGCCAGGTTAGAACATCAAACATTAAAGGGTGGTATTTCAAGGTTGGCTCCACGCAGACTGGCGTCCACGCTTCAAAGCCTCCCACCTATCCTACACATCAAGGCTCAATGTTCAGTGTCAAGCTGTAGTAAAGGTTCACGGGGTCTTTCCGTCTTGCCGCGGGTACACTGCATCTTCACAGCGAGTTCAATTTCACTGAGTCTCGGGTGGAGACAGCCTGGCCATCATTACGCCATTCGTGCAGGTCGGAACTTACCCGACAAGGAATTTCGCTACCTTAGGACCGTTATAGTTACGGCCGCCGTTTACCGGGGCTTCGATCAGGAGCTTCTCTTGCGATAACCCCATCAATTAACCTTCCGGCACCGGGCAGGCGTCACACCGTATACGTCCACTTTCGTGTTTGCACAGTGCTGTGTTTTTAATAAACAGTTGCAGCCAGCTGGTATCTTCGACTGACTTCAGCTCCACCCGCAGGGGCTTCACCTACATGTCAGCGTGCCTTCTCCCGAAGTTACGGCACCATTTTGCCTAGTTCCTTCACCCGAGTTCTCTCAAGCGCCTTGGTATTCTCTACCTGACCACCTGTGTCGGTTTGGGGTACGATTTGATGTTACCTGATGCTTAGAGGCTTTTCCTGGAAGCAGGGCATTTGTCACTTCAGCACCGTGGTGCCTCGTCATCACGCCTCAGCCTTAACTCTCCGGATTTGCCTGGAAAGTCAGCCTACACGCTTAAACCGGGACAACCGTCGCCCGGCCGACATAGCCTTCTCCGTCCCCCCTTCGCAGTAACACCAAGTACAGGAATATTAACCTGTTTCCCATCGACTACGCCTTTCGGCCTCGCCTTAGGGGTCGACTCACCCTGCCCCGATTAACGTTGGACAGGAACCCTTGGTCTTCCGGCGAGCGGGCTTTTCACCCGCTTTATCGTTACTTATGTCAGCATTCGCACTTCTGATACCTCCAGCATGCCTCACAGCACACCTTCGCAGGCTTACAGAACGCTCCCCTACCCAACAACGCATAAGCGTCGCTGCCGCAGCTTCGGTGCATGGTTTAGCCCCGTTACATCTTCCGCGCAGGCCGACTCGACCAGTGAGCTATTACGCTTTCTTTAAATGATGGCTGCTTCTAAGCCAACATCCTGGCTGTCTGGGCCTTCCCACATCGTTTCCCACTTAACCATGACTTTGGGACCTTAGCTGGCGGTCTGGGTTGTTTCCCTCTTCACGACGGACGTTAGCACCCGCCGTGTGTCTCCCGTGATAACATTCTCCGGTATTCGCAGTTTGCATCGGGTTGGTAAGCCGGGATGGCCCCCTAGCCGAAACAGTGCTCTACCCCCGGAGATGAGTTCACGAGGCGCTACCTAAATAGCTTTCGGGGAGAACCAGCTATCTCCCGGTTTGATTGGCCTTTCACCCCCAGCCACAGGTCATCCGCTAATTTTTCAACATTAGTCGGTTCGGTCCTCCAGTTAGTGTTACCCAACCTTCAACCTGCCCATGGCTAGATCACCGGGTTTCGGGTCTATACCCTGCAACTTAACGCCCAATTAAGACTCGGTTTCCCTTCGGCTCCCCTATACGGTTAACCTTGCTACAGAATATAAGTCGCTGACCCATTATACAAAAGGTACGCAGTCACCCTCTTACGAAGGCTCCCACTGCTTGTACGTACACGGTTTCAGGTTCTGTTTCACTCCCCTCGCCGGGGTTCTTTTCGCCTTTCCCTCACGGTACTGGTTCACTATCGGTCAGTCAGGAGTATTTAGCCTTGGAGGATGGTCCCCCCATCTTCAGACAGGATATCACGTGTCCCGCCCTACTCATCGAGCTCACAGCCTGTGTGCCTTCGTGTACGGGGCTGTCACCCTGTATCGCCGGTCTTTCCAGA
>NZ_JAANQB010000013.1:0-4394 GCF_011605445.1 Cronobacter sp. HA18006 | reverse complement strand
GAGATAGATCCAATACATTGCTCTGCTCACAAATATAACTTTCCTATGTGCAAAACGATATGTAGAAGTGTTGTTGATGTTACCGGAGAATACGTTAGGGAAGTTTCAGGTATTGGTGAGAAAGAGATTGATGTAGTGATCGGAGGCGCTCCCTGCCAAGGCTTTTCATTAATAGGAAAACGCGCGCTTGATGATGATAGAAACAAACTGGTCTATCACTATGTACGGCTGGTTCTTGAGCTAAAGCCTAAATACTTTATTTTTGAAAATGTAAAAGGGTTGACGGTTGGTAAGCATAAGCAGTTTTTAGTAGAGATAATGGATGCATTTAAAGATGGCGGGTACGACGTTGTAAGCGATTATAAAGTGCTAAACGCAGCTGATTATGGAGTTCCTCAAGATCGCCGTCGTCTTTTCTTAATGGGGGGAAGGAAAGGAATTGCTCTGCCATCATACCCTGAGCCATTATCCATTAGAACAACGGTTGGGGACGCTATTGGGGATATTCCTGATGCGGAAAAATATCCTGAGCTATGGGGTAGAGATTGGGTTTATGCTAAATTTGGTGAGCAATCACTATACTCATCCTATTTGCATGGCGTAGGAAAAGATCCTAGTGATTTTAGCTACCCAAGGATTTTTAATAAAGACAAATTAACGTGTTCTTTACTGACAGATCACTCTGACATTTCTAGAGGGCGGTTTGTTGAAACTTTGCCTGACACGGTAGAACCAATCAGCAGGTTTAAAAAGCTCTCGATGAATGGGCTATGTAATACTTTAAGGGCAGGAACAGCAAGTGACAGAGGTGCTTTTACATCTCCTCGTCCTATACATCCGATCTATCCTAGGGTCATCACGGTCAGAGAGGCAGCAAGACTGCATTCATATCCTGATTGGTTCAGATTTCATGTGACTAAGTGGCATGGATTTAGACAGGTCGGTAATAGTGTTCCTCCTATGCTAGCTAGAAGTGTTGGCTTGCAGATTATGAAGGTTCTTGGTGTTACGCCAAAAAAACCAACGAAGAAAATCAAACTCGGTGATGAAAGTTTGGTTGCTATTTCTATGTCCGATGCTGCATCTATGTTTGGTGTGTCATCAAATGTAATTGCTAAGAGAATAAAAAATAGTAACAAGGAGGTTGTTTGTGAGTAAGGATAAAAAAGAAAGGTCCAAAAATAGATACCATCAGTTGGTAGAAAAGATATTTTTCGATAAATATGTTGATGGTGACTTAGAGGTTTTGTTTGAAAGGTTAGAGATAAACAGTGCTGCAAAAGATTTAGGTATAGAACTCCCATCTAATGTTGGTGATGTTATATATTCAATCAGATTTAGAACGCCTATGCCAGAAAGTATTCTGTTGACTCAGCCAGAAGGTAAGGAGTGGATTATTGAGCTGGCTGGTAGGTCAAAGTATCGATTTAGATTAGTAACTATTAGTAGGATTTTGCCAAATCCTAATATGGTGGCAATAAAAATTCCAGACAATACCCCGGAGATAATTACAGGTTATTCTTTAGACGACGAGCAGGCATTGCTGGCGAAGGTGAGATATAACCGGCTAATAGATATATTTCTAGGTATAACCACATATTCTTTACAGAATCATTTAAGAACTACGGTGAAGGGAATTGGTCAAATAGAGATCGATGAACTTTATGTAGGTATAGATAAATACGGTTGCCATTATATAATACCAGTTCAAGCAAAAGGTGGGACAGATCAAATATCAATGGTGCAAACATCGCAAGATACAGCGTGGTGTGAACAAAAATACCCAAATGTTAGATGTAGAGCTATTTCCGCTCAGTTTGTTTCGAGCGATTTGATTGCACTGTTTGAGCTAAAGATAGACGAAGGACAAGTGAAATTGATTGAGGAAAGGCATTACAAACTGGTTCCGGCAAAAGAGTTAGATAGCTCTGACATCTCAAACTACCGCATGTCTGTATAATTTCTGAGAGGATCTTCTTGAGATCCTTTCGTTCTAGCCGTAATCTCCTAAGCCGTAAACAAAAAAACCACCGCTACCAACGGTGGTTCGTTTGCCGGAATTTAGAGCTACCAACTCTTTCTTCCGAAGGTAACTGGCTTTCACGGAGCGCAGATACCAAAACTGTCCTTTCAGTGTAGCCGTAGTCAGGCCACCACTTCAAGAACTCTGTAGATAACTCTACTCCGCTCCGTGAATCCGATTACCAGTGGCTGCTGCCAGTGGCGCTTTTGCATGTCTTTTCGGGTTGGACTCAAGACGATAGTTACCGGACAAGGCGCAGCAGTCGGACTGAACGGGGGGTTCGTGCATACAGTCCAGCTTGGAGCGAACTGCCTACCCGGAACTGAGTGTCAGGCGTGGAATGAGACAAACGCGGCCATAACAGCGGAATGACACCGGTAAACCGAAAGGCAGGAACAGGAGAGCGCACGAGGGAGCTACCAGGGGGAAACGCCTGGGATCTTTATAGTCCTGTCGGGTTTCGCCACCACTGATTTGAGCGTCAGATTTTGTGATGCTTGTCAGGGGGGCGGAGCCTATGGAAAAACGGCAACGCCGCATCCTTTTTCCTGACCTTCCTGACTTGAGCGCGATCTCGTTATCTCGTCCTTCGTGAGCTGGTAACGCCCGCCGCAGTCTCACGGCAGGAGCGCAGCGACCGAGTGAGCGAGGAGGCGTCATTTCATCGTTACCTGCATTTTGCACTTACGCCCCGCAGCCGTATTTTCCCCCTTGCCACATGAAGCACTTCTCCGAATCTCCATCTCGCCGTAACATACTAAGCCAGTATACACTCCGCTAGCGCTACGTGACTGGTTCAGGGCTGCGCCCCGAAACCCGCTAACAACCTCTCAGCTACTGGATATCACCCCATGCCATCTGAACATGATGAACAACGGGATGCTGCTGATACGCAGCTTCCCGGCGAGTATGACCTTTTTGATTTAATGGCGAAGGTTACTGAAGATAACCTGCACGCCCCGGTGGATTCCGGGCCTCCTGTCGGTCGGGAAGCGTTATAGCTTTTTCGCTGGCCAGCGTATGTGTAATACGGTGGTATTACATCTTATTTCTTTATTTTCATGTAATTACGGTTGACTGTAATACCTTGCGTATTACACGTATAAACGAAAAATCCCATTTTTCCCATTTGATTCATGCAGTTGCGATGAAATCGCGATTGCGTATGGTGTATGACCATTTAAGGGATAAAGCAACTTGGCTTTTAAGGCATGAATCTATATCTGGCAGGCCTGAGCGAAATAAAAAAGCGTTACATACCTGCCGGTTCATGTAGCCATGAACCGTGAAAGACAAGGATAGGACAATTATAAGACATTCTGTGATATTTTGGACTAAAATGAGACATTGATAAGACATTATGGGTGGCGTATGGCGAATTTTAACCTTGGTCCAAGAACAGCGATTGCGGCTGTCAGAGATTCCCTGGCTGATATAGAAAACTGGAAGAAAAATGGCATCCCCAGGAGAGAAATTGTGGCTGTACTGAATGAACGTTACGGTCTGAAGATCTCACAGGTTGCGTTTGATAAGGCTCTTTACAGGTTGAGAAAAAATACAGATGGATCGTCTCTCGCTACAGCGGATTCTTTGCCTGCTACAGAAAAATCTGTTTCTGTAGCAGGCGCGCCAGAGAATGGTTTTTTTCTGTCCGTGAATGACTTCAGAAGAGTGGAAGATGAATCTCAAAGACTGGCTGAGTCATTGAGGGATAGCATTGGCAGGAGGAAGGGGTTCTGATTTCCACTCGAAATTGTTTTGTGAAACGTTCGTACATCCGCCCCCTTATCTTCATGCCTGATGTTCTTGCCAACGCCTCACGGCCACGCAATAAATTTCCCGCCCGTTCACCGTTTTTAGCAGGGAACAAACCGGGTTTTGACGTGCCGGCCTGATTTTTGGCCTGAAACCGGTACTCATGCACTTCCTTGCATAGCCATGCAGCCGCGCCAAAATCATCAGGGGCGTTTTTTCACGATACAGGCAGGGAAAGGTACCCAAAACGGCCCGGATGCGGCAGAAACGCGCTGAGGGCCTTTCTGGGGGTGCGGGCAAGAGATGTTATGTTCAATCGAAATCAGAAAAACGATCGGTAAAGCGATCGTTTTTCTGATAGCATCATGTTGATTTTATATAACGTGGGTGTAAAGAATGACTAGACCGATTGCTGTTGATTTATTTGCTGGAGCGGGTGGGCTGAGTCTCGGTTTCGAGCAAGCTGGCTTTGATATAATGGCATCAGTTGAGATAGATCCAATACATTGCTCTGCTCACAAATATAACTTTCCTATGTGCAAAACGATATGTAGAAGTGTTGTTGATGTTACCGGAGAATACGTTAGGGAAGTTTCAGGTATTGGTGAGAAAGAGA
>NZ_JAANQB010000012.1:0-4541 GCF_011605445.1 Cronobacter sp. HA18006 | reverse complement strand
GCCTGGCGGCTGTAGCGCGGTGGTCCCACCTGACCCCATGCCGAACTCAGAAGTGAAACGCCGTAGCGCCGATGGTAGTGTGGGGCCTCCCCATGCGAGAGTAGGGAACTGCCAGGCATCAAATAAAAAACCCCTCAGCACCGCTGAGGGGTTTTTGCTTTATGAGTTTTATAAACCTTCCCTTGTATATCAAAAAAATAAGCCTCGTTCGCCTCCCCTTTTGTGTGCTCATCCTTTCGCAGAGAAGCTATAAACCTGCTAATCGGTTAAACTGTTCGGGTTTTGACATCAGGACTAATGGCATGAATAACTCCCTAAAACCTTACAATACATTTGGTATTGAAAAACGCGCGCAGCAGATCGTGACGGCGAATACTGCCGGGGCGCTGGCTGATGCATGGCAGCAGGCGCAAGCAGTGTCCCGGCCGGTTTTAATTCTGGGCGAGGGGAGCAACGTACTGTTTCTTGATGATTTCAACGGTACGGTCATTCTTAACCGTATTATGGGTATCCAGATTGAAGAACATAATGATGCCTGGCTAATACATGCTGGCGCGGGGGAAAACTGGCATCGTCTCGTAGAATTCACGCTGGATCATAATATGGCCGGCCTTGAAAACCTTGCCCTTATTCCAGGATGCGCGGGTTCGTCACCGATTCAAAACATTGGCGCTTATGGCGTAGAGTTCAAACAATTATGTCTGTATGTGGACTGCATTGATTTGGCGTCGGGTGAGTCGGTTCGTCTGGGTAACAGTGACTGCCGCTTCGGTTATCGCGATAGCATCTTTAAGCATGATTACCAGAATCGATACGCTATTACAGGTATAGGGCTTCGTCTTCCTAAAGTATGGTCACCGGTACTGACTTATGGCGATTTGACACGCTTGTCCGCTGATACCGTCACGCCCCGGCAGGTCTTTGATGCGGTATGCCACATGCGTCAAACAAAGCTTCCCGATCCTAAGGAATATGGTAACGCAGGCAGCTTCTTCAAAAACCCGGTTATTACTGCTGAAGAGGCCAGTGCGCTGTTTATACATTATCCAGATGCGCCACGTTACCCACAAAATGATGGAAAGGTAAAACTGGCTGCAGGCTGGCTTATCGATCGCTGTGAAATGAAAGGTCATCGTGTCGGTGGCGCGGCGGTGCATCGTCAGCAGGCACTGGTGCTCATCAATGAGCATAATGCGACGAGTGAGGATGTCGTAAAACTCGCGTACGAAGTCCGTCAGCGCGTCGGCGAAAAATTCAATATCTGGCTGGAGCCTGAAGTCCGTTTTATTGGTGCGGTGGGTGAGGTAAACGCTGTGGAGACGATTTCTTGAAAGATAATACTATTCCGTTAACACTGGTTTCGCTTCTTGCTGATGGCGAATTTCACTCTGGTGAGCAGCTTGGCGAAAAGCTGGGGATGAGCCGTGCTGCTATCAATAAGCATATCCAGACGCTGCGTGACTGGGGCATTGATGTCTTTACGGTGCCGGGTAAAGGGTACAGCCTGCCGGGCCCGATTCAGTTGCTTAACGAATCTTTTATTCATTCCCATATTAAATCGGGATCGGTAACGGTGCTGCCGGTTATCGACTCCACAAACCAGTATTTACTGGACAGGCTGTCTGAGCTTGAATCTGGTGATGCCTGTATCGCGGAGTATCAGCAGGCGGGTCGCGGACGTCGTGGCCGCAAATGGTTCTCGCCGTTTGGAGCAAATCTTTATCTTTCCATGTACTGGCGCCTTGAACAGGGACCAGCTGCCGCCATTGGTTTAAGCCTGGTTATCGGCATTGTTATGGCTGAAGTGCTTCATGAACTTGGTGCCGGACAGGTGCGGGTAAAATGGCCAAACGATCTCTATCTGCATGACAGAAAACTGGCGGGTATTCTCGTCGAGCTTACGGGGAAAACCGGAGATGCGGCACAGATTGTTATTGGCGCGGGTATCAACCTCGCGATGCGTCAGGTCGAAAGCGATATCGTGAATCAGGGCTGGATCAACCTTCAGGAAGCGGGAATTAAAGTCGACAGAAACGAACTGGCCGTCAGGTTGATAGAAAAACTACGCGCGTCGCTGCGGGAGTTTGAACAGGAAGGGTTAGCTCCCTTTTTATCGCGTTGGGAAAAACTGGACAATTTTATTCATCGTCAGGTCAAACTCATTATTGGCGATCGCGAAATATACGGTATCTCTCGTGGTATAGATAATCAGGGTGCGTTACTGCTGGAACAAAACGGCGTGATAAAGCCCTGGATGGGCGGCGAGATTTCATTACGCAGCGCAGAATGAAAAAAGGGAGCCAGGCTCCCTTTTTTCATTCCTGCCTTATTTCCTTAAGCGGACACAGTCGACGGCATGGTTCGCGCTCTTGGTCATGATGAGGCTGGCCCTTTCACGTGTCGGAAGGATATTCTCTTTAAGGTTCAACCAGTTAATCTCTTTCCATAACTGCGTTGCGATATTAACCGCTTCATCTTCTGACAGTTTGGCGTAGTGATGGAAATAAGAGTCAGGATCGGTAAACGCGCCCTCACGGAATTTCAGAAAACGGTTAATATACCAGCGCTGCAGTAAATCTTCTGGCGCATCAACATAAATAGAGAAATCGACGAAGTCTGAAACAAAAACATGATGCGGATCGTGAGGATAATCCATACCGCTTTGCAGCACGTTCAAACCTTCAAGAATAAGAATATCCGGTTGATTAACGACCTTATCCCCATCAGGAATGACATCATAAATGAGGTGTGAATAAACCGGCGCGGTGACATTCGGCACGCCTGACTTGATATCAGAAACGAACTTAACCAGGCGGTGCATATCGTATGACTGAGGAAAGCCTTTCTTCTTCATCAGATTGCGTTCTTTTAAAACCGCGTTCGGATGTAGAAAGCCATCGGTGGTAATCAGCTCAACGCGACGATGCTCAGGCCAGCGGCTTAACAGCGCCTGCAATACGCGGGCAGTCGTACTTTTACCTACCGCAACGCTACCTGCAATGCTGATAATATAAGGAATACGCTGGCCATTAGTGCCAAGAAATTGTTCGAGTACAGCCTGCCGGCGTAAGTTAGAGCTAATATAAAAATTAAGCAAACGCGATAGCGGCAGATAAATTTCCGCGACTTCTTCAAGAGAAAGGTCTTCGTTAATACCCTTCAGGCGCGCGATTTCGCCTTCAGTAAGCGTCATCGGTACAGAGTCGCGCAAGGCAGCCCACTGGCTCCGGTTAAACTGGAGATAGGGGGACGTTAAGATTTGATCTTTATTACTCATAAGCATGCTTCTGCCTGTCATTCAGGACAAAATGAAAACCCTTTGCTCAGCGCTGTGATGCTTTCATCGTAGACCGCTTAATGGCACGCCGGGTAAGCGAGAATTTCACAATGGGCAGGAGGGTAACACCAGATCAAAAGGAATAATAAGAAAAAATCTTCCTCACTTTCCTTTCTCCGAAAAGCATCACGCTTCTTAACCTTAATTGTATAAAGCTTGTCCGCCTGTGTGGGGTTATCTTTCTACTGAGATAACACTCAACGGCGAACGAGACGATTAAAGCAGTAATTGTAATGCTTAAATCAGCAGCACTTTTGACGCAAAAGAGAGAGCAATACGTCGCCTTTACCCATTAAAGAACGAGCTGGCGTTTTGTTTGTTAGCCTGACCACCCACCAGATGCCGCCGCCAGGTGTGGATTATTTCACCATGAGTGGCTGAAAAGGCATCAGAAATGCGCGTTGATGCGCAAAATGTGAGCAAGAGAGCGGATTAAGCAATTTTTTTGTTGCATGCGCGCGCCGCTATTCCTAGAATGCGCGCTACTTGATGCCGGCTTAGCTCAGTAGGTAGAGCAACTGACTTGTAATCAGTAGGTCACCAGTTCGATTCCGGTAGCCGGCACCATCAAGTTCAGGTGGGGTTCCCGAGCGGCCAAAGGGAGCAGACTGTAAATCTGCCGTCACAGACTTCGAAGGTTCGAATCCTTCCCCCACCACCATTTTCGGCTTCGCGCTGCGATGCCAGAGTTGGTCGGTAAGCCTGCCAGCTCAAGCAAAAAAGAATTTCTTTTTTGTACAGAAAGAACTGGGTAGCCGAGTTTCAGGATGCGGGCATCGTATAATGGCTATTACCTCAGCCTTCCAAGCTGATGATGCGGGTTCGATTCCCGCTGCCCGCTCCAGGATGTGCTGATATAGCTCAGTTGGTAGAGCGCACCCTTGGTAAGGGTGAGGTCGGCAGTTCGAATCTGCCTATCAGCACCACTTCTCAATCTCCTCCCTGTTTCTCTTCTGTAGATGTATTCAACAAATTCAGGCAAACGCCTGGTTGATGTGGTGATACCACCGATTTATCCGTGTCTTAGAGGGACAATCGATGTCTAAAGAAAAGTTTGAACGTACAAAACCGCACGTTAACGTCGGTACTATCGGCCACGTTGACCATGGTAAAACAACGCTGACCGCTGCCATCACTACCGTTCTGGCGAAAACCTACGGTGGTTCTGCTCGTGCATTCGACCAGATCGATAACGCGCCGGAAG